>JAQBQD010000113.1 GCA_028287185.1 Gemmatimonadota bacterium | reverse complement strand
CCGTGCCCGAGCTCACGCTGCAGCGCGGCGTGCCCCGCCAGCGCGACCTTGCGCTGTCCCTGGCCCGCACGCGCGTGGCCGCCGCGGACACCGCCGGCCGCGGCGACCGCACCGAAGCCGCCCGCCGGGGCGCCACCTCGCAGCGCGTCATCACCCGCGCCGAGATCGACCGGTCGAACGCCACCAACGCCCGACAGCTCATCGAGCAGCTCCGCCCGCAGTGGCTGCGCGCCCGCGGCGGCAACGTGACCCTGCGCGACACCCCCACGGCGGACGGGACGGCGGCCGTCAGCATCAGCCTGCCGGTCTACCTCGACGCGCAGAAGCTGGGAGGGATGTCCACCCTGGCCGACATCTCCACCACCGACGTGGAGCTGGTGGAGTTCCTGGAGCCGTCGCAGGCCGCCCTCCGCTTCGGCGGCGACAACCCGCGCGGCGCCATCATCGTCACCACCCGCGCCGCCCGCCACGTCCGGTAGCGTCTTCGGGGAACGGAGACGGTTCCCCGCCCGGGATCGGACGTCTCGTTCGATGGATCCCACGCGGCCGTGCCAGAATCCGGGCCGCCCGCGCGTTCCGCCGGTGACGTGCCCGCGCCGGGCGCAGCCATCCTCCGAACCGGGCGACGAATGGACCGCGAAGACCTGTACCGCGTGGTTTTCCGCGCGGCCGCCGTGTGCAACGTGGCGTGGGGAGCCGTCGCCGTCCTGTTCCCCACCCTGCCGTTCGACGTGTTCGGCCTTTCGCGTCCCAACTACCCCTTCCTGATGAGCGGGATCGGGATGATGGTGGCCGTCTACGGCTACGGGTACTGGGTGGTGGCCGGCGACCCGCGCGCGCACCCCGAGCTGGTGGTCGTCGGCCTGCTCGGCAAGGCGCTGGGGCCCATCGGCTGGGCGTGGAACGTGTGGCTGGGCGCCATCCCCGCACGGACGCTGTGGATCATCGCCTTCAACGACCTGATCTGGGTTCCCTTCTTCGTCTCGTTCCTCGTGTGGCAGCGGCGCACGCGCTTCGAGGAGCTGCTGGCGCGCGTGGGCACGGGCTGACGCACCCGCTCCCGTTGGACGGATACGACCGCGGCCCGCACCCTCACCCGGTACGGGCCGCTTCGCCTTCCTGCGGCAAACGGGTCCGACTCAGCCGTCGGGGATGCCGACGGCCCGGTGCGCCATGCGGCGGACGAGGGGCGCCACCTGGGGAAAGGTGCGCTCCGGCCCTGCGAGGGTCTCGAAGGTCTCGAAGCTGACGATGGCGTAGAGCATGTCGGCGGCCGCCTGCATCTCGTCCGGCGCCGGGCGGAGCTTCGGCGCCAGGCGGCCGAGCAGCGCCGCGAACGCCTGGCGCCGGCGCTCGTCGCGGGGGCGGACGACGCCCTCCATGTCGGGGTCCATCGCCGCCAGGCCGCGCAGGCGGCGGACCACGCGGCGGTCGCGCTCCCAGAAGTCCGCGACGGCGGGGATGAACGCGTCCAGCGCCTCCAGCCCGTCCGCCCGCTCCAGCGCTTCCGCCAGCCGCTCGCCCCGGCCGCGCTCGCGCACCGCCTCCATCATCGCCTCCATCAGCCCCTGCCGCGAGCCGAACTGGTAGTACACGGTCATCCGCGCCACGCCTGCCGCGCGCGCGACCGCATCCACCGAGAACCCCGCCACGCCCTCGTCGGCCGAGAGCAGCGTCCGCGCGGCCTCCAGCACCTTCGCCCGCGTCTCCGCGGCCGCCGCCTGCCTGCGTCCCAGGCTGTACGGCCGCGGGCTCATCGCCGCCTCCGCACCGGCTCCCCAACGCGCGGGAGCGGGCACGCCCGTCCGGCGCGGCGGATCGGGCCGGCCGCCGCGCATCTCCAACGATCAGCCCCGCCGCGAGGCTCTCCGATCGTGCGATGAGAGAGAGTCATGGACGCAATCTACTTCCCGCGCTCCCTTGACGCACGTCAAATTTGATCATACACTATGTACAAACATATCCGATATATCGGATAGGCTGAACCCCACCCGGAGCGGAGACGATGCAGAGAGCGGCCGCCGTGACCAGAATCCTCGTGCGCGCCGCGGGGATCGTGCAGATCGTGCTGGGCCTGCTGCTCTGGCTCGGGTACGCGAAGGGGCTGGTGTCGGTGCACATGCTGGTGGGGCTGGTGCTGGTGCTCGGCCTGTGGATCCTGGCTGGGCTCGCCCTTCGCGCCGGCGCGGGTGCCGGCCCGATGGCGGTCGCGGTCGCCTGGGGCATCGTCGTGGTCGCGCTGGGCCTCACGCAGACCCGGCTCCTCCAGGGCTCGCTGCACTGGATCGTCCAGGCGGTGCACCTGCTGGTCGGCCTGGGCGCCATGGGCCAGGCGGAGGGCCTGGCGGCGCGCGTCCTCACGCGGCCGGCGGCGACGGCGACGGGCTGATGCGGTGGAGCCGTGCCCGCGTCCGCGGGGCGGCGAGAGAGCTTCCAGTGACCGAGGCTTCGATGGACACGAACGAGCACGCCCTCTCATCGGCGGATGCGCGGCCCGTCTTTCCCGACCTGGCCGGCAGAGTCGCCGTGGTCACGGGCGGGTCGCGCGGGATCGGCGCCGGCACCTGCCGGGCCCTGGCCGCGAACGGCGCGAAGGTCGCCGTCGTCGCGCGGGGCGCGCCCGCGGTGGAGGCCCTGGCCGCGGACATCCGGGCGCACGGCGGCGTCGCGATCGGCGTGGCGGCGGACTGCGCGGACGTGGACGCGGTGGAGGCGATGCGCGCGCGGGTGGAGGCGGAGCTGGGCCCGGCCGACGTGCTCATGGCGTTCGCCGGCGGCAGCGGCGAGCCGGTTCCCACGCTGGAGCTGACCGAGGCGCAGTGGCGCGCCGTGCTGGATGCGAACCTGACCTCCACCTTCCTCACCGTGCAGAGCTTCCTGCGCGGGATGGTGGAGCGGGGACGCGGATCGGTCGTGACCATGGCCTCGGCGGCGGCGCGCCTGCCCGCCCAGTCGTCCATGCCCTACGCGGCGGCCAAGGCGGGAATCATCCAGCTCACGCGGCACCTGGCGAACGAGATGGGCCCCCGCGGCGTGCGCCTGAACTGCGTCTCGCCATCGGCCATCATGACCGAGAAGATGGACGAGCGCATGCCGCCCGCCGTCCGCGAGCCGCTCGCCGCCAGCTTCCCGTTGCGCCGCATCGGGAGGGTGGACGACGTGGCGCACGCCGCGCTCTTCCTGGCCTCCGACGCCTCGTCGTGGATCACGGGGGTGACGCTGGACGTGGCCGGCGGCAAGGTCATGATCTGACCCCCGTCGCATCCGCGCGCACGCCCGGCGTGGATGCGAGGGCGTCCGGCGCGACGGCTCGCGTTCGCCAGGCTTGTCGGATCGACCCGTCCGCAGCATCCATTCTCCGGTGCAGCGGGTCGATGGGCGGCGTCTCGAATCAGGGAGCGGCGATGGATGCAGCGACGCCGGACGAGCAGCTCGAGGCGTTCATCCAGAAGTATACGCCCGAGATCGGCGCCTTCGCGCGCGACGCGCTGGCACGGATGCGGGCGCGGCTGCCCGGCGCGGTGCGGATGGTCTACGACAACTACAACGCGCTGGTGATCGGGTTCGGCCCCAACGAACGGCCGTCGGACGCCATCTTCTCGCTGGTGATGTTTCCGCGCTACGTCAGCGTGTGCTTCCTGCAGGGCGCCGGCCTGCCGGACCCCGACAGGCTGCTGCAGGGCGGCGGCAGCGTGGTGCGCCACGTCCGCCTTTCGGCGCCGGACGACCTTCAGTCTGCACCGATCGAGGGGCTGATCGCCACCGCGCTGGCCCACGCCCGCGTGCCCATGCCGGCCACGGGTGAGGGCCGGCTCGTCATCCGCTCCGTCTCCGCCAAGCAGCGCCCCCGCCGCCCCGCGCCGTAGCCGCGATCGGAACGGATCGGTGCGGCGCGCGCATCTCCGAATCCCGTCGACCCACGCGAGCCCTGGCCCCGCCGGCCGGGGCTCGCCAGTTTCAGGGCGCGTCCGATGGCAGTCGAGCGTGGTCCGCCACCTTCGCATCCTCGACCGCCGAGGCTCGCCCGCATCCCACTCCCGAACCGCGCATCGCCCCCCGCATGACCTGTCCGCACGTGCCCGACCCCGCCGAATCCGCCCAGCCCTCCGATCCAGACGTCCGCGCCGAGCCGCCGCCGCCGCTGGAGCTGCGGTACCGCTCCGCGTACGACGCGCCGCCGCCGCGCCGCATCAAGCTGGAGATTCCCGGCTGGTCGGGCTCGTCCCCGGCGCACGGGGACGGGGCGCCGGCGCAGCCGTGGCACTGCCAGCCCTTCGTGGAGGGCGCCACGCACGGGCTGGAACTTGTGTACCCGTACCGCAGCGAGTGCCGCGTGGTGAACGAGGGGGGCGCCGTGCGCTTCGAGGGAGGGCTGGCGGAGGAGATGCAGGCGGCCGGGCTGCCGCATCCGTTCGGCGTGTTCGCCCACGCGCACTACGGGATGGCGACGGCGCTGGACCTGCTGCCGCCGCCGGGCTACGCGTTGCGCCTGGGGCCGCACCCGCGCTTCTTCACCGACACGGGCGGCGAGGTGCCGCTGGCGCTTCCGGGACACCTCCAGCGCTTCTGGCCGCGCCAGTTCTTCGCCGTGTTCCGCGCGCCTCCCCTGGGCGGCGCGCACGTGTTCCGCCCCGGCGAGCCCTACGCGCAGCTCCTGCTGGTGCCCGTGGCGGAGACGTACCGCGTGCAGCCCATGGAGCCGGAGCTGGCGGAGCAGCGCACCCGCGAGGACCGCCAGGTGACGATGCACACCTACTTTCTGGCCAGGCACCTGTGGCACTCGGACACCGGCCACTGGTTCGACGACAAGTACAAGCAGCTCCTCCGCCTCTTCCGCCGCGGTGGCCGTCCCGAGGTGAGCCGCCACCTGCAGGCGGTGGAGGACCGCATGACGCCGAAGCCGAAGGGGTGAGCCGGCTCCGCGACGCCCGCGCCGTCTCACCCCGGCCGAACGTCGGGTCGTGGGGGAGATGGTGCGGAGTCTGCGCTGCCCTTGACGACCTCGTTCCCGCCATCTAGGGTATGTGCATGGATTATCACGAGCGAATCACCATCGAGCCCGACATGCGCGGGGGCAAGCCGTGCATCCGCGGGATGCGCATCACGGTGTACGACGTGCTCGGCTATCTCGCCTCCGGAATGACGGAGGCCGAGGTGCTGGCGGACTTTCCGTACCTGGAGCCGGATGACATCCGCGCGTGCCTGGGCTTCGCGGCGGACATCGAACGCAAGCTGGTGGCGCTCCCGGGTCTGTGAGCCTGCTATATTGGAGATGGACCCGATCCCTCCGGAGACGCCCGTGATCCAGAAGAGCCAGATCGTGCAGCAGTTCGAAGCGCTCTCGCCGGTGGCTCAACGGCAGGTGGCGGAGTTCATCGCGTTCCTAAGCGCGCGGGGCACCCGGCGTACCTTGCAGCCGGCGTCCAGGAAGCCTTTGCGCAGCGAGGGCTTCATCGGCATGTGGGTGGACCGAGACGACCTCCGCGACAGCACCGAGTGGGTACGCGGGCTGCGCTCCAGGGATTGGAGCGATAGGTGGAGAGCGCCGTTCTCTTCGACACCGACGTCCTCATCGATGCTGGCTTCGGCCCTACTCGGACCCGTTCGGAACCTGACCACGAGCTGAGCGAACGCGTCGCCACGTCGCAACGCTCTCGAACACAGCGGCCCGCCCCCATCACCGGGGCGGGCCGCTTCGCATCTCCATCCGCCGGACGAACCGCCCGAAGGCAGGCCGTCCAGGAACCGGATCAGTACCGGTAGTGCTCCGGCTTGTACGGGCCGCTGACGCTGGTGCCGATGTAGGCCGCCTGCTCCGCCGTCAGCTCCGTGAGGCGCACGCCCAGCTTGTCCAGGTGCAGGCGCGCCACCTTCTCGTCCAGGTGCTTGGGCAGGATGTACACCTTGCGCTCGTAGCGGTCGGTGTGGTTGAACAGCTCGATCTGCGCCATCACCTGGTTGGTGAAGCTGGCGCTCATCACGAAGCTGGGGTGGCCCGTGGCGCAGCCCAGATTCATCAGCCGGCCCTCGGCCAGGATCAGCACGCTGTGGCCGTCGGGGAACACGTACTCGTCGTACTGCGGCTTGATGTTGATGCGCTCCACGCCCGGCGTCTTCTTGAGGCCGGCCATGTCGATCTCGTTGTCGAAGTGGCCGATGTTGGCCACGATCGCCTTGTCCTTCATGCGCGCCATGTGCGACGCGGTGATGATGTTGAAGTTGCCGGTGGCGGTGATGAACACGTCCGCCGTCTCCACCACGTCCTCCACCGTCTTGATCTCGTAGCCTTCCATCGCCGCCTGCAGCGCGCAGATGGGGTCCACCTCGGTCACCACCACGCGGGCGCCCTGGCCGCGAAGTGCCTGCGCGCAGCCCTTGCCCACGTCGCCGTAGCCGCAGACGACGGCCACCTTGCCCGCCAGCATCACGTCCGTCGCGCGGTTCAGGCCGTCGATCACCGAGTGCCGGCAGCCGTACAGGTTGTCGAACTTGCTCTTGGTGACCGAGTCGTTGACGTTGATGGCCGGGAAGAGCAGCGTCCCCGCCTTCATCATCTCGTACAGGCGGTGCACGCCCGTGGTGGTCTCCTCGCTCACGCCCTTGATCTCGGCGGCCACCCTGGTCCAGCGCTCGCCGTCGGTGGCGATGGTGGTGCGCAGCGTGTCCAGGATCACGCCCCACTCCTCGGGGTCGTTCGCCGGGTCGAAGGTGGGCACCACGCCGCTCTTCTCGTACTCCACGCCGCGGTGGATGAGGAGCGTGGCGTCGCCGCCGTCGTCCAGCAGCATGTTGGGGCCCGTGCCGTCCGGCCATAGCAGCGCCTGCTCGGTGCACCACCAGTACTCCTCCAGCGTCTCGCCCTTCCACGCGAACACGGGCGTGCCGGCGGGCTCCGCCACCGTGCCGTCCTTGCCGACCGCGACGGCCGCCGCCGCGTGGTCCTGCGTGCTGAAGATGTTGCACGACACCCAGCGCACGTCCGCGCCCAGCTCCACCAGCGTCTCGATCAGGACCGCCGTCTGCACCGTCATGTGCAGCGACCCCATGATCTTGGCGCCGGCCAGCGGGCTCTGGCCCTTGTACTCGGCGCGCAGCGCCATCAGGCCCGGCATCTCGTGCTCGGCCAGGCGGATCTCCTTGCGGCCGTGCTCGGCCAGCGACAGGTCGGCGACCTTGAAGGGCTCGCGGCCCGCCTCGCGGGCGGCCTCGAAGGGATGGATGCTTTCGGCGACAGCGCTCACGGGTTCTGCTCCTGTTGGTTGGTGTCGTGCCTCGGGTCCCACCTGCATCTCCTGCAACTGCCTGCTCTTCTTCGTGTTCCGGACTTCGCGGGCCGCTCCGGAGCCCGGCGGAAACCGCCCCGCCGGTCTCCTGCGCGGGGGCGGCGAGCCTCCTCCTCCGGGCGCGATACCCCCCGCGCCCTCCGTCCGGGGTCTCCCCGCCCGCCGGCCAAGCCCCGCAAACCCCCGCGGGTCTCGTCCAGCAACACCATCATTCGGGTACGGGGCCGGACGGCGAAGCCCTCCCTTCGGAAGCTGGCTTCGTACCGCTTCGGGCGCCGCGCTGCACGCACGTGGTCGCGGCGAAGCAGATCGTCCAGCGTGGAGCCCCGATCCTTCGGGGAGCCTCCGCCGTACCTACCGGATCGCCTTCCGCCCCACCATCGCGAAGAGCGACGGGCCCTTGGCGGCGGCATCGGGCGGCAGGGGCACGTAGCGCACGGCCTCCAGCCCGGCATCCGCCGCCCACCCGCGCGCCTGCTCGTCGCCGAAGCCCTGCCACAGGTGGCCCAGCGTCTGGCGGAACTCGTCGCGCCCGTGGGGCATCATGTCCACCACCAGCAGGCGGCCGCCGGGGCGAAGGGCGCGGGCGGCCTCGGCCAGAACGCCGCCCGGCTGCTCCACGTAGGGCAGCACCAGCACCAGCACCGCGGCATCCAGCGCGCCGTCGTCCACCGGCAGCGCCTCCAGGTCGCCCGCGCGCACGTCCACGTTGGGCAGGGCCTTCAGGCGTTCGCGGGCGGCGGTCAGCATGGCGGGCGAGTTGTCCACCGCCACCACCGCGCGGACGAACGGCGCCAGGATGGCCGCCACCTGCCCCGTCCCGCATCCCAGGTCGCCCACCGTCCACGCGTCGTCGACCAGACCCAGCAGCCCCACCACCTCGGCGCGCTGCCCGAACAGCTCCGCGCGAAGGCGGTCCCACTGCCCCGCCGCGGATGAGAAGAAGCGCTGCGACTTGGTTTCGCGCTCGGCCAGCACGGTGCGCAGGCGCCGGGCGTCGTCCTCGGCCGCGGGAAGGGCGGCGGCCTGCTCGCGCACCACCTGCCACAGCTTCCGCGCGGCGGGCTCCAGCCCGTCCGCCGCCATCCGATAGCGCCGGCTGGTGCCGTCCGCCCGCGCCGCGATCCACCCCTCGTCCTGCAGCACCTTCAGGTGGCGGCTCACCGTGCTCTGCGGAAGCTGGAGCACCGCGCACATCTCGCCCACCGTCAGCTCGTACCGCTCCAGCACCAGCAGCAGCCGCGCTCGCGTGGTGTCGGCCAGCGCCGACATCCGGTCGAAGATCGTTGGGTAGGCTCGATTCATTTCATCCGTTAATCCGGATAGAATAGTATAATGCCCGCCCTATGGTGTCAACAAAGCAACGAGGGCACGACAGGTGGAAGCCCGTCATGCCCTCGTGTCTGATCGCTGACCCAGCTTGGAGCCCGCTGGCCGAAGCCGCCGCAGCACCAGGACGATCGCCCTGCAGGTGGCCGCGCCACGCACCGATACTCGAATGGACTTAGTCGATGCACTGTGCCGCGCTCGGGGTGGCCCCGCATTCTTCACAGTAGAATTGCGTGATCTTCATGTCGCAATCCTCACAATAGAGCCGGTCCGTGATACGGCCGCCACAGTTCGAACGGTAGGTGTGGAGACAAGGGCTCTCCCGAGCGTCGCATTCGGGACACGTAAATGAAGCGTATGCCATGTTTGCAACCCCTTCCGGTTTGGTCGTGGACAGAGTCTCGACGAAGCTCATGCGCCTCAGGAAAAGGCACAATCAGTTCGGTGATGCAACGTTGTCGTGCCCGGTGGCCGAGGTCAAGGAAGTTCGAAGTCGAGGCTCCTCAGCCACTCGGAGGACCCGGCACCCGCCGTCGTGGAAGGCCGCTCAAATCCCATAGAAGCACAACCCTTTCTGGCAGATGGCGCGAGCCTCGGAAGCGACGCGCGTTTTGACCGCACCGTGCGCGCATGTCAGAGTCTGGGACGGACCAGCTTCGCGTCGTCGCGTTTCGTCCACCGGACCCGAACAGGCAGGCTCGTGATCGCCGCTGGACCGTTCACGGAGCATCCAAATCTTGTCTCGCCAGCCCCCACCTCGCGCGTCTGACACCCGAGGACGCGACCGCCGCCTCCACCACGTCGAGCGGCGTCCCGCTGGTGACAAGCACCACCATTCCTCCAACTCGAACCTCGCGGCCGACGAACACACCGCGGCCGCGAACCGCCCGCCGCACGGCGTCCGCATCCCTCTCATCCACCACGAGCACCCAATTCCGGAGGCCAGGCCCGTCCGCCGTTCCACCGAGACGCGCAGTGCCGAGCACCGGACCCTTGCGGTGCGCGTGCAGTGGGGCCGCGGGGCGCAGCAGGTCGGCGAAGAGGGCGGCGGCGGTGGGATCTCCGCCGGCGCCGCGGCCGCCGAGGCGAACCGGGCCGGACGACTCGCTGTGGATCACGACGAGGTTCTCCTCTCCGGTCACCCGAGCGAACGCGGAGTCCGCCGGGACGACGGTGGGCAGCACACTCGCGTGTACGATGCCGTCCTCCGCGCGGGCACTGGCGATCAGGCGCAGTGTGCCGCCGAGCGCCGCCGCGGCTGCGGACAGCACCTCCGCGCCGCGCTCGATGCCGCGCACGTCCACGCGCAGGGCCGAGGGATCGCTGCCGAAGGCGATCCAGGCGAGGAGCGCCAGCTTGTCCGCCGGGTCGCGCCCGCTCAGGTCGCGCGTGGGATCGGCCTCCGCGAACCCCATCGCCTGGGCCTCGCGGACTGCCCCGTCGAAGGAAACGCCCTCGGCCAGCCGCGTCAGCACGTGGTTCGTGGTGCCGTTCAGGATTCCGCACACCGATGTGACGCCGACGCCGCCAAGCGATTCGCGCAACGTGCGCACCACGGGCACGCCGCCGCAGACCGCCGCCTCGAAGTCCAGCGCGGCGCCCGCCCGCCGGTTGCGCTCCGCCAGCCGCGCGAGCGCCGGCCCGTGCGCCGCCACCAGCGCCTTGTTCGCCGTAACCAGCCGCCGCCCGCAGGTGAGCGCCGCCCGCGCGATGCGCCCCGCCGGCGCGAGGCCGCCGATCGCCTCCACAACCACGTCCGCGCCGCCAGCAATCGTCGACAGGAACTTGTCGAGATCCGCCGTCAGCAATTCGCGCGGCGGGGCGTGGGCGCGCGGCGCATCCACGTTGCGCACCAGCACGCCCGCGAGCTCGAAGCGCAGGCCGGCCCGCGCGGCCGCCTGCCGCCCGGCATCGCTCGCCAGCAGGCGGACGAGCGCGCCGCCCACGCTGCCGCATCCCGCCAGCGCCACGCGCACCAGCCGCGGCTCGCGCACCACGCGGACGCGCGGCACCCGCGACGCATCGAGCACCGCCGCCGCGCCCGCGTCCGTCGAAACCGCCGCGCTCATCCGCCCACCTCCGCCGCGTCGGCGACATCCACCGAACGCGCTCGGAACCTCGGTGCGAACGCATCCACCGGACGATCGAAGGAAGCCGGTGCTTCGAGCTCCGCACGCACGCCATCCTCCGCCGATCGGTCCCCGAACGAAGGCCGGACGCGCCCCGCCGCCAGCGCTTCCGACAGGATCGCGGCGACCTGGTCGTGCTCCAGCAGGAAGGCGTCGTGGCCGAGCGGCGATGCGATCTCGCGATATTCCACGCAGGCGGCATCCGTCCAGCGGCGCACGTCGTCCGCGGGATACAGGAGGTCGCCGGGGATGCCGACGCCGGTGAGGTGGGCGGCGGCGCGCCGCAGGGCCTTGCCCGCCCCGCCGCGGCCGCGGCCCACGTCGTGGCTGTCCATCGCGCCCAGGAGCTTCAGGTATAACTGGCCGTGTCGAAGCGGCGCACCAGCTTCTCGCCGTGGTGGTCCAGGTACGCCTGCACCTCGGCGCGTCCGTCCGAGCGGCGGCGCAGGCCGAAGCGGCGCTCCATCTCGCCGCCGGTGCGGTAGGTGAGCATCGCCACCTGCCGCGCCAGGGACAGGCCGCGCTCGCCGTCCAGCGCCACCGCCTCGCGCTGCACGTGGTTCCATCCCAGCGCCGCCGCCGTCTGCGCCGCGGGCGCCGCGAACACGGCGGCTGCGCGCGCCAAGCCCGGGTTCTGCGCCAGCCACTCCAGCGCCACCATGCCGCCCAGAGACCCGCCCGCCACCAGTGCCACCGACCGCGCGCCCACCTCGCGCACCGGCAGTCCCGCCAGCCGCGCCATGTCGCGCGTCGTCACCTTCGGTTCCGGCCGCCCCGCGGCGACGCGTGCGGTGGTGCCATAGCACGAGCCCAGCAGGTTGGGCGCGAGCACGGCGTAGCGGTCCGTGTCCACCGCCCGCCCGGGCCCCACCACCTGGCTCCACCAGTCGCCCACCGCGTCCGCCGAGCCCGTGAGCGCGTGGAAGATGACGACGAGGTTGTCGCGCGCCTCGTTCAGCTCGCCGTCCAGGTAGAAGGCCTGGCGCACGTCCTTCAGCACCGCGCCGCACTCCAGCGGAAATCGGCGCACGGCCCAGTACCGCAGCTCGCGCGCGCTCACGTTCGCCTCCGCGTGCCCGCGAGCGCCGAGTCTTCCGCCGAACCTACCGGCCGCACGAACGCCACCGTATCAACCGGCGCGGCACTCGGATCCTGCCGGAGCGGGGCAAGCGGTCCGCCGAGCCGGTCGAGCGAGCACGCGCCCCCGAATCCGCCGATCGCGCACGCGGCCGCCGCGTTCAGATCGGCCGAAGCGTCCGTCGATGCGCTCTCACGCGCGGCGTCCCCCGGAGTCCACGAGCAGGCCGCGCCCGGCGCATCGGCCGAGGCGCCCGGGGTCACCGGCTCGGTCGATGCCGCAGACCCGTTCGCTGCGGGCGGTTCCGTCGATGTGGCCGACCCGGTCGATCCGACGGGCTCGATGGACACCGTCGAGGACGGCGCGATCGCCCGATCGAGACCGGCGGCCGCGCGGAGGTCCGGAACCGAAGCCGATCCGCGATCCGACCCGCGCTCGTCGACCGAACCCGAACCTGGCGCGCGGACCACCGTTCCGCCCGCGCCCGACAGCGACGCGCGAAAGCCGTAGACGCGCAGGGGGACGCCGCGGTCGCGGGCCAGGCGCGCGGCGGCGGGATGCACCACGCGGGCGCCGGCCTCGGTGAGCGCCACCAGCGCGTCCGCGCCGATCTCGCGCAGCGGGCGGGCGCCCGGGTCCAGGCGCGGATCGCGGTCGTGCACGGCGGATACGTCCGTCACCAGGTGGCACTCGGCGCCCAGCGCGGCGGCCAGCGCCACGGCGGTGGTGTCCGACGCGCCGCGGCCCAGCGTCACCGTCTCGCCGTCCGCGCGCACGCCCTGGAAGCCGGCCACCACGGGCACCACGCCCGCGGCCAGCAGCCGCCGCACCTCGCCCGCGTCCAGGCCGCGGATGGCACCCGCGCCGAACGGACCCTCCGCCGCGACGCCCGCCTCCGCGCCCGTCAGGCTGCGCGCCCGCACGCACGCCGCCTCCAGCGCCGCGGCCAGCACGGCGGCGGAAAGCGCCTCGCCCGTCGCCACCGCGCGGTCCGCCTCGCGC
>JAQBQD010000105.1 GCA_028287185.1 Gemmatimonadota bacterium | reverse complement strand
CGCGGCGGGCGGCGGTGCGTGGGCGAGGCGGCGCGCGCGGACGGTGCGGCCGTCCGCGGCGTCGTGCAGGCGGTCGGCGAGGCGGTCGATGAAGGCGGCCTCGGCGGCGGCGGGGCCCTGCTCGCGCTCGGCGCGGCGCCAGGCGGCCAGCCACGCGTGGCGCGGGTCGCCCAGCAGCGCGGAGTAGCCTTCCACCATGCGCCGCGGCTGTGGCGGCAGGTCCGCCAGCGAGGTGTCGGCGAAGGCGGAGTGGCGGTGCAGGTCGGCGTGCGGAAGCGCCAGCAGCACGTCCACCCCGGCCGCCGCGGCGAGGGGCGCCAGCGCGGGCCAGGGCAGGCGCCGGGCGGCGGGCGGGGCCAGCAGGAACAGCGCCTGCGTCCCCTCGTCATCGTCCGCCGGCGCCAGCAGCGCGCCCGCCACGGAGGCGAAGTCCGCTTCCAGCAGCACGATCTCGCCCGGCTTCGCGCGCACGCCGGGGTCGCGCGCCATCCGCACGGCGTCGCCCAGGCCCGCGGCGGTCAGCTCCTCGCGGAGCGCGACCAGGTGCCCGGGATCGTCGTCCACCAGGACGGCCGCGGCGTGCACGGGGTGGTGCGCATCGCCCTCGCGCGCGGCGGCGGCGAACAGGGCGCGGACGGCGGCGACGGACCGCTCGCCATCCACCGCGCGCAGCACTCCGCCCGCGCTCCGCTCCACGGCGTGCAGCCCCGACCGCGCGAACGCATCCACGTACAGCAGCCGGTGCGCGCACATCTCCGTGGAGGCCGACGCCTCCGACGACGGACGTGCATCGCCCGCGGCTTCCCGCAGCCTTCCATCGACCGAATCGTCCTTCCCCTTCCCGACCGCAGCTCCGGCGACCGGTGGCCCACCATCAACCGACGCGTCCCTCAGGACAGGTTCGTCGAAGCGCGCGGACCGCACCTCCGGCGGCGTTCGATCGGCGGCGGACGGGGCTTCGGATCCGTTCGGTCGATCCTCGGCGATCTCGAAGCGCGCGGATCGGGGGGACGGCGGCGATGCGGCGGCGGCGGAAGTCGGTGGGGGGAGCAGAGCGGCGGCGGAATCCCGATCCACCGAAGCCGCGGACGATGCTCCGGCGTCGGAAGGGACCGCGTGCGGGGGCGTGGCGGCGAGCGGGCGGCGGGAGGCCAGGCGCACCCACTCGGCCACGTAGCGGGGCAGCAGCTCGCGCAGGGCGCGGGCCGGCGACGCGGGCGGAGGGATCACGGGGCGAGCGGTGCGCGGCGGGGGTGCATGCGGGGAGGTTATCCGCCGGGAAGGGCCGAATCAAGTGCGGCGCGGACAGGGAGATGGGCGCCGAGGCCGGAACGCCGCTTGCGACCCCGCCCCCGGGGACGGAGATTCGGCGTGGGTAGGCTGGGCGGACGAGCGAACCGGAGGTACGACATGGAAGCCACGGGATCGCGCAAGGCGACGGTGAGCTGCGCCTTCTGCGGGAAGCTGAACCGGGTGGACCTGGCGCGCGCGGCGCAGAAGCCGGTGTGCGGGCAGTGCCGGCGTCCCATCGCGCTGGACCGGCCGGTGCGGGTGAGCGACGCGGACTTCGACCGCGTGGTGGCCGATTCGCAGGTGCCGGTGCTGGTGGACTTCTATGCCGACTGGTGCGGCCCCTGCAAGATGATGGCGCCCGTGCTGGACCAGGTGGCGCACGACCGCGTGGGCAGCGTGCTGGTGGCGAAGCTGGACACCGACGCCAGCCAGGCCACCGCGCGCCGGTTCAAGATCGCCAGCATCCCCACGCTCATCGTGTTCCGCGGCGGGCGCGAGGTGGCGCGCGAGCTGGGCGCCATTCCCCGTCCGCGGCTGGAGGCCATGCTGAACGCCGCGCTTGGCTGACGCGGCCGGCTCGCACGTGGCGGGCACCGGTGCCTGGCTGCCCGCGCGGGTGCTGGCGAACGCCGAGGCGGCGGCGCTGGCGGGGGTGACGGAGGAGTGGATCGAGCGCCGCACCGGCATCCGCGAGCGCCGCGTGGCCGAGCCCGGCGAGGGTGCTGCCGCCATGGCCGCCCGCGCGGGAGCCGCCGCCCTCGCGGACGCCGGCGTGCGCGCGGACGCCATCGGCCTGGTGATCGTCGCCACCTCTACGCCCGACCACCTGACGCCGCCCACCGCCTGCGAGCTGCAGGCCGGGCTGGGCGCCTTCGCCGCCGCCTGCTTCGACGTGGAGGCGGGGTTCGCGGGGTGGATCTACGCCCTGGTCACCGCGGACGCCCTGCTCCGCGCGGGGCTGGCCGAGCACGCGCTGGTGGTGGGCGCCGAGAAGCTTTCCACCGTGACCGACCGCACGGACCGCGACACGGGGCCGCTCTTCGGCGACGGCGCGGGCGCCGTCGTCCTGTCCCGCGGCCCGGGTCCGCTCGCCGTGCGCGCCACGAGCTGGTGGGCGGACGGGCGGCTGGCGGACGCGCTGGTGCGGCCGGGCGGAGGCGGCTTGCTCCCGTTCGACCGGGGCGTGCTGGACAACCGCAGCCACCTGCTGCGCATGGAGGGCACGCGGCTGTTCCGCGCCTCCATCCGCACGATGGAGGCGCAGGCGCACATCGCGCTGGGCCGCGCCGGCCTGTCCGTCGCCGACGTGGGCCTCGTGGTGCCGCACCAGGCCAACCTGCGCATCATCGAGGGGCTGGGGAGGGCGATGGATCTGCCGCCGGAGCGCGTGTTCGTCAACGTGGACCGATACGGCAACACCGGCGCGGCCACCATCCCCATCGCCCTGCACGAAGCCGTGTCGCAGGGCCGCGTGGCCGACGGAATGCCGACGCTGCTGGTGTCGTTCGGCGCCGGCGCGACCGCGGGCGCCGTGGTGCTGGCGTGACGCGGGCTTCGTCGGCAGGATCGGTCGATGGATTTGCGAGCGCGTCACGCATCCCCGTGGAATCGATCGATCCAATCGACCCTCCACCGCGCCCGCCGTGCCGAACGGCCGCTTCGAATCCCATCCTCCCGATGCCGTGAGCACCGTACGCCCGCTGCTGCGTCCCGCCGCCGAGGCCCTGCGCCTGGCGCCCGCGCGTCCCGCGTGGAAGGCCGGCCTGCGCGTGGCCGCCGCCACGCTCGTGCCCGTGCTGGTCGGCCAGGCGTTCGGCTACCCGGGAACGTCGTGGCTCATGCTGGGCGGGTTCAGCGCCGCGCTGGCGGACAAGGGCGGCGCCTACCGTTCGCGCTTTGCGTCGATGGCGGGCTTCGCGGTGATCGGCGCGGTGTCCATTGCGATCGGCGGGCTGGCCGGGCACCACGCGGGGGCGGCGGTGCTCCTGGCGTTCGCGGGCACGGCGGCGCTGGCGCTGCTGCGGGTGTACGGGCCGTCGGGAACCACCGTCGGCCTGCTCGCCACCTTCGTGCTCCTCGTCTCCCTCGCCAGCCCCTCGCCCGACGCGGCGGACGCGATGCAGCGCTCGCTGGCGCTGGGGGCGGGGTCCGCGTGGGCCATGGTGCTGGCGCTGCTGCTGTGGCCCATCCGCGTCTACCGCCCCGGACGCCTGGCGGTCGCCGCGAGCCTGCGCGCCGTGGCCGACTTCGTGGCCGAGATCACGCGGCTGGCCGAGGCGGGGGGCGCCGACGGCTGGAGCGCGGGCGTGCCGGCCCACCACGCGGCCATCCGGCAGTCGCTGGAGGAGGCGCGCGCCACGCTGGCCGCCATCCGCCGCAGCCGCCAGGGCGAGAGCGGACGGGGCGAGGGGCTGCTGGTGATGCTCCAGTCCGCCGACCGCCTCGTTCCCGCGCTCGTGGCGCTGGAGTTCGTGCTGGAGGGCATCGCCCGCGACGGCGGCGTGCCGGCGGGGGCAATCGACGCGCTGCGGGCCGTGGATGCCGTGCTGCGCGAGACGGCGGCCGCCGCGGAGTCCGAGCGCCCGTGCCGGGTGCCGCGGCCGGGCGTGTGGGCGGAGGATGCGTGGGCGCGGCTGATGGACGGCCTGCGCCACGCGACCGTGCACCCCGCGCGCGCCGCCCAGCTCGCCCACGCCGCCGACCTGCTGCGCCGGCTGCACGAGTACGTGGAGGCGGGCGCGGACACGGCGGAAGGGCTGGCCGAGGGGCGCACCTTCCCCGCGGCGGCGGACCCGGGCGCCGCCGCGGGGGAGCGGACGCCGCTGCTGGCGCCGCTGCGCGCGGTGCTCTCGCCGGGATCGGTGGTGCTGCGCCACGCGCTGCGGGTGGGCGCCGCCGCCGCCGCGGCCGAGGCGCTCACGACGGCGCTGGGCATTCCGCGGGGATACTGGGCGACGCTCACGGTGGTCGTCGTCCTGCAGCCGTACACGGGCGCCACGCTGGTGAAGGGGTTCCAGCGCGTGGCGGGCACCGTTCTCGGGGGATTGATGGCGGCGCTGGCCGGCGCGGCCATCCAGGACGAGCGCGGGATCATGGTGGTGGTCGCCGTCACGGCAGTCGTCGGCGTGGCGATGCAGCCCATCAACTACGCGGCCTACAGCGCGTTCCTCACGCCCACGTTCGTGCTGCAGGCCGAGATGGGCGCGCACGACTGGCACCTGGTGCACCTGCGCGTGCTCAACACGCTGCTGGGCGGCGCCATCGCGCTCATCGGCGCATTCGTGCTGTGGCCCAGCCCCGAGACGGCGCGGCTGCCCGCGCTGGCGGCCGAGGCCATCCGCCGCTCGGGCGCGTACCTGGACCGCGCGCTGGGGGCCATGCTGGGCGGCGACCCCGGGGGACTGGCCGGCCTGCGGCGCGAAGCGGGGCTGGCGGCGACGAACGCGGAAGCGTCGTTCCAGCGCCTGCTGTCCGAGAGCGCGCGCGACGACGCGGAGCTGGAGCCGTGGATGGCGACGCTGGCCTACGTGCGCCGGCTGACCGCCGCCGCCACCGCCCTCGCCACCGGCCGCCGCCTGGGCACGCCGAACCCCGACGCCGTCGCCGCCTTCCGCGCCGACGCCGGGCGCACGGTGGCCGAGCTGGCCGACGCGGTGGAGCACACCCGCCCCCCCGCGCCCATGCCGGACCTGCGCGCGGACGCCGAGCGCGCGCCCCTCCTCCGCACGGCCCTGGAGCGTGTGGCCCGGCAGCTCGCCGTGCTGCACGCCGCCGCCACGCGCCTGCACGCCGCGCCGGAGCCGGCGGCGGCCGCGTCGGCGGAGCGGCCGGAGGCACACGCCGTTCCCCACGCCGACTCCTTCCGCCCCTAGCTGCATCCGCCGGGAAGAACGGAATCCCGCCGCCGCCCAGGTGCCGCATCCGCATACCGTACCGTTGGATACGCGGATTCAGTCGATCGAATCTGCTACGACTTTCGGGCGCAGCCCTCTTTACTTCGTGATGGCGGGGTGATAAGCTGGCGGAACATCTGACGTGCCCGGCGGCGCTCCCGCGCCTCCAAGCCGGGCCGACGCCAACCGCGCCCTGCGCGAGGAGCCCGATGTCCACTTCCGAAGCCGCGGTAGACCTTACCCCGTCCGAGCAGGCCCTGCTGTTCGCCGACCAGTTCGCGCCCAAGGGCAGCGTGATGAAGGGCAAGGAGCCCCTGCTGCTGGGCGAGGGCACCGTCGCCGTGAACCCGCTGGCCGAGACGCTGCTGAGCGTGGCGCTGCTGGCGCTGGAGAAGGCCGGCGCCGTCCGGCTGGAGCACACCACGCGCAAGGTGCTGTTCGGCCTGATGAAGAGCCGCGCGGTGGACGTGCAGCCCACCGGCAAGGCGTCAGGCTTTCCCGCGGGCACGCTGGAGGCGCGGATCGAGCGCCGCCTCTCCGGCCAGCCCTCGCATGCGGTGGACGTGGTGTACCGCTTCTTCGACGCCGACATGAAGTGGCCGCACCAGTTCGTGCTGGACGTGGCCAAGGCCGGCCTGGGCGACCGCGGCCTGGTGACGCTGGAGGAGACCAAGAAGATGCTCGTCTTCACCACCGTGAAGGCCACCGTAACGCCCGAGCGCCGCGCCGCGCTGCAGGCCGTGGGCTCGTCCGCCGCCCGCGCGCTGATCCAGGGCGCCGAGGGCCGCGGCGAGCTGTGGAAGACGCTCCAGGCCCAGGTCACCAGCGGCATCGCGCGCCGCACCGAGGCCCAGGACTCCGGCAGCAACGACTTCGGCAGCGACTGACCGCCGCTTCGGTCGATGCACGGCAAAGGAGCCCGGCGCGGACACTCGCGCCGGGCTCCCGTCGTTCGCGGACCGATGGATCGCGCCGGATCAACGGACCTCCCGCACCTCGAACCGACCGGTTCACGGCGTCGGCGCCGCCCGGCGGACCGGCTTCACCGGTCCTCAAAAAGCTCCGCGTGCAGGCGCGAGACGACCTCGTGGGCCTGGTCGTCCTTCACCACGAAGGTGAGGTTCAGGCGGCTGGCGCCCTGCGAGATCATGCGCACGTTCACGTCGCGGATGGTGCCGAAGACGCGGGCGGCGATGCCGGGCGTCGTGCGGAGGCCCTCGCCCACCACGCACACGATGGCGTTGCCCTCCTCGACGTCCACGGTGCCCAGCGCGCGCAGCTCGGGCAGCAGCGCCGGCAGCGCATCCGTCTCCTCCACCGAGAGCGAGACGCTGACCTCGCTGGTGGCCACCACGTCCACGGGCGTGCGGTGCCGGTCGAAGACGTCGAAGAGCGCCTTGAGGAAGCCGTAGACCCCCAGCATCCCCACCGCCGTCACCTGCACCACCGTGATGCCGCCCTTGTGCGCGATGGCCTTGGCGCCGGCGGGCGAGGGCTCGGCGTGCGCATCGATGCGCGTGCCGCCCGCGTCCGGCTCGCGCGCGTTGCACACACGCACGGGAATGCCGCGCTCCACGGCCGGCGCGATGGTGCGCGGGTGCAGCACCTTGGCCCCGAAGAACGCCAGCTCCGCCGCCTCCGCATAGCTCAGCCGGTCGATGCGCCGCGCGCCGGGCACCACGCGCGGGTCCGCCGTCAGGAAGCCCGTGACGTCCGTCCAGACCTGGATCTCGCGCGCGTCCAGCGCGGCTCCGATCAGCGCGGCCGAGTAGTCCGATCCGCCGCGCCCCAGCGTCGTCGTCGCGCCGCTGGGCGCCGAGGCGATGAAGCCGCCCAGCACGGGCACGCCACCCTCCTCCAGCAGCGGCAGCACCTCCGCGCGCGTGCAGCGGCGCGTCTCGTCCGGCAGCGGCGCCGCGCGGCGGAACTCGGCGTCGGTGCGAATGCAGCGCCGGGCATCCACCGCCACCCCGGCCATCCCGTTCGCGCGCAGCACGGCGGCGACCAGCACCGACGACAGCCGCTCGCCGAACGAGACGACGGCGTCGTGCAGCGGCAGCCGGGTGCCGGGCTGGCGGGCGATCATCTCCAGCAGCCCGCCCATCTCGCGCTCCGCGTCACGCACGTGCGCCTCCACCTCCGCGGCCTCGGCCGGCGGCAGCAGCGCGCGGGCCGCCTCGCCGTGCCGCGCCAGGTGCGGCGCCGCCTCCGCCATCGCGCCGCCCGCATCGCCCTCCCCCGCCCTGGCCACCGCACGCACCAGCGCGTCCGTCACGCGCGCCATGGCGGAGACGACCACCACCGGCCGCTCCGCCCGCCGTGCGGCTACGATGGCGGCCAGCCGCGCCAGCGCCGCCGCATCCTCCACCGAAGTTCCGCCGAACTTCATCACCGTGGGCGCCACCGGCGTCATATCATCTCCGGCCCGCCCGCCGGCGCGTCGGCGAAGAGCGAGGTGCTGAGGTAGCGCGCGCCGCTGTCGGGGGCGATGGTCGCCACGCGCCGGCCGGGGCCCAGCTCGCGCGCCACCTGCAGGGCGGCCCACACGATGGCGCCGCTGCTCATCCCCACGAACAGCCCCTCCTCGCGCGCCAGGCGGCGGGCGATGGGAAAGGCGTCCTCCTCCCACGCCTTCATCATCCGGTCGATGATGGAGCGGTCCAGGTTGTCGGGGATGAAGCCCGGCCCCATGCCCTGGAACTGGTGCTGCCCGCGCGCCTCGCCGTGCAGCACGGCCGATCGCCCCGGCTCCACCGCCACCACCTGGACGTTCGCGTCCTGCTTCTTGAGGTAGCCCCCCACGCCGCTGATGGTGCCGCCCGTGCCCGTGCCGTAGACGAAGGCGTCCACGCGCCCCTCCATCCCCTTCCACAGCTCCGGGCCCGTCGTCTCGAAGTGCACGCGCGGGTTGGCGGGGTTGCTGAACTGGTTGGGGAAGAAGGCCCCCGTGCGCTCGCGGATGCGCTCCGCCTCCTCGATGGCGGCCAGCATGCGGCGCTCGGGGTCGGTGAGCACCAGCTCGGCGCCGTACGCGCGCAGCGTCTGCTTGCGCTCCTGGCTCATCTGCGCGGGCAGGCAGAGGATGAGCTTGTAGCCGCGCGCGGACGCCACCTGCGCCAGCCCGATGCCCGTGTTGCCGCTGGTGGGCTCCACGATGGTGCCGCCCGGCCTCAGCAGCCCGCGCCGCTCGGCGTCCAGGATCATGGAGAGCGCCGTGCGGTCCTTGATGGAGCCGCCGGGGTTCATCCCCTCCACCTTCACCCACACCTCGGCCATGTCCGGCTCCACCACCCGCTCCAGCCGCACCAGCGGGGTGCCGCCGATGAACGCGTCGATCACGCCGGGCCTCCCGCGGACCCGGACGATTCGGCGAACCCGGACGATTCGGCGAACCCGGTCGATTCGGTCGATTCGGTCGATTCGGTCGATTCGGTCGATCCAGCCGGCTCGGCGGCGTCGGACGATGCGGCGGATCCGGCGGGCTCGGAGGAGTCGGACGATGCGGCAGATCCGGCGGGCTCGATCGATCCCGCGTCGGCGGCCGGGGTCAGCGCCAGGTCCCACGACAGCCGCGTGTCGCCGGCGAGCGAGTTGGCGACGGAGCAGTACTTCTCCATCGACAGCGCGATGGCGCGCTCCACGTGCTCGCGCGGCGAGTCGGTCGCGACGCGGAAGGTGAGGTGCGCGTCCGTGATGCGCCGCGGCGGCACGGGCGCGCGGGAGAAGCGGGCCGAGACGGAGAGCGCGGCGGCCGGCGTGCGGCGCTTCTCCAGGATGTCCACCACGTCGATGGCCGAGCACGACGCCAGCGCCACGATCACGCTGTCCACGGGGCTGGGAGCCGCCTCGCGGTTTCCGTCCACGACGTGCAGGGGGCCGCCCGCCGGTCCGCCGCGGTAGCGCCGCCCGCCTTCCCAGACCACCTCGATGGGATATTCGACCGCGATGCCTTCGGGCATGGTTCGCCTCCGCGCTGGATGAAAGGACGCGCCCCGCCGTGTGGGGCGGGGCGCGCGTGGACCAGCCGGCGAAGTGCGCGGCGCCTATTCCGTCGGCGTCTGCGGGTCGCGCGACTTTGTGCGCGTGGTCGCCATGATGATGCCGATGCCGATCAGCACGATGACGCCCACGCCGATCCACGTGGTGGGCGCGTGCAGCAGGTACGCCGCGACCGCCAGGCCCACGATGAGAACGATAAAGCCGATCAGGAAGGTTCCGAAAGACGACATGGCCGTTTCTCCGCCGGGTTGGGTCCGCACAGGCCGCCGAAGGCCGCCTGCCGCACACAGATGCACGTCAGGTGCCGGGACTTCGGTGCGGAGCAGGATTTGGGTCGGGTCTCAGGGGTCGACGTGCCGACGGTGATCGCGACGGGCGGTTGAAACCGCGGCAACGACGGCTCGAAGCCCCCCTGCGGAGGCTGGCTCGGCGCCGTCCAACGCTCCGCGCGGCACGCACGTGGTGGTGGCGCGGCGGCCGGATCATTCGTCCAACGACCCCGCCGGCAGGCTTCGACGAGGGCCGGCCGGGGAGGGTGCGCGGCACTCCGTCGGCCCGCCGACGTCCGGATCGACGCCGGCTACAGGCTTCCCCCGTGGGCGGCGGCCAGCTCCTGCATCCACGCGTGGATGCGGCCGTTGGTGGCGAGGACGCGGCCGGTGGCGAGCGGGCCGCCCTCGGGGTCTCCGGGCCAGCCGGTCACGCGGCCGCCGGCCTCCTGCACCAGCACGATCCCGGCGGCGATGTCCCACGGCGCCAGGCCGATCTCGAAGTACGCGTCGATGCGCCCCGCGGCCACGAACGCCATGTCCAGCGCGGCGCTGCCCGCGCGGCGGACGTCGTGGGTGGCGCGGATGGCGTCGGCCACCAGGCGCATGTAGGCGTCCAGGTCGCCCTTGCCCGCCTTGAACGGGAACCCGGTCGCCAGCAGCGCGCCGGCGGGCGAGTCCACGAGCGAGACGCGGAGGGGCGCGCCGTTCACGTACGCGCCGCCGCCGCGCACCGCGTGGTACACCTCGCCCAGCAGCGGCGCGTGGATCACCCCCACCGCCGGTCCGGCATGGTCCGCGAACGCGATGCTGGCGCAGGCGAACGGGTGCCCGTGCACGAAGTTGGTGGTCCCGTCGATCGGATCCACGATCCACCGCCGCCCTTTGCCCGCCGCGCCGGCCGCGGTCTCCTCGGCGAGGATCGCGTCATGCGGAAAGCGCTGGCGAATGCAGGCGATGATGGCGCGCTCGGCGGCCTCGTCCACCTCCGTCACCAGGTCGGCGCGTGCCTTCTCGCGCACGCGGTCGGCGCCCGCGCGCCCGGCAATCAGCGCGGCGGCCTCGTCCGCGGCCTCCAGCGCCGTCGCCAGCTCCGTAGCGAACGGCGCACTCTCCACCGGCATCCAGTCCTCCGTATCTCGGTCCACGCCCCCCACTCAGATGCGCGGACAAGCTACGCCGTCCGCTTGAGTTCGCCAGAGACGCTCGGCACGGCCGAATTCGACGGCGGGGATGCGTGGTAGGAGCAGCATCGACGAGCATCGTCGCCCGCCGCGGTCTACGGGATGCGCCCACGACGACGGCACGTACGAGGCTCGATCAGACCAGGCTGCAGGTGACGCCCCACAGCAGCAGCGTCACGAGCATGCAGATGGCGCCCGTGGTCCAGAACGCGGAGCGCGACGGCTTCGGAAGGACGAGGCTCACCACGATCCCCACGATCGGTCCGACGAGCGCCATCAGCACGTCGGCCGCGAACAGCAGGATCAGCTTCCCTTCCAGGGGCGTGCTCATCATCGCGGGCATCACGCCCACCAGGGCGCAGACGCCGAACAGCGCCAGGGCCGCGCGCGTGCCCTTCCGCTGCGCCGCCTTCGCCGCATCGAGCGCCGCCTGCTCGTCGCCAGTGGGCGGAGGGGGCGGCGGCTCGCCAGGCACGTACTCCGGCGGCCCCGTGTTCCAGAACGCGCCCGCATCGGGGTCGTCGGATGTCGGCGCCGCATCGACGGATGCGCGCGAGTCCGCGATCTCGGGAGATACAGCCGATCCCACGGCGTCCGCGGATGGCGGGGGTTCGCCCGTCCCACCCGACGCGCTCGGGGATGCGGAGCCGACGTCGGCGGCCTCGTTCGACGCCGGAGGCAGCATGGGTCCGGCCGCCGGCACCTCGGGGACGTCGGCGTTCGGCGTGGGGCGCGGCGCGTCCGACGCGCCGCCGGCGATCCCGTCCTCGCGCGCGGTCACTGGGCGGCTCCGGCGGCCAGGATGGGCAGGCCCACCTTCTTGCGCCCGGCCCACGGGTCGGCGGGGCGCGCGTCCTCCCACGCCTGCTCGCGTCCCTCGCGGTAGAACAGGTTGTAGGTGTCGAAGGGGATCAGCCGCCCGTCGGGATGCACGATGTGGATGCACGACTTCTTCACCGAGCGCACGTCCATGGAGTACGCGTCCATGAACTGCACGATGAGGATGCGGAAGACGTTGGCGTAGCCGAAGCTGTCCGGCACCTGCACGCTGGGCAGGCAGCACAGCAGCTCGCGCAGCGACGCCGCGCCCGACTCCGGCGAGTGGTTGGTGCTGAACGCCTGGAACAGCTTGCCGCGCAGCTCGGGCTCCTGCTCGAAGACGATGGTGTTGCGCGCCCCGTCGATCAGCACCTGCGGATCGATCATCCCCGTGAGCGGGATGGCCTGGCCGCCGATCTTGAGCGCGTACGCCATCGCCAGGCAGTCGGGATGGCAGGGCACGGGGATCACGTCCTCGGCGCGGAACACGCCCGACTGCTCGTAGATGGCGCGCCGCACCTCCGTCAGCGTCAGCCGGTCCGTCGCGGGATCGAACGCCTCCAGCCGCCCCGCCGCCTGCACGGGCTGGAAGGTCACGCCGCGCACGCAGGGCTGCTCCAGGGCGAAGCGCACGATCTCGCCCACCTCGTCGTCGTTCAGGCCCTTCTTCAGCGTCACCACCAGCGTGGTGGACACGTCGAACTCGTTCAGGTGCTCCAGCGCCTTCGCGCGGATGCGGCGCAGGTCGGCGCCGCGCAGCTCCATCAGCGCCTCGCGCTTGAAGGAGTCGAACTGCAGGTAGATCTCGAAGCCCTGCCGGTACGTGCCCAGCCGCCGCGCGAACTCGCGGTCCTCGGCGATCCTCAGCCCGTTGGTGTTCACCATCAGGTGCTTGATGGGCCGCGCCCGCGCCGCATCGAGGATGGCGAAGAAGTCGGGGTGGATGGTGGGCTCGCCGCCGGAAAGCTGCACCACGTCCGGCTCGCCCTCGCTGCGCACCAGCGCGTCCATCATCCCCTCGATCTGCTCCAGCGAGCGGAAGCCGGGGCGGTCCGGGCCGCTGTCGGCATAGCAGATGGGGCAGCGCAGGTTGCACTGGTCCGTGACCTCGATCAGTGCCAGGCAGCTGTGCTGCTCGTGGTCGGGGCACAGGCCGCAGTCGTAGGGGCAGCCGTAGCGCACGGGCGTCTGGTTGTGCAGCGGCTGCTCGGGCGGCTTCAGGAAGACCTCGCGGCACTTCTTGTAGTATTCGATGTCGTCCGCCAGCAGCACGCGCTCCTTGCCGTGCTCGGGGCAGCGCTTGTCCATGTAGACGCAGCCGTCCTGGAACACCACCTTCGCCTCCACCTTGCGCAGGCAGCGCGAGCAGAGGGCCAGGGCCACGTCGTAGAACAGGTAGGGGCGGATCTTGGTGGTCATGCGGGCACCGGTTGGCGCCGGCCCAGCAGGCGCGGCAGGTGGGGAGCGTAGTACGCGAGGCCCGCGACGCACGCGAGCTGGATGGCCGAGACGCCGAGGAACGGCGCGTCCATCGGCTTGAGGAAGTCCACCGCCAGCCGCCACGCCAGGTACGTGGCCATGAACAGCTTGAACGCGTCCCCCGCCGCGCGCGGCACCCGGCTCCACCCGTGGAGCGCGAGCGCCAGCGCGGCGAGGAAGGCGATCTCGTACAGCTGCGTGGGATGCCTGGGGATGCCGTCGCCGAAGTCCACGCCCCAGGGCAGGCGCGTGGGCAACCCGTAGGTGTCGTCCCCCAGCCCCGTGAGGAAGCAGCCGACGCGGCCGACCGCGATGGCGAGGAGGAGTGGAAAGACGTACAGGTCGCCCGTCGCCGCCGTCACCTTCATCCGCCGCTTGGCAAGCTCCACCGCCACCAGGCCGCCCAGCAGCCCGCCCACGATGGTCTTGCCCGCCGCCAGCAGCGTCCCCGCGCGCGCCGCCGCCAGCGCCGCCTGCGGATGGTCCAGCCACGCCAGCACCTTGGACCCCACCACCGCGCCCGCCACCGCCGCCGCCAGCAGCACCAGCCGCCGCTGGTCGCCCACCGCGTCCCCCCGCCGCCGGCGCAGGTGGACGTACAGCCGGAAGCCCAGGAAGCACCCCAGCGTCTCGAAGACCGCGTGCGGATGCAGCGTGAGCGGGCCCAGGCGGAGGTAGAACGGGAAGGTCAACGGAGGATGGTGGGGATGGGGGATTTCGGGGGGAGGGGCCCTCACCTGGCGGGCTGAAACCCGCCACCCTCTCCCGCAGCGGGAGAGGGTAACTACTTCATGATTCTCGCGCGGGATTCCGCTCCGGCGCCGGATCCGCCGTTCGCCCGGAGGGCGATCGTAGTTCCGACCACGGGTTCATCCCCTGGAACGGAGGCGGCGCCAGCAGTGGATCTGGGCTCCGCGGACGCCGCGTGGTCGGACGGATGCGATCGTCGGCGGGAACGCGTCCGGCGGCCGACGCTGGAGGTGCTTTGCAGACGGGCATTCGCCAGGTCAACGGCGGGGGATCGCCCCGGTAAGCATTCGGAGACGGACTCCCCTACCGTCGACCCCGAGTCGACTCCACCGTACAAGCTCTTCCCGCGCGCCTCTCCGCGCAAGGAAATTCGGTTTCCGCGCGCTCGTCAGCCCGCGGTGATGAGCGCCACCGCCACGGCGGCGAACGCGAGCCCCACCGCCTGCGCGCCCCGCAGGCGCTCGCGCAGCACGATTGCGGCGAGCATCACCGTGGCCGCCGGGTACAGCGAGGCCAGCGTGGACACCACGCTCAGCATCCCGCCGCGCACGGCCAGCAGGTACAGCACGTTGGCACCCATGTCCAACACGCCGGAAAGCACGACGATCGGCACCGCTCCGCGCGGCGGAAGCGCCGGCTGGCGGCGGGCGAGGGCGGTGCCGACGAACAGGGCGGCGGACACGGTGCGCGCCATCACCAGCGGCCACATGCCCGCGGCTGTGGAGGTGCGCGACAGGCAGACGTAGAAGGCGCCGATCACCACGCCGCTCGCCAGCGCCAGCCACACGCCCAGCGAGATGCCGCGCCGTGCCTCATCCGCCGTCGGCGGCTCGCGGCTGATGAGGACGATGGCGGCCACCGCCACCAGCACGCCCGCCAGCGCCCACGGCCCGGGACGCTCGCCCAGGCCGAGGCCGACCAGGACCGGCACCGCGATGGCGCACACCGCCGTCACGGGCGCCACCACGCTCATGGGCCCCAGCGCCAGCGCGCGGTACAGCAGCGCCACGCCGGTGCCGCCCGTGACGCCGGCCGCCATGCCCCACGCCAGGTCCGCGTGCGTGGGCGCCGCGGCGGGCAGCAGCGGAAGGGCCGCCAGCAGCAGCGCCAGCCCCGCCGCCTGCGACAGCACCACCACGCCCAGCACCGGCGCGCGGCGCGTGGCGAGGCCGCCCAGGAAGTCGGCGGAGCCGTAGAACAGCGAGGCCGCCAGGGCCAGGATCACGGACACGGAGCGCACCCCCTCGTTCTGCCGCGCGGAACGGCGCGGGGTCGCCGCGGCGGAACGGTTCCGCGCGGCGGATCAGGATACCGCCGCCGTCAATATACAGTCGGGCGACGAAAGCGGGGCGAACGCTGCCGGAAGGTGTCGCCGCCATCATCCGCTGGTCGGTTCCGATGCGACGGACGGACGGCGGTCGTGCCGACGGGGCGCTCCCGTACGGGCGCAGGCATCCGGGAAGGTTGGCGCAGCCGGTGCGGGGGGAGGCCGGGCGGCAGGAAAAGCGTGCGGGAGAGGGAACTTTCGGAGGGCGCGAGGAATACCGAACGAACGTTCCTCATGGCGCGCCGGGGGATGGCACCGTAATATCCGCCATCCCGTGCCGAAAACATTCCCCTCACCCGCGAAGCAACTTGGCAACCGTCACCGACACCGTGGGCATCGAGCCCGGCCGCCCCGTCTTCGGGGAGCCGGACGCAACGCGGCAGCCCAAGGGACTCTGGCTGCTGTTCATGGTCGAGATGTGGGAGCGCTTCTCCTACTACGGCATGCGCGCCCTGCTCGTGCTGTACCTGGTGAACGCGCTCAAGTGGAGCACCGCCGACGCCTCGCGGCTCTACGGCAACTACACCGCGCTGGTCTACCTGACGCCCGTCATCGGCGGGTGGCTGGCGGACCGCTTCATCGGCACGCGGCGCTCGCTGGTGATCGGCGGCGCCATCATCGCCCTGGGGCACTTCTCCATGGCGTACCCCAGCATGACCATGTTCTACGTGGGGCTGGGGCTCATCATCGTCGGCACGGGGTTCTTCAAGTCCAACGTCTCCACCATGGTGGGCCAGCTCTACCGCCAGGGCGACCCGCGGCGCGACGCCGGCTTCACCATCTTCTACATGGGCGTCAACACGGGCGCCTTCCTGGCGCCGCTGGTGTGCGGGTACCTGGCGCAGAACGAGTCGTGGGGCAACTGGCACTACGGCTTCGCGGCGGCGGGCGTGGGCATGGTCCTGGGGCTCATCACCTTCCTGTGGGGGCGCGACCGCTACCTGCCGGGCATCGGCCTGCGCGCGCAGGACGAGGTGGCGCGCGAGAAGAAGGCCCAGTCGGCGCCCCTCACGCGTGAGGAGCGGCACCGCGTGATCGCCATCTTCATCGTGGCCTTCTTCGTGGTGTTCTTCTGGGCGGCGTTCGAGCAGGCCGGCGCCTCGATGAACCTGTTCGCGGACAAGAACACCAACAACACGCTGCTGGGCTTCCACTTCCCGTCGTCGTGGTACCAGAGCGTGAACCCCGCGGCCATCATCGTCTTCGGCATCGTCTTCGCCGGCATCTGGACGGGGCTGGCCGCCCGCGGGCGCGAGCCGTCCACGCCCGTGAAGATGGCCGTGGGCCTCTTCTTCCTCTCCGCCGGCTTCCTGGTCCTGGTCTTCGGCGCCGCCGTTGCCGACACGGGCGTGAAGGTGAGCCCCGCGTGGCTGATCGCCGCGTACACGCTGCACACGCTGGGCGAGCTCTGCCTCTCTCCCGTGGGCCTGTCGCTGGTGACCAAGCTGGCACCCGTGAAGTACGCGTCCATGCTGATGGGCGTGTGGTTCCTGGCCAACTTCGTCGCCAACAAGCTGGCCGGCGAGCTGAGCGCCCGCATGGGCGAGTTCGCGTCGCTGCAGAAGTTCTTCACGATCTTCGTGGTGGAGGCCGCGGTGGCCGGCGTGGTGCTGCTGCTCATCTCACCCTTCCTCAAGAAGCTGATGCACGGACGGGGCTGAGCGGGGTATCAACCCTGCATGCGACACCCGGCGGGGCGCTTCGGCGCCCCGTCGGCGTTCCAGGCACCGGACGATCCGAAAGCGGAGAAGAGCGGACGATGGACCACGCCCACCTGACCGACCGGCAGATCGCGGAGCGCATCTCCGAGCGCTCGCTCGAGGAGCACTACCTGCGCGAGCTGCTCGCCAGCATGGGCTTCGACCCCGGCGAAGGCTGGACGGGCGCCGCCATCGCCGCCCTGGAGACCGCCACCCACGCCCAGCGCCGCCACGCCGCCCTGCGCACCATCGCCCTGGACGGCTGACCGCCCCCCGTCGCGACCGCCCGATGGGTCCGCGGCTCGTCCTCCGGCGTCCACGGTCGCTCCGCGACGAGACCGCCTTCCGCGCCGATCGGATCGACCGGAAGCACCGCAGCCCCTCCCGGCGTCCATGCCGGCAGGGGCTGCTTTGCGTCCACCTCGCGACGGCCGATCCGCCGGCCGGCCGTGCCCGCCCTCATCGCATCGACAGCGACACGCCCACCGCGAGCCCGCCGTCCGCCGGCGCCACGAGGGCGGTGACGGCGGGCGATGCCCGCGCGTGGCGGGGAAGGAATCGCTCGTCCAGGAAGTTGTTGGGATGCCGATGGTTGTAGCGCACCACCGTCATCCCGGTGAGCGTGCCCACCGCCGCGCCCGCCACCACGTCGCTCGCCCAGTGCTTGTTGTCGTACATGCGCGACAGGCCCGTGAACCCCGCCGCCGTGTAGGTGGTGAGGGCCACCAGCCGCCGGAGCCTGGGCTTGTGGTCGGTGGCCTCCGCCGTCAGCGCGCCCGCGATGGCGAAGGCGGCGGCCGCGTGGCCCGAGGGAAACGACTGGTAGTCGTCGCCCGCGTGGAACCCGCGGAACAGCTTGTAGTCGTGGGGATTGGTGGGGTCCACCAGCGGCCTGGCCCGCCCCGCGATGCCCTTGCCGAGGGTCACGATGGCCTGCGTCGCCACCACCGCCTCCATACCGTGCAGCGCCACCTCCGACATCGTGCGGTCGTGCCGCGCGAGCCCCGCCAGGTAGAAGCCGCCGCCCGCGATGCCCGCGCCGGGAAAGGCGTACACGCGGAACGCCGTGGCGCCGCCGCTCAAGAACCCGTTGGCCTGCACCGCGGAGCGCTGCAGCCGCCGCGTGAGCGACCGGTCCAGCGGCCGCGCCGCCACCACCCCCGCCGTGAACCCCAGCAGCAGCCACGCGTCCTGCCGCGGCAGGATCTGCCGGTGGATGGCGATGGCGGTGTCGCCCGCCTGCGCCGCCGTCACACGGGGCGCCGCCCACCCCGCCGCCAGCAGCAGCGCCGCCCCCGCCGTCCGCACTCTTCCCGTCATCGCGTCCTCACCCCGTCTCCTTTGCGTCCCGCGCCGCCTCCGGACCCCGCGGCCCAGCGAGCGTCGGACGCGGAATCCGGGCGCGAACGCAGAAACCACGCCGCCGCGGGAACCAGCGCCGCCGCGCGCGGCCCGGCGGAAACGCAAGCCGGGGCCGGACGCGGCACCGGCCTCCGCCGGCCCGCGGCGCCCGACGTCAAGTGTTTCGTGGACGAACCCCTCCGCGGCCGCTACCGTGTGAGGGCCGCGCCGGCGACGGGCGCCCGTGCCGGCCATCCTCCTCCCCCACGCGACCTTCCCATGAGATCCGCAGCCTTCGCCGTGTTCGCCGCCGCACTCGCCGCCTGCGGCGCGCCCCGCACGCCCATCCCCGTCGCCTCCGCCTCCGCCTCCGCCTCCGCCGCGGGCGACGTGTCGTCACTGGCCGGCGACTGGCAGGGCGAGTACCACGGGCGCGACTCGCGGCGCAGCGGCAGCATCGTGTTCCATCTTGCCGCCGACGCGGACACCGCATGGGGCGAGGTGGTGATGCTGGCATCCACCGGCACCGCCGCCGTGGCGCGGCCCTCGGGGGCGGGCGCGGCCGGGGTGGCCCCGACCCGCACGCAGCCATTGGCCGTGCGCTTCGTGCGCCTGGACGGCGGCCGCGTGTCCGGCGTGCTCGCCTCGTACCGCGACCCTGCGTGCGGCTGCCCCGTGCGCACCACCTTCGACGGCCACCTGCACGACGGCACCGTGGACGGCGAGTTCACCACCCGCGTGCTCGGCACCGGCGCCGAGCAGGTCGGCACGTGGCGCGTGCGGAAGACGGGCGGTCCCCCCGCCACCGCGCCCGCATCCTGATCGGTGGAACGTCGGCCGTTCCTCGCGAGCCTTCGCGGAACACGGTCGACCCCGCGACCGCGCCACGACAGCCCCACGCAGGTGGGGCGGATCCGCCGTTGCAGCCACGGGATTCATCCCGTGGTACCTCGCCGCTACGAAATCGCATCGACCTGCACCACCGCCGTCGCGGCTGACGGCGGGACCTCCTCCACGGAAACGGCGGAGGGCTCCCGATCCCCATCGGAAGCCCTCGTCTTCATCGACCCGACGACGCGGTTTCTCCGTTCACCCGGGCAGCATCTCGGTCGATGGAAGATCGCGCGTACCATCCATCCAGCCATCAACCGAACGCCGCCCTGCGCGGTGCGAGCCCTACGCCGCCGGGTGCTGGATCACCGGGAGCGCGCCGGGGCCGTGGCCCGCGCCCAGCGGCACCTTGATGCACGCGGCGTAGTGGCCGCCGCCCTTGTCGGCCAGCGGCGGCACGTACTGCGCGCAGTCCGCGTCCTTCAGCGGGTGCTGGCAGCGCGGGTGGAAAGGGCACCCGGGCGGCGGGTTGGCGGGCGAGGGCACGTCGCCCTGCAGCACGATGCGCTGGTGCTTCTTGCCGGGCTCGGGGACGGGTACGGCGGAGAGAAGCGCCTGGGTGTACGGCATCAGCGGGTTGCGGTACAGCTCGCGCGAGTCGGCCAGCTCCACGATGCGGCCCAGGTACATCACCGCCACCCGGTCGCTGATGTGCTCCACCACCGACAGGTCGTGCGCGATGAACAGGTAGGTGAGCCCGAACTCGCGCTGCAGGTCCTGCAGCAGGTTGATGACCTGCGCCTGCACCGAGACGTCCAGCGCGGAGACCGGCTCGTCGCAGACGATCAGGTCCGGCTCCACCGCCAGCGCCCGCGCGATGCCGATGCGCTGCCGCTGGCCGCCCGAGAACTCGTGCGGGTAGCGCACCGCGTGCTCGGGGCGCAGGCCCACCACGCGCAGCAGCTCGGCCACGCGGGCGTCCGCCGCCTTCCGCCCCTTCGCCAGCCCGTGGATGGTGAGCACCTCTCGGATCGTCTCCGCGATGGTCATGCGCGGGTTCAGCGAGCTGAACGGGTCCTGGAAGACGATCTGCGCGCGGCGCCGCAGCTTGCGCAGCTCCGCCTTGCCCATCGTGAACACGTCCACGCCGTCGAAGAACGCCTGGCCCGCCGTGGGCTCGACCAGGCGCAGCAGCGTGCGGCCCGTGGTGCTCTTCCCGCAGCCCGACTCGCCCACCATGCCCAGCGTCTCGCCCCGTCGCAGGTGGAACGACACCCCGTCCACCGCCTTCACGTCGCCCGCGTGGCGGTTCAGCAGGCCCTTGTGGATGGGGAAGTACTTCTTCACCCCGCGCACCACCAGCAGCGCGTCCGCGGGCGGCTCCACGTCGTCGGGCGTCGCGCCGCCCAGCTCGCTGTCGCCCTTGGCCGGCGGCAGCGGCACGTCCTCCCGCGGCTCGGGCATGCGGTGGATCGCCGGCGCCGCGCCGGTCGGGACGGAGGCCGGACCGCGGTCCACCCCCTCGCCCACCAGCCCCCGCGCGTGGTCCGGCGCCTCCGCCCCGCGCGCACGGCCGTCCGCGCCGCCCTCGCCGCCCGCCGGGGTGCGTCCGTCCGGAGTCGCCGCCATCAGCGCACCTCCCCCGCGTCCGCGTCACCGGAGGACGGGCCGATCGTCGGACCGGCGGACGCGCCCGAGCCCGACGGGGACGCCGCGGCCGCGCCTGCACGCACCACCAGCGGCGCCGCGTGGAAGCCGCCGCCCGCGCGCCGCACCTCGTCGCGCCGCTGGGGCTCCTCCACCAGCCAGCACTTGTTCTTGCGGCCGGGGCCGATGTCGAACAGCGGGGGCTCCTGCTCCTTCGGCTTGTCCCAGCTGTAGGGGCAGCGCTCCTGGAAGCGGCAGCCCTTCGGCCAGTTCGTGGGCGCGGGCACCACGCCGGGGATCACGGCCAGGCGCTCCACCTCCTGGCCCAGCTTGGGCATGGAGCGCAGCAGGCCCTCGGTGTACGGGTTCTGCGGGTCGCGGAACACGTCCTCCACCGGGCCCTCCTCGAACACCTGGCCCGCGTACATCACGATCACCCGGTCGCACGTCTCGGCCACCACGCCCAGGTCGTGGGTGATCAGGATGATGCTCATCCCCAGCTCCTGCTGCAGCCGGTTCAGCAGCTCCAGGATCTGGGCCTGGATGGTCACGTCCAGCGCCGTCGTGGGCTCGTCCGCGATCAGCAGCTTGGGGTTGCACGCCAGCGCCATCGCGATCATCACCCGCTGGCGCATGCCGCCGCTGAGCTGGTGCGGGTACTCGTCCACGCGCTGCCGGGGAATGGGGATGCCCACCAGCTGCAGCATCTCGATGGCCCGCTCGCGCGCCTGCTTCTTGTTCAGCCCCTGGTGCAGCCGCAGCGACTCCGAGATCTGCTCCCCCACCTTGAAGACGGGGTTCAGCGACGTCATCGGCTCCTGGAAGATCATCGCGATGTCGTTGCCGCGGATCTGCCGCATGCGCTTCTCCGTGGCCGCCGCCAGGTCCTCCATCGCGCCCGCGTCGTCGCGGAACAGGATGCGCGAGCCCGGCTGGATGCGGCCCGGCGGCTGCGGGATCAGGCGCATGATGGAGAGCGACGTCACCGACTTGCCGCTCCCCGACTCGCCCACGATGCCCAGCGTCTCGCCGGGGTTCACGTGGAACGACACGCCGTCCACCGCGCGCGCCACCCCCGCCTCCGTCTTGAACCAGGTGCGCAGGTTCTCCACCTGCAGGATCGGCTCAGGCATCGCTCGCGGGGTTCTCGAGAGAAGGACGTACGAAGGTCGTTGGGCGAATGCCGGCTGCGCCGTCACCGCGCTCTATTTTGCGGGCGATCAAACCACGATCGCCCGCAAAACGGAGCCGGCCGGAAACCGCCCCGTCCGTCTCCGCCCTTCGGGTCACGATCGCTTTCGCGGCGGCGGCCAGCATCCGCGCGGATCCCCGGCATGCGTCGGCGGAGGCGGTCACAGCAGGCCCCACTCGCGAAGCACGTCCCAGGGATCGGGAATGGGCTCGCGCCATAGCCACTCCGGGTCCAGCCACAGGCCATCCACCACGCGGCTCTCGAACCGGCCTCCGGGACCGGGATCGGTCGAGTGGAAGCGGCCGTCGTCGCCCAGCACGTACAGTTCCACGCCCGGCCGGATGGGGTCGATCAGCCAGTACTCGCGCACCCCGCCCTTCTCGTACTCGTAGTGCTTTTCGCCGCGGTCCCGGCCCCGGCTCTCGGGGCTGATCACCTCCACCACCAGGTCCGCCGGCCCATCCAGGTAGGTGCCCTTGATGCGCCCCACGTTCTCCGTGGCCACGAACAGCACGTCCGGCTCGCGGGCGGGAAGCCCCTCGCCGGTCTTCATGTAGAACGGGGCGTGCAGCACCTGGCCCAGCCGCTTTCTCGCCACCAGCAGGTTCAGCAGCGTGGTGAGGAACACGGTGATGCGCGAATGCCGCTCCGAGACGGGCGTCATGGGCACCACCTCCCCGTCCACCCACTCCGCCCAGGTGTCCTCGTCCGCCGCCGCCAGGAACGCCTCGAAGGTGATCCCCGCACTCCGCTGCTCCGTTCCGATTCCCATGTGCGCCTCACGTCCTCAGCCGCGGGTCCAGCGCGTCGCGCAGGCCGTCGCCCAGCAGGTTGAAGGCGATCACCGTGAACACGATGGCCAGGCCGGGAAAGGTGGAGATCCACCACGCCTGCGTCAGCGCGTCGCGGCCGTCGGCGATCATGTTGCCCCAGCTGGGCGTCGGGGGGCGCACGCCCAGGCCCAGGAACGACAGCGAGGCTTCCGTGAGGATCGTCTGGCCGATGCCCAGCGTGGCGGAGACGATCACGGGCGCCAGCGTGTTGGGGATGATGTGCCGGAAGATGATGCGCCCGTCCTCCATCCCCAGCGCGCGCGCCGCCTGGATGAACTCGCGCTCGCGCAGCGAAAGCACCTCGCCGCGTACGATGCGCGCGGTGCCCATCCACCCCGTAAGGCCCAGCACCAGCACCACCAGCCAGATGGACGACTCGAAGAGCGCGATCACCACGATCAGCAGCACCAGGCGCGGAAACGACAGCATCATGTCCGTGAAGCGCATGAGCGCCGAGTCCACCCAGCCGCCGTAGTAGCCCGCCAGTGCCCCCACCAGCGTGCCCAGCGACATGCTGATGGCCACCGCGATGAAGCCGATGGAGAGCGAGATGCGCGACCCGTACAGCACGCGGGACAGGATGTCGCGTCCGAACTTGTCCGTGCCGAACCAGTGGTGCAGCGAGGGGCCCAGCCCGCCGGACGAGGCCACCGTCCCCATGTCCGCCGGGCCGTACGGCGCCAGCAGCGGGGTCAGCAGCGTCAGCGCGTAGAGCACGATCATCACCACGAGCCCCGCCATCGCCAGGCGGTTGCGCCGGAAGTGGCGTCCCGCGATGGCCCACTGCGAGTCGCCGCGCTTCCGCCCGCCGGCGGGCGGACGGCGCAGGACGCGCCAGGTGACCCAGGCCGCCAGCGCGACCATCAGCGCCAGCGAGGCCAGCGCCACCCAGAAGTCCACCGGCACCCGCGGCCCCGCCAGCGTGGCGCCGATGCGGCGGTACGACAGGAAGAGCAGCGCCAGCAGGAAGCCCCACGACAGCACCAGCGCCGCGGCGCCGCCCCAGGCGCGGCCGCCGCGGTCCGTGGGAAAGCCGCCGTCGTCCGCCACCGGCAGCGGCGCGGGAGGAAGCGACTCGGGGACGGGCGAGGCGAGCATCGGCTACTCCGCGCGAATGCGGGGGTCGACCACCGCGTAGAGGACGTCCGACAGCAGGTTGCCCAGCACCACGATCACCGCGATCACGAACGAGGTCGCCATCACCAGGGGGTAGTCGCGCTGGAAGATGGCGTTCACCACCGTGCTCCCCATCCCCGGCCAGGCGAAGATCGTCTCCACCAGCACCGCGCCCGAGAGCAGGAAGGGGAGGTACAGGCCCAGCAGGGTGATGATGGGGATCATCGCGTTCCGCAGCGCGTGCTTGAAGATCACCGTGCGCTCCGACAGGCCCTTCGCCCGCGCCGTGCGGATGAAGTCCTGGTGGATCACCTCCAGCATCGCCCCGCGCATGTAGCGCGCGACCCCCGCCGCCGTGCCTATCCCCAGGGCCGTGGCGGGCAGGATCAGGTGCAGCAGCCGGTCGCGGAGGATGGCGCCGCGCCCCAGCCACTCCGTGCCCACCGTCGCCATCCCGGAGGAGGGGAGCACCACGGGCCACCCCCACTGGCTGGCCTTCAGCGCGAAGATCAGCGACAGCATCAGCGCGAACCAGAAGGTGGGCATGGAATAGAAGAAGAGCGCCAGCACCGTCAGCACGTTGTCCGCCACCGAGTACTGCCGCACCGCCTGCACGATCCCGATCAGCATCCCCACCACGAAGATGATGACCAGCGACACCAGGGTGAGCTGCAGGGTGTTCCAGAGCACCTCGGGCATGATCTCGGAGATGGGCCGGCCCTGGCCCAGCGAGTACCCGAAGTCCCCCGTCAGGAACGACTTCATCCACTTCAAGTACTGGATGTGCAGCGGCTGGTCGAGCCCCAGGTTGTGCCGCATCTGCTCGATCACCTCGGGCGACACCTGGGGGCTGAAGAACCGCGCCGTGGGGTCGCCCGGCGCCAGGTGGATGATGAAGAAGATGATCGTCAGGATCCCCAGCAGCAGGGGGATCGCGCCGAGCATGCGTCGCAACAGGTAGCCGATCACGCGCGGGCCTCCGTCACTGGGGCTTTCCGGTTCCCGGGGTGCCCTGCCGGTCCGCCGGGATCCACCACTCCCAGGCGTTCTGGTAGGGTCCGTACACGTCGATCCTCATCCCCTGCAGGCGGTCGCTCACGGCGAAGAGCTGGTCGTAGTAGTACAGCCAGGTGTAGGGCTGGTCGTCCACGATCTTCTGCGCCGCCTGCCGCCAGAGGGGGCTCGCCAGCGCCTCCGTGGGCTGCGACGCCGCCTCCTTCATCAGGCGGTTCACCTCGGGGTTGTCGTACGAGGTGATGTTGAACGTCTGCCTGGGGCTCCACATGGCCGAGAAGTCGGGCGACAGCGCCACGCCCCAGCTTCCCAGCGCCGCCTCGTACTCGTGCTTGTAGAAGCGCGACGACGCGGTGGCGTACTCCATCTGCTGGATCTGCATGTCCACGCCCACGGCCTTGAGCTGCTGCTGCACGATGATCACCGCGTCCGCGCGCCGCTGGTTCCCCGAGTTGGTGAGCAGCGTGAAGCGGAAGGGCTTGCCGTCCCTGTCCCGCACGCCGTCGCCGTCCGTGTCCCGCCACCCCTTCGCCTCCAGCGTCCGCTTCGCCGCCTCGGGATCGAACCTCAGCGGGCGCATGGCCGCCGAGTCGTACACGGCCTTGAAGATGGGCGGGTACGGCCCCGACGCCGGCACGGCGTAGTCCTGCATCTTCAGGCCCTCGATCAGGTACGGCACGTCGATGGCCTGGCCCAGCGCCCGCCGGACGTCCCGGTCGCGGAAGGCCGGCACCGTGAGCGGGTTCCATGCCAGGTACTCGTAGTAGCGCTTCTCCTGGCGCGCCACTCGCACGTTCGGTGCCTGCTCGTGCAGCTCCTGGAGCTGGTCGAATCCCAGTGGCCGCAGGAAGTCCAGGTGCCCCAGCTTCATCTCCGTGAGGGCCGTGGTGCGGTCCTTCTCGGCGCGGATCACGATGCGCGCCAGGCGGGGGCGGACGCTGAAGTTGGGGTTCGGCGCCAGCGTCATCTGCTGCCCGTGCTGCCAGCTCTCCACCAGGAAGGGGCCGCTCACCACCAGGCGCCCGCCCTCCGGGTGCACCAGCGTGGGGTGCGTGCGGATCTGCCCCGGGTCCCCGCCCGCGTACACGTGCTCGGGCGCCACGTGGATGGACGAGTTGAACACCATGTCGGGGTAGCGCCGCTTGAAGTGGAACGTCACCGTGCTGTCGTTCTCGGCCACCACCGAGTCGATCTGCGCCGCGTCGCTCTGCCGGGGCGAGGCCACCCGCGGGTCCTTGAGGGTGCGGTAGGTCCACGCCACGTCGCGCGCCGTGATGGGCTTGCCGTCCGACCAGCGCAGCCCCGACCGCATGTGGTAGCGGATGGCGGTGGAGTCGGGCGCCAGGTACTCGTAGTGCCACGCCATGGCCATGGGCGAGGCCTCGGAGGTCTGGAACACCAGGTGCCCGTCGCGCCACGCGGGGCGGGTCAGGCCCATGTACATGATGTCCACCAGGTCCGCGTCCAGGTCCGACTCCCAGACCAGGGGCATGGGCTTGGAGGGCTCCACCAGCTCGCCCAGCACCGCCGTGCCGCCCGTGTCCACGGGCTTCTTTCCGCCCGCCTGCCGCTCGTCCGAGCACGCGCCCACCGCCAGCGCCGCCGCCAGGGCGAGGGCGCACCCGGCCCATCCGGACCACCGTCTCGGGTTCCGCATCGTTCGAAGGGTCGCTGACTGAGGGGAAATGGATGGCCGGCGCGGGCGCCCGGCGGGGTGCTGCGGTGCCGTCGGCTCGGCGGCGGGCGCGGCGGGCGGAGAGGGCCTCCGCCGCCGCGGCGCGCGCCGCCCGGTCAGCGCTTCTGGCGGGCGGCGGGAATCCACCACTGGGTCACGTTCGCCAGCTTGCTGCGCGCGTCCATGCGCACGTCCTGCACGCGCGGCCCCACGCCGCCGATCTCCTCGGCCCAGAAGAGCACCGTCACGGGCTGGTCCTGCTGCAGCAGGCCGGCGAACTCCGTCCACACCGCCTTCGCCTGCGCGGGGTCGGTGGCGGCCAGGCCCTTCTGCATCAGCGCGTCCGCCTGCGGGTTGCAGTAGCCGGTGCGGTTGGCGGAGCTGGGCTTGCGCGCCTCGGCGCACGAGAAGAGCGGCGTGGGGTCGGCGCGGAAGTAGTCCCACGTCCAGTTGGTGATGATGCCGTCGTACTCGCGCGACTTGTGCGCGCGCAGCAGCGTCTGGAACTCCATGGTCTGGATCTGCGCGTCCACGCCCACGGCCTTGAGCTGCTGCTGGATCACCGTCGCCACGTCGCTGAACAGCCGGTTGGAGGCGCTGGTGATGAGGTTGAAGCGGAAGGGCTGCCCCCCCTTGTCCAGCACCCCGTCCCCGTTCGAGTCCGTCCACCCCGCCTGGGCCAGGAGCGCCTTCGCGGCGGCGGGGTCGAACGGCAGCGGCTGCAGGCCGGGGTTCATGGGGCTGATGGGCGGGATCACCGAGCTGCCCGCCTGCGCGAAGCCGTACATGAAGGGCGCCGCCATGAGCCGGTTGCGGTCGATGGCCTGCGTGAGCGCCCGCCGCACCCGCGCGTCCGCGAACAGGGGCCGCGTGGCGTTCCACCCCAGGTAGGTGAACTCGCGCGACGGATAGTGGAAGACGTGGATGGCGGGCTGCCCCTGGAGCTGCTTGGCCTCGTCCGGCTGCACCGAGTAGTTCACGTCCACGGTGCCCGCCTGCAGCTCGTTCATGCGGGTGGTGGCCTCTGGGATGATGCGGAACACCACGCGGTCCAGGCGCGGGCGGCCGCCCATGGAGGCCGGGAAGGCCGGGTTGGCCTCCAGCGTCACCGCCTGCCCCGCCTGCCACGACGCCAGCTTGAACGGCCCACTTCCCACCGGCTGGCGGTTGAACGGCGCCTGCGCCAGCGCGGAGGGCGCCACGTTCTGCAGCAGGTGCCTGGGCAGCGGCGCCCACCAGAAGTCGTCCAGCGCCTGCGCGTGCGGCGCCGTGAAGCCGAAGCGGATGGTGTGCGGGTCCACCACGGTGGCGCTCTTCACCATCGTCAGGTACGCCGAGCCCAGCAGCGACGCCGTCTCCTTCGCCTTCGCCAGGTCGAAGGTGAACTTCACGTCCTCGGCGGTGAGCGGCTGGCCGTCGTGCCAGGTCACCCCGTCGCGCAGGTGGAAGACGACGGCGGTGTCGCTCAGCTCCCACCGCTCCGCCAGGTACGGCGTGGGGTTCAGCTTCTCGTCGTAGCGGATGAGGGGCGTGAATAGCATGTCCTTCACGATGTCCAGCGTGGTGAGCGCCGTGCTGGTCACGGGGTTGAAGGCGTCGAAGTCGCTCTTCACCGCCACGATGGCCGTGCCCCCGTTCACCGGCTGTCCCACGGGGCCCCCGGCGGCGGCCCCGCCCGCGCCCCCTTCGCCTCCGCCGCAGGCGGCGAGCAGCGCACACAGCGCCGCAGCGGCACCCACGAGCCCCTTCCGTGCGTTCATCCCATCCCCCGGCGTGCGTTCGCAGTGGTTTCAGGGGCGTATCATAGACCGCGCCCCCGTGGCGTAGCAAGCGCCTAGAGATGCCAGGTCCATGCCGGGTTCGCGTACCGCTCCGCCCCCGCCCGCGCCGCCCGCAGCTCGCCGGCCGAAGGCTCCCCGCGCTCCAGCCGCAGCCCCGTCTCCGCCTCCCACCCCGCCGCCAGCGCCGCCACCAGCGCCTTCCACGGCGGCACCGCCCCCAGCAGCGCGGCCAGCGTCGCCGGCCGGCCGTCCACGTCGTCCTCGGGGTGCCCATCGGCCGACGCGCTCCGCTCCTCCGCGCCGGCGGCGGAGCGGAGCAGCAGGCCGGCGACCTCGGACTGGTCCGTCTCCAGCAGGAGCGAGCCGTGCTGCAGCAGGATGCCGCCCTCGCGCCGCTGCGCGCTGCCCACCAGCTTGCGTCCCCCCGCCACCACCTCGCCCTCCACCGGCTCCTGGAAGCACGGCGAAAGCGAAGGCGCCGGCGCGCGCCGCCCCGTGCCGGCCTGGAGCCGCGCGGGCACGCCCAGCAGCCGCAGCCCCGCGACCAGCGCGCGGTTGATGGCGGCGTACGTCTCCCGGGGCGAGCCGAGCACGCCGTCCGGCACGGCCACCGAGTACGTCAGCTCGCGGTCGTGCAGCACGGCGCGCCCCCCCGTGGGCCGGCGCACCACGTCGATGCCCCTCGTCCGCAGCGCCGCCTCGTCGTAGCGCCCTCGCGCCGGCTGGTTGCGGCCCAGCGAGAGGCACGCCGGCGCCCAGCGGTACACGCGGAGCACCGGCGCCGCGCCGCCGCGCACGGAGCCCGCCAGCGCCTCGTCCAGCGCCATGTTCCACGCGCCGGGTCCGGGCGGCGTGTCCAGCAGCCGCCACGTCACGGAACGGGGCTCGTCGGGATCTCGTTCGAGGGTCGGCACGGTGGGGAGAGGATAGACGGCGCGCGGGGCGGAGTCAACGACGGCCGTACGTTCGATGCCAGGCAACGCCTGCACGCCGCGCCGCGCTCGCCACCTCGCGCGACGATCGCCACGCCGATGATCCATCGATCGAACGGCGCGCCTCGGCTGCGGCCCACGTTCCCCACCGCGTACTCCCTCGCCCACGCAGGCGGGCTTCTCTCCTATGGCAGCCCTGGGTGTCCAACCCGCGGGCGCCGTGACGGCCGATCACTGCGCATCTCACCGTCGCACACGCCGCCCCGACTCGCCCGGACGACACGCGCCACCGCCCGGAGGAGCGAGATCGCCCGACGACACGGAACGGCCGCCGTCGCGGGTGCGAAGGCGGCCGTTCGGACCGGAATCTCGAAGGGGCGGGGCTCACACCGTGAGCGTCTGCCCCGGCTTCATGATCTCCACCTTCGCCTGGCCGCCCACGGAGGCGCGGAACGCCTCCGGGTCCTGCTTGATGAGGTCGAAGGTGTCGTAGTGCATGGGCACGACGACCTTGGGCTGGATGAAGCCCACGGCGCGCACGGCGTCCTCGGGGCCCATGGTGAAGTTGTCGCCGATGGGGAGCAGCGCCACGTCCACCTGCCCGGCCAGGAGCTGCATGTCCATGATGAGCGCCGTGTCGCCCGCGTGGTACAGGCGGGTGCCGCCGTTCAGCGTGAGCAGGAAGCCGGCGCAGTCGGTGGTGTGCGTGCCGTCCTTGTCGCCCGCGATGCTGCCCGTGTGCAGCGCCGGCGTGAGCTTCACCTTGCCGAACGGGAAGGCGAAGGCGCCGCCGATGTTCATCCCGTGCCCCTTCTCCACCCCCTGCTCCTGCGTGAACGACACCAGCTCGTAGGTGGAGACCACGGTGGCGCCCGTGCGCTTCGCCACCTTCACGCAGTCCGCGAAGTGGTCCGAATGGCCGTGCGACACCAGGATGAAGTCCACCGCGCCCACGTCGTCGGCCTTCACGTCCGCCACGGGGTTCTCGTCCAGCCACGGGTCGAAGAGGATGCGCGTGCCGTCGTCGGTCTCCAGCAGGAAGCAGGAGTGCCCGTGAAAGGTAAGCTTCGCCATGGCGTTCGCTCCAGGATGAAGGGGTCGTTCGATCGGCAAGAATCTCTCGGGTCGGCGATCAGCCGATCAGGGCCTCGTAGGCGGCGGCGTCCATCAGGCCGTTCACCGACGACGGTTCGGCCAGCCGCATCTTGATCATCCACCCCTCGCCGTACGGGTCGGCGTTCACCGCCGCGGGGTTGGCGTCCAGCGCGCCGTTGGCCTCCACCACCTCGCCGGCCAGCGGGGCGTACAGGTCCGACACGGCCTTCACCGCCTCGATGGTGCCGAAGCTGGCCCCCTCGTCGAACGCCGTGCCCGGCTGCGGCAGCTCCACGAACACCACGTCGCCCAGCTCGCCCTGCGCGTAGTCGGTGATGCCCACCACCACCACGGAGGGGTCGTCCGTCACGCGGACGTACTCGTGCTGGCGCGTGTAGCGCAGGTCCTGCGGAACGTTGGCCATACTTTCCTCACAGGCGTTGGACGCGGCGGGCTCGGAACCGAGCGTCAGAATACGCCCCGCCGTCCAGAGGGTCAAGCCGTGTCCGCCGCGCTCCCCATGCATCCGCGGAGTGCCTCGTCCCGCCCTTCAGCCTCTCCCCGAAACCCCACGGCCGCCGGGCCTGCCGCCCTCACGGACCGCCTCGCCGCTGCCGCACCGCGCAGGGCTCACCGCTCGTCTGCCGCCGCACATGTCACTGATCTACGTCGCCGGAGCACGTCCGATTCGCAGAGCTATCGACCCTTTAGCCGACGGAAGATGGTCGACGCAGGCACGCGGACGGAGTGCGAAGGATGCGGACGGACGGCACGCGCATGCCTCTGCGGAAGGTGAGGACCGGAAGGAACAGGCGGCCGTTTCCGCAGACCCCACGCGCAAAATCCTGGCGACGTGAGTGGAAGGGGCGCTCTGACATGGACTTCCGCGTAATCAAACATTTCTCTTGTGTGCCCGGTGCAGAGCGATCATATTTGGCCTCAGACTTCAATCCAGCAATCTTCGCGACCCGGGCCCCCGCCCGTGCCGGAAGGAGGATGCCGCACCACCGGCGGAAGCGCCCATGGAGCCCCGTTCCGGGGATCGGGCGCGCGACGGGATGGGATGGGTCCCCACGGCGGGCTTCACGGCCGCCCGCCCGATCCGCCTCCCGCCAAAGGAGCGGCGCACCCCCTGCGCCGCGAGGCAGAACCAGCGATCTCATGCCTTTCTTTTCAGGACGGATTGTGTTTACCGGCCGGATGCATTAACGTGGCGGAGGTGCCTCGGCGCCGAGCCACGCCGCTCCCGGCCCAAGCAAGGGGATGTGCGGTCCACGGGGAGGCCGGCTCGGTCACGCTCCTTTCTCACTGGAAGGAGGAGACACCATGCTAATGGAACGCGGTGGTACCATGGAGCTGGAATCCCTGAGCAGCGAGATGTTCTCTCCGCTGTCCGAGCGCGAGGCTTCCCTCGTCATCGGCGGCGCGGACGTCTACTACTTCGAGTCGTACAAGCTCGTCGCGGCCGGTTCGGTCACGCAGTTCTACGACGACGGCAGCTCGGTGACCACGACCTTCGAGGTCTACCAGCAGACGGACGCCGGCGTCATCGTCGTGTTCTGATCGGCACCGCAGGGCTCGACTCCGCGGAAGCGGACGTACGGCAGGACCACACCGGGTAGGACACGAACCTCAAACCCACGCGTGGCCGCGAGCCGTCCGGATCCCGGGCGGTGGCCCCTCCGTGGGCCGCCACATCCCCGACGTGTCGAACTCCCGCACCCCCCGCGGGAACGCAGCAACCGCCGCACATGCAGGTGCAATGATCCTCATCCTGAGCCAGGAAGGCCTGGAGCCCACCACCGACGCCGTGGTCGACTGGATCCGCTCGCTGGGCGGAGACTGCGTGCGCGTGAACGGGGCCGACATCGGCGGCGCCGTTGCCATGGAGATGGGCGTGGACCGGGCCGGGCCCCTGGTGCGCCTGCGCGTGGGCGAGCGCGAGGTGACCAGCCGCGAGGTGCGGGTCGTCTGGCTCTGGCGGTGGCAGACGCGCAAGGGCCCCCGGGCGCAGTCGCTTCCCGGCTCCGAGCCCCTGGCCACGGACATCAACGCCCACCTGGCGAGCGAGACCAACGCCGTCTCGCGCGCCTTCTTCTCGCTGTTCCGGCACGCGCGCTGGCTCACCAGCCCCGACGAGACGGCGCTCAGCAAGATCGACGCGCTGCAGGCGGCGGTGCAGGCTGGGCTGGAGGTGCCGGCCACGCTGGTCACCAACCGGCGCGCCGAGATCGAGCGGTTCCGCACCCGCCACGGCCGCATCATCACCAAGAGCGTGGGCGAGGCCGGCACCTTCGGGGTGGGCGACCGCCACTACGCGCTCTACACCGCCGAGGCGACGGAGCCGGTGACGGCGCAGCTGCCCGAGACGATCTTTCCCTCGCTGGTGCAGGAGCTGGTGGAGAAGGCGTTCGAGGTGCGTGCCTTCTACCTGGACGGCCAGGTGTACTCCATGGCCATCTTCTCCCAGGCCGACCAGCAGACCTCGCTGGACCTTCGCCAGTACAACGACCGCAAGCCCAGCCGCATGGTGCCCTATCGGCTGCCCGCGCCCGTGGCCGAGGCGGTGGTGCGGCTGATGTCGGCGCTGGGCCTGTCGTCCGGGTCGCTGGACCTGGTCCGCACCCCCGACGGGCGGCACGTCTTCCTGGAGGTGAACCCCGCGGGCCAGATCGGGATGGTGTCCACCCCCTGCAACTACTACCTGCCCCGGCGGGTGGCCGAGTACCTGATCGCGAAGGACGCCGATGTCCACGCTTGACGTGCCCGCCGTGCCCGTCCCCCACATCGCTGCGGCACCCGCGCCCGCCGTGGCGCCGGTGGCCCCTCCCGTGGACGCGCCGGCCCCCGCGCCCGCTCCGCCGCTCTTCGCCCCCGCGCCGCTTCCGTTCCTGGAGGCGCTGCCGGAGGGGATGATGGAGGGAGTGAGCCTTCCCCTCCTGTACCGGCTGGCGGCGCCCGTGCCGTACGATGCGCGAGCCGGCGCCCAGCGCGCGGCCGAGGACCCCGAGCACGGCTCCTCCATGCTGGCGTGCACCCCCTTCTACAAGCCCGTCTCGCGCTGCATCGGGGGGCGGGGGTGACGGCGGGGGAGCGCACCTTCCGCCTGTTCGCCTGCTGCGTGCCCGTGCGCGGGGCGCGCCGCAGCACCATCTGCGACCTGCAGCGCCGCGCCTACGACCTGATCCCCAACGGCCTGTACGACCTGCTCACGGTGCACGCGGACCGCACCCTGGACGGGCTCCGTGGGCTGTTCGCCCCCGAGACGCACGCCCGCATCGACGAGTACTACGACTTCCTGGTGCGCAAGGAGTACGGCTTCTGGTGCGACGACCCGGAGGCCTTTCCGCCCATGGACGAGACGTGGGACCGCCCCGAGCGGGTGACGAACGCCATCATCGACGTGGACGCGCGCTCGCGGCACGACTTCGCCGACCTGCTCCGGCAGCTGGACGAGCTGGGGTGCGGGGCGCTGCAGGTGCGCTGGTTCGTCCCCGCCCCGCTGGACGAGGTGGAGGCGGTGCTGCGCCTGGCGACGGGCCGCCGCCTGCGGGCGGTGGAGCTGCTGCTGCCGTGGAGCGCGGAGTGGCCGGAGGGCGCGGTGGAGGGGCTCTGCCGGCGACACATGCGGCTGAGCGGGGTGGTGGTGCACTCGGCGCCCGAGGCGCGGGTGGCGGTGGTGGAGGGCGTCCGTACCCCCGTCTTCCACCGCACCGAGGTGGTGGACTCGCACGCGCACTGCGGGCAGGTGAGCCCCGACTGGTTCGCGGTGTCCATCCAGGGCTTCACCGAGGCGAAGTCCTTCAACTCCTGCCTGAACCGCAAGGTGTCGGTGGACGCGGCGGGCGAGATCCGCAACTGCCCCTCGCTGCCCCGCTCGTTCGGCAACGCGGCCGACACCTCGCTGCTCTCGGCGCTCATGCGCGCCGAGTTCCGCGAGCTGTGGGAGATCAACAAGGACCAGGTGGAGGTGTGCCGCGACTGCGAGTTCCGCTACGTGTGCACCGACTGCCGCGCCTTCGTGCAGACCCCCGGGGACCACTACTCCAAGCCGTCCAAGTGCGCCTACGACCCCTACGCCGCCCGCTGGGCCTGAGCCCGCCGGCTCCCACCCTGCCGCAGGAACCATGACCTCGCTCCTGGCCCGCCGCATCCGCGTGGGCAAGTCCTTCCCGGTCTACCGCCAGCACGACGCGAAGGACTGCGGCCCCACCTGCCTGCGCATGGTGGCGAAGCACTACGGCCGCCGCTTCTCGCTCCAGTACCTGCGCGACCGCAGCTACATCGACCGGCAGGGCGTGTCGCTGCTGGGCATCGCCTACGCGGCCGAGAGCATCGGCTTCCGCACGCGCTGCGCGCGGGTGTCGCTCGAGCACTTCGTGAAGCACGCGCCCCTGCCGGCCATCGTGCACTGGCGGCAGAACCACTTCGTGGTGGTGCACGACGTGGTGGGCGGGACGGTGCGCCTGGCCGACCCGGCGCAGGGGGCGGCCACCCTCTCGTTCGACGAGTTCCGGCGCGCGTGGGCGTCCACCAGCATGCGGGGTGCGGAGGCGGGCCTGGTGCTGCTGCTGCAGCCCACGCCCGCGTTCTTCGAGCGCCCCGACCAGGAGCCGACGCAGCGCAAGCAGCTCAGCTTCATGTTCAGCTACCTGCGCGGGTTCGGGCCGTTCTTCCGGCAGGTGGTGCTGGGGATGTTCGTGGCCAGCGTGCTGCAGCTCATCTTCCCCTTCCTGACCCAGGCGATCGTCGACAACGGGATCGCCACGCAGAACCTGAGCTTCGTGAACGCGGTCCTCATCGCGCAGCTCGCCCTGTTCTTCAGCCAGACGGTGGTGGAGTTCATCCGCAACCGCATCCTCTTCCACGTGGGGACGCGGGTGTACGTGTCGGTGATCAGCGACTTCCTCATCAAGCTGATGAAGCTGCCCATCACCTTCTTCGACACGCGCACGGTGGGCGACATCCTGCAGCGCATCCAGGACCACACCCGCATCCAGCAGTTCGTCACGTCCAGCACGCTGAACGTGATCTTCTCGTTCTTCACCCTGCTGGTGTTCAGCGGGGTGCTGGTGCTGTACAGCCCCATCCTGTGCGCCATCTTCCTGGTGGGAAGCATCCTGCACGTGGCGTGGGTGCTGGCCTTTTTGGGGCGCCGCAAGCAGCTGGACTACCAGCGGTTCGCCGAGATGGCCACCAACCAGAGCGCGCTGGTGGAGCTCGTGCACGGGATGCAGGAGATCAAGCTGGCCAACGCGGAGCAGCAGCGGCGCTGGGGATGGGAGCGGGTGCAGGCGCGCCTCTTCCGCGTGAACCTGAAGGGGCTGTCGCTGTCGCAGCTGGAGGAGGCGGGGGCGGGGTTCATCAACCAGCTCAAGAACATCACGCTCACCTTCATCGCCGCCAAGATGGTCATCGAGGGCGAGCTGACGCTGGGAATGCTGCTGTCGGTGCAGTTCATCGTGGGGCAGCTCAACACCCCGCTGGCGCAGCTCATCTCGTTCGCGCAGGCGGCGCAGGACGCCAAGATCTCGCTGGACCGCCTGAGCGAGATCCACCAGCACGAGAACGAGGAGGATCCCGCCCAGAGGGTGCTGGCGCTTCCGGAGAGCCGCACCTTCTCGCTGCGCAACGTCTGCTTCCACTACGGCGGCCCGCTCTCGGAGATGGTGCTGAACGACGTGGACCTGGACATCCCGGAGGGGAAGGTGACGGCCGTGGTGGGCCCCAGCGGCGGCGGAAAGTCCACCCTGCTCAAGATCCTGCTCAAGTTCTACGATCCCGTCCGCGGCGAGATCCTGCTGGGGCACACGCCGCTGCGCAACCTGTCCGCGCGCGCTCTGCGCCTGCGCTGCGGGGTAGTGATGCAGGACGGGCACATCTTCGCCGACACGGTGGCCGCCAACATCGCGGCGGGCACGGAGGAGATCGACCGCGCGCGCATGCTGTACGCGGCGCGCATGGCCGACATCGACGAGTACATCGAGTCGCTGCCCATGGGCTACAACACCCGCATCGGCCGCGAGGGCATCGGGATGAGCGCCGGGCAGAAGCAGCGGGTGCTGATTGCCCGCGCGGTGTACAAGGACCCGGACTTCATCTTCTTCGACGAGGCGACCAGCGCCCTGGACGCGAACACCGAGCGCCGCATCGTGGACAACCTGCAGGAGTTCTTCCGGGGACGTACGGTGGTGGTGATCGCCCACCGCCTGAGCACGGTGAAGAACGCGGACCAGATCCTGGTGCTGGACGGGGGCAAGATCACGGAGCGGGGCACGCACACCGAGCTCACGGCGCGCCGGGGCAGCTACTACGAGCTGGTGAAGAACCAGCTGGAGCTGGGGAACTGATGGAACCCGAGATCGGCTCGGCCGGCGGCGCGCCCACGGCCGCGGACCCCCCGGTGCCGCACCCCGCGGCCCCCGCCCCCGCCGACGCCCCCCGGC
>JAQBQD010000069.1 GCA_028287185.1 Gemmatimonadota bacterium | reverse complement strand
GCCGAGCTGCTGCGGGCCGTCGCGGTGGAGGCCGCGCGCCGGGGCGTGCAGGCCACGGGCGCCGGCCTGGCCGCGGCCGCCTCGGCGCTGGACGTCGAGCGCCCCGACGCCATCCTGCTGGACGTGGGCGCGGGGGACGAGGACGGCGCGGGGTGGGCGCTGCTGCCCGTCATCGCCCGGCGCCATCCCGGCGTGCCCCTCCTGGTGAGCGCCGGCCGCGACTCGCTGCTGGACCGCGTGCGCGTGCTTCAGCTGGGCGCGCGCCTCTTCCTGGAGAAGCCGTTCACCGCCGTCGATGCCATGGACGCCATGCTGCGGCTGGCCCCGCGCGCGGCGTCCACGGGCGAGACGCGCGTGCTGGCGGTGGACGACGACCCGCAGATCCTGGCCGCCGTGCGCGCACTGCTGGAGCCGCAGCGGCTCACCGTGCACACCCTGGAGTCGCCGCTGCGCTTCTGGAACACGCTGCGCGAAACCAGGCCCGACCTGCTGATCCTGGACGTGGACATGCCGTTCCTGGACGGCATCGAGCTGTGCCGGGTGGTGCGCGCCGACCACCGCTGGAGCGCGCTTCCCATCCTCTTCCTCACCGCCCGCACCGACGCCCAGACCATCCTGCGCGTCTTCGCCGCAGGCGCGGACGACTACGTCACCAAGCCCGTCGTCGGCCCCGAGCTCATCGCCCGCCTCCGCAACCGGCTGGACCGCCTGGCTCCCCGCCGCGAAGGGTAGAGGGCGCGGTCCAGAACCGGTCCGTCCGGGGAGAGAAGTTTCGGAGCGCCGGAGATCGATCCGCGGAGTCGACGGAGCATGACGGAGGACGGAAGAGGGGCGCCCCGGGTCAGGAGCGCCCCTCTTCCTTGGTCGAGCGGGTCCGGCGGCGGATCAGAACGCGTTGGGCGGGATGGTGAGCGAGAGCTGGCGGCCGCGCACCACCGTGACGTCGAAGCTTCGCGCGGTGCGGCTGCTGCCCACGGGGTCGGCCTCGAAGCGCAGGCTGTTGACGGCGCCTACCACGTCGTCGGGGATGGTGAAGACGCGCGTGCCCTGGCTGGGAACGTCACCCAGGCGAATGCGCTGGCTGAGGCGCAGCACGTAGATGGTGGCCTCGGCCCAGCCCTGGTTCTCCACCCGCACCGTGGTGCGGTCTTCGTTGTCGGCGCTGGAGGCGCGGCGCGGCGACCCCGTGGCGGACGTGCCGTTGGCGGCGCAGGCCGGCATCGCAAGCACCATCAGGGCCAGCGCGAAGCGGCGGACGTGAACGTGCATGGAATCCTCCCGGAGTGTCTCGTGTGCGCGGGCGAATTCCTGCGTCGGGCGCCGCGCTCTTCGTCTGCTGCTTGATGTTGTACTCGCCAGAGCACTCCGCGTGCCGCCGCTGGAAGCACGGGCGGGCGGAACGCGGCCTTCACCACCCGCACGTGGCTGCCCGGCTCGCCCACGGACTGCAGGAGCGAGCGCGGGCTCGCCGCTGTGACGCGACGGCGCCCTCGCAAGACCGACGACGGGGACTCAGTGGATGTTCGGCGCGGGCGTGATCCAGATGCGCGTGAGCAGCCCGAAGGCCAGCAGCAGCATGAGGACGGAGAACAGCACGACCCCCGCGATCAGGCAGCCGCGAATGCCGCACCCCTCCGATTCGGGATCGGGGGGGACGGGCAGCGGGATGATGGCGTCGTCGTCGTCGGGCCGGGATCGCTTCATTCGCCTGCCGGGCAGTCGACCGCGCGCGGAGCACGTCGGTCGCGGGGTGGATCGGGAGGATCGGACGGTCGGTGGGCCGCCGTCGATCGCCTGGGCAATCGGTCGATCGCGTCGCCGACTGGTGGGAAGGATTGGTGGCCGGAGCCGCCCGGTCAACTGGCCGCGCGACGAGCCGTCACGCGCCGATGCGCTCGATCTCGTCCGATTCCACGATGCGCACGCCGCGCACGTCCGCCTTCGCCAGCGCCACCATCGCCCGGGCGACCGTCTCGCCGCGGATGGCGCGGTACCTTCGCAGCGGGCCGACGAGCAGGGGGCCGACGACCCCCATCACCCGCTTCCCCACCTCCTCGCCCTTCCGCCGCTCCGCCCGCTCGCCCACCAGCAGCGACGGCCGCAGCACGACGAGCCCGGCGAACCCGAGCGCCGCCGCATCACGCTCCACCTCACCCTTCGCGCGGTTGTAGAAGATGCGCGACCCCGCGTCGGCCCCGAGGGCGGAGACGAGCAGGAAGGTGCGCGCGCCGTTCGCCCGCGCCATGCGACCCACCTGCAGTGGGATGCCGTGGTCCACGCGCAGGAACGCCTCCCGCGAGCCTGCCTTGCCGATGGTGGTGCCCAGGCAGCAGAACACGTCGTCGCCGCGAACGGCGTCCGTGTGGCGCTCCAGCCGGTCGAAGTCCACCACGTGCTCCACCAGCCCGGGGTGCGGATGCCCCAGCGACCGCCGGACGAGCGCGTGCACGCGGCCGTACACCGGGTCGGCCAGCAGCAGCCGCAGGCAGTGCCCGCCCACCAGCCCCGTCGCCCCCAGCAGCAGCGCCGAGCGGACGGCGACGGCCGGAGAGCCGTCCGCCGGCGCGTCGCCTTCGGACCGCGACGCGGGCCGATCCCTGGACCCGGCCCTCACGGTGTGACGTCCAGCACGGACAGGTGGCCCGCGTCCGCGTAGTCCACGATCCGGCCGTCGCGGGTGACCAGCGAGGCGCCCGATCGGCGCGCCGTGGCGACGATCATCCGGTCCGCCGGGTCGCCGTGCATGCCGCCGAGCAAGCGCGCGCCGTCCACCGCCACCTCCGGCGTCAGCTCCGCCTGGCGCCCTCCCGGCGCCGCAAGGCCGCGGCGCACCCACCCGGCGGCGTCCATGGCGAAGCGCACGCGGCCCTTGGCTTCCAGCATCGCGACCTCCCAGGCGAGGTGCGTGTCCAGCAGCGGCGGCGGAAAGCGAAGCTCGGGCATCCGCCTCCCACGCCTGGTCCAGGGGGCTCACGATGTCGCCGCAGGAGGTGACGGTGCGTGCGAGCCACCCCGGCACCGCCGCCGGCTGCGCGTCGTACGGAATCAGGCGCGCCACGGGCCTTCCGCAGCGCCAGGGTACGCGCCTTTCGCCACGAAGGCAAGGCCTCACTCCCGCAGCAGCTCCGCCAGGCGCAGGGCGTCGAAGGGGGCGTGCACCTTGGCGTCGTTGTCGAAGTAGACGTACACGTCGCGCCCCCCGGGCCGGAGCGATGCATCCGTGATCCGCCGGGCGTCCTCCGCCTCGCCGCCGGCGGCCCACGTGCGGATGCGCGCGGCCCACCAGTCGAGCTGCGCGTCGGTGTAGCCGCTGGCGTAGAGCTGCTCGGCCCCGTGCAGCCGCACGTACACGAAGTCCGCCGTCAGCTCCTCGGCATAGGGCCATCTGCCGGCCGTGTCCGCCAGCACCAGCGCCGCGCCGTGGGCTCGCAGCAGCTCCGCAAACTCGGGGCAGAAGCAGCTCGGGTTGCGCACCTCGAAGGCGTGGCGCAGCGGAAGGTCCGCCTCCACCTCCGCCCAGCTCCGCCCCGCCAGCCGCTCGTCGTGCCGCTCCGCCAGGGCGGCGGCCTGCATGGTGGTCCGCGGCAGCAGCTCCAGGAAGGCGGCGAAGCGGGCCGCGTCGAACTTCCAGGCCTCGGGAAACTGCCACAGCAAGGGCCCCAGCTTGGGCCCCAGCGCCAGCACCCCCGAGGCCAGGAAGTTGGCGAGCCCCACCTCCGGGTCGCTCAGCTTCTTCATGTGCGTGATGAAGCGGCTTCCCTTCACGGCGAACACGAAGTCCGGCGGCGTAGCCTCGCGCCAGCGCAGGTAGCTGCTGGGCCGCTGCAGCGAGTAGAACGACCCGTTGATCTCCACCGTGCTCAGCATGCTGCCCACGTATTCCAGCTCGCGGCGCTGTGGCAGGCCCTTCGGGTAGAAGGTGCCACGCCACCCCGGATACCGCCACCCGGAGATGCCGATGCGGATCATGCAGGGGCCCTCATCCTGCTCGCCGAGGCTCGCCACCTTCTCCCGCGAGCGGGAGACGGGAACGCTTCCTCGGGCGGGCGCCGGATCGTGCTCGGTTCATCGTCCCCACGGCCTCGTGCTTGACTGGTGAGGAAACCGGCGATCCCTTGGACCGCCGGCTTGCGGCAGGCAGGCGTCGTCAGCCTCGTGCGCACGCCCTCGACACACGCTCGCCGTCTGCGTGCCGCGGGGAGCCCCGATCCCGCGCGGAGGCCGACTCGCGCAGGCGGGTTTCGTGCCGTTGCAGCCGCGTCTCCACCGCGTGCGGCGGCGGCCATCGCCATTCCCTTTTCGCCCGCCCCCACATTCCGCATCTTTCCATCCGTCCCGCGATCACCCCGCTCGCCACACGCATCGGCCGTTCGTCCCGGGGAGGGGTGCGGTGCGTCGACGGACCGTGCATATTGTGGCGCCGGCCGGACATCGCCGGACCGGTCCTTTTCGCCGCCCCTCCCTCCAGCGAGACGGCGGCGACAGGCCCGATTGCGGATTTCCCCGACTTCCCCTCCACGCCCGGAGCCCCATGGCCCAGCCGTTCGTTCGATCCCTTGCACTGCTCACGCTGACGGCGGTGCCGCTCGTCGCGCAGGCGCAGACTGCCGACCCGTGGGCGGCGCTGCTCCGGCCGCGCACGCACGTGGCGCGGCCCACCGTGCCGGCCATCACCCCGGGCGACCTGGCCACGCGGCTGTACCCGTTCGCGGACGACTCCATGAAGGGGCGCCTGCTGGGCGCCGAGGGCAACTCGAAGGGGGTGGAGTACATCGCGCGCGAGGCGCAGCGCATGGGGCTAAAGCCGGCGGGGGACGACGGCACTTTCTTCCAGGCGGTGCCCGTCTTCGCGCACACCTTCGACGCGGCCGGCACCTTCGGCGTGGACGGCACGGCGTTCACGGCGTGGACGGACTATGCACCGCGCGACCAGGGGCGGGCGCAGCGCTCCATGGACGGCGCGCAGGTGGTGTTCGGCGGCACCTGGGGCGACCCGGCATCGCTGATCCCCGCCTCCGCCGCCGAGGGCAAGGTGGTGGTGCTGCGCGTGGTGCCGGCCGGGTCCAGCGGCGGCACGCCGGGCACGGCCAACCGCACGGCGGCTACCGCGCGCTTCCGCGGCGCGGCGGGCATCGTGGTGGCGGGGATGGACCTGCTGCCCGCGACCACCCTGCGCGCGTACCAGACGCCCAGCGAGGAGCTGCGCTCGGACGAGGCGGCACCGGTGCTGCCGTCGTGGACGTACGTGACGCGGCGGGCGGCCGGGCTGCTGCTGGGCGTGGACGTGGACTCGGCGCAGCCGGGCGCGGCGGGCCGGCGGGTGAGCGGCACCCCGCGCTTCGCGGACCGTCCGCTGGCCTTCCCGGCGCGCAACGTGGTGGCCGTGCTGCCGGGCAGCGACCCCGCGCTGCGGGGCGAGTACGTGGCCATCGGCGCGCACAACGACCACATCGGCACGTCGCAGCGGCCGGTGGCGCACGACTCCATCTACATCCTGAACCACCTGTTCCGGCAGGAGGGCGCGGACAGCGACTGGCCCACGCTCACGCCCGAGCAGGTGCGCCAGGTGAACGACGCCGTCGCGGACGTGCGGCGGCGCAGCGGCGGCGCCTCGGCCCGCGTGGACTCGGTGTACAACGGCGCGGACGACGACGGCTCGGGCAGCGTGAGCGTGCTGGAGATCGCGCAGTGGTTCGCCAGCCGGCCCGTGAAGCCCAGGCGCTCGCTGCTCTTCGTGTGGCACGTGGGCGAGGAGGAGGGGCTGTACGGCTCGGAGCACTTCACCGACCACCCCACCGTGCCGCGCGACAGCATCGTGGCGCAGCTCAACATCGACATGATCGGCCGCGGCGGCGCGGGCGACGTGACGGGCAGCAGCAAGGCGGGCGAGCCCCTGCACGGCGGCCCCGGCTACGTGCAGCTCGTGGGCTCGCGCCGCGTCTCCACCGAGCTGGGCGACCTGGCCGAGTCGGTGAACGCGTCCGGCCACCACGGCCTGCGCTTCGACTACTCGATGGACGCCAACGGCCACCCGCAGAACATCTACTGCCGCAGCGACCACTACGAGTACGCGCGCTACGCCATCCCCATCATCTTCTTCACCACCGGCGGGCACGCGGACTACCACCAGGTGACGGACGAGCCCCAGTACATCGACTACGACCGGATGGCCCAGGTGGCGCGCCTGGTGGCCGACGTAGCCTCGCACGTGGGCAACCTGGACCACCGTCCCGCCGTGGACCACGCCAAGCCCGACCCGCACGGCGAGTGCGTGCAGTAGCCCGCGCCCGGCCCCGATGTCCGAGCCGCCGTCCCCGCATCCGTCGCGGGGACGGCGGCTCGCTTTCCACCAGGTTCGGGATCGCCGGATTCCACGCCGTCGGTCGATGTACGTCCACCCCGTGGATGGCGGAAACCGGCCCGGGATCGACCGAAGCTGATCCGAGGCGGTGGATCGGAGCTCGTCCCCGTCGGCTACGACGGACGGGGGCGCCTACCGACAGGCGCTCATCGTCAAGCCAGCATCGACCGACGCGCCAACGGGATACCGTCGAGCAGCGTTACCCTGGGGCCGATATGAGCGGCAAGTCGTCGTCGCCTTGCGCGGGGACGGGCTTCGTGGCGATACTCCGTCCGTCGCCGTCCCTGCTCCCGGTTCCGAGGCTATCGCGCCGATCCGCCTGCTCGCGGGACGCGGCCGATACGGGACGGAATCCCCGAGCACGACGCGGACGCCTGTCGAAACCTGCCAGAATCTTCCTCCACCGCGACCGCATCACCCGCACGCGAAGGACGCCGATGACCACCACCGCCCGCACCGGGCCCGCCGCGCAGGATGCCGAGGCGAAGAAGATCCGCCTGGGCCGCTGGGGTGTGCCGGGCTCCGTGGCCGCGCCCGACTCCACCGGCTTTCCCGTGGAGGACGAGGACGAGTTCGACCTGTCCACGCCGCTGGGCCCGGTGCACGCGGTCTACCAGGTGCTCTCCGGGGCGGCGGGCCAGCCGCGCGACTGGGCGCGGCTGCGCGGCATGTTCGCGCCGGGCGGGCACATGGTTCCGCTGCGGCGGCCCGACGGCACGCCCGTGCTGGAGGTGCTGACGGTGGAGGACTACGAGCGCACGCGGGCGCCGGTGCTGGCGTCGATGGACTTCTACGAGAGCGAGCTGGCGGCCCGCGTGGACGTGTTCGGCGACGTGGCCCACGTGCTGAGCTCGTACGAGGCGCGCCGCTCGCCAAACGGCGCGCCGTTCATGCGCGGCGTCAACAGCATCCAGCTCGTGCGCGACCGCGGCCGCTGGTGGATCCTGTCCGTGGTGTGGGACACGGAGCGCGACGGCAACCCGATTCCCGCGGACCTGCTGCCGCCCGCGTAGCGATCAGCGGAGAGTCCGCCGAGGCGAGAAAGCCGCCGCGGGCGGCGTGGCCGCCCAGTCGTGTGCGGGCCAGAGCGCCCGCATCTGCCGGGCCCGGCGAAGAGGCGCGCCGCGTCCACGCCCCCGCCGTCGTTGGTCATCTGCTCAAGTTCCTGATCCCCTTCCGCGGCGTTCCCTACCGGAAGCCCGCCGTCCGCCTCGCTTCCGCCAGCCATTCCGGGCGGCGGGTTCACACGGGACCGGGCCGGCGTGTCGCAGGAATAGCAAAGGTCGGTCGGGAGTCGAGAGAGCGTTCTGAGGAAAAACGTCTGCGGACGAGGCCCGAGGCGAGCCTCCGAGGGCGGAGCATCGCGGTCTTGCAGTTCGTGGCCAACAACTATAGGAATACAGGAACTACACATAGAGCACATCAGATCACGAGCAAACGCAAATCCGCACTTCCGCGTCGCCCGAACCACGTTCTATCGACGATTTATCGAAGGATATCGAAACGCCGCTTGCCACGAACCGCATCGTTCAAAGGGGCATCGAGACATAGTCCAGACCGACTCTGCTTAAGTGCTGGCCCAAGACGGTAAGGATCTTTGCAGCATATGAGGGTCGCAACTGTCCGACTACTTCAAATTGTTCGGCTGCAAGAACGCCGCCGATGTTGTCCCCCGAATCCGCTGGTTTGACTCGGGCAGCCGTAAATTGCTTGTGTCCATGTCCCACGCTGTGACAGCGTGCCGCGTCCTCGGCGAAAAAAACCTCAAATACTGGTTGCTGCTGGGGTTCGGCCATGATTGCGAACGCTGAGTGGGTTTCGAGGCTCACAAAAGCATGACGGCCCTGATGAGCCTTGTTGAGAGCTGCAGTCAAGTTCACTTCGGGATGTAGCCGAACAGCCATCATGGGACGAAGCGGGTGAAGCGTGCTCATCCAGACCTGAAATTCCACCGGCTGACGCACCACCATGTCGCATCCGGGAGAGGCACACGCCCAGTATTCACCGCTGGCCCGACTACGAAAGATCGTACCTGCCGTCACATGCGAGCGCCGGAATCGCTCCGTCGACAAGAACGAGTTCAATGCGAACAACGAGGCCTCTTTACTCGGCTTCGACCCGCGAGTACGCGCCATAGCGACAGCAGCGGCGAACATCGCCGGTCGAGAATCACGAACCGTGGGCCAACCCAGTTCCTTCAATTCTTCGGCAAGCAGCATGCTCCCCAACTCGCGGAGACTCTCATCCGCACCTAAGCGGTGGCGTAGCGTTTCGACAATCTTGTCGATCAGGACCTGAACTGACCCGTCGAGGGTTTCGGGTTTTTCTGAATCCGCGCGTTCCTCGAGCGAATTCAATAGAAAGTAGGTCAGCCCTGCGTGCATCGCGGGATCTTGGAATTCGGCCTCGTCGGTCGCGAGAGCTTCCAACTCAAGCATGTTCTGTATTTCCGAGATCAGAACCTGCAATAGATTCGGGTGCCACGCAGCGAGTGCTTCATCCAGACATTCCAGGATTCGCCTTGCGTCGGTCGGGTGCTTGTCGGAAGCATCTCCCTCTTGTTTCCCAAGGATGGCAACGAAGCAGTTTCGGGACTGGAGCCACTTGGATCCACCTTGGCTGAACTCCCCCACAACAACTTGCGGGGCGCCCGTGAGTGGATATTCATCTCCTACAAATCGTGCACGAACAGCCCGATGAACGAGAGCCTCCACGACACGCGAAATATCTACTCCGGTGATGCCGACTCCACGCAGGTCGGTGCTTATCTGTTTCGCCTCATCCTCCGGCCACCCGCGTTGGCCACTCGTAGCGTGGGCCAAGACAAAAGAATCACTCGGATGGCTCGGCAACGCGCCAGTATCGGAGAGTTGCTCCCATTTTCCAAGTAAATCGCCTTCCAAGAGGGAATCCGGAGCGACCCAGCCGCGTCGAAGCCTAAGAAGCAGGTTTCGCCAAATTCCTGCGTGGTCTGTTTCCTCGGTATACAACACAACTGTATTGAAGTGTTTCGTTTCTGCGAGCCGACGGATCAGGTCGATTGATTTGGACGGATCTTGGGAGCCGGGTATCAGATGATAGTCGAGAATGATCAGATCGCTCTTGCGAATTCGCTCGATATCCACATCAGTTACCTTATTCTCGATATCGCAGGGCATATCATGCTCTTTGAACAACTTGTAGAGAGACAAAGCCCGCGCCTCCTCGGTATACTCTCGGTCGGGATGAGGTGAAAGCAAGTTCTCGTACGTCGGGAACTGATCGTCGACGATCAACACCGTTCGCAACGCCCGGGAGCGAAAGGTCCTTTTGACTGCATCAATGTAGGCCACTGAGTTAGCCATTGGTGCCGACATCCTTGAATTCGATGATGAAGTTGGCGCCCGAAAGAATGCGGGGATCCGAGTCGGTGCCGTAACGGATGCGATGGTGAGCGACCGCGAGGTTCACCTGCGACAGGTACAGTCCGACGCCACGGCCGTCCCGCCTCCGCGTGAAGAAGAGCTCAAACAACCGCGGCACATCATCTGGATCGACGCCCGACCCGCTGTCGGCGACGACTACCTTTCCATCGACAAAATCCAACTTGACCTGACGCTCAATTCCCTGTGAAACCCAATAAACTGCATTGTTCACCAAGTTGATGAACACCGGAAATATCCGTGACGGCAGGTCTAGAATGCTGAACGACCGGAACGCGTCCGAGGCGGAGAACTCGATTCGGTTGTCGGCGAACGTCCGCTCAAAGAAATCTGCGATATAACTCGCGATCTCCGCGCCGGTAATAGTTTCCCTGGCACGATACCCAGCGATTTTCAAGGGCGACAGGAACCGCAGACGATCCGTGAGCGCGCCTTGGGCCTGAAACGCTAGCTTAAAGGCACTTGAGCGCCGGACCTCCTCAGGTAGCCTTAGGAGATTGCGCCGTACTTCTGCATCAAGCGACTCCAGCTCATGGCCTATGATTTCGACGGTGATCCCGACTTGAGCGATCGCGTTTAGATCCCGGACTCGGTCCTCCAGTCCCGACATATCATCCTCAACGACGGCAAGCGCACCGTCTATGTCTATTCCCTCGACGAGTTGCTCCAACGCGCGTGCGACCGGCTGGTACTGTGCTGCAAATCCCTCCTCCAGTTCGCGACGATGAAACTCCAGAACGTTCAAGACACGGCCGAGATTCGGTGCGAGGAGTTCTCCGTCCAGCAACGGATGACAGATCTTGTAATATCGTCCCCGATCCTCCTCCGCTCGTTCGCGCCACGCTCCGAGTAGGGCTTCAACTCCACTCTCAATTTTTTTGAAGTATCCATCCACGCGAGAGTTCAGTACAGATTGGTGGCTGCGAAAGCTGCGACGTGCCGCCTCGGCCGGAGCCACACTCCCTACCTCAGCCTCGATCGCGGCAGCAAGCTTTCCAAGCTCGTCCAAACCGGCGACGAACTCCCGATAGTCGTCCCGATACTCCCGGTAGCGGTCTTCCAGATCGCCCAGCTTTGTTGGTACAGGTGGAGGACGCAAGCCCTCCTTTGTAACCGTAAGAGTGCGGTAGAGCGCAATCACGATGGTCGCACGGTCGCGATCTCGTGTGCCCTGAAGAATTTTGACTTGGTCGGCAAGTGTCCGTGCCTCCGCCAGCGCCGTGCTCAGCGGTTGCCTATGCTCCTTCAAGAACTGCCGGAGGTTTCGCCGACGGCGCGTTTTCGCCTTTTCAGCGGCAAGGCGCGCTGCAGCATTCCGTGCTTGAATCTCTGGCAACATTTCCTTCCTAATATCTGAATCTGAGCCAAAATATCGCGCAGATACCTCAATTAGTACTTGCTTGACGAGGGCGCGCAAATGACGCTTCGCACGATTCTCCACGAGCCCCTCGCGACCGGCTTTATCGCGTAAGTTGGGATTTTCCCCATGTGTGAAGGCCACTCTGCCGAAACTGCGTCTGTGTGCCCAGAAATAGCGGCCTTGGTGTTTTCCTCGCTGCTCCTCGATACCAAAGAAGTCCGCGTCATGCCGACCATAAGGCATAACTCTTAAACCATCGCGGTAAACAGTGATCCCACCAAACTTTAGTGCCTGAGCCTTTAGATACTCTAACTGCTCATTCGAGTGGGTGGTGTTGATCAGCTCCTGTTCGAATGTACCGATACAGAGCCGGAAAGGCCCGAGTCTGTCGAGGGTTGATCTAGTGGGGAGCCGTTTCGGGACCACCTCCTTAATACCTAGGTCTTGAGCGAAAGCAACGACCCGACCACGGAACACGCCGGATTCGTCGAATTGGCCTTCGATGTAGTGCTCAAGACCACGGAACTCGTCCAACCCGAAAACGTCAGGGGTAGCCAAGATCTGTTGCACTCGGTTTTCGTGATGTACGAGGACGGCGTAGTCAAAGTCGATTCGCGGTTCCGCGTAGGAATCCGTGAACCTGGTCAGCGTGTCGCGCAGCCTCTCCTTTACTTCGCTGGCCTCGTCGTCCATTCCCGATGGGCGCACCCAAACGGACAATTCATGGTGGATGCCGACAAGATACAGCCCTGTTCCATGATCCCCCAAGTCCGAGAATACCGGCCACTCGGATAGATGTCGTTCGGTCAACGGCTGAACCGACCAAAAATCCCGAATCCGCCTTGCAGTATCAGGGGAAACGGCTTGCTGTCTTCGTTCCAACGCGGAGAATCGTTCCCACGAGTGACGCAACCGTTCAGCGCGCGCATCCGACCCATCTCCTAGGTTCGAACGCACTGCATCGACCATCGAGCCGAGGCGTGGAAGGATGTCCTCCGCCGAGTCGAACTCCTCGACAGGAAGTCGGATGTCCGAGAGCGAAAGAAAAGGATTCTCAAAGAGTCGCCAATCCACAATTACCACTGCGAATTTACTGTCTAGTCGCTTGGATACGACGATAGAAACCGGAGCGAGGAACGCTGCCGACAGTCGTCCGATTCCCTTTTCCCCCTGCCGAGCCCGCGGCGGAAGACCGAATGTCTCCGGCGGAGGTCCGTCCTGCTCCTCAAGCTTTGATTCCGTACCGATGACAAGTACTACTGTGTTAGAAACGCATGACGCCTGACGGAGTGTTGGCCGCAGGCTGGGCAGCAGGGGAGACGTTCGATGAGGAGACGGGCGTAGCGCCGCCGCTGGGTGGCGATGGAAGCGGGGTTATGCCGCTCCGGCCGGACGGGGGGCACCCCGCGGGGTGAAGCCGCGGGGAAGCGGAGCGGGCTGGAGGAAGGCAACAGCCTGAGGGGGGGAAAGGCGGCCCCGCTCGGCCGCCAGGAAGGCGTAGGCGGCGATGCACAGGACCCCGTGATGGTGGAAGCCTCTCCACCCTCGTCCCTCGTAGTGGTCCAGCCCCAGCTCGTCCTTGAGCTCCTGGTAGTCGCGCTCGATGCGCCAGCGGATCTTGGCCAGCGAGATCAGCTCCCGGGGCTCCACGTCCTCGGGGACGGTGGAGAGCCAGTACTTCGTGGGCTCCGGCTCCCCGTTCGGCCACTCGATGAGAAGCCACTCGACGGGCCGGGCCTCGCTGCGCAGCTCGTCGCGGTGGGCGGGGCGCACCCGCACGGCGGCGAAGCGCGACTTCATCGCGCCGCGGGTGCCCTCGCGCCAGCGGACCTCTCGCCAGGCGCTCGCGGGAAGCTGTTGCGCAAGCTGCCGCGCCGAGACGGGCCGGTGCTCCGCGCTGCGGCGAACGCGCGTGGGCGGACGCCCCCGCCCCGTGTAGCCGGCCGGCGGCAGGGGTCCCGTCCCCGGCGCCCAGAGGGTCGTCTCCCCCTTGATCCCGACCACGTACGAGAAGCCGCGCCCGGTGAGCGCCTCCCGGAACTCCGTGGTGTCGCCGTACCCGGCGTCGGCCACGACCGGCGCGGGCGGAAGCTCATCCGCCAGCAGGCGATCGATCTCCGCCAGCGCGATCTCCCATTTCCGCAGGAAACGCATCTCCTCGGGGACCCCGGCCCGCTGCCGGCGCTCTGCGTCGCCCGCCCAGGCCTCCGGCAGGTACAGCCGCCACGCCGCCGGCACGCTCATCGTCTCGTTCACCAGCGAGAGCGTCACCGCCACCTGGCAGTTCGCCGTCTTCCCCAGCGCCCCGCAGTACTGCGCCGCCACGCCTACCGAGTGCTTCCCCTTCTTCGGCACGCTCGTCTCGTCGATCACCCACGCGGCCACCGGCGCGTGACGCTCCAACTGCGCGAGCGCATGGTCGCGCGCCACCGCAAGCACCGCGTCATCGTCCCAGGGCGCGTCCGCGACGAAGTGATGCATCGACTGGTGTGCCCGGCTCACCTGCCGAGGCTCCACCTTCGCCGCCATCGGCTCCACGCTCTTCCGCTCCCCCGACAGCAACAGCCCTGTCAGGTACGCCTCCAGCGGACGCCAGCGGTCCACGTGGCCCACCGCATTCCGCAGGCACTCCAGGTAGCCCTCGAACCGCCGCCGGCCCGCTGCTTTGGTGTTCATTCCTACACCATGCTACTCGGACTCTCAATTGTCAAGATGTTTCTAACACAGTAGTACTACTTCCCTGTATGTGCATCTCAGGCATCTCTCACCGTTCTCTGGAGTCGAAAAATGGGTGACAAGGAAGGTCTCGACGATGGGCTTAGTGACTCTTGCATCTCCACGCGTGCCCTGCCCGCGCCTCTAAATCCTCAACCAGAGCAGGCTATCCCGCGGGCGGGATTTCTACTTCGAAGCGGCGCTGTCGCGACGCAGGTTGAAGACAGTTATGGTCACACTGGCGCTCTCGTACAACGATTGGTGCACCTCATAACCGATTGGCGAGATGAGGAAGGTCTCGTCCTGGGTTTGTTCGGTCCGTGGGGCATTGGGAAGAGCACTCTATTGAACTTTCTCCGAGAGGCGCTAGATACAGCGATTATGAAGAAATCGGCCTCAGGTATCTCCGTCATAACGTTTAGCCCGTGGTTATATGAAAATCACGCAGCACTGACTTCATATTTTTTTGCTACACTTGCGAATGGGCTTAATGCGCCTGACACAAAAATCTGGAAGGACGCGAGTAATTCATTGCGAACGATGGGGAAGTTTTTAGCCGCGGCTGCGAGTGGCGTTACGGTTCTGGGACTAAATGTTGATGTCGCCAAGGCATTGAGTGCGGTTGCCGCGGTATCGGAAAAGACTGGTGAGGGTATTGACTCCGCTACCACTGGCGAGCAGACGTTACAGCGAGCGCGGGAAGACCTTGAAGCGGCGCTGCGGCAAGGTGGCAATGATGGGGCAAAGGTGGTAATTTTGATCGATGATTTGGATCGTCTTGCTCCGGAGGAATTACTCATAATGTTAAAGTTAATTCGGCTTGCTGGCGACCTCCCATACATCACCGTCATAGTCGCATTGGACGAGCGTAAAGTAAGGGGAATGCTCGACGCGCGAGGAGTTGGGTATGGAGCGCAGTACCTAGAGAAAATCATTCCGCTTGGAATGTCGGTCCCCTACCCGGACCCGGAAGCAATGCGACACCGAATCGTGTTAGATATCACTGCAACACTATGTGGACGTGGCCTAGAGCCCCCGGAATGGTTACAGAACAATTCGCAAGCCTGGTCCATTCCCGGGAAGTTGAGGCTACTATCTCGGGCGATCGTAATACCGCGTGATTTGACACGATTTGTAAACTCTCTTCGTGTGTTGCTTCTTACTGTAGATGATGATCTCGATCTGAACGCCGAAGACGCCATTTTTGTCGAGGTGCTTCATGTATTTTACCCTAACGCGTACAATCGTGTCCGGGCGGAGAAAGCGTTTCTAACCGGCCAAGTATCAAACGGTCGGAGCATGGTCGACGAGAATTACGCAAAACGGGAGCGCGCAAAGCGTTTGGAAGAACTTCTAGGTAAGTCCGATACCGGAGAGTTCGACGAGTTGATTGGAGAATGCCTTACAATCTTATTCGGCGACCTTTCCAGCGCAACAAGGGCGGGTGACACCAAGTTCGCGGAGGCGCAGGCTGAGCGCCGTGTGCGCGTTCCTCAATATTTTGGGCGGTACTTCGGGATGCCTCGTGACGCTACCGGTATATCGTTTCGGGAAATCAGCGAAATCACTGAGGCATTGCGTACATCTGGCGCAGCCGCAGACGAGTCGCGAATACTTGGACTTATGGAAGGGTTTGCAGCTCGTGATGAACCAGAGCGTCTGCAATTTCTTCAGGACCTCCGAGTTAGGCTTTATAACATTGATTTGAGCGCGGCAGTGGTGTTCGGTAGTGCGGCTTTGCGTTTCGCAACTACGTCTCGCGGAAACTATTCCTATGGGCTCTTGAATGTGGCGGTGGCCCGGATTGTTGGCTCGCGGGACCATGTTTTTTTCGATACGCCGGAGCGGACGGAAGCTTTCGCGACGATCGCAAACCAGGTCATGGTTTCCCTCCCGCTACGCGATGGGATGTCGTTTCTTGACGCGTTTGATTTAGACTATCGATCGCCCAGTGTAACGGTGGGCGCGCGTAACACGTGGCTGCTCCGCTACGACCTGGCCTTAGCTAAAGATCGAGATGAGTTGCAAGCGACTCCCGACGACCATGCACCGGGAGAGGTGGACCTTTGGGGTAGGGTCGCGATGCAGTTTCTGATGGTTTCGCCAACATCGGAAAATGAACAACATTTTCCTCACGTCCGTGATGCCCTCGTCGCTTGGGTTTGTGAAAGCCCACAGCATCTCTGGGCCCTGGCTGAAATCGCTTCGCAAGCAGCGAAGCGATGGCGCGAGAATGCTCCGCGTGCGCATATTGCAAGACTCCGCAAGGCATTTGGGGAGACGGCGACGCAACAGATGGTCACCTGTTCCCAGAATCTAACGATTCCGGGTATTGACACGGAGAATTTTTTTGCGGCGCTACTGGGTTGGCAAGGTTGAGGGCTAACCCGTCGTAAGTCAGTTCCCGTCAATGCGATTAGCTCCTCTTGCACGGCATGCGGCTTGCCGGATGCCGCGAAGCCCGCTATATTTCCAGGCTCTGTTGCTCCCGCTCCTCCCGTCCACCTGACCCGGGGAGCGGCGCTTCCGTTTTCGCGCGAACCGGGGTAGACGTGTTCGACCAGCTCAGCGACAAGCTCGACGGAATCCTCTCGGGCCTGCGGCAGCGCGGGGTGCTTACCGAGCCCATGATCCGCGAGGGGCTGCGGGAGATCCGGCGCGTGCTGCTGGAGGCCGACGTCAACTTCCAGATCGCGCGCGACTTCGTGAAGCGCGTGGAAGAGAAGGCCATCGGCGAGCGCGTGCTGAAGGCCGTCTCGCCGGGGCAGCAGCTGGTGAAGGTGGTGCACGAGGAGCTGACGGCCATGCTGGGCGAGAAGCGCTCGCCCCTCGCCCTTGCCGCCATCCCCCCCACCGTCATCATGATGGTGGGCCTGCAGGGCTCGGGGAAGACGACGACGGCCGGCAAGATCGCGCGCCGCATGAAGCGCGAGATGCGGCAGACGCGCCTGGTGGCCTGCGATGTCTACCGCCCCGCCGCCGTGGACCAGCTCCAGACGCTGGGCGAGCAGGTGGGCGTTCCAGTCTACGCCGAGCCCGGAGTCACCGACGTCGTGGGCATCGCCCGGCGGGCGCTGGAGGTGGCGAAGAACGAGCGCGACCGCGTGGTGATCTTCGACACCGCGGGGCGGCTGCAGATCGACGAGGACCTCATGGACGAGCTGCGGCGCCTGAAGGAGGCGCTCAAGCCCGACGAGATCCTCTTCGTCGCCGACGGCATGATCGGGCAGGAGGCCGTCAACGTCGCCAAGGGCTTCGACGACGCGCTGAGCATCACCGGCGTGGTGCTCACCAAGATGGACGGCGACGCCCGCGGCGGCGCGGCCCTTTCCATCTTCGGCGTCACCGGCAAGCCCATCAAGTTCCTGGGCGTGGGCGAGAAGCTGGACGGGCTGGAGGACTTCCACCCCGAGCGCATGGCGGGCCGCATCCTCCAGATGGGCGACGTCGTGTCGCTGGTGGAGAAGGCGCAGGCCGCCTTCGACGCCGACGAGAGCGCCAAGCTGGAGCGCAAGGTGATGGGCTCCGGCCGCTTCGACCTGGAGGACTTCCTGGTCGCGCTACGCCAGTTCCAGAACCTGGGGCCGCTGGAGAACCTGCTTAAGCTCATCCCCGGCATCAACAAGAAGATGCTGAAGGACGTGAAGGTCGATCCCCAGCGCATGAAGCACATCGAGGCCATCATCCTTTCGATGACCCCGCGCGAGCGGAAGCGTCCCGAGCTGCTGACGGGCGCCCGCCGCGCGCGCATCTCGCGAGGGTGCGGGCGGCCGGTGGTGGAGATCAACCGCCTGCTGGCGCAGTTCAAGGAGATGCAGAAGATGATGAAGACCATGAAGGGCCTGCAGGGCATGATGCCGAAGGGCGGCATGATGCCCCGGATGCCCTTCGGCCGCTAGCACAGCGGCCAGCCCGGCGCGCGCCGACGCGCGCCGTCGATCGTCCGCATTTGCAGGCGTGGCCAGTGGGGCCCGCCGGTGCTGGACGTCAACCGTTCGACCCAAGAGGGGAAAGCATGGCGCTTCGTATCCGTCTCAAGCGGATGGGCCGCAAGAAGGCACCGCACTACCGCATCGTGATCGCCGAGAGCACGATGCCCCGTGACGGCCGCTTCGTGGCCACCATCGGGCACTACAACCCGACCACCCAGCCCGCGACCCTCAAGGTCGAGCGCGACAAGGCCCTGGCCTGGATCGCCAAGGGCGCGGTCGCCACCGGCACCGTGCAGTCCCTGCTCAAGAAGGCGGGCGTCTTCCAGCCCGAGGCCACCGTCATCGAGACCGTCGCGGCGAGCGTCACCGAGGCGGCCGGCAAGGCCGCCGGCGCCGTGAAGAGCGCCGTGGGCAAGGCCGTCGACGCCGCGAAGGGTGCCGCCGCCAGCGTGGCCGAGACCGTCTCGGACGCCGCGTCGTCCGTGGCCGCCTCGTCCATCGTGGAGACCGTCGCCGGTGCCGCCGGCGCCGCCGTAGAGGCGGTGAAGGACGCCGCCGAGGCCGTCGCCGACCGGGTCACCGGCCACGACGCCGAGGCCCCCGCCGCCGACGAAGCGCCGGCCGCGGCCGAGGCTTCCGCCGCAGACGAGGCCCCGGCCGCCGAGGCCGAGACGCCGGCGGACGAGCCGAAGGCCGAGTAACCCTTGGCCGAAGGCGTACCCGCGGCGGGGCCCGAGCTGCTGGTGGTGGGCACCGTCCTCAAGCCGCACGGCATCAAGGGCGAGTTCGCCGTGCGGCTCGAGACGGACCAGCCGGACCAGGTGTTCACCCCGGGGCGCGTGCTGCGGCTGGGCGATCCGAAAGGGCGCCCCGTCGAGGGCACCGTCACCGTGGAGCGGGCCCGCGCCTTCAAGGGCGGGCTGCTGGTGAAGACCCGCGAGCACGGCGGGCGCTCGCCCGGGCAGGACGAGCTTCGCGGCCGCACCCTGCTGATGCCGGCGGGGCAGGCCGTCCCGCCCACCGACGACGAGGTCTTCTACCACGAGGCCGTGGGGATGAAGGTGGTCGACGCCGCGGGCGCATCGCTGGGCACCGTGGGCGACCTGTACGAGACGCCCGCGGGCGTGCTGCTGGGCGTGCGCGCGGCCGGCGGCAGGGAGATCCTGATCCCCTTCGTGCGCGAGATGGTGCGCGTGCAGCGGGACGCGCGGACGCTGGTGGTGGAGGCGCCCGCGGGCCTGCTGGAGCTGTGAGCGGGGGGCGCGCGTGAAGATCCACGTCGTCACCCTCTTCCCGGAGTTCTTCCGGGGACCGCTCTCGCTCAGCATCCCGGCGAGGGCCGCGGCGGCGGGGCTGGTGGAGTACGACCTGGTCCAGCTCCGCGACTTCGGGGAGGGCCGCCACCAGACGGTGGACGACTACCCGTTCGGGGGCGGGGCGGGGATGGTGATGAAGCCGGGGCCGTTCTTCGGGGCCGCGGCCTCCATCGCCCCGGAAGGGAAGGACCGGCCGGACGGGCCGATCCTGCTGATGTCGGCGCGGGGAAGGCGGTTCGGCCACGAGGACGCGGTGCGCCTCTCGCTGGAGCCGCGGGTCACCTTCCTGTGCGGGCACTACAAGGACGTGGACCAGCGCGTGGCCGAGCACCTGGCCACCGACGAGGTGTCGCTGGGCGACTTCGTGCTCTCCGGCGGCGAGTTCGCGGCGCTGGCGATGATCGACGCCACGGTCCGGCTGCTGCCGGGCGCCATGAGCGACCACGAGTCCGCGTCCGGCGACAGCCATTACGACGGGATGCTCAGCCCCCCGTCCTACACGCGCCCCGCCGAGTACCGCGGGCTGCCGGTGCCCGAGGTACTGCTCTCGGGCGACCACAAGAAGATCGCCGCATGGCGGCGCGAGCGGGCCCTGGCCCTCACGCGCGAGCGGCGCCCGGACCTCCTTCACGGCGAAGGGGCCGGAGACAGTTGACGTTGAGAGATGCAGCCGCCGCCCGGTCGGGCGGGCCGGGCCTCCCAACCTCTCCACTCTCACAAAGGAAGACGCGAGATGCATCCGTTCATCGATACCCAGAAGGAATACCTTCGCGACAACATCCCGGAGTTCCGTCCGGGCGACACGCTGCGCGTGAACGTGCGCGTGCGCGAAGGCGACAAGGAGCGGATCCAGGCCTTCGAGGGCGTCTGCATCGGCCGCAAGCACGGCGGCATCTCCGAGACGTTCAAGGTCCGCAAGATCAGCAACGGCATCGGCGTGGAGCGCACCTTCCCGCTGCACTCGCCCATGATCGCCACCATCGACGTGGTGCGCCTGGGCCGGGTTCGCCGCGCCAAGCTGTACTACCTGCGCGCCCTGCGCGGCAAGGCCGCCCGCATACGCGAGCGCCGGCGCCCGTAGGTTGCCGGCAGGTCCCGGCAGCACCGAACGCGGCGCGGTCCCCCACCGGGGATCGCGCCGCGTTCGTGCGTCCAAGGTTCGGCCCGGGCAATGGAAACCGCAGCAACGACCACACGATGCCTCCCCAGCGGAAGCTGGCTCCGCGCCGTTTCGTGCTCCGTCGACGGCGTCGGCCGCCTTGCGTCTCGATGCACGCCCCTGTCCGATTGCGCGATCAGAAGCCCACCGCTAGTCTGGCTGCCGGTGCGCCGGCGGGAGTTCACGATGTCAGGACGGGCGACGGAGATGCGAGGGGCGAGTCGATGAGCGCAGGCGCCGGGTGCCGGGTCGCGGAGGTGCTGGACGACGGAACGGGCGCGACGTTCCCGATGCTGGTGATGTATCCGTCCCCCGCGCCCGAGCGGCCGGAGCGCGTCGGGCCGTACGACATGAGCGTCGCGATGGACGGGCCCGTCGAGGACGGCAGCTTTCCCCTGGTGGTCGTGTCCCACGGCACCGGTGGATCGCACCTGCTGTATCGCACCCTGGCGGCGCACCTGGCGCGGCACGGGTTCGTGGTCGCGCTGCCGGAGCATCCGCGCAACCACCGCAACGACAACGCGCTGGCGGGCACGCACACCATCCTGGCCGATCGACCGCGGCATCTGCGGGCAGCGATCGACTGGGCGTACGCCGACGGCGCGCTGGGTCCGCGCCTGGCTCCGCGCACGGTCGCCGTCGTCGGCCACTCGCTGGGGGGCTACACCGCGCTCGCCCTCGCCGGCGGCACGCCGACGGCGTTCGGCCGCGAGACCCCGGACGGGCAGCCGCGGCCGGTGCCGGTCACGCCCGACGCCCGGGTGAAGGCGCTGGTGCTGCTGGCTCCCGCGACGCCGTGGTTCATGGCGCCCGGCGCCCTGCGCGACGTTCGCGTGCCGATCCTGATGTTCAGCGCGGAGAAGGACGAGCACGCGCCCCTGTGGCACGCCCGGATCGTGGAGCGCGGCGTGCGCGACGGAACGCCGATCGACCACCGCACCGTCGCCAACGCAGGCCACTACTCCTTCCTGGCCCCGTTCCCGCCTGCGATCGCAAGCCCGGCGTTCCCACCCTCGCAGGATCCGCCCGGATTCGACCGCGCCGCCTTCCACGAGGAGCTGAACGTGGAGGTCGAGGCGTTCCTGCACCGCGTTCTCCTCCCGCGCGCTCGGGCGGAGAGCGCGGAAGCGAGTCCGGGCGGAGACCCCACGTCGTACGGCTGACCGAAGGCATCCGGCACCTCCGGATCGCGGCTGGAGGGACGATCGCGTCCGTCGATCGCCGGCCGTTCTCCGTCCTGGGGTGGAGGCTGCCTCCATCGCGGATCCGCGGGCCGTGGGCATTCCCTGCGGACCGGATGTCGGCGCGGACGGCGGTCCGTCGGCTCGCGGCGAGGCCCATGCTTCCGCGTGCGGCCGCGCGTTCACGGCGTGCGCTGCGCGGGGGCCCGGGCATCCCACGCAAACCGCCCGCGTGCCGCGGGTTGTGCGCTCGGGCGCTTTGGCTTATCCATTCCCGTCCCCGCCGTCCATCCCCCCGTGCCGCGAAGCGTTCCAGCCTTGACCGCCACCCGCAAGCCGGCGAAGAAGAGCGCGAAGCCCGCGCGGAAGCCCACGGCCGCCCGCCTGCGCAAGCTGCTGGCGACCGAGCTCGGCTTCTGGGCCGAGGGGCTGCCGCACGTCGCCGGTGTGGACGAGGTGGGGCGCGGCCCGCTGGCGGGACCCGTGGTGGCCGCCGCGGTCATCCTGCCGGAGGGCTGCTGGATCGAGGGCGTGGACGACAGCAAGAAGCTCACGCACGAGCGGCGGGTGGAGCTGTACGGGCGGATCATGGCCTCGTGCGTGTGCTACGGCGTGGGCGCGGCCAGCGCGGCCGTCATCGACCGCATCAACATCCGGCGCGCGACGGCACTCGCCATGCAGCGCGCCATCCGCCGCCTGGCCTGCCCGCCGGGGCACCTGCTGGTGGACGGCCTGCCCGTGCCCGAGCTGGGCCTGCACGGCCAGACCGCCATCGTGGACGGCGACGCCAAGGTGCACTGCATCGCCGCCGCCTCCATCCTGGCCAAGGTCACGCGCGACCGGCTGATGGAGCGCCTCGCGCTGCGCCACCCGGCCTACGGCTGGGAGCGCAACAAGGGATACGGCACGCCCGAGCACTTGGTCGCCATGGAGCGCCACGGCTGCACGCGCCACCACCGCCAGAGCTTCCAGCCGGTGCAGCACACCTTCGGCGACACCCTCCGCATCCAGGCACTGGTTCACGATGCACACTGAGCACTTGCAGAACGTCCGCCCCACCTGGGTCGCCTTCGGATGGTTCCTGTCCGCCGCCGCCACCGCGCTGGCGATCTTCGCGCTGATCGGCATCGGCGTGCTGCGGCCCGACCCGGAGGGTGGGAGCGGCGGGTGGATGCTGCTGGCGTTCGCCGCCGGCTTCTTCCTCGGCGGCTGGTTCACGGGCGCGCGGGCCGGCGCCGCGCCCATCCTGCACGCCGTGGGCATCGGCCTGTTCTCGCTCGTCGTGTGGCTGCTGGTGAACCTCGTCTTCGGCTCCACGACCGGCGCGGCCGAGTGGCGCTCGATGCCCGCCACGCTCACCGCCGGCCTGCTCCTGCTCCAGATGGTCGCCGCCGCCCTGGGCGCCCGCCTCGGAAGCCGCGAGGCGCGAGTCGCGGCGCGGTAGGCTTCGGTAGATCCGAATCGTCCACTCGGCGCCGGGCTTCCCGCCGCGGCGTTCCTCCATTCCCACGAGCATCGCGTCCATGAGCGTCGACACGGCGGCAGGCGTGGAGGAGCCCGGGCGCGGCGCGGCGGCCGGCGCGCCGCGGCCGTCCGCGGCGGAC
>JAQBQD010000066.1 GCA_028287185.1 Gemmatimonadota bacterium | reverse complement strand
ACCGAGCGAGCGGGCCGCGCGACGCGCCTTGAGGAACTCGGCGAAGGCCGTGAGCGTGTCGAGATCGCGCGGGCCGAGGGCGTCGGAGATCTCGCGCAGGTTGCGGCGGAGCATCTCGGCGCTCTTGCCGCGGCGGGGCTCGCGCGGCTCCTCGCGGGCGGGCTCGGCCTGCCGCGGCTCCACGTACCGGGGCTGCTCGCGCGCCGGCTCCGTCGGACGGGGCTCGTAGCGCGGGCTCTCGCGCTGCGGCTCGGCCTGCCCCGGCTCGCCGCGGGGCTGCGTCGTCCGCGGCTCGTCGCCGGAGCGGGGACGGGCCACGCGCGGCTCGCGGTCGGCCGGCTCGGCGCCGCGGGGCTCGGTGCGCGGCTGGAAGCGGCGGGGCTCCAGCCGGGGCTCGGTGCGCGGACGCGCGGGGGCGTCACCCTCCGTGGCCACCCGCGGGCGGCCGTCGCCCAGCTCCGGGGTGCCTTCCACGCGCGGGTCCACACGGGGACGGCCGCCGGCGGCGTGCTCGGACGGGGGCGTGGGGGTGATGGGCTCGGGACGGTGGAGGCCGGGCACCACGACGCCCGTGTCGCCGGGCTGCGTGTGGGTGGTGTCGCGCGGGGGCGGCGGGTTCTGGCGCCCGCCGTTGCTGCCGCCGCGGCCGCGCGTATCGCAGGCGTAGCCCAGCGCGTCCAGCGGCGCCACCACGATGCGGCCGTCCGGGCAGCGGATGTTCACCCAGTACGGGCCCCCGTATCCATCGTACCCGCCGTAGCCCCCGTACCCGCCGTATCCTCCCCCGTATGCCAGGCGGGTGCGCTGCTCGGGCCACACGGTCAGGATGTCGCTGTCCCAGTCCGTGTCGTTCTCGGCGGGCAGCACCAGGTCGGCGATGTCGTTCATCACCGCGCGGGCGTTGATGGAGGTGAAGGTGTTGTATCCCAGCATGCGCCGAAAGTCGCCCGGCGAGCTCTGCAGGCGCTGCACGTTCAGCGGCCGGCGCGACGCGATGAGCAGGTAGTGCCGCGGCACGTTGTAGCGGTCGTCGGCGTAGCCGTACGCCGCGCTGGAGCCGTAGTAGAACGAGCCCGGGCGTGGCGAGGTGATGTAGATGCGGCTGCTTCCGCCGGACACGTACGAGTGCTCGGAGCCGTACGCCGGGTACAGCAGCGACGCGCCCTGCCCGGGCGCCACCTCGAAGATGGAGATGTAGGCCGGGCGGTTGGTGTACACCCGCAGGCCCGACACGTCCGAGTACAGGCGCGCCCGCAGCGGCACGTCGCCGTACTCGTATTCGGACGGATCCGCGGAGGGCCCGTAGCCCGGCCTGCCCATGGTGGAGCAGGCGCCGAGCGGGAGCAGGAGAAGGGCCAGAGCGGCCAGCCTTCGCCTCATGGGAACACCTGGGAACGTGGATTGAGGTCGGATGATGCGGTCGTCCCACCGGGTAGCAATCGGCGCGCCCCGTTCATCCGCAACTGCAAGTGGATGAGATGAAATGTGTTACGCTTGAAGCGCGCGCCGGTTCCCGCCCCCGGCGTACCCGCCGCCGGACAAACCGCGTCCCCTCCCGTGGACAGCGGGTTACGCCGCGCCGCCGGTCCCCCCACGCCATCCCGCCCGCGCCAGGGCCAGCCACCCCGCCAGGAACGCCACGCCGCCCAGCGGAGTGACGGCGCCCAGCCAGCGCACGCCCGTGACCGCCAGCAGGTACAGGCTGCCCGAGAACAGCACGGTCCCGCCGATGAACAGCCACCCGGCCGCCGTCCCGCCGCGCCGCGCCGCCGCGTACGAGGCCGCCAGGAGCGCCAGCGCGTGGTACATCTGGTAGCGCGCCGCCGTCTCGAACACCGCCAGCAGGTCCGGCGCCAGCCGCGCCCGCAGCGCGTGCGCGCCGAACGCCCCGGCCGCCACGGCCAGGCACGCCAGCACGCACCCCGCCGCCCAGAACGTCCGCGCCGCCCGCGCGCCGTCGGAGGCGCGGGCCCTCCATCCCTCGTCGAAAGCAGTATCGGTCATCGGGGAATGATGGCCGGCCGCGCTGCGGGCCGCCAGTGCTCTCGGTCGGCGGCGGAACGGTGGATCGGTGGATCGGTGGAATGCCGCAACAACGCATCGAGGCGCGGCCGGTCGAGCGAATGCATGAAGCGGCGATCGCCTCGGGTTGAAACCCGGGGCTGCAACGGCAATCCGCCCACCTGCGTGGGCTGTCTCCGCGCGGAGACGCGCGTCCCCGCGTCCAGCGAGGAGTGTCGCGCGACGCGGGGAGGAGGCTCATTTCCGACGGCGCGGTTCTTCTCGGCCGATGGGGATGCGGGCTACTCGGGGTGTGACTGGGGCGGCGGGGCGGCGCGCATCATCTGCTTCTGGAGCGAGGCGGCGCGCTGCAGGCGCTCCTGGAGGTCGCTGCCGCGGGCCAGCAGCTGGTCGAGCTGGGGCTCCTCGGCGTGCAGGCGCATGCGCAGGCGCGTCTCGAAGGCGCGGACGCGGGCGGCGAGCTGCGGGCGGCCCAGCGCGCGCCGGCGGGCGGCGCGGAAGCGTGCCTGGATGTCGTCGGCCTCGTCCATCAGCGCGCCCACGCGGGCCGGGTCGCCCGTCTGGCTGGCACGCTGGGCCTCGCCGGCCAGGGCGCGCGCGCGGGCGGCCAGGCGCTCCAGGCCGGGGTCCGCGCCCTCCATCGAGCGGCGCACCTCGTCCGCCAGCGAGTCCTGCGCGGCGCGCAGGGCCGGGTCGCTGCGCATGGCCCGCTCGGTGGCGGCCTGCAGCCGCGCCCCGATCTGCTGCAGCTCGGCCATCCAGCTCCGCATCTCCTCGCGCGAGACGGAGGAAGGGGCTGCGGCGGAGGGCACGCGCGCGGTCACCGGCCGCTGCGCGTGCAGCGCCGCGGGCAGGGTCAGGCACGCCAGGACGGACACCTTCACGAACATGGGAGGGCTCACGCGGGGTTCCTTCGGCGGGTGGACGGCTGGGGGGCGCGGCGCGCCCTCGCGAAAGGGTCCCCGGCACCTCCACGGCACCGGGGACCCTGTTCAACCCCAAAGCACGTCAGGGGTTTCAGCCTGCGGCACCGGCCGCCTCAGCGCCGGTGCGTGGTGTCGGGCGGCGTGGCCGGCGGCGGCTCGCCCACGGGCGTGCCCAGCAGCTTCGGCTGGCGCGTGCGCGGCGCGGGCGGCGGTGAGGGCGCCCCTCAAGCCCTCCAGGCCGGCCTCCGGCGCCCCGCCG
>JAQBQD010000052.1 GCA_028287185.1 Gemmatimonadota bacterium | reverse complement strand
GGGGATCACCCGATCCCATCCCGAACTCGGAAGTTAAGCCCCGCTGCGCGGATGGTACTGCCGGGGCCACCCGGTGGGAGAGTACGGCGCCGCCGGCCTACACCTTCACGAACGCCCGTTCCCTCGCACATCCAGCGAGGGGACGGGCGTTCGTGCGTCCGGGGACTTCGTCCGACGAATCGGCGCGAGCACGTGCGCGGAGCGGGCGATCGGGTCCAACGCACGTCGTCGGCGCGGCGTCGGCCGAGGTCGGCGCGGGAGCAAGCGAGGGTCGGCAGGACGCGCGGCCGCCGCTCGCCTCTGCGTCACGAGGTGGACGCCGCGATGCGGCGGTCCGAATCTTCTACTCATGCCGACGTGATCGAGCACGCGTTGAGTTGATGTGGACGATCTTCTGCCGGGTTGATGCTGATGGCGCGACAACATGACGCGCCGGGTTGCGCCGGGCTCTTGCCGGGGCATAGATTCGCGGCATGAACGTGGACACGGAGCAGGCGGGATCGGAAGAGGCGGCGGAGACGCGCGCCGGGTACGTGGCTCTGATCGGCTATCCCAACGCCGGCAAGTCGTCGCTGATGAACCGGCTGGTGGAGCAGAAGCTCAGCATCGTCACGCCCTTCGCGCAGACGACGCGGGAGCGGGTGCTGGGCATCGACTCGCGCGACGGTGTGCAGATGGTGTTCGTGGACACGCCGGGGCTGGTGGATCCGCGTTACCTGCTGCACAAGGCGATGGTGCATGCGGCGGTGGAGTCCATCCGCGAGGCGGACGTGCTGCTGCTGCTGATCGACGCGGCGGCCGAGGTGCCGGAGTTCGTGGACGAGGTGATGGAGCTCGTGCGCCGGCATCCCAACCGCATCGTGGTCGCCAACAAGACCGACGTGGCGCCGCCGGGACGCCTGGCGCGCGTGCGGGAGTGGGCGCGCGAGCGGCTGGACGCGGAGGCGTTCGAGGTTTCGGCCGAGACGGGCGACCGGGTGGACGCGCTGCGCGCGGTGATCGTGGAGCGGCTGCCGGTGTCGCCCTTCCTGTATCCCGAGGACGACGTCTCTTCGCAGTCCGTGCGCTTCTTCGTGTCCGAGTTCGTGCGCGAGACGGTGTTCGAGCAGTACGAGAAGGAGGTGCCGTACAGCATCGCGGTGAAGGTGGAGGAGTTCCGCGAGGCGGCGGACCCGATGTACATCCGCGCCACCATCTACGTGGAGCGGCAGTCGCAGAAGGCGATCATCATCGGCGGCGGCGGGCAGGCCATCAAGCGCCTGGGCTCGGCCGCGCGGCAGAAGATCGAGGAGTTCGTGGGATCGCCCGTGTACCTGGACCTGTGGGTGAAGGTGCTGCCGCGCTGGCGCAAGGACCCGCTGCAGCTCCAGCGCCTTGGATTCAAGCTTCCCGCCTCGGAGGAGTCGTCCTGATGGAACCGTGGCTTCTGGAGATCCTGGTGTGCCCGCGCTGCAAGGGCGACCTGGTGCACGAGAGCGAGCCGGAGGCGCTGGTGTGCGAGAGCTGCCGCCTGCGGTACGAGGTGCGCGACGGCGTGCCCATCCTGCTGATCGACGAGGCGAAGCCCCTCTGACCCCGCCCGGGCGGGACGCGCATCCCCCGCGAGGGTGCCCGCTCCCGCCATCCCGCGCCGCTGCTGGCGTCCGGGCCCGCGCACACGCGGAATCGGACGTTTGACACCCCGCCCGGCCCCGGATAGTATTCGGAACCCGACCGCATCCCCGGCCCATCGACTCCATGCCCCAACGCGTCCTGCTGCACTTCTCGCCCCAAGGCCGCTCCGCTCCGCGGGCGGTGCAGGAGTTCGCGGCGGCGAGCGGCCATCCGGTGGTGGACGTGCAGAGCGCGGGCGACGTGCGAGTGCGCATGGGGCGCGTCTATCCGGCCGCCATCATCGTGGACGGCTCGCCGCCGTCGGACGGCGCGTTCGAGCTGTGCGCGGCCATGAAGCACGACGCGTTCACCGCCGTGATCCCCGTCGTCGTCTACATGACGGGGACGCTGGACGCGCAGGACGGGGCGGCGCTGGCGCTGGAGGCGGGCGCGGACGAGGTGCTGATCGAGTCGCTGTCGGAGCGCGAGTTCGCGCTGCGGCTGCAGATGGCGGTGTGGCGGGCGGAGCGCGACGTGGGCGTGCATCCCACCACGCTGCTGCCCGGCACGGTGCAGATCGAGCGCGACATCGCCGAGCGGCTGCGGGCGGGGGAGCCGTTCGCGGTGTGCTACGCGGACCTGGACCACTTCAAGGAGTTCAACGACCGCTACGGGTACAACAACGGCGACCGCGTCATCCTCATCCTGTCGCGCATCCTACGCGAGGTGGTGCGGGCGCACTCGCCGCGGGCGTTCGTGGGGCACATCGGCGGCGACGACTTCATCTTCAACGCGCCGCTGGACGACTTCCGCACCTGCTGCGAGGATGTGATCTCGGTGTTCAGCGAGCTGATCCCGTACCAGTACACGGACGAGGACCGCGCGCAGGGGTTCTTCTTCGGCAAGGACCGGCGCGGCGAGGTGTACCGCGTGCCCATGATGACGCTGTCCATCGGTGTTGTGACGAACGAGCACCGCAGCTTCGTGCACACGGCGCAGATCAGCGAGCTGGCCACGGAGATGAAGGCATACGCCAAGACCTTCTCGGGCTCGATCTACGTGGTGGACCGGCGCACGGACCGCACGCAGCCGCACCCGCCCGAGGAGTAGGGCAGGGCGCCGCAACACGCATCGGAACTTCCGCTCCCGCCCGCCCGTGCCCGCGCGGCCCCGGCGGCCCGGAGCGTTCACGCTTGCCGCGAAAACGGGGTGTGCCATGAACGTCCAGTGCTCCCACTGCAACACCGTGTTCCGGGTGGACCCCGCCAAGGTCCCGGCCGCCGGCCTGCGCGCGCGCTGCTCCATCTGCCGCGGGATCTTCGACGTGCCCGGCGCGAACGGGAACGCGGCCTCCGCCTCGACCGCCGCCGTCGCCTCGGCGCCGGCCACCGCTTCGGCCGCCGTGCCGGCTGCCGCTCCGACTCCGGCGCCGCGGGTCGAGGCTCCCGTCGCGGCACCGAGCCCCGCGCCCCGGGTGGAGACGCCCCTGCCCGCGCCCCGACCGGCGCCCGCTCCTGCGGCTCCTCCCGCCGCCCAGGCACCGGCTCCTGCAGCCTCTCCGTCGGCCTTCGGCACGCGGCCGCCGCCGTCGTTCGGGTCCACGGACCCCGCGGCCAAGGCGCGGCGGCTGGCGCGCGCGCTGGTGTCGGACATCGTGACGTACCACCCGGAGCGCCGCGACAAGGCGCTGGGGGACGGCACGCTGAAGCGCGAGTTCATGGAGGAGATCAAGAAGAGCTGGGAGGAGTACGTGGAGCAGGTGGGGCCCGAGATGGCGCGCTCCACGCCGCACTTCCGCGACGCGCTGAACGAGATCCTGGCGAAGGGGCAGGCGCTCTTCTGAGCGCGCCCGTCCCGAGCCGCCGTCCCGGATTTGCCGCCTCCCGCCCCCGGGGGTATATTCCGGGGGAGAACCAGGTGTCGTGGGGCCGTCCCTCCCGGGCGGCCCTTGTCGTTGCTACCGCTTGCGAGGACCGATGAGCGAAGACCTGAAGGCCACCCTCGCCGCCCACCGCGAAAGGCTCGACGAGCTGAGGGGGTTTCTTTGACTACGACGCCAAGCACGAGCGCATAAGGCAGCTCGAGGCGCGCATGGCCGAGTCCGAGTTCTGGGGCGACGCCGAGCGCGCGCGCGAGGTGATCGACGAGGCCAACCGGCTGAAGGCGTGGACGGACCCCTGGCTGCGGCTTTCGGGTAAGGTAGACGACCTGCTCGAGATGCTGGAGCTGCTGGAGGGCGAGGACGATCCCGCGATGGCGCGGGAGGTCGGCGCCGACGTCGAAGGGCTGGGCACGCAGGTGGCGGACCTGGAGCTGCGCAACATGATGCAGGGTCCGGACGACCACCGGGACGCCATCCTCACCGTGCACCCCGGCGCCGGCGGCACCGAGAGCCAGGACTGGGCCGAGATGCTTCTGCGCACCTACGTGCGCTGGGCCGAGCGGCACGGCTTCGAGGTGGAGCTGCTGGACCGGCAGGAAGGCGAGGAGGCGGGCATCAAGAGCGCCTCGCTGGAGATCCGCGGCCAGTACGCGTACGGCTACCTGAAGGCGGAGCGGGGCGTGCACCGGCTGGTGCGCATCTCGCCCTTCGACTCGGCGGCGCGCCGGCACACGTCCTTCGCGTCGGTCTTCCTCTATCCCTCGGTGGACGACACCATCAACATCGAGGTGCGGGAGGAGGACATCGAGATGGACGTGTACCGCGCGTCGGGCGCCGGCGGGCAGCACGTCAACAAGACGTCGTCCGCGGTGCGGCTGCGGCACCTTCCGTCGGGCGTCGTCGTCGCGTGCCAGCAGGAGCGCTCGCAGCACAAGAACCGCGCGACGGCCATGAAGATGCTGAAGGCGGCGCTGTACCAGCGCGCGCTGGAGGAGCAGGAGCGCGAGAAGGCGAAGATCGAGTCCACCAAGGCGGACATCGCCTTCGGCAGCCAGATCCGCTCGTACGTCTTCCAGCCCTACACGATGGTGAACGACCACCGGACGGAGCTGAAGGTGCCGGACGTCCAGAAGGTGATGGACGGCGACCTGGACCCGTTCATCCACGCCTACCTCCGGCAGTTCGGCGGGGTGCACCAATGACGGACGGAACACCGCCGCAGGAGACGCAGGCAGATCGCGAGCGCGTGGTGCGGGACCGCCTGGACAAGGTGGATGCGCTGCGCGCGCGCGGCGTGGAGCCGTACGCGTACTCGTACGACCCCACGCACGGGGCGGCGGATGCGCTCGCCCTCTTCGCCGAGGCCGGCGAGGGGGAGGGCGCGGAGGAGATCGCCGTGCGCCTGGCGGGCCGCGTGGTGTCCAAGCGCGACATGGGCAAGAGCACCTTCGCGCACCTGGCGGACCGCACGGGCAGGATCCAGCTCTACTTCCGCGTGAACCAGCTCGGCGACGCGTACGGGCTGCTGGACCTCGTGGACCTGGGCGACTGGCTGGGCGCCGCCGGCGTCCTGTTCCGCACGCGCACGGGCGAGGTGTCGCTGCGGGTGGACGAGCTCACGCTGCTGGCGAAGTCGCTGCGCCCGCTTCCGCTGGGCAAGGAGGAGACGGACGCGGCCACGGGCGAGCGCATCGTGCACTCCGGCTTCACGGACGTGGAGGCGCGCTACCGGCAGCGCTACGCGGACCTGGCCGTGAACCCCGCCGTGCGCGACGTCTTCGTCCTGCGCGCCAAGGCGGTGACGGCGCTGCGCCGCTTCCTGGACGACCGCGGCTTCGTGGAGGTGGAGACGCCGGTGCTGCAGCCGCTGTACGGCGGCGCGCTGGCGCGGCCCTTCACCACGCACCACAACGCGCTGGATACGCGCATGTACCTGCGCATCGCCGACGAGCTCTACCTCAAGCGGCTGATCGTGGGCGGCATGGAGCGCGTCTACGAGATCAGCAAGGACTTCCGCAACGAGGGGCTGTCGCGATTTCACAACCCCGAGTTCACTATGCTGGAGTTCTACGCAGCGTACTTCGACTACCGCGACGTGATGCGGCTGACGGAGGAGATGCTGCACGCGGTGGCCGTCGCGGTCGCGGGCGGCCCGCAGGTGGTGCGCGAGGGGCAGACGATCGACTTCACGCCGCCCTTCGCGGAGTACACGATGTACCAGGCGCTGCGGGAGATCGGCGGCGTGGACGTGGAGGCGGGGGGCGAGGACGCGCTGCGCGAGAAGGTGCGCGGGCTGGGCGTCTCTGCCGCCGAGGTGGCGACGATGGGGCGCGGCAAGCTGATCGACGAGCTGTTCGGCGCGCTGGTGGAGCCCAGGCTCATCCAGCCCACGTTCATCACCGACTATCCGCGCGAGATGTCCCCGCTCGCCAAGCCCAAGCGCGGCGACGCGGAGCTCACGGAGCGCTTCGAGCTGATCGTCGCGGGCAAGGAGCTGTGCAACGCGTACAGCGAGCTGAACGACCCCATCGACCAGCGCTCGCGCTTCGAGGCGCAGGCGCGGTACGCGGCGGCGGGGGACGAGGAGACGCAGCCGGTGGACGAGGACTTCCTGCGCGCGATGGAGTATGGGATGCCCCCCACCGGCGGTTTCGGGATGGGGATCGACCGCCTGGTGATGGTTCTGACGGGCCAGCCCAGCATCCGTGACGTGATCCTGTTCCCGGTGATGCGGCCGGAGTAGTGCGCCGGGCGGGCGACGGTCGAGGGACGCGGATCATTCGATCGTTCCGCATCGATTCAGGTCCACATCCGTCGAATCTCCGCCGACTTTCGGAGTTGAAGACGTGTCGCGCGCGGGACACGGATCGGGTGCGTCCGACACGGACTTCGAACACGGGGGGCGTTGAGGGATGAACCCCGATTGGCAGATTTGGCCGCATCAGGACATCCGATGACGCAGTTCGGGGAAGCTGGGCCGAACGATCAGGCGACGTAGTGGATTCCCACGGAGATATCGAGTGAACGACGGACGATCGGTCCTCCGCCCCGGCGCGGAGCGTTGCAGTTGAGGCTGGAGTGGTTCATCGGCCGGCGCTACCTGGCTTCGCGCCGGGGCACGCGCTTCCTGTCGCTCATCACGCTCATCGCCATCGGCGGGGTGACGGTGGGCGTGACGGCGCTGATCGTGGTGACGGCCGTGATGACGGGGCTGCAGAACGACCTGCGGGACAAGATCCTGGGGTCCAACCCGCACATCTGGCTGCTGAACTACGGCGAGGCCATGCGGATGGAGTCCTGGCCCAGCGCGCTGCAGAAGGTGCGCACGATCGACGGGGTGGTGGCCGCGGCGCCCTTCATCCACACCGAGGTGGGCGTCAGCAACCGCGCCGGCTACGCGGAGGGCGCCATCCTGCGCGGCGTGGACGCCGACGTGCCCGGGCCGGCGGTGACCGACATCATCCGCCAGATCCGCACGGACTCGCTGCACCTGGGCGCCACGCGCTCGGGCCTGCCGCCCATCCTTGTCGGGGCGGCGATGGCGGACCGGTTCAGCCTGCTTACCGGCGACACCATCACCGTGATCGCCTTCCAGGGCGCCAAGGTCTCGCCGCTGGGCGGGGTGATGCCGACGCTGCGGAAGTTCGAGGTGACGGGCAAGTTCCGCACGGGGATGTACGAGTACGACAACAAGTTCATGTACACCACCATCCCCGCCGCGCAGGAGCTTACGGGACTGGGCAGCGCCGTCTCCGGCATCGAGATCCGCACGCCGGACCCGATGGACGCGGACGCCGTCGCAAGCCGCATCAAGGAGCGGCTGGGGATGCCGTACCGCACGGACGACTGGAAGACGATGAACTCGTCGCTCTTCTCCGCGCTCAAGCTGGAGAAGCTGGCGATGGGCGTCATCCTGCTGCTGATCGTGGTGGTGGCGGCGTTCAACATCGTGTCCACGCTGGTGATGGTGGTGACGGACAAGACCCGGGAGATCGGGGTGCTCAAGTCGATGGGGCTCAGCTCCGGCAAGGTGCTGCGCATCTTCATCATCCAGGGCGTGGTGATCGGGCTGGTCGGCTCGCTCCTGGGCGGGGTGGGCGGCGCGCTGCTCACCTGGACCATCGACCACTTCGAGCTGATCAAGATCCCCGGCGACATCTACTTCGTGAGCCACCTGCCGCTGCGCATCGAGCCGCTGGACATCACGGTGATCCTGCTCAGCACCGTGGCGATCTCGTTCCTGGCTACCATCTACCCCGCCATGCAGGCCGCGCGGCTCACCCCGGTGGAGGCCATCCGCCATGAGTAGCCGCGACCCGATGCCGCGGGTGGAGGGTCCGACGCCCGGGTTGGACGGAGTGGCTTCGGAGGGAACGCTGTCCGTCGACGGCCCGTCGGTGGACACGACGCTCCCGCTCGCGGCCCCCTCGCCGGATGCGGCCCGGTCGGTCGGGACGCGGTCGATGGACGAGGTGCGGACGGATGATGCCGCCATCTCTGCGGATGCGGCGTACGTCCAGCCGGTGCCGTCCGCGGGCGTGACGCCGGTGGTGTCCGCACGGGGCGTGCACAAGGCCTACATGGGCGGCGACGGGCAGCCGATCACCGTGCTGGACGGCGTGGATCTTGATGTTGCGCCCGGCGAGGCGGTGTCGGTGATCGGCCAGAGCGGCTCGGGAAAGTCCACGCTGCTGCACGTGCTGGGGGCGCTGGACCTGCCCACCGCGGGCGAGGTTCGCGTCTCCGGGAAGCCGCTGGCGGGGATGGACGAGGAGGCGCTGGCGAGGCTGCGCTGCGGTACTACGGGCTTCGTCTTCCAGTTCCACCACCTGCTCCGCGAGTTCACGGCGCTGGAGAACGTGATGATGCCGCAGCTCATCCGCGGCGACGCGCCCCGCGCGGCCACGGACCGGGCGCGCGAGCTGTTGGCGGCGGTGGGGCTGGAGAGCCGGCTGCACCACAAGCCCAGCCAGCTCTCCGGCGGCGAGCAGCAGCGGGTGGCGGTGGCGCGGGCGCTGGCGAACCGGCCGCTCATCCTGCTGGCGGACGAGCCCTCGGGCAACCTGGACCCGCAGACGGGCACGCGGCTGCACGACCTGCTGTTCCGCGTGTGCCGCGACGAGGGCGCGGCCATGGTGCTGGTGACGCACGACCTGGCGCTGGCCGCCCGCGCCGACCGGGTGCTGCGGCTGCAGGAGGGGCACCTGGTGTCCGCGGCGGAGTCCCTGCGCGGGCTCCCGGCGTAGCCGAAGGCGAAGGGGAGCGAGAGAATGCGCTGCGACAGCTGCGGGAAGAAGGAGGCCGCCATCCACCTGACTCAGATCGTGAACAACGAGATGAGCACCTTCCACCTGTGCGAGGCCTGCGCGGCCGCGAAGGGGCTGGAGACGGGCACGGCCAGCGCCAGCGCCCCGCTCGCAGACTTCCTGGCGCAGATGGGGAAGACGGCCACGGGCGAGACGGCCGCGGCCACCGCGGCGTGCCCCACCTGCGGGCTGACGCTGGCGGACTTCAAGCGCACGGGGCGCCTGGGGTGCTCGCGCTGCTGGACGCACTTCGACGGCAGCCTGCGCGGGCTGCTGCGCAAGCTGCACGGAAGCACGCAGCACGTGGGCAAGGTGTACCTGTCGCCCGACCCCAGCGAGATGGACCGCACGGCGCGCATCGTGTCGCTGCGGCGCTCGCTGCAAAGGGCGGTGGACGAGGAGGACTTCGAGCGCGCGGCTGCGCTGCGCGACCAGATCCGCCGCCTGGAAGCGGCCCAGTAGGGAGGGGAACCACACCCATGCAGCAGCTTCCCCGGCACGTGGAGGCCGGCCTCTCGTGGCTGCGCGACGACGGGCCGCACGCGGACATCGTGCTGTCCACGCGCATCCGCCTGGCGCGCAACCTCCACGGCTTCCGCTTCGGCGCCCGCGCGGACGCATCCGACCGGCAGGCCGTGCTTCGCCTGGCCGGCGAGGCCGCCGCGCAGACCAAGCCCCTGCAGGGGTCGACGACGCTCGTCCTGCCCTCGCTGGCCGCCGGCACGCGCCAGCTCCTGGTGGAGCGCCACCTGGTGAGCCGCGAGCTGGTGGCGGGCGCCGCGGGCGAGCCCGCGTCCGACGCCGCCATCATCCTGAGCGAGGCCGAGCCGCTGAGCGTGATGGTGAACGAGGAGGACCACCTGCGGCTCCAGAGCTTCCTGGGGGGCTTCCGCCTGCGCGACGCGTGGCGCTCCATCGACCGCCTGGACGACGAGCTGGGCGCGCACCTGCCGTACGCCTTCCACCCCGAGTTCGGCTACCTGACTTCGTGCCCCACGAACGTGGGCACCGGGTTGCGGGCCTCGGTCCTGATGCACCTGCCCGGCCTGGTGCTGACGCAGGAGATCGGCAAGGTGCTCCAGGGCATCTCGCAGGTGGGGCTCACCTTCCGCGGGCTGTACGGCGAGGGGAGCGAGGTGGTGGGCAACTTCTTCCAGATCAGCAACCAGACCACGCTGGGCAAGAGCGAGGAGGACCTGATCGACCACCTGCAGCGCATCGTGCAGAAGGTGGTGCAGTACGAGAGCGACGCGCGGGCCGTCCTGCTGCGCGACGCGCCCACCGTGATCGAGGACAAGGTGTGGCGCGCGTACGGCCTTCTGAGGCACGCGCGCTCGGCTTCGTTCGAGGAGGTGATGAACCTTTTGAGCGGCGTGCGGCTGGGCGTTGGGCTGAAACTAATCCCAAACCTCAGTGTATACGTGCTGAACCGAATCATGATATTCAGCCAGGCCGCCCACCTTCAGCACGCAGCAGACGACCCGCTTCCGGACGGGGAGGCGGACGTGCGCCGGGCCTCTTTCGTGCGTGAGGCGCTGGCCGGCGAGGAGCGCGGTGCGACCGGGCACCCGGGGCACGGCGGCGGACCCGCGTAGGCAGGGGCCTTCAAGGACGCTTCGGACTGAAAAGGGTGCTATGAACTACAACTTTACCGACCGGGTTCGGAAGGTGCTCGCGATGGCGCGCGAGGAAGCGATCCGGCTCCAGCACGACTACGTGGGAACCGAGCACATCCTGCTCGGGCTGATCCGCGAGGGCGAGGGCGTGGCCGCGGCCGTGCTCAACAACCTGCAGGTGGACCTGGAGAACGTGCAGGAGAAGGTCGAGGAGTCGGTGCGGCGCGGCAAGGCGACCATCGCCCTGGGCGAGCTGCCCTACACCTCGCGCGCCAAGAAGGTGCTGGAGTTCGCCATGGCCGAGGCCCGCGAGCTCAACCACTCGTACGTGGGCACCGAGCACCTTCTGCTGGGCCTGCTGCGCGAGGAGAAGGGGATCGCCGCCGAGGTGCTGGGCCAGCTGGGGGTGACGCTGGAGGACGCGCGCCGCGAGACGCTCAAGCTCCTGGGCTCCGAGCCCAGCTCGGCGCCCGCCAGCAGCACGGCGGCCTCGGGCGGCACGCCCACGCCCAAGGGCGAGAAGAAGAGCAAGACGCCGGCGCTGGACCACTTCTGCCGCGACCTGACGGAGCTGGCGCGCCAGGGCGAGCTGGACCCCACCATCGGCCGCGCGGAGGAGATCGAGCGGGTGATGGAGATCCTGTCGCGGCGCAAGAAGAACAACCCCGTCCTGATCGGCGAGCCCGGCGTGGGCAAGACGGCGATCGTGGAGGGGCTGGCGCAGCTCATCGCCGAGAACAAGTGCCCCGACAGCCTGCGAGACTACCGCGTGCTGTCGCTGGACATGGCGGCCGTCATCGCCGGCACCAAGTACCGCGGCCAGTTCGAGGAGCGGCTCAAGGCGGTGATGAACGAGATCAGCCAGAACAAGAACATCATCCTCTTCATCGACGAGCTGCACACGCTGGTGGGCGCCGGCGCCGCCGAGGGCGCCATCGACGCCAGCAACATGCTGAAGCCGGCGCTCGCCCGGGGCGAGCTGCAGTGCGTGGGCGCCAGCACGCTCAACGAGTACCGCAAGTACATCGAGAAGGACGGTGCCCTGGAGCGCCGCTTCCAGACCGTCGCGGTCGACCCGCCCTCCGTCGACGAGGCGATCGAGATCGTGAAGGGGCTCCGCACGCACTACGAGGAGCACCACCGCATCAAGATCACGGACGAGGTGATCGAAGCCGCCGTGAAGCTGTCGGAGCGCTACATCACCGACCGCTTCCTGCCGGACAAGGCCATCGACGTGATCGACGAGGCGGGGGCCCGCGCCCGGCTGGCGACGCAGGTGCCGCCCCCCGAGGTGTCGGACCTCAAGAAGGACCTGGACGAGCTGGCCAAGAAGAAGGACGAGGCCATCCGCGACCAGGACTTCGAGCGCGCGGCCGAGCTGCGCGACCACGAGCGCGAGCTGCAGCGCCGCATCGCCGAGCGCGAGAAGGCGTGGGAAGAGGAGCGCCGCACCAACCGGCCCTCGCTCTCGGAGGAGAACATCGCCTTCATCGTGTCGCGCTGGACGGGGATCCCCGTGACGCGGCTCAAGCAGGCCGAGACGGCGCGCCTGGTGGGGATGGAGGACGAGCTGCACCGCCGCGTGGTGGGGCAGGACCGCGCCATCCAGGCGATCTCGCGCGCCATCCGCCGCTCGCGGGCGGGGCTCAAGGATCCCAAGCGGCCCATCGGCTCGTTCATCTTCGCCGGGCCCACGGGCGTCGGCAAGACGGAGCTGGCCCGCGCGCTCGCCGAGTTCATGTTCGCCGACAAGAACGCGCTGATCCGCGTGGACATGTCGGAGTACATGGAGAAGTTCTCGGTGTCGCGGCTCATCGGCGCGCCTCCGGGGTACGTCGGCTACGAGGACTCGGGCACGCTCACCAAGGCCGTCCGCCGCAAGCCCTACTCGGTGGTGCTGCTGGACGAGATCGAGAAGGCGCACCCGGACGTCTTCAACATCCTCCTGCAGGTGCTGGACGAGGGGCACCTGACGGACAACTACGGCCGGGTGATCGACTTCAAGAACACGGTCATCATCATGACCTCCAACCTGGGCGCCCGCGACATCGGCAAGGGCGCGGGGCTGGGCTTCCACACCTCGAGCGACCAGTCGGCGTTCGACCGGATGGAGGAGAAGGTCAAGGAGGAGATCGAGCGCGCGTTCAACCCGGAGTTCATCAACCGGCTGGACGACACGATCGTCTTCCACTCGCTGAGCCGCGAGCAGATCGGCCGGATCATCCACAACCTGCTGGCCGACGTGGAGACGCGCCTGAAGGAGGAGGAGCTGAAGCTGAAGCTCACCGACGCGGCCGTGGACTTCATGATCGAGCACGGGTACGACGAGAAGTTCGGCGCGCGGCCCATCCGCCGCGCGATCCAGCGCTACCTCGAGGACCCGCTCTCGGAGAAGATCCTGATGGCCGAGTTCTCCGCGGGCGACGAGATCGAGGTGACGGTCTCGGAGGACAAGCAGTCCCTCGCGTTCAGGGTTCCCTCTTCAACGACGACGTGATGGAATCGGTCTTCGGCAGGACGTGCAGGGGGGCCGCTTCGGCGGCCCTCCTCAGCTTGGCCCTCGCGCTCTCCTTCCGCGCAGCGCACGCCCAGAACCCCACCCGCCCGGCCCCCGACGCGTCCGCGCAGCCCGTGTCCCTGGTCGTGGACACGGTGCTGGTGCGCGGCAGCGCACGGCTCTCGGAGGCGGTGGTGCGCGCCTCGTCGGGGCTGCGCCCTGGCGGGGCGGTGGATGCGGGCGAGGTGCAGCGCGTCATCCACCGGATGATGGGCACGGGCAACTTCGACCACGTGGCCGTCTCCATCCGTCCCACGGCCGCCGGCCACACGGCGGTGGTGCTGGACGTGACGGAGCGCCCCTTCATCACCGCCATCGAGTTCCGCGGCCTGCGCTCGCTGGCGGGCAAGACGGTGCGCGACACGGTGAAGCTGCGCGAGAACGCGCCGCTGGACCCCGCGCGCGTGGCGGCCGCCCGCAAGATGATCCGCGACCTGCTGGCCAAGAAGGGGATCCAGCTCGTCTCGGTGGACACGGCCCTGGTGGCGGTGCCCGGCGAGGAGCACTCGTTCCGGCTGGTGTTCAACGTGCGCGAGGGCAACCTCCTGGCCATCGCGGACATCGACTTCGAGGGCAACGCGCACTTCTCGGATGCGGCGCTGCGGGCGGCCATGAAGACCCGCAAGGAGGGCTTCTGGTGGTTCCGCGCCGGCAAGTTCGACCGCGAGACGTTCGACACGGACCTGCGCACCAGCCTGCCCGACTTCTACGGCTCGCACGGGTACATCGACTTCGCGGTGGAGGGCGACACCCTGGTGGTGGACCCCGAGACGGGGAAGGCGCGCCTGGTGGTGCGGGTGAGCGAGGGGCCGCAGTACCGCCTGGGCGAGTTCCGGGTGGTGGGCAACTCGCGCTTTCCCACGGACGACCTGAGCAAGCTGTTCACGGTGCAGCACCGCTCCGTGCTGGGCCTACCCTTCGGCGGCACCAGCGAGCGGGAGCAGGGCGAGGTGTTCGACCGCGCGGCGCTGGACGACGCGACGCGGCAGGTGCAGCAGATGTACAAGAACGAGGGCTACCTCTTCGCCGACGTGGAGCCGGTGGTGGACCGCGTGCCGGCGGCGGCGGGCGCGGAGCCCACGGTGAACGTGACCTGGGCCATCTCGGAGAAGAGCCCGTTCTACATCCGCCGCATCAGCTTCGTGGGCAACACCAACACCCACGAGCGGGTGATGCGCGACCGCATCTGGGTGCTGCCCGGCGACGTGTACAACGAGGACGCCCTCATCCAGAGCTACCAGGCGCTCACGGGCCTCGGCTTCTTCGAGACGCCCATGACGCAGCCGGAGATCCTTCCGGAACCGGACTCGGGGGTGGTGGACATCGTCTTCCACGTGAAGGAGAAGAACACGGGCAACGTGAACTTCGGAACGGTGATCGGCGGCGGGTACGGCGGGCGCGGCGGCGGCTTCTCGGGCTTCCTGGGATACAGCCAGCCCAACCTGTTCGGCCAGGGCAAGAACGCGAGCGTGCGCGTGGAGTACGGCGCGGGCCGCAGCACGCTGGAGCTGTCGTACTCGGACCCGGCGCTCTTCGGCACGCGAAACTCCGGCAGCATCTCGCTGTACAGCACGGGCGACCGCTACTCGTCGTTCGACAACGGGCGGCGGACGCGCACCGGCGGCGAGCTGCAGTTCGGGATCCCCGTCCCGGGGCTGCTGCGCACGCGGGCCTTCGTGGGCTACTCGCTGTCGCGCACGCACTTCACCAACCTGGACGACCTGGGCTGCACGGCGGGCGACGACCTGAACATCTTCTGCCAGCCGGACGCCACCGCCAGCACGCTGTCCATGGGCATCACCCGCGACACCAAGAACCACCCGCTCTTCCCCACCTCGGGCACGCGGCAGGCGCTGTCGCTGGGCCAGACGGGCGGGCCCCTGGGCGGCAGCGGCAACTACCAGAAGGTGACGGGCGAGACGGAGTGGTGGGTGCCCATCGGCCACATCGGCAGCGGCGCGCGGCCGCTTCGCCTCACCATGGGGCTGAAGGCGAACGGCGGCGCCATCTTCGGCGACGTGCGGCTCTTCCCCTTCGAGACCTTCTACGTGGGCGGCGTGCAGTTCGGCCAGCCGCTGCGCGGGTACAAGGAGCGCACCATCACGCCGGCGGGCTACAGCGCGGCCTGCGAGACGCAGTTCACGCGCGCCTGCCTGGGCAACGCCTACATGACGCTGACGGCGGAGACGGCGCTGCGGGTGAGCGACGCGCTCTCGCTCTCGGTGTTCACCGACGCCGGCAACAACTGGGCGAACGTGCGCCAGGTGGACCCGACGCGGCTGTTCCGCAGCGCCGGCTTCGGCGCGACGGTGGTGACGCCGTTCCTGGGCGCCATCGGCATCGACGTCGGCTACGGCTTCGACCTGCCGAAGCCGGCGTGGCAGATCCACTTCAAGCTGGGCCAGGGCTTCTAGCCCCGGATGCTCGCTGCAGTGCGCGCCCCGACCTCGCGGAGGCCGGGGCGCGCGGGCTGTTCCCCAGCGGCGGCGGGCCTTCCGCCCCGCGACCCCCACCTCCCATTCTTTCGGAGTGCAGTGATGAACCGATTCCTTTCGGGCGGCGCGGCCGCCCTGATCGCCCTGGTGGTCGGCTCCGCCGCCGCGTCGGCGCAGACCAAGATCGGCTACGTCAACAGCCAGAAGGTGCTGGCCGAGGCGCCCGCCGCGCAGACGGCGCAGCACGCCCTGGAGGCCGACATGACGCGCTACCGCGCGCAGATCGACTCCATCGAGAAGTCGTTCGAGGCCCAGCGGACCGCCTTCGAGGGGCAGCAGGCGACGCTCTCGGCGACCGTGAAGGCGCAGCGCCAGGCCGACCTGCAGACGCGCTACGCGGCGGCGCAGACCCGCGTGCAGCAGATCCAGGAGACGGCGCAGCGCCGCCAGGCGGAGCTGGTGGAGCCGGTGATGAAGCGCATCAACGAGATCATCGAGGCCCTCCGCAAGGAGCAGAACATCGGCCTCGTCCTGGACGCGAGCAGCGCGGGCATCCTGGCCGCCGACCCGGCCCTGGACCTGACGGACCAGGTGATCGCGCGGGTGAAGGCGGCGGCTCCGGCGGCAGCGGCGCCAGCCTCTCACTAAATCCGTCGGACGCGTTATCTTCACGGTGCCCGCGGCCCTGTCGGCCGTGGGCACCGCTGCATGGTGGAGACCCTCCACCACCCGTCCACACCCGACCGGGGCACCATGCCGGAGCTTTCCGTCGCCGAGCTGGCGAGCGTGACCGGGGGCGAGGCGTTCGGCGATCCGGAGCGTCTGGTGCGCGGCGTCGCGCCCCTGGACGAGGCCGGTCCCGAGCACCTTTCCTTCGTTGCCAACCCGAAGTACTTCGCCTACATTCATGCCACCCGCGCCGGGGCCCTGCTGGTTCCCGCGGGGGCCGAGGTCTCCCTCCCCGAGGGTTGCAGCGGGGTCCGGGTGGCCGATGCCCACGTGGCGCTCTCCGTCGTCCTCCCCCTCCTCCATCCCGAGCCGCCGCCGCCGCCGGGGGTCCACCCGACCGCCGTGCTGGGCGCGGGCGTGCGGGTGGGCGAGGGCGCCAGCGTGGGCCCGTGCGCCGTCGTCGGCGATGGCTCCGTGCTCGGTGCCGGCTGCCGGGTCGATGCGCACGTCGTGCTCGGCGCCGGGTGCGAGATCGGCGAGGGGGCCACGCTCCACGCCGGCTGCACGCTGTACGATCGCACGGTGGTCGGGGCTCGCAGCATCGTGCATTCCGGCGCGCGGCTGGGGGCGGACGGCTTCGGCTTCGCGTTCACCGCGGGCGAGCACCGCAAGGTGCCGCAGGTGGGGCGCTGCGTGCTGGAGGAGGACGTGGAGATCGGCGCGAACAGCACCGTGGACCGCGGCTCCATCGGCGACACGGTGATCGGGCGCGGCACCAAGATCGACAACCTGGTGCACATCGGGCATAACTGCCGCATCGGGCGCCACGTGATCGTCGTCGCGCAGGTGGGCGTGTCGGGCAGCACGAAGGTGGGCGACTACGCGGTGCTGGGCGGGCAGGCCGGCGTGGGCGGCCACCTCACCATCGGCGCGCGGGCCCGGGTGGGCGGCCAGGCGGGCGTGACGGCGGACGTGGCGGAGGGCGCCACCGTCTCCGGCTATCCGGCGCGGCCGCACCGGGAGGCCATGCGCGCGCAGGCAGCCGTCTTCAAGCTCCCCGCGCTGCTGAAGCGGATCGGGGAGATCGAGCGCGCCCTGCTGGGGAAGGCACGGACGGAGGACTGACGGTCTTCCGCGACGCGGTTTTCGACGGTGGCGGTCGATGGTCGTCCGTCGAGGGCCAGGGTCGAGCGCGGACCGTCGAGATCGAGCATCGGCCGTGGTCGAGAGACGGACTTCCGACCCGGGGAATTCGTCCGGACGGCTGACGAAGGGCAGGGAGGGGCGCGCTCCGCCGACGGAGGCGCCCGGCCGCAAGAGCGGCGATCCAAGGGATGCCCGCGGCTGCGGGCCAACGCGACGGGACTGATGACGACGCCGAGACAGAACACGATCGCCCAGGCGGGCGAGATGGAGGGGGTGGGGCTGCATACCGGGGGGGGCATCCGCCTGCGCCTCCTTCCCGCGCCCGTGAACACCGGGATCGTCTTCCGCCGGGTGGACCTGGACGGCGCGCCCGAGGTTCCCGCGCACGTGTCGCACGTGGTGAGCACCGACCGGGGCACCGTGCTGGGCGTGGGCGAGGCGAAGGTGCACACGGTGGAGCACCTGCTCTCGGCCGTCGTGGGGCACGGCATCGACAACCTGGTGGTGGAGATGGACGGCGCCGAGCCGCCCGCGGGCGACGGCAGCGCGAAGCCGTTCTTCGAGGCGCTGGCCCGTTGCGGGGTGCAGGAGCAGGACGCGCCGGCCCGGGTGATCGTGGTGTCGGAGTCGTTCTCGCTGACGAAGGGGCAGGCGGACTACGTGGTGGCGCCGGCGGACTCGTACCGCGTGTCCACCACCATCGACTTCGACCATCCCCTGGTGGGCCGGCAGTTCGGCTCGTTCCGGGTGAGCGCGGATGCGTACGGCGACGAGCTGGCGCCGGCGCGCACGTTCTGCTTCGAGCACGAGGTGGAGGCCATGCGCGAGCGCGGCCTGGCGCAGGGCGGCACGCTGGACACGGCGGTGGTGCTGACGGCCGACGGCATCGCGGGCGGCGCGGAATTGCGCTTCGCGGACGAGTTCGTGCGGCACAAGACGCTGGACATCGTGGGCGACCTGGCGCTGGTGGGCGCGCGCATCCACGGGCACGTGGTTGCGGAGCGGCCGGGGCACCAGGGCAACGTGGCGCTGGCCAAGGAGCTGGTCGCGCGGGCCGAGAAGAAGGCCCTGTCGCGCCCCATCCTCAACATCGAGCAGATCCTGCAGTACCTGCCCCACCGCTACCCCTTCCTGCTGGTGGACCGGGTGGTGGAGTACGAGGAGCGCAAGCGCATCGTCGGCATCAAGAACGTGACGATCAACGAACCCTTCTTCGTGGGCCACTTCCCCGGCCGTCCCATCATGCCAGGGGTGCTGATCATCGAGGCGATGGCGCAGGTGGGCGGGCTGCTGATGCTGGACGCCATCGACAACCCCGAGGACAAGGTCGTCTACTTCATGTCGCTGGACAACGTGAAGTGGCGCCGGCCGGTGACGCCGGGCGACCAGATCCGGTTCGAGATCGAGGTGCTGCAGATCCGCGGCACCACCTGCCGCATGAAGGGGGTCGGCACCGTGGACGGGCACGTCGTGGCCGAGGCGGAGATGATGGCCCGTGTCGTCATTGGCTGAGGCGCCTACCATGCAGAGCACTACGGGGGTGGAGATCCACCCCACCGCCATCGTGGACCCGTCCGCCGAGCTGGGCGAGGGGGTCTCGGTCGGCCCGCACACCATCATCGGCCCCGGCGTCATCGTGGGCGCGGGGACGCAGATCGCCTCCGCCGTCCTCATCGAGCACGCCACCGTGGGCGACGGGTGCGCCATCTCGCACGGCGCCGTGCTGGGCACCGCGCCGCAGGACCTCAAGTACCGCAACGAGCCCACGCGCCTGACCGTCGGCGACCGCACGGTCATCCGCGAGTACGCGACGCTGAACCGCGGCACGACGGCGAGCGGGATCACCAGCGTGGGCAGCGACTGCCTGCTGATGTCGTACGTGCACGTGGCGCACGACTGCCACCTGGGCGACCACGTCATCATCTCGAACGCCGTGAACATGGCGGGCCACGTCACCATCCACGACTGGGCCAGCATCGGCGGGATGACGCCCATCCACCAGTTCGTGCGGATCGGCGCGCACGCCTTCGTGGGCGGCGGCTCGCGCGTGGCCAAGGACATCCCGCCGTACGTGAAGGCGGCGGGCAGCCCCATCCAGCTCTACGGGCTGAACTCGGTGGGCCTGCAGCGCCGCGGCTTCGCGGAGGACGTGCGGCGCGAGCTGAAGCGCGCGTACCGCCTGTTCTTCGCCAGCACGCACAACACCACGCAGGCGCTGGCCCGCGCGCGCGAGGAGCTGCGCGCGATCCCCGAGGTGGAGGTGTTCCTCTCCTTCTTCGAGGGCACCGACCGCGGGGTGACGCTGTGAGCGGCGCCCCGATCCGCGCGGGCGTCGTCGGCGTCGGCAGCCTGGGCTTCCACCACGCCCGGATCCTGCGCGAGGTGGAGGGGGTGACGATGGCGGGCGTGTACGACGCCAGCCCCGAGCGCGCGGCCCAGGTGGCGGCGGAGCTCGGCGTTCCGGCCTTCCCGTCGCTGGACGACTTCCTCGCCGCGGTCGATGCCGCCGTGGTCGCCGTGCCGACGACGAACCACGCCGAGGTGGCGCTCCAGGCCATCGGGCGCGGGGTGCACCTGCTGATCGAGAAGCCCATCGCGGCGACGCTGGAGGAGGCGGACGAGATCGTCGCCGCGGCGGAGAAGGCGGGGGTGATCGTGGCGACGGGGCACGTGGAGCGCTTCAACGGCGCGCTGCGGGCGTGCGAGCAGTACCTGGACGAGCCGCGCTTCGTGGAGTCGCACCGGCTGGCGCCGTTCAACCCGCGCGGAACGGACGTGGCGGTGGTGCTGGACCTGATGATCCACGACATCGACCTGGTGCTGGGCCTCATCGGCCGCCACGTGAAGACGCTGGACGCCGTGGGTGTGCCGGTGCTGACGCCCAGCGAGGACATCGCCAACGCGCGCATCGTCTTCGAGAACGGCGCCGTGGCCAACATCACGGCCAGCCGCGTCTCGTTCGAGCGCATGCGGAAGATCCGCTTCTTCCAGCGATCGGGCTACATCTCGCTGGACCTGGCGACGGGCACGGGCGAGTTCCTGCGCCTGAAGAAGGGCGCCTCGCTGCCGGAGGGCGACTTCTCGCTCCTGTCGATCGCCAACGTGGTGGAGCGGGTGGCGCTGAAGGGCGACGGGATGGAGCCGCTGCGGGCGGAGCTCCAGTCCTGGGTCGCGGCCGTCCGTGGCGAGGGGCCGCTGGTGGTGAGCGGCGCGGCGGGGCGCGAGGCGCTGGCCGTGGCGCTCCGGATCATGGGCAGCATCGAGAGCCATGCCGCGGCCGGGCTCGCGCCGTAGGCGGCGCCGCGCCCCGTTCGCGTTCGGGGGCGTCGGCCCGCCGTCGATGTTCCGCCTGGTCGCCCTGCTGGTGGTGGTGATGGGCGCCATCTGGTACCTGCTGCGCTTCGCGGGCCGGCGATGAGCCGGCGGGCGGGCAGGGGAAGCCGGAAGGCGCCCACGATCTTCATCTCCGCGGGCGAGGAGTCGGGCGACCTGCACGGCGCCGGGCTGGCGCGGGCGCTGCGCGAGCGCTGGCCGCACGCGCGGCTGCTGGGCCTGGGCGGCCACCGGATGGAGGCCGCCGGCGTGGAGCTCATGGCGGGGCTGGGGGAGCTGGCGGTGATGGGCTTCGTGGAGGTCCTCCGCCACCTCCCATTCTTCCTGGACCTGCGCAAGCGCGTGTTCGCGGCGCTGGAGCGGCAGGGCGTGGACCTCGTGGTCCCCATCGACTATCCCGGCTTCAACCTTCGCCTCGCCCGGCACGCCCGCGGGCGGGGCATTCCCGTGCTGTACTACATCGCCCCGCAGGTGTGGGCCTGGCACAAGAGCCGGGTGCGCGACCTTGCCCGCGACGCGGACGAGGTGGCGGTGGTGCTGCCGTTCGAGGAGGCGTTCCTGCGCCGCGCCGGAGTGGACGCCCGCTTCGTCGGCCATCCCCTGCTGGACGTCGTGCCCTCGCCGCAGACGCACGCGGAGTGGGCGGCGGAGCACGGGCTGGAGGCGGACCGCCCCGTGCTCGCGCTCTTTCCCGGCTCGCGCGCGCAGGAGGTGCGCCGCCACCTGGAGCTGTTCTCGGACGCGGCCGCCCGCGTGGCGGACGCGCGGCCGGACGTGCAGCCGGTGATCGGGGCTCCCGGCGGGCTGGACCGCGCCGCGTACGGCGATGCGCGGTGGCCGCTCGTCCCGAGCGCGGGCGGCGGCCTTCTCCGCAACGCCACGGCGGCGCTGGTGAAGTCCGGCACCACGACGCTGGAGGCGGCGCTGGCCGGGACGCCGTTCGCCGTCGTCTACCGGATGAACGGCTTGAGCTACGCGATGGCGAAGCGCCTGGTGAAGGTGCCGCACATCGCGTTGGCGAACCTGATCGCCGAGCAGCGGATCGCCCCCGAGTTCGTGCAGGACGCCGCCACTCCGGATGCGCTCGCCGCGACGCTGCTGCCCTTGCTGGACCCGCGGTCGCCGGAGCGGCGCGAGATGGTGACGGGGTTGAGCGGGATCCGCGAGCGCCTGGGCGGCCCCGGCGCCGCCGGCCGCGTCGTGGGGCTGGCGGCGGGCCTGCTGGAGCTTCGATGAGCGGCGCCGCGGACGATCCGATCGGCCCGGCTGCACACCTGGGCGGTGTCACGCTGGACGACCCCGTGCGCGAGCGGAAGGTGCGCCGCATCGCGGCCGTCGCGCGGAAGGCGATGGAGTCCATCCTGGGCACCTGCCGCATCCGGACCGTCGGCGAGGAGCATTTCCGCCCGCACTGGGACGCGGGCAAGGCGGTGATCTTCGTGCTCTGGCACGGGCGGCTGCTTCCGTGCACGTACCACCACCGGCAGCAGGGCGTCGTTACCCTCGCGAGCCAGCACCGCGACGGGGAGTACAGCGCCCGCATCCTGGACCGCTGGGGCTTCGTCGCGGTGCGCGGCTCCAGCAGCCGCGGCGGGCTGGAGGCGTTGCGCGAGCTGATGCGCGCGGTGCGCCGTGGACGCTCGCTCGCCATCACCCCCGACGGCCCCCGCGGCCCACGCGAGGTGATGAAGCCCGGCCCGCTCCTGATCGCCCAGCGCACCGGCGCTCCCATCATCCCCACCGAGAGCGCCGCCTCTCGCGCCTGGTTCTTCGGCGGATGGGACCGCTTCATGGTTCCCAAGCCCTTCAGCCGCATCACCATCGAATACGGGGAGCCCGTCTACGTCCCCCGCGACGCCGACGAAGCCCAGCTCGAAGCCATCGCCCGCGACGTGGAGCGGAGGCTGGCCGAGATGCGCGCGCGCATGGGCGGCGCGGCGCCGCGCAGATGACGGGTCCTAGTGTGGGCTCCGGCGGACGCGCGGCACGCGTCTCCTCTCGCGAAGCTACGGGTGCGTTGTCTGACGATAACATCTGCCGCCGCCGCGGAACCACGTTCGTCGCGCGTGGAACTGAAAGCGGCGCGGAGCCAGCCCGCGCAGGCGGGCTTCGCGCCGTTCCAGCCGCGGTTTCAACCGCCTGGGCGATTGCACGCGCCCCCTCCCCAACTCGCACCACTTGCCGGCCCTCCCCCACCTCTGGGCGAGGGTCGTTGGACGATAGGCTCTACCGACGCGCCGCCACCACGTGCGTGCCGCGCGGAACCCGAAGCCGCATGGAGCCAGCCTCCGCAGGGAGGCTTCGTGCCGTCGTTGCCGCGGTTTCAACCGCCCGTCAGACCCGGCTTCCCGCGTTCCGCGCATGACCCTCCGCGAGTGGGTCGTCACCCGATGGTGGCCGGGCCGCGGCGGCATTCTCGGCGCATTGCTGGATGCTGCGCTGCTGCCTGCCGAATCTGCGTTCCGCGGGGCGACGCGGGTGCGGAACTCGGCGTACGAGCGCGGGTCGAAGAAGGTGGAGCGCGTGCCGGTGCCGGTGATCAGCGTCGGGAACCTGGCGGTGGGCGGGGCGGGGAAGACCCCGTTCGCCGCGTGGATCGTCGGCCGGCTGGTGGAGCGTGGATGGAGCCCGGCGATCGCGCTCCGTGGATACGGGGCCGACGAGGTCCTGGTGCACGGAGAGCTGAACCCCGGCGTGCCCGTGTTCGCCGCGGCGCGACGGATCGAGGCGGCGCGGTCCGCGGTGGATGCCGGGCGGGACGTGGTGGTGTTGGACGATGGATTCCAGCACCGCGCGCTCGGACGCGACCTGGACATCGTGCTCGTCGCGGCGGAGGGCTGGCGCCGCGATCCGCGCGTGATGCCGCGCGGACCGTGGCGCGAGGGACCGGAAGCGCTCGGACGAGCGGACCTGGTGGTGGTCACGCGCAAGTCCGCATCGGCCGAGCGCGCCGACGAGGTCGCGAGTGACCTCGGCCGATACACGGATGCTCCGGTGGTGATCGCGGATCTTGCACCGACGCTGCTTTCCGCGCTGCACGGTGGATCGGAGCAGTCCGCCAAGGCGCCGCCATCGACGGATTCGACGGAATCGACGGAATCGACGGAATCGACGGAATCGACGGAATCGACGGAATCGACGGAATCGACGGAATCGACGGAATCGAGCCGTCCGCTGGACTGGCTGGACGGGCGCAAGGTGCTCGCGGTCGCGGCGCTGGCGGATGCGGAGCCCTTCTTCGCGCAGCTCCGGGCGTGCGGCGCAGTGGTACAGCCGGCGAGCTTTGCGGACCACCACGCGTTCACGCCGGACGAGGCGTCCAGGCTGGTCGCGGCCGCCGCGGGGCGGCCGATGGTGATGACGCGCAAGGACGCCGTGAAGCTGCGCGCCCTGCTGAGCCGACACCGGGAGGCGTACGTGCTGGAGCAGTCGGTGCAGATCGTCCGCGGGCGGGATGCGGTGGAGGCGGCGCTGGACGTCGCGCTCAGCCGGGGGCGGGCGTGATCCGCGCGGACGTGGTGGTGGTGGGAAGCGGCATCGCCGGACTGTCGTTCGCGCTGAAGGTGGCGCGGTTCGGGACCGTGGCCATCGTCACCAAGAAGGGCCGCCCGGACTCCAGCACCAACTGGGCACAGGGGGGAATTGCCGCGGCCTTCGCGCCGGACGATTCCCCCGCGCTGCACATGGAGGACACGCTGGTCGCCGGCGCGGGGCTCTGCCACCCGGACGCGGTGGAGGTGCTGGTGCGCGAGGGACCCCAGCGCGTTCGCGAGCTGATCGACCTGGGCGTGCACTTCACGCAGGAGGGCGCGGACCTTTCCCTGGGCAGGGAAGGCGGCCACTCGCGCCGGCGGATCGTGCGCGCCGAGGACCTGACGGGGCGCGAGATCGAGCGCGCGCTGCTGCAGGCGGTTGCGGACGCGCCCAACGTGGAGATCTACGAGAACCACTCCGCGGTGGACCTGCTCACGGCGCGCGATCCCGGCACGCTGGGCGAGCGCTGCTGTGGCATCCTGGCGCTGGACGCCGAGTCGGGCGAGCTGGTGCCCATCGCCGCGCGCGCCGTGATGCTGGCCACGGGAGGGTGCGGCCAGGTGTACCGCCACACGACCAATCCGTCCATCGCCACGGGCGACGGGGTGGCGATCGCGTACCGCGCGGGGGCCAAGATCGCGAACATGGAGTTCATCCAGTTCCACCCTACCGCGCTGTATCCCGCCCGCGAGCACACCTTCCTGATCTCCGAGGCCGTGCGCGGCGAGGGGGCGGTCCTGCGGCGGGTGGACGGGACGGCGTTCATGGACGGCTACCACCCGCTCGCCTCGCTCGCTCCGCGCGATGTAGTTGCACGTGCCATCGATCGCGAGATGAAGGAGCACGGTGACCCGCACGTGCTGCTGGACTGCTCGTCGATCCCGGAAGCGGAGATCCGCGGGCGCTTCCCGAACATCCTGCGCGTGACGGCGGAGCGCGGCACGGACATGCTGCGCGAGCCGCTGCCGGTGGTGCCGGCCGCGCACTACCTGTGCGGCGGCATCCTCACCGACACCGACGGGCGCAGCTCGCTGCCCGGCCTCTACGCCGCGGGCGAGACGGCATGCACCGGCGTGCACGGGGCCAACCGGCTCGCCTCCAACTCGCTGCTGGAGGCCGTCGTCTTCGCGCACCGCGCGGCCGAGCGCCTGGGCCCCCATCTGTCCGTCACGCCTGAGCTTGCGCCTCGCAACCCGGCGCCGTCCGGCGTGTCGGAAGTGCCCGATGGCGCGATGCTGGAGCAGAGCAGGGAAGAGTTGCGCGACGTGATGTGGGAGCTGGTGGGCATCGTCCGATCCGACGACCGGCTGGGAGAGGCGGAGGAGTGCGTGCGGCGGCTGGCGGAGAAGACGAATGCGACTTGGGCCGCGTGCCGCCCCACGCCCGAGCTGGTGGAGATGCGCAACATGGTGCAGGCCGCCCTGCTCGTCGTGCGCTGTGCTCGACGCCGGAAGGAGAGCCGCGGGCTGAACTACAACGTCGATCATCCGTTCAAGGACAACGAGCACTCCCTGGTCGACACGATCCTCGTCCGCTGATCGGTTGCGCTTGCGTACCGTTCAGCGAGTGAAGTATGTTCCACGGGCAGTGTTGTGCTGAGTGTTATAGATGTTGTTACGGTGTGCCGTGTGTTTCGGAATTGCGTAACTCATAGAGACTGGGACGGCGTGCAATGTCCGACGTCCAAACCGCGCTCGGTCGAGATACCATGGGAACCGGAACCCTGCTCCTGGATTCGGATTCGGCGAATGCGCGACAGCGAAAGCACGCTCTGCTTGGCGTCGAGTTGTTGCACGTCGTCGCATCGTGTGTGGAAAAGCTACGGAGTCTGTTGATTACTGGTGATTTGCAGGCCCACTTGTACTCTGGTTGCGGGGGAAGATGAAGATTTCGCTGCTCGCGATCGGGCGCGTGCGTGGGCCGGTGGCGGAGGCGGTGGCGGACTACGAGGGACGCATCCGCCGCTACTACACGTACGAGGCGGCGGAGGTGAAGGAGGAGCCCGCGCGGAAGCCCGGTGACGCGGACCGCGTGCGCGACGAGGAAGGGAAGCGGCTGCTGGCGCGCGTGGGCCCGGGGATGGAGGTCGTGGCGCTGCACCGGGGCGGCGTGCAGTGGTCTTCCGACCGGCTGTCCACGTATCTTACCGAGCTGGGCGTGCGGGCCAGCCCGGGAGCGGCGTTCGTGATCGGCGGGGCATTCGGGCTGTCGGACGAGCTGCTTCGCCGCGCCACGCACAAGCTCTCCATCTCGGCCTTCACGCTGCCGCACGAGCTCGCCCGGCTGGTTCTGACGGAGCAGATCTACCGTGCCGGCACCATCGCGCGCGGCGAGCCGTACCACAAAGGCCGCGAAACTTGACGCGCGAGGATGGGCGGAGAGGCGCGACCGGCGGTGCGGACGATACGATGGCGCAGCATGCGGTTCGAACGCGTCTGAGGGCGAATGTGGAGGATTTCTATGCGCGGGCCGCGGACGGGTGTTGCGGGCGGCGCTTACACTTGATCGGGAGGGGTCGTTGAATCCGCGGATCCAGGTTCTTCCCCTGCGCGGCTCTCCGCTCGTCGAGGACTACCTCGCGGGCAGGGGAGCCGCGCCGTCGTTCTACCGTGGCCGGCCGCGGAACCCGGCCGCGTTCCGCGCCAAGCTGGAGGAGGTCTCCGGCCGCTTCGACCGCGCCGCGCGCGAGCGGGCGGCGGCCGCGTTGCGCCCCACGTCCGCCGGCGCCGCGGAGCGCCTGCGGCGGTTCGTGGAAGAGGGTGGGGCAGTGGTCACCACCGGCCAGCAGACCGGGCTCTTCACGGGGCCGCTCTACACCGTCCACAAGATCCTCACCGCGATCCGGCTGGCCGAGGAGCTGGAGCGGGAGCTGGGCGTCGTCGTGCTGCCCGTCTTCTGGTCGGCGAGCGAGGACCACGATCTGGACGAGGTGGATCACGTGGATACGGTAGATCGTACCCGTGGAGGAGTGGTCCGGCTGTCCGTGGAACATCTTGATCCACGTCCCCTACCCATGTCTGACACCTCCGTGGGGCCGAACGTAGAATTCGTCGTATCCAAGTTCGGGCAAATCGTTTCCCAATATGGCGATGTTGATAAGTGGATAACGTCGATTCAAGATGCCTATCGCCCCAGTGCGACGATGGCCGGCGCATTCCTCGACGTGGTCGAGAACCTCTTCTCCGGCTTCGATCTCCTGCTCACGGACGCGGCGGATCCGGCGCTGAAGGCCGCCTCTCTTCCGGTGTTGCTGGGCGAGGCGGAGCACGCGCGAGACCACGAGACGCTGCTGATGGACACCACCGAGCGGCTGGAGCGCGCCGGCTACGATGGCCAGGTTGCCGTGCTGTCCGACGCCGCAAACCTGTTCTGGCACGGGCCGCGGGGACGCGAACGGCTCCATCGCGTCGACGGGGGATGGGAGGCGCGCGAGGCGCGGCGGCGCTTCACGGATGCCGAGCTTCGCGCCGCCATCCGGGCCGACCCCGTGGCGTTCAGCCCCAACGTCTTCCTGCGCCCGGTGGTGGAGAGCTTCGTCTTCCCCACGCTGGCGTACGTGGCGGGACCGGGCGAGGCGGCGTACTTCGCGCAGATCGGCCCGCTGTTCGAGGCGTTCGGCATCCGCATGCCCATCGTCTTCCCACGCATGTCGGCCGTGCTGGTGCCCGAGGAGGCGGACGCGGCGCTCGCCGAGGCGGGGCTGGAGATCGCCGACCTGCGCCCGCCCATGCACGAGATCGCGCAGCGCATCGCCCGCGAGCGGGTGCCGGCGGAGATGGCGGAGGGCTTCGCGGCTCTGCGGTCGTCGATCGTCGCCGGATACGCGGGGCTGATGAACGACGTGGCGGCGGTCGATCCCACGCTGGTGAACGCGCTGGGCGCGGAGCGGAACCGGGCGCTGCTCGGGGCGGGGGATGCGGAGCAGAAGGTGCTGCGGCAGATCAAGCGCCGCGACGCGGGCCTGCTCCGTCGGATCGAGGCCGCCCGCGCGCACCTGTACCCGGGCGGCATCCCGCAGGAGCGCGTGCTGAACGTGTTCCCGTATCTCGCCGCGTACGGGCCGAACCTGCTGCGGGACCTCGCCGCGCAGGCGGACGTGGCGCTGGAGCCGGCGGCCGTCCACGCCTGATCGCATCGACCGACAGCAGTGGAGTTGGAGAAGCCGTCGCATCGGGTCGAGGGATGCGGCGGCTTCGTGTGTGCGGCGGTCGGCGTGGCGAGAGAGCCACCGGCACGGACTCGTCGTACGATGCGCGCGCGGCCTCGGCGAACGCGCTCGGGATGAATCCCGGGGCCGCGACGGCAATCCGTCCCCACCTTCGTGGGGGTGGCGACGGGTGTCCGCGGAGGCGGCGGAGGCTCGTGCGGCGAGGGGAGGATGGGCGCGGTAGGGTGGGGAACGCGGGGACCGGGCGGGGTATCAAGCAGTGCCGAACGACTCCCGAAGACCGTTGCGCCAGGATGTCCGAGAACGCACCGCTGGACCACAAGCTCAAGCACCTGCCGACCCGCCCGGGCGTGTACCTGATGAAGGACGCGGCGGGCGAGATCATCTACGTGGGCAAGGCCAAGTCGCTGCGCCCGCGCGTGCGCTCGTACTTCAGCTCGCAGGGCCAGCACTCGCTGAAGACGCGCGAGCTGGTGCGGCGCATCGCCGACGTGGACACCATCGTCGTCGACAGCGAGGCCGAGGCGCTGATCCTGGAGAACAACCTCATCAAGGAGCACCGGCCCCGCTTCAACATCAACCTGCGCGACGACAAGTCGTACCCCTACATCAAGGTCACCGTGCACGAGCGGTTCCCGCGGGTGTGGGTGACGCGGCGGCTGGAGAAGGACGGCTCGCGCTATTTCGGTCCGTACACGGACGTGCGGCGCATGCGGCAGGCGCTGGAGCTGGTGAAGAAGCTGTACACGGTGCGCTCGTGCCACTACGACCTGCCGGGCGAGTCGCCGGCGCGGCCCTGCCTGGACCACCACATCGGCCGCTGCAAGGCGCCCTGCGTCAACCTCCAGTCGCCCGAGGAGTACCGGGGGATGATCGACGAGATCATCGAGGTGCTGAGCGGCCACACGCGCCGGGCGGCCGACCGGCTGCGCGGCGACATGCGCGACGCGGCGGGGGCGATGGACTTCGAGCGCGCGGGCGAGCTGCGCGACGCGGTGCGGCAGCTGGAGTCGCTGGAGGCCAAGCAGCGCATGGTGGACCTGTCCGGCGCCGACCGCGACGTGGTGGGCATCGCGCGCGACGGGGCGGACGCGTGCGGCGTGGTGCTCCAGATCCGCGAGGGCAAGCTGCTGGGCAGGGAAGCGCAGATCCTGACGAACCTGGAGGGGGAGCCGGACGAGGAGGTGCTGGCCGCCTTCGTGACGCGCCTGTACACGGAGCGCGCGCTGCGGGACGCGGAGATGGTTCCCGGCGAGGTCTTCTTGCCCGCGGACTTCGGCGACCGCGAGCTGCTGCAGGGGCTGCTGCGCGAGCGGACGGGGCGCGCCATCCGCACCCACGTGCCGCAGCGAGGAGAGAAGCTGCAGCTCGTGGACCTGGCCTGCCAGAACGCGCGGCACCTGCTGGAGGAGCGCAAGCTGGCCAACCGCGCCGCCCTAGGCCGTGCGCCCGACGCGCTCTACGAGCTGCAGGAGGTGCTGGAGCTGCCCTCGGTGCCCCGGACGATCATCTGCTTCGACATCTCGCACACGCAGGGCAGCGAGACGGTGGCGTCCGGGGTGTTCTTCGAGAACGGCGAGCCCAGCAAGGGCGAGTACCGCAAGTTCAAGGTGCAGGGCGACTGGGGCAACGACGACTTCCGGTCGATGCACGAGGTGGTCACGCGCTACTTCCGCCGCCGGCTGGACGACGGCAAGCCGCTGCCCGACCTGGTGGTGATCGACGGCGGGAAGGGCCAGCTTTCCGCGGCGCAGCGTGCCCTGGACGAGCTGGACCTGGGGCAGCAGATGATCGTGAGCCTGGCGAAGAAGGACGAGGAGGTGTTCGTGCCCGGGCGCCCGGTGCCGTTCCGCCTGCCGCGGCGCAGCGTGGCGCTCCGGCTGCTGCAGCGCCTCCGCGACGAGGCGCACCGCTTCGCCATCACGTACAACCGGAAGCTGCGGACCAAGCGCACCATCCGCTCGGAGCTGTCGCAGATCGCCGGCGTGGGCCCCGCGCGGCAGCGGGCGCTGCTGGAGCGCTTCGGCTCCGTGCGGGCGCTCGCGGCCGCGGGCGAAGCGGAGGTGGCGACGGTGCCGGGGATCGGCGCGGCGCTGGCGCGCACGATCCTGGGCGCCATCCGCGGTGAGCCGGCGCAGGCGCAGTAGCCGCAGCGGGTTGGGGGCGGGCGGCGAGACGGCGGATGAGACGCGGGGCTTCCATCGAACGAGTGGTCTGAACGTCCGTGGGACGTCCGCCCACGTGGCCCGCGGCGGCTCGATCGACGGGGTCGCGTAGCGTCGACGTCGGAGGCCGGGATGGACGGGTGGCCGCGGGTGCGGGGAGGGGGAGCGGGCGCGTACGCTTTCTGCAATGCGCCGCGGGGATGCGGGGGCGGTGGCGCCCCCCGGACACCGAACGTGTGGAGGGGGCATGAGGATCGCGGTTCTGCTGGGGGGCACGTCGGCCGAGCGTGAGGTGTCGCTGGCTTCGGGGCTGGGGATCGTGAAGGCGCTGCGCGAGCGCGGGCACGAGGTGTGGACGGTGGACACCGCGCGGGGCTTCATCCCCACCGAACAGGAGGGCGAGCTGCTGCCCGAGGGTGTGCACGCGGCGCCCCCGGGGAGCACGGCGGCCACGCTGAGCGCCATGGAGCTGGGCGCGGTGCCGCAGCTTCACCAGGCGGACGTGGCCTTCCTGGCGCTGCACGGCGGCGCGGGCGAGGACGGCACCATCCAGGCGCTGCTGGACCTGGTGGGCGTGCCCTACACGGGGTCGGGGCCCCTGGGCAGCGGCGTCGCCATGGACAAGGACATCAGCAAGCGCCTGCTGCGCGACTCGCAGGTGCCGACGCTGCCGTGGCGCGTGGCGCGGGCGCCGGACTTCGCGTACGACCCCGACACCATCGAGGACCTGATCGGCTATCCCTGCATCGTGAAGCCCAGCAGGCAGGGCAGCAGCGTGGGGATGACCATCGTCACCGAGCCCGGGATGCTGCCGGAGGCCGTGAAGGAGGCGTCGCAGTACGACACCGAGGTGATGATCGAGCGCTTCGCCCGCGGCCGCGAGCTGACGGTGGGCATCCTGGGCGACCAGGCGCTGCCGCCGGTGGAGATCCGCCCCAAGAAGGGGATCTACGACTACCACAGCAAGTACACGCCGGGGATGACGGAGTACTTCTGCCCCGCGCCGCTGGAAGAGGAGATCACGGCGCAGGTGCAGGCGTACGCGCTGCGGGCCTTCCGCGTGCTGAAGCTGCGGGGGTACGCCCGCATCGACTTCATCCTGGCCAAGGAGCAGCTCTGGTGCCTGGAGGCCAACACCCTTCCGGGCATGACGGCCACCAGCCTGCTGCCCAAGGAGGCGGCCGCCGTGGGGATCTCGTATCCCGACCTGTGCGAGCGCATCGTGCAACTCGCGCTCCGGTAACGGGGTATATAGACTCCGACCCAAGGCCGGCGGCCCGTCCGCCGGCCCACCCTCCCGACCGCGGGACCGACGACCAACGATGGCCTACCGTTCGTACGACTCGCCGCTCGGGGCGCTGCACGTGACCCCGTGGGTGAAGCGTCTGCTGATCGCCAACGTGGCGGTCTTCGTCGCCTACCTGCTGCTGAACGCGTTCGGCGGCGGGCTGGGGACGGCGCTGTCGTGGCGCTACCTGGGGCTGGACCGCTCCACGGTGCTCGTCCAGCCGTGGACGCTGCTGACGTACGCCTTCGTGCACGCGTCGGTGGGGCACATCTTCTTCAACATGCTGGCGCTGTTCTTCTTCGGGCCACCGCTGGAGGAGCGCTGGGGATCGACGCCGTTCCTCAAGTTCTACCTGGTGGCGGCCGCCGGCGGGGCGATCGTCGCGCTCTTCTCGCGAGACCCCGTGGTGGGCGCATCGGCGGCGGTGAACGGGGTGATGCTGGGCTACGCGATGACGTGGCCCGACAACCAGGTGTACGTGTGGGGCATCTTTCCCATCAAGGTGAAGTGGCTGGTGGCGATCCTGGCCGCCGTCAGCTTCCTGTTCGCCCTGGACGGCGGGGGCGGGCCGGTGTCGCACCTGGCTCATCTGGGCGGCTTCGCGAGCGCCTTCCTGTACCTCAAGAGCCCGTGGGCGCCCAACGCCTGGGGCGAGGTGCTGCCCGTGAAGCGGAAGAAGCGGGCGATGGCGTGGCGCGCGGGCCCCAAGCTGGTGGACACCCCGGCGCGACCGGCGGCCCAGCAGCCCATCGGCCGGACCCAGGCCGCGCACATGGAGCGCGACCTGCTGGACGACGTGGACCGCATCCTGGACAAGATCTCCACGGAAGGCCTCGCGTCACTCACCCCGCAGGAGCGAGACCGCCTGAACGAGGTGAGCCGCCAGAAGCGCACGAACTGACGGACCTCCGGTCGATCGGCGTCGACGGAATGCGCCGTCGGATCCGGCTGATGGTGGACAGACGGCCCGCTCCTCCTCGCGAGGCGCGGGCCGTTCCGTATCCGCCGACGATCGGGAAGCTCGACCGCGGCCGCCTACGCGGCGCCAAGGGTGTGGAGCATGGGGCGGGTGATGGACTGCCGCGCCTCGGCGAAGCCTTCCCACGGGTCCGCGCGCAGCGAGGCGAGGCGGCGGGGGACGGTGCGGAGGGTGAACGCCGCCGGATCCAGCCGCGGCGTCAGCTCGCTCCAGCGCAGGGGGACGGAGACGGTTGCGCCGGGGCGCGCGCGGACGCCGTAGGCGCAGATGGCGGTGGCGCCGCGGCCGTTGCGCAGGTAGTCCAGGAAGATGCGGCCCGCACGCTTGGAGAGCGTGGCCGTCGTCAGGTACCACCCCGGGTGCCCCGCGGCGACGTCCTCCACCAGCGCGCGCGAGAAGCCCTTCACCTCGTCCCATCCGGCGCGCCGTGCGATGGGCACGACGACGTGCAGGCCCTTGCCGCCCGTGGTCTTCACCCAGCTCTCCAGTCCCAGGTCCTGCAGCCGCCCGCGGACCTCGAACGCGGCGTGGACGACGCGGGCCCACGGCACGTCCGGCGCGGGGTCGAGGTCCACCACGATGCGGTCCGGGCGTTCGATGCGATCTCGCCGCGCGCCCCAGACATGCAGCTCCACCACGCCCGCCTGCGCGAAGGCGACCAGGCCCGGCACGCCGTCGACGTACGTGTACGGCCGCGGGTCGTCCTGTTCGACCACGACGCGGCCGATGGCGGCGGGGAAGCGCTCGTCGGCGTGCTTCTGGTAGAAGCACTGGCTCTCGATGCCTTCCGGGCAGCGGACGAGGGAGAGCGGCCGGTCGGCCACGTGCGGCAGGATCCAGCGGCCCACGGCGGCGTAGTACCGCGCCAGGTCCAGCTTGGTGAGCCCCGCGTCCGGCCACAGCACGCGCTCCGGGTTCGTCAGCCGCACGCCGGCGACTTCGACCGCCGCGCCGGCACGACCGCGGGTGGGCCGGCTGTGCCGCGCCGTGGAGCGGGGGAGGGGGATGGGCATCGTCGCCGGGGACTTTCGCGGCGCCTTCTTCGCCGGCGTCTCGATGGGCGCGGCCGCATCCCCCGGCGCGGTTCCCTCGGCGGAGCTCGAAGCGGAGGCCGGCGCGGGGACGGGCATCTCGCGGCGCACGTCACCGGGCGCCTTGTCCTCGCGGATGCCCTGGAAGGTGGGGTGGCGCAGGTGCCCGTCCTCGGTCCACTCCGCGAACGCCACTTCGGCTACCACGCGCGGCTTCACCCAGCGCACGCCGGACATGCGGCGGAGGTCGGCGAACGGCGTATCCGGCGTGACATCCTTCGACAGCCGCGCCTGCAGGGAGCGGAGCAGGGCGTCGTCGAAGCCGGTGCCCACCTTGCCGGCGTAGAGCAGGCGACCGTCGGCGCCGTAGTATCCCAGCAGCAGCGCGCCCAGGCCCACGCGCGTGCCGCGGGGCGCCGTGAATCCGCCGACGACGAACTCCTGCCGCCGCGCGCACTTCACCTTCACCCAGTCGCGCGTGCGGCGGGAGCGGTAGGGCGAGTCCGCGCGCTTGCTGACGATGCCCTCCAGCGCCCAGCGGCACGCCTGCGTGTGGAACGCCTCGCCCGATCCCAGCACGTGGTCGCTGTAGCGGACCGTCGGATCGCCCTTCGCCGGCTTCGGGAGCGTGTCGATCCGCCCCTGCAGCCGCGCCTTGCGGTCGACGAGCGGCTGCTCGCGAAGGTCCTGGCCGGCGTCGAACATCAGGTCGAAGGCGTAGTAGACGAGCCGCGACTCGCGCCCGGCGCCCAGCTCGGCCTGGAGCGCCTGGAAGCTCGTGGTGCCGTCCGCGGTGACGACGACGAGCTCGCCGTCCACCACGGTACCGTCGGGGAGCGCCGACAGCGCGGCGGCCAGGCGGGGGAAGCGGGGCGTCCAGTCGTTGCCGCGGCGGGTGAGCAGGCGAGCGGCGCCGCCGGCGACGATGCAGACCAGGCGGTACCCGTCCAGCTTCACCTCGTGCAGCCAGCCGGCGCCGAGCGGCGCGTGGTCCACCAGCGTCGCCAGCTCCGGCAGCACCATCTCCGGCACGGTCGCCGTCGTGCGTCGCGCCGGGGCGGCCCGGCGGGCGGGGGAGGGCAACGCGGTGCGGGTGCGCGGCGCCACGCTCAGGCGCTCTTGCGGCGGCGGGCCGGCTTCTCGGACGTGGAGGGAGGCGCGGGCTTGGCGGGCTTGCCCCGGGCCGCCGGCTTGGCTGCGGGCCGGGCGCGCACCTTCTCCGTCTCCTGCACGCTGCGCTTGAGGAGCGACATGATGTCGATGACGTCGCTGCGGCCCGCGCCTTCGTCCGACGCGCCGGCGGGGGAGACCACCTCGCCCGTCTCGGCCTTGCGGCGGATCATGGACAGCAGGTCGTCGCGGTACTCGTCGCGGTAGCGCGTGGGGTCCCACGGCTCCGTCATGCCCTCCACCAGGCGCTCGGCCATCTCCAGCTCGCGCGGGGTGACGCCCACGTCCGCGATGTCCTCGGCCGGCACGTCCAGGTCGTCCGCCTTCCGGATCTCGTCCGGGTAGCGCAAGATCTCCAGCACCAGCACCTTGCCGACGGGGATCACCGCCGCGAGGTGCTGCCGCGAGCGGATGACCACCTTGGCGATCCCCACCTTGTTGGACCGCTTGAGCGTCTCGCGCAGCAGCGCGTAGCCCTTGGCGGCCTTGCCCAGCGGCGCCAGGTAGTAGGGTTTGTCGAAGAAGATGGGATCGATCTCGCCGGCGTCGACGAAATCGGTGATCTCCACCGTCTGCGTGGCCTCGGGGTTGGCCTTCGCCATGTCCTCGTCCGTGACGACGACGTAGTGCCCGGGCTCGTACTCGAAGCCGCGCACGATGTCCTCCTGCGCGACCTCCTTCTCGTTCTCCTTGTTGTACTTGCGATACCCGATCGGCGACATGCTGCGCCGATCGAGCTGGCGGAAGCTCACCTCGTCGCGCTCCTCGGCCGTGAACAGGCCGACCGGGATGTTCACGAGCCCGAAGCTGATGCTGCCTTTCCAGATCGACCGTACCATCGCTGCCTCCTCGAGGTGATGCGGGGACGGTCGGTTTTGCATCACCCATTCCACTTCGTATAATATGTATTATGTAAACTAGATACCGGGAAAGCTGTGGATAAGCGGCGCGGGGGCCTCCACTTATCCACTCCGGCCAGCCAGACCCTCTTCCCCACGCGGCGGACCGCGGATTTTCGCCTCAGGACGCGTCCGGCGCCGCGGGACGGCCACGGAGCCGCGCTGGATCCTCCTCACGCGTCCTGGGCGGACTGTGGAGGTCCGTTTTCGGATCGATGCCGTGATCGGGTCGATGCACGTTCGGGACGCGTGGCGCCGAGCGTTTCGACGTGCGCCGCTTCCGACCCGCCGTCAGTCGAGCAGCGCGAGGGTGCGCCTGGCCTCGGCGGCCAGCTCGGTGTCCTTGCCGGCGGCGATGGAGGCCAGCACGTCGCGGGCGGACGCGCCGGGCATGCGGCCGATGGCGCCGACGGCGGCGGCCTTCACGCGCTGCAGCTTCCTGCCGGCGAAGAGGTGGCGCTTGTTGATGATGGCCAGCAGCGTGGGCAGCGCGTCGGGCGAGGCGATCTTGCCCAGCGCCGCGATGATGGCGAGCTGCACGTCCTCGTCGGAGGCCTCGTTCAGTACGCGGGCCAGGAACGGCACGGCGGCCGCGTCGCCCATGGTGCCCAGCGCCTTGATGGCGTCGCGCTTCACCAGCCGGTCCGCGTCGGAGAGCAGGTCCACCAGCACGCGCAGCCCCCCACGGCCGCCGACGGTGGCGGCGTGGCGGGCGGCGTCCATGCGCACGGTGCTGTCGGCGTGCGTCGCTGCCTCGCCGATCCACCGCAGCGCCGTCTCCGGGCCCAGCTCGGACGTGGCGGCCAGCTCCAGCATGGCGCGCGTGCGGCCCGGCGCGGGGTCGCTCATGGTGCGCGCCAGCAGCCGCGCGCCCGCGCCCTCCTGCGCGGCCGTGCGGCGGAAGAGGATGGAGCGCAGCTCGGGATCGCCGGTGCGGAACAGCAGCCCTTCCAGCAGCCCCGCGGCCTCGCCCCCCAGGAACAGGAAGAGGCGCGCCACGCGCTCACTGTCCTCCTGGCGGCGCTGCACGTGCTCCACGAAGCTGTGCAGCGTGGCTTCCGTGCCTGCGCGGCGCAGCGACTGCACGGCCGCCTCGCGGAACACGCGCGTGCGGTCCGGCCTCTCGGCTTCGCGGATCAACGCCTCCAGCAGGTCCAGCGCCGCCGCGTGCTGGTCGGTCTGCACCAGGCGGGTGGCCGTGCGCGCGCACCCCTGCGCCACCTCGTCGAAGCGGTTCAGCGAGTCCGCCCGGCGCAGCAGCTCCGGCAGGTCCGCCGCCTCGGGGTCGATCGACGCCGCGGACGAGCGGAAGAAGTGGTACAGCTCCCCTCCCCCGTCGCCCTCCCCGCGTACCGCGCCGGGCGGCTGCGCTCCTGCCGCGGGCACCGCCTCGTCCGGCATCTCCGGGAACGCCTCCAGCACCTCGAAGTCCGAGAACGCCAGGCCGGGGTCCTCCACCTCGAATCCCAGCACCGCGCTGCCCGTCATCTCCACCGGCTTCGGCTTCGGCGACGGAGCGGTCGCTTCGGCGGTCGAATCCACCCTTCCGGAAGCGCCGGGCGCGTCGGCGCGGGCGCCTGGGACCACCGCCGTCACGGCCTGCGATGCAGTCCCCTGCTCCGCCGCCGGCACTTCCGGCGGCACGGCCGATTCCGACGATTCCGACTCGTCCGCCGCGCGGGAGTCCATCGCGTCGGCCGCCGTCCGGGCGTCGGACGGCTCGGGGGCGTCCTGCGATTCGGCCCGCCGCGTCTCGTCCGGGGCCACCGGATCGACCGGCGGAGCGGAATCGACCAGCCGAGCCGCGGACCCGGCAGCGCTCGGCGCCGTGTCCGGGGCGCTGGATTGGACCGCCGGCGCTGCATCGACCGGCGGAGGCGCGTCGGTGGATGTGGCCGGTGCGGAGGCCGGCGCCGCGGTGGCTTCCTCCTGCCCTGCCTCGGTGGATGCAGGCGCCCCAGTGGAAGCGGCCGCCGGCGCGGAGTCAGAAGACGCGGCCGGCTCTGCCGCGGCGGCGGGCTTCGGAGCGGGCGCGGGGCGGTACGTCTCGCCGCCGGAAGTGCTGAGGTAGAGGCCGCGCGGCGCCGCGTCCTTGAGCGCCGCGACGATGCCCGCGGGGCCGATGTCCCCGGGCCCGCGGGCGGCGATCTCGAAGAAGGACGCCAGGTCCTCCTCGCGCGCGTCGGGCGTGAAGCCCACGCGCGAGACGCGCATCATGATGAGCTGCCCGGCGCCGCGGAGCAGCTCCGGGCTCACGCCGCCGATGGGCTGGCCCTTCGCGGTGAAGCCGGTGAACTGGACGTCCAGCACCAGGCTCTTCTGCGAGCTGAACACTGCGTCCAGCGCCCCGCGCGCGTCGCGTGCGAGCGCGTCCGGCTCGCCGTCGCGGACCACGGCGGCGGCGAGCAGGCGGACGAAGGCGGCGGGCGAAGCGTCGGGCATGGTTTCTCGGGTCGGGACGGATCGGTCGGGACGGATCCGGTCGGGATCGATGCGGGTCGGGTACGGTCGGGCAAGGCCGGGCGACTTCGGGCCTGCGATAAACGCGCGACGAAGCGCCGTGGCCGGCGGATTCTCGGCGGCTACTCGGGCGCCGGCGTGGACGCGGGGAGCGCGGCGCGCGGGCGCGGGTCGAGCTTGCCGGTGACGTCCAGCCAGCGCAGGCGCCAGACGCGCCAGACGGCTTCGCGGACGATCTTCTTCGACATCTTGCTCTCGCCGGCGTCGCGGTCCACGAACATGATGGGGATCTCGCCCAGGCGGAACCCCTTCTTCCAGGCGCGGAAGCTCATCTCGATCTGGAAGGCGTAGCCGTTGGACTCCACGCGGTCCAGGTCGATGGAGGCCAGCACCTCGCGCCGGAAGCACTTGAACCCGCCGGTCGCGTCGGCGATGGGCAGGCCGGTGACCCAGCGGGCGTAGACGTTGGCGAAGTAGCTGAGCAGCAGGCGCGCGATGGGCCAGTTGACCACCGTCACGCGGCCGTGCAGGTAGCGCGAGCCCAGGACGACGTCGTGCTCCTCGATGGCCGTCAGGAACTGCGGCAGGTGCACCGGGTCGTGCGAGAAGTCGGCGTCCATCTCGAACAGGAAGTCGTACTCCCGTTCGATGCCCCACTTGAAGCCGGCGAGGTAGGCGGTGCCCAGCCCCAGCTTGGCCGCGCGGTGCAGCACGTGCACGCGCGGCTCGGCGGCGGCGATCTCCTCGGCGAGCTGCCCCGTGCCGTCGGGCGACCCGTCGTCCACCACCAGGATCTCCAGGCGCGCGTCGCGCGAGAGGATGGAGGGAACGAGGCGAGGAAGGTTGTCGCGCTCATTGTAGGTCGGGACGATGACGAGGGCGCGCTGCACGTGCAAGGGCGAGGGCGTGGACGCTTGAAGGAGCCTTGACAGGCTGGTATCTTGGGCCGGATGGACAACATACCCCGGCCCCGCGCGCCCGACAAGTGAAGGTCCTGTACCTGGTGACCGCCTATGCGCGCGATCCCGCCGACGTCATCACCCCCTGGCTGGTGGAGACCATCCGCCGCCTGGGCGACCGCGGCGTGGAGGTGGAGGTGCTGGCCCCCGCCTACCGCGGCCTGCACACGCAGACCCTGGAAGGCGTGCGCGTGCATCGCTTCCGCTACGCCCCGCGCGCGTGGGAGACCCTCACCCACGACCAGACCGCCCCCGACCGCATCCGCGGGCGTCCCCTCTTCCTGGGCCTCGTTCCCGGCTACGTAGCCGCCGGCTCGCTCGCCGCCGCGCGCCTGGCGCGTACCGGGGGCTTCGACGCGCTGCACGCGTTCTGGCCGCTGCCGCAGGGGCTTCTCGGCCTCGCCGCCAAGCGCGCATCGGGCCTGCCGCTCGTCTCCACCTTCTTCGGGGTGGAGCTCACGTGGATGGAGAACCAGTTCCCCTTCCTCTCCCCGCTGCTGAAAGGCATCGTCCGCGGATCGGACGCGGTGACGGCCATCTCCACCTACACCGCCGACCGCCTGCGCGCGGCCGTCCCCGGCGCCGACCCCGCCGTGATCCCGTTCGGCGCCGCGGTGGATGCGCCCGCCGCGCCGCCGCCGTACGGCTGGGACGGCACCGGCACCTTCGAGCTGCTCTTCGTCGGCCGGCTCGTCGAACGCAAGGGCGTCCACCTGCTCCTCGATGCGCTCGCCGCGCTTCCGGCGGAGAGAAATGTCCGCCTGCACGTCGTCGGCGACGGGCCCGACCGCGGGTCGCTGGAGGCGCGTGCGGCGGAGCTGGGGCTGGGGGGCCGCGCGATCTTCCACGGCTTCGTCACGGCGGAGGAGAAGGAGCGCCGGTTCGCCCAGTGCCACGCCTTCGTCCTGCCCGCCGTCGTCGATTCCAAGGGCGACACGGAGGGGCTGGGCGTGGTGCTGATCGAGGCGCAGACGTACGCCAAGCCCGTGATCGCCAGCCGCGCGGGCGGCATCGTGGACATCGCGCTGGACGGCCGGAACGGCTTCCTGGTGCCCCCGGGTGACGCGGGTGCGCTCGCGGGTGCCATCGCCGCGTGCATGGACGATCCCGAGCGGGCGCGCCGCATGGGCGAGCAGGGCCGCGCGGACGCCGAGGAACGCTTCTCCTGGCCCGTCATCGCGCAGAAGCTGGACGACGTCTACCGCTCGTTGCCGCCCCGGCGGAGGTGAGCGTCGGTTGACCGGACTCGCCGGCGGAGCGATTCCATCGACGGTGGCGACGTTCGGACGGTCGACGATGCAGCGCGGTCCGAAGCACGGGCGCTCCCCTGCCCCGCCGCAGCTTGTCGCCGGTGGATGCGCGGCGTATTATCGTCGGATCGAATCCCCGGGCAGAACGGGGCGCGCGGGCCGCGGGGCACTCGGTCGTCCGCGGCCCGCCCTTCCATCCACCGGCGGCGCGCGTGGCCCTGAAGGTCCTCCACTGCATCTACGACGATCCGGCGAACCCCTGGGTGGCGGGCGGCGGAGCGGTGCGCGTCTTCGAGCTGTACCGCCACCTGGCAGGTGAGGTGGATGCGACCGTCGCGACCGGCCGCTTTCCCGGCGCGAAGGACGAGACGATCGACGGCGTGCGGTACGTCCGACTGGGCGTGGAGAAGCCGTATCCGCTCAGCCGGCTGACGTACGCCGCAGCCGCGAACCGGCTGCTGCGGACGGCGGACTACGACGCCGCGGTGTTCGACTTCTCCACGTACACGCCGCTCTTCGTCCCCACGGACCGCCCCGTCGGCATCACCGTGCACCACGTGACGGGCCCCACGGCGGACGAGCGCTGGGGCCGCGCACTGGGCGCCGGCATCCGCCGCATGGAGCGCGCGATGATCGGCCGGGCGAGCCGCCTGAGTGCCACGTCGGCCGCGACCTTCGAGCTGCTGCAGGACTTGAAGGGGCCGGGCGTGGAGATCGACATGGTCTACGCCGGCGTGCCCGACGAGCTGTTCGCGCTGCCGCACCGCGAGCAGGACTACCTGCTGTACTTCGGCAGGCTGGACGTCATCCAGAAGGGCCTGGACACCCTGCTCGCCGCCTTCGCAATCGTCGCCGCGGAGCGCCCGGGGCTGGAGCTGCGGATGGCCGGACGCGGCAAGGACGCCGACCGCGTGCGCGAGATGGCGCGCGGGCTGGGCGTCGAGGGCTCCGTCCGCCTGTTGGGCGCCGTGAGCGAGGACGAGCGCCAGGCGCTGTTCACGGGCGCGCTCGTGCAGCTCATGCCGTCGCGCTTCGAGGGCTTCGGGATGGTGGCGGCGGAGGCGATGGCGGCGGGCGTCCCCCTGGTCGCGGCCGCCGCGGGATCGCTGCCCGAGGTGGTGGGCGACGGCGGCGTCCTGGTCCCGGCCGGCGACGCGCCCGCCCTGGCCGCCGCCGTCTCGCGCCTGATCGCGGACGCCGCCGAGCGCGCCCGCCTGTCACGCGCCGCGCGCGCATCCGCCGAGCGCTTCCGCTGGAACGCCGTGGCCGCGGACCACCTGGGCTTCCTGTCACGCATCGCCGCCGGGGCCCGCGCCCCGCGTCCCCACGCCTCCCGATGAAACCGACCGCCGCACCCTCCGCGCGTCCGTCCCCGCACGCGCCCGACGCCCCGGAGCCGAGGGTGGGCACCGCCCTGGCGGCGGGCGTCTACCTCGTGCTCTCGCTCGCCTATTTCCTCAAGGCGCTGCTGCCCGACCGGCTGATCGCGGCCAGCGACTACCTGGCCGGCGGCTACCACTTCTACGACTTCACCTCGCACCAGCTCGCGTCGGGCATCCTGCCGCGCTGGGTGCCGTACGTGTACGGGGGACTGCCGCTCTTCGCGAACCCCGGCAGCACCTTCTACCCCGTGCACCTGCTCGCCGGCCTCGTCCTGCCGACGGGCAAGATCTTTCCCGTCGTGCTGATCGTGCAGTTCTGGCTCGCGGGCCTGGGGATGTACCTGCTGGCGCGAGAGATCGGGAGCCGCCCGTGGGTGGCGTTCGTGTCGGGCCTGCTCTTCCAGTTCACCGGCGTCACGCTTTCCTGGGTCTACGCCGGCCACGACGGCCGCATCATCGTGGCGACGCTGGCGCCCATCACGCTCGCCTTCCTGCACCGCGGCATCCGCACCGGGCGCCCGGGGCCGTTCGCCGGCGCGGCGGGAGCCATCGGGTTCGCGCTGCTCTCGTTCCAGATCCAGAACGCGTGGTACCTGCTCGTCGGCGGGTTCATCTGGACGACCTTCTGCCTGGTCCACTTCCGCCGCCAGGTGCCATCGAAGTCGCTGGGGATTCGCGCCGCGCTGGCCGCGGGCGCGGTCGTCTTCGGCTTCGTCATGGCGGGCGTGAACTTCCTTCCGTTCCAGGACTACATCGCCGCCTCGCCCCGCGGCGGCGCGGAAGGCCGCGGATACGAGTATTCCGTCTCCTTCTCCGCCGCGCCGAGCGACCTTCTGGGGATGGCGGTGCCGGAGCAGGTGGGCTCGTCCGTGGGCGATCCCGAGACGGGCGAGGCGCAGTTCCCCCCGTACCACGGGCCCAACGGCTTCAAGCTGCACACGGAGTACGTCGGCGCGGCCGCGCTGCTCCTGCTCGCCCTCGGCGCCTGGTACTCGCGGCGGGACCGGTACTGGCAGCTCTTCGCCGCGCTGGGCGTCTTCTTCCTTTCGATGGCGCTGGGCGGCAACACGCCGCTGTACCACCTGTACTACGCGGTCCTGCCCGGCATCAAGCGATTCCGCGCGCCGGACCTGGCGTATTACATGGTGGCCCTCTCCCTCGCCGCCATGGCGGCGGTGACGCTGGAGCGCCTGGCGCGGCTGCGGGACGAGGCGCAGGCGCCGCTGCACGGGCGGCGGCACCACGAGGCGCCCGCGCTGGGGCCGTTCTGGTACATCGCGGGCGGCCTGGTGGCGGTGGTGGTGATCGGCGCCGGGTACGCGAGCGGGCATCCCATCGTGGGGCCGGACGGGCAGGCCGCGTCGGCGGCGGGCGGGTGGACCCGCTTCGCCCTCTTCGCCGGGGCCACGGCGGCGGCGCTGTGGTGGTGGCTGCGGGGAACGCTCCCCTCGCGCGCGGCGCTCGTCATCCTGTCCGTGCTGAGCGTGGCGGACCTGTGGATCGTGGGGCGGCACTTCTTCTTCACCGGGCCGGGCGCGGACACGACCTTCGCGGCGGACGAGGTGATCGACTTCCTGCGCCGGCAGCCGCAGCCGTCGCGCACCTGGGTGCTGCCCTTCCAGCCGTACCACAACGGCGGCGACTACCTGATGGGCTTCGGGCTGGACCAGGTGGCCGGAGAGCATCCCGTGCCCCTGCAGCGCTACGTGGAGTACATCGGCACCAGCAGGAGCTCCACCGCCGACTTCCACAACGTGCTGGGCGGCGATCCCGGCGTGGTGCAGACGCCGAACGGACAGGCCATCGCCTTCCCCGCCCGCGCCGCCCTGCTGGACGCGGCCAACGTGCGCTACGTGGTGGCGACGGCGCCGCTGGCGGTGGCCGGGCTGCGCGAGGTGTTCCGCGGCCGAGAAGCGATCGTGTACGAGAACGCGGGCGCCCTGCCCCGCGCCTACCTGGTTCCCCGCGCCGTGCCGGTGAAGGACAAGGGCGCGAGCCTGGCCGCGATCCTCGCCCCCGGCTGGGACCCGCGCCGCACGGCGATCGTGGAGGCGCCGACGGACCTGGGCGTGAACGGCGACGCCGTGCGGGGCGACGCGCGCGTGACCGAGTACGCGCCCACCCACGTCGCCGTGCGCACGCAGGCCGACCGCACGGCACTGCTGGTGCTGGCCGACAACGAATACAAGGGATGGACGGCCACGGTGGACGGGCGGGACGTGCCGGTGGTCTACGCCAACCACACCTTCCGCGGCGTGCCGGTGCCCGCCGGCGCGCACGAGGTTCGCTTCGAGTTCCGGCCGGACAAGCTGTACCTGGGCTTCTACGTCTACCTGGCCTGCCTGCTGCTCCTTGCCGGGTACGGAGTGTGGCTGGCGATGGCCCACCGCCGCGGCCGGGCAGCGCCGCTCGCCGAGGCGGCCGCTTGAGCCGTGCGGCACCGATGAAGCGCGCGCTCGCCGCCGTCCTGGTGACGGCGGCGTTCGCGTTCCTGGGATGGACGATCTTCAAGAACTGGAGCGTCGTCCGCAACTTCGCCTGGCACGTCGATCCCCTGCTGCTGGCGGCCAGCCTCGTCGCGCACGTCGGCGTGCTGGCGGCGGGCACGCTCATCTGGTCGCGCATCGTGCGCCGGTTCGACGCGCCTCCGGTGGCGGCGATCGACCTGCTGCGCGTGTGGTCGCTGTCCAACCTCGCCCGCTACATCCCCGGGTCCATCTTCCAGTTCGTCGCCGCCGCCCACCTCGCCGGGCAGCGCGGGCTGTCGAAGGTGCTGCTCCTGGCATCGCTCGCCGTGCACGTGGGGATGACGCTGCTCGCGGCCGCCATCCTCGGCGTGGCGACGCTGCCGCTCGCGAGCCTGGGCGTGAGGGCGCCGCCGCCGTGGGCGGTGTGGCTGCTGCCGCTCTCGGTGATTCTCGTGCACCCCGCGGTGCTGAACGGCGCGCTGCGGCTGCTGGCGCGGGTCACGCGGGGCGAGGCGCTGGTGTGGCGCGGAAGCTGGATGGCCGGGATCTGGATTCTGGCACTGGAGGTGGTGAGCTGGGTGTTCTACGGCGCGGCGTTCTGGCTCTTCCTGCGCTCGCTGGCGCCGCTGCCGGTGTCCAGCATGGGCCCGGTGATCGGCGTCAACGCGTTCTCGTTCATCGCCGGATACGTCACGCCCGCGCCCGGGGGCATCGGGCCGCGCGAGGCGATGATGACGCTCCTGCTCTCGCCGTACTATCCCGTCGGTGTCGCCGCGGCCGTAGCCACCCTCGCCCGCCTCTGGTCCATCGCGGCGGAGCTGGGGACGGCGGCGCTTGCGCTCGCGTTGCCGGGAGGACGATCGGCCGCGGCGGCTGCCACCGCGGAGTCTACCGTGGCCGCAGAGATGGGGGATGGGAGGGCGGAATAGTCGGGCAGTTTTGGGAGGATGGAAACCGGCTACCGATGCAGGTTACTGGGGAACGGGCGGATGAATCCGCCGCAACGACGGCCCGAAGCCTCCCTGCGGAGGCTGGTTCCGCGCCGTTTCGGGCTCCGCGTCGCACGCACGTGGATTGGGCGCGGCGCGGCGGCCGACGTGTGATGCACCGACGTCGGCTGGATGCGCGAGTGTCGGCGCGGCGCGGGGCGAGTCAACGGCGGTGGGCGGATGGGTGGTTGCAGTCCCTGGTGCCCGGGGTGCGCCGCAGGGCGATCGTCTGCGTTCCCGGACGTTCCTCGTCGATCCGCATGCCGGCGCATTGTCGTGCCTCCCTCCGTTCGGGCCGTCCGCCTTCCCGATACCCCGCCCTACCCGCGTCTCCGTCCCCTGACCTGCCCTTCCCCGGTCGTGGTCTGACCGCCGTGTAGGACGAAGGACGGAAGCCGGCCGCTGGGCTGACATCCCCGCGGAGGTCAGGTTCCGTCGTCTTGATCGTTCCTTACTACACACGTTCATCGCCCTGTCGTCCGCCGTCCTCGCCGCACGCTTGGGGGTATGGGCAGACGCGTTCGCGCACCGGCACCTGGAGGCTCGTCGATGCACAGCCGTTCGCTCGGCGCGATGGTCGCCGCCCTCCTGCTCCCGGCCGCGGGATGCTGCGTCTGCCGCATGGCTCCCGCTGCGGGGAGGACGCCGCGGCCGGCTGCGGAGCCTGGGGTTTCCGTTCCACGCCGGAGCCAGCCCAGCGGCGAGAAGGTGGGGGAAGAATCGTTCCGGTCGCCGGGGCTGCCGCGGTTCACGCAGCACGCGACGGTCGGGGCGGCTTGGCGGGTGGCCGGCGGGGTGCTGGAGGTGTCGGGCGCAGGTGACCAGAGCGTGCTGATCCGCGACGGATCGGTGGTGGAGGACGGCTGGGTGGAGGTGCGGTCCGACCACGCGGATGAGGGCGGGCTGGTGCTGCGCTTCGTGGACAACGACAACTATTACCTGCTGGCCTTCCGCGACGACGGCAGCCTGCTGGGCTTCCGGAACGTGGAGTTCTTCCGCCGCCGCGCCGGCCACTTCCAGATCCTGACGCCGGGGTACGGCAAGGACATCCCGTGGCCGCGCGGCGTGGAACGGACGGTGCGTTTCGAGGCGGTTGAGAACGTGCTGCGCGTGTATGTGGACGGCGTGCTGGTGGACTCCGTGGCCGACCCGGAGCCCATCATGCAGCCCGGCGCCGTAGGGCTGCGCTACCACGACGTGCCCGAGGCGCCGGGCAGCGACTTCAGCCGGTACCGCTCGTTGCGCTGGCAGGCGTACTGAATCGCAGCGCCCACCGCGTTGCGTCACACTCCCCATCTCGGAGGTGTCATAATGCCACTCCCCAGCTTCTCGATCCTCCGCACCACCCTTCTGAATTTGGCTGCACTTCAGTCGGTCGTGGACGACGAGGTGGAACTGCCCTACCGCGCGGAGATGCGGGATGCGTTGCTTGAACTGGTAGACGATGACCCCGCAGGCTACGGCTGGTCCATCGACATCCTCCACCCGGGTGGGGATATCGCCATTGTTCCCTTCGAGCGCGGGGAGACGCCATACAACGGGACAAGCCCCCACTGAGCGGAGGCAGGCCAGGATGGCTTCGCGCGGGCTATCCGGGTAGCGTGAAGCGTTTTCGGTTTCCTGTGGACGGGGGGCTCGTCGACAGCGTCACGGACCCCGATCCCATCATGGGGAGCGGCCGTGTGGGCGTGCACTACCACGACGTGCCGGAGGCACCCGGCTCCGACTCCACCCGATACCAGGCGCTGCGCCGGCATCCGCGCTAGCCATCGGCCGACGGACGACGTTCCACCCAACGCCGCGCCGCGGGCCCGGACCGCGGGAGCACCGTCGCTCCGTCGATTCCACGCTGGCCTTGCCGGCGCGGCACGCGGATCGGATCCGGCGGGGGCGGCGCGTTCGGAACCGTGGCGCGGCGCGCGCGCGTTGCGTTAGATTGCGCCGTGACAATTCGCGATTTTTGCTGCCACGGATCCGCTCCGGTACGAGAACACGATGCTTGAAGAGCTGAAGAGCAAGCTGGGCGAGGAGATCGAGCGCCTCACGCACGAGCTGCAGGTGACGCTTCCCAAGGCCATCCAGAAGGCCGTGGAGCATGGCGACCTGAAGGAGAACTCGGAGTACAAGTCCGCGCTGGAGCGCCAGCAGTTCGTGCAGGCGCGCCTGAACCACCTGACCAAGCGCTACGGCGAGCTGTCGAAGATCGACCTGACGCACATTCCCGCCGACCGCGTGGGCTTCGGATCGCGCGTCACGGTGCTGGATCTGCGCACGAAGGAGGAGGAGACGTACACCCTTGTCTTCGGCGACTACATCGACGTGGACAGCGGCCAGGTTTCCGTCGCCTCGCCGCTGGGCCAGGCGCTCACGGGCAAGAAGGTGGGCGACCCGGTCTCCATCCAGCTCCCCCGCGGCGAGCGCAAGCTGAAGATCAAGGCGCTCACGACGCTTCCGCAGATGGTGGACACGCCCGCGGACGGTGCCTGACGCTGCGGTCCACGGGGGTACGACAAAGGAGGGCCGCGGACATTCACCGTCCGCGGCCCTCCTTGCCGTATCTCGCGCTGTTGATGCGCCTGCGCGCCTGCCACTTGACGACAGGCTGCGGATCAGTGGCGGTCGAACACTCGGGCGTCGATCGAAGCCGCATCCGACACCGACCCTCCCTGCCGTCATCCAATCGCATTCCCGGGTTCCCTTCCCTCCCGGAAGCCCCGCGCTGGCGAATGCTCAGTCCCCAGCCCCGACCCGCCGCCGCAGCCCGTCGATCTCCGCGCGGAGGGTGGCGATCAGCTCGGCGATGAAGCCGAAGCCGAAGAGCAGGAAGCCGATCGTCTCCAGCAGCGCCACCAGCGTGAGCAGCGGGCGGAAGCCGAAGGGCGGCATCCACTGCCCCAGGCGCAGGACCACGGTGACGAGCCCGACGAGAAGGCCGAGCGCGATCAGCACGAGCCCCGAGCCGCCGAAGAACTGCATCGGCTTCTCGCTGAACTTCAGGTAGAACCAGACGACCACCAGGTCGCCGACGCCGACCAGCACGCGGCTGCGGCCGGAGTACTTGGCCACGCCGGCACGCCGGGGAAAGAGCTCGATGTCGATCTCGGTGACGCTGTACCCTTCCGCGTGGGCGAGGACGACGAAGAAGCGGTGCCAGTCGTGCCGCAGGGGGATGTCGCGCAGGATCTCGGTGCGGAACGCCTTCATGCTGTTCAGGTCGCGCACGGGCACGGAGAACAGGCGTTGCGACAGGCGGTTGTAGACGCCGCTCACCGCGCGCTTCTCGTACGCCCCCACCTTGCGGCCGGTGACGATGTCCCACCCCTCGGCCAGCTTGGCGAGGAAGCGCGGGATCTCGTCCGGCGAGTGCTGCAGGTCGGCGTCGAAGAGCACCACGTACGTGCTGTCCGCCGCCTCCGCGCCCGTCACCATCGCCTCCGTCTTGCCGCGGTTGCGGCGGTGGCGCAGCACCTTCACCCGCGGCATCTCGGCCGACTCGCGGAGCGCGGCGTCGTAGGTGCCGTCCGTGGAGCCGTCGTCCACGAGGATGATCTCGCCGTCCAGCCCGTGGCGCGAAAAGCACTCGCGCAGCTCGCGGAACAGCGCCGGCACGTTGTCCACCTCGTCGAAGGCGGGCACCAGCACGGCGAAGTCGCGGCGCAGCGCCTGGGGCACCGCGGGCGGCGGCGGACGAACGACGCCCCCCGCGGCGGGCGGGGACGGAGCCGGCAGCACGGCCGGGGCGGGCGCGGGCGTGCTCACACGCGCTTGCGCATGCGGGCGGAGAGGATGCCGAGCTGGTCGCGGTACTTGGCCACCGTGCGCCGGGCGATCTGGATCCCCTCGTCCTTCAGGATGTTGACGATGGCCTGGTCGGTGAGCGGGTGGCCCTCCTCCTCGTCCGAGACCAGCTTCTCGATCTGCGCCTTGATGCCGCGCGCCGAGACGTCCTCGCCGCTGGTAGTGGACAGGCCGCTGGAGAAGAAGAACTTGAGCGGGAACACGCCGCGCGGCGTCTGCACGAACTTCTCGTTGGTCACGCGGCTGACGGTGCTTTCGTGCATGTCGATCACCTCGGCCACCTCGCGCAGCGTCAGCGGCTTGAGGAACTGCACGCCCTTCTCGAAGAAGTCGCGCTGCCGGTCCACGATGAAGTTCATCACCTTCAGCATGGTCTGGCGCCGCTGCTCGATGGCCTGGATCATCCAGTTGGCGCTGTTCAGCTTGTTGCTGATGAACTCCTTGTTCTCACCCGCGAACTTCTTCTTGTCCTTGGCGATCTCGCGGTAGGTGCGCGACAGCTTGAGGCGCGGCAGGCTGGTGTCGTTCAGGAACACCAGGTACTCCCCGTCGATCTTGTCCACGATCAGGTCGGGGATGATGTAGTTGTCGCCGCCGCTGCCGTACTTGAGGCCGGGCTTGGGATCCAGCTTCGCCACCTCGTCCGCCGCGTTCTGCACGTCGCGCGGGGTGATGGAGAGCTCCTTCGAGATCTCGGACCAGCGGTGGTTGATGAGCTGCTCGAAGTACTCGTCCACGATGCGGTAGGCGAGCGTGGCGGCCAGGCGCGTCTGCACCTCCACCGGGTCGGGCTCGCCCTCGCCGTTGGCCTGCACCTTCATCAGCTCCTGCACCACCCCGTCGCGAAGCTGCAGCAGGATGCACTCGCGCAGGTCGCGCGCGGCGATGCCGGCGGGGTCGAAGCCCTGCACCACCAGGAGCATGCGCTCCGTCTCGGGGAGCGTGAAGGGGCGCATCTCGTCCGCCGTCTCGGCCCAGTCCTCGCCGCTCTCGGCCAGGAACGAGTTGAGCGTCTCCACGATCTCCTCCAGCGAGCAGGTCAGGTACCCCTCGTCGCTGACGTTGCCGATGACCTCCTCTCCCAGCAGCAGCTCGCGCGTCGAGAGCCGGAGCAGGGTGAGCTGCTCGTGCAGGTGGTCGCCCAGGTCCTTGGTGGCCACCGACACGGGCTCGAAGTACTCCCGCTCCTCGTACTCCTCGCGCCGGCCGCCCGTCTCGAAGCCGTTCAGGAGGATCTCCTCCCAGTCGATCTCGTCCTCGTCCTTCTCGTCCTCCTTCTCCTTCTCCACCACCTCCTCCACCTCCCCCTCCACCATGTCCAGGAAGGGGTTGTTCAGCAGCTCCTGCTTGAGGTGCTGCTGAAGGTCGAGCAGGGGCATGTAGAGCAGGTCCATCGCCTGGTACAGGCGTGGATTGATCTTCATCTCCTGCTTGAGCGTCGTTCCCTGATAGAGGCCGGTCTTCATACCGCGATATCCTTATTCGGGACTGGAGTACCGTTCGCGCATGCGGGCCGTAAGCGTGGGCCCGAGATAGATCTCCGCGACCTCGTCGTTCCACACCAGCTCGGACACGGTGCCCGAGACGCGCACGCGGCCGTCGTACATGATGTATGCCCGGTCCACGATGTCGAGCGTCTGCTCCACGTTGTGGTCCGAGATCAGCACCCCGATCCCGCGGCGCCGAAGGTCGGACACGATCTGCTGGATGTCGTGCACGGCGATGGGGTCCACGCCGGCGAAGGGCTCGTCCAGCAGCATGAACTTGGGGTTGCCCACGAGCGCCCGGGTGATCTCCAGCCGCCGGCGCTCGCCGCCCGAGAGCGCGTAGGCGTACGAGCGGCGCAGGTGCTTGATGCTCAGCTCGTCCAGCAGCGTCTCCAGGCGGCGCTTCTGCTCGGCCTTGGGGATGCTCATCATCTGCAGCACGGCCAGGATGTTCTCCTCCACCGTGAGCCGCCGGAAGATGGAGGGCTCCTGCGCCAGGTACCCGATGCCCGCCCGCGCGCGCTTGAACATGGGCACGCCCGTCAGGTCGCGCCGGTCCAGCCGCACGGTGCCGCCGTCGGGGGGGATCAGGCCCACCATCATGTAGAACGACGTGGTCTTCCCCGCCCCGTTGGGCCCCAGCAGCCCCACGATCTCGCCCTGGGCCACGTGCAGGTCCACGTCGTTCACCACGCGGCGCTTCCGGTAGATCTTCACCAGCCCCGTGGCCGTGAGCGTCGATCCACCCTCGATCGGCCCGTACCGCACCCGAGCCTCGGTTTCGGGCGCCGCCGCCGGCTCTCCGTCGACTGCCACGTCCGCGGACGTCGTATCCGCCGCATCGTCGGTCGCGGAGGGAAGCACGTCGACGGCCGGCCCGAACGCGGCCGGCTCCGTCGCGATCCGGTCGATGCTCTCCGGCGCGCGGACTGCCGCCTCGCCGTCGGGATGCCCTGCGGACACGGGATCGGGGGCTGGATGCTCCACCGAGGGCCGGGCGGGCTCGGGGGGCGGGACCGGGCGGGGCGCGGCGGGGGCGTGGTCGCTCAGGATGGCGCCGATCCTTCGATCCAGGGTGTCGACGACGGAGGCGCGGTCCTCCGCCAGCTCCGCGGAGGCCCAGGGGGCGAGGCGGACGGCGTGCCACTGCGCGCCGTTCGCCACCGGGGCGCCGTCCTCGCCCAGCGCCGCCAGGATGCCGTCGGCGGCCAGGTGGCGGACGACGTGCTCGTCCAGGTAGCGCTGCGTGGCGGCGTCGGGAAAGTTGGCCACCTGCGCCGCCGATCCCCCCGCCGCGGCGCGTTCGGACGCGTACCAGCGCCGGAACTCCTCCTGCAGCGAGGTGAGCCACGCGGTGCGGTCCAGCGCGCCGCCCGCGTCGCACCGCGCCGCCAGGGCGCGGAGGGCGATCAGGCTGCTCACGTCCGCCCGCCCCGTGCGGGCCGCCAGCTCGGCAAAGCCGGGGGCGCTCATCGCTCGTCCTCCGGCCGCGCCGGCGTCTTCGCGGGCGGCGGCGTGGAGGGCGGGGACCCGGTGCGCGGGGGTGCAGTGGCGGGAACCGTGCCGCCGGTGGCGGCCGGCGTCCTGGGCGGGCGGACGACGACGCCCGGCGTGCCCGATCCGGCGGCAGCGCCCGTGGACGTGGAGTCGGTCGCGGAGGGCTGCGACGGGTCCAGGTACACGCCGCGCTCCAGGCCGCGCACGTGGGCGGTGGACACCTCGCCCGCCGCCATCTTGAGGTCGATGGTGTCGCCGATCACGTAGTTGATTCCCGGCCGCCCCACGGCGGCGGTGTCGCGTTTCGTGCTGTCCGGCTTCTGGCGCAGGCGGTAGAGGGCGTGCGCGCTGCCGAACGCCTGCATGCGGTCCAGCTCCGTCTTGGGCTCCGGTCGCGCAGTGTCGGCGATCGCAGGGGCGCCGGGGCGGACCGTACCCGTGGGCCTCGGGGCGGGACGCGGCGCTCCGGCGGGCCGCGCATGCGCCGTGTCCACCTGGACGAAGTGCCCGACGATGGTGTCCGCGTCCACCACGTCGCGGTCCAGCGGCACCCGCGCGATCGCGGCCGCCACGGTCGCGGAGTCGGGCGCCTGCCTGCCGCCCGGGCGCACGACGCGGCCGCTGTCGCGCGCGGGGCGGACGAGCCCCGTCGCGGGGCGGCGGGTGCGGGCGCTGTCCACCTTCGCCGTATCCCACGACTCGCCGTGCGCGCGGCCGACGGCGATCACGGTCTGGAGCTGCTGGCCGGGCAGAAGCGCATCCAGCGAGTCCGCCTGCATCTTGAATCCGTTCGCCGTGGCGATGGGCCGGTCCGCGTCCGCCAGCGCCGTCCGGGTGATCGACGGGCCTGCGGGCGCCGGGGGCGTGGCTCCGGACGTCGTGGTCGATCCGGCGGCCGGAGCTGCCGGCGAGGTCGATCCCGCGGGCGGGGCTCCGGGCGCAGCGGCGACGGCCACCGTCGAAGCCGTTGCCGGCGGGGCGACGGTGCCCGGTGCGGCCGTGGGCGGGCGCGCGGTG
>JAQBQD010000049.1 GCA_028287185.1 Gemmatimonadota bacterium | reverse complement strand
GGCCGCCGCGCACGCCGCGGCGGGCCGCGCGAACGGGGACACCGTGCCCGGCGCGCCCACGCAGGCACAGGCCGTGGTCATCGCCCGCGCGCGGCACCCGGAGCTGTTCGCGGCCCACACCCGCGGCACCACGTACGTCGCGGTCAGGACGGACGAGCGCGGCAGGGTCACGTCCTCGGCCACCGCGGCCACCATGGGCGGGGCGTTGCGCGGCGAGGACGGAAGCCGCGTCGGCCCCACGTACTCCGCCACCATCACCCGTGTCGCCATCCCGGCGGCCGAGGGCGGGCCGGACTCGCTGGTGGTCGTGTGGACGCACGCCCTTTCCGCGGCCGAGCTCGCACGGCAGCACGCCGCCAGCCAGCGGTCCACGGACCAGACGATCGCGGCGGTCGACCGCTACTTCCCGGGCTTCCGCGCGACGGGCGAGCCGGCGGCGATGTACTTCGTGGTCTCGTCCACGGGCGAGGTGCTGCGCAGCGGCGTGGCGCCCGCGGCGGGGCCCGTGGGCGGCGGGACCCCGGGGCATCTGCCGGACGTTCCGCCCACCTCCATCGAGCGCGTGAGCCTGCACAAGGGCAACGCGATGGTGATCGGCGGCCACCCGGCCCAGGTGATCTGGATCGTGCTGAAGCCCGGAGCGCAGCCCCCCGCCCGGTGACCGGCCGCACTCCCTCCGCCCCCGCGGATCGGTCCGCCGGCCGGTCGATCCGGTGGAAGGGACGGACGAGCCGTTCGCCTCGCGAAGCACGCTGCATCGGTCGAGTCGACGGACGAGGGCCGCGCTGACGAGAGTCGACCGAGGAGGGTCGACGGACGGGATGACGTGCGAAGGGACGGATGAGATGATCGGCCGAGACGGATCGAAGTCGGACGGACCTGACCGCCGCCGCAGCGGACGACGAATGCGGCACACGTGACGCCGCGCGCCCGGACGGGTGCGCGGCACGGAAGAACCCCGGCACGGAGGCACACCATGAAGACGACCTTCCGCCAGGCCGCGCTCGCCGCGGCGTTCCTGGCCGCCACCGCCGGCGCCGCCGCGGCGCAGACCGCCATGCGGGTGACCGTCACCCACGCGTCGGGCGGCGGCGCCCCGGTCGTGACGACGACTCCCCTCGCCGGCGCCCCGGCCGCCGCGACGACGTCGAAGGAGACGGTGATCGCGGCCGTGAACCAGTACTTCCCGCACCTTCCGGCGCACCTGGAGCACCCGCTCACCTTCGTGGTGGGCGCGGACGGGAAGGTGGTCTCCGCCGAGCGCAGCCCCGCGCGCGCGAACGAGCACGTGCAGCCCAGTGCCATCGGGCAGATGGAGGTCTTCAAGGGCGAGCGCGGCGGCATCCAGGTGCACGGCCGCTACGTGGACGTGATCTGGATCACGCTGAAGGCCTGACGCGCCGGAGACCATCCACGCCTCCCGCGGGGAGGCACGGCCGGTCGACGAGAAGGGCGCCGCTTCCACCGGGGAGGCGGCGCCCTTCGTTCCACGGCCGTCGTCGTCTGCAAAAGGTGCAGCCAGGTCTGTCGATTCGAGCGAATTCGCTTGCCGGATTGGCCGTTTCCGCTGGTCCCGCGCTTGCCTTCCCGGACCCCCGGCCGGGCGCGGAACGGTCCGCGTCCGCTCGTGACGAAACTTGCACCCAGGATAGACAGGAGATCCAGCCATGGCCATCTCGCCCGCCTACAACCGCACCTCGGCCGATCCCTTCGACCGGCTGTTCGACTCGCTTCTCAGCAACGCCGGCACCCGCAGCGCCGGCAACCTGATGCGCGCCCCCGAGACCGACGTGGTGGAGACGGAGCGCGCCATCCGCGTGGTGACCGAGATGCCCGGCCTGAAGCGCGAGAACATCGAGATCGACGTGGAGAACAACGTGCTCACCCTGCGCGGCGAGAAGCGCGAGGACCGCACCGAGGGCGACGCCGGCAAGTACCACCTGGCCGAGCGCCGCTACGGCACCTTCACCCGGTCGTTCGTGCTGCCGCGCGACGTGGACGCCGAGAGCATCTCGGCCACCTTCCAGGACGGCGTGCTGACCGTCACCATCCCCAAGAGCGAGAAGGCCCGCCGCCGCCGCATCAAGGTCGGCGACCTGCAGAACGTCCAGGACGTGCAGGGCGGCGAGCTTTCGCAGGGCCAGAACGGCGGGCAGCAGGACGGCGGCGGGCAGAACGGCGGCCGGCAGAACGGCGGCCGGCAGAACGGCTGACGCCTGGCGGCTCCCCGGCTTGCACCGCAAACGAAACCCTCCCCCGGCCCGTGGGAGGGTTTCGCATCCGGGTACACCCGGGCTCGGCCGACGCCCGCCCGGTGACGTTGGATGCGGAGGGCCGATCCGCCTCGGAGCAGGCTCCGCAGGCGGGCTTCGGGCCGTTCCAGCCGCGGTTTCGACCGCATGGGGCGTGAGGCTTCGCATCGCGCGCCGTAGCGCTTCGCGTCCGTAACCCCCCGTCAGCTCCGTGATTGTTGCCCCACCGCGGGGCGTACGGGTAGCTTGGACGCATGCGCGGAGCGGGCGGGCGGCTCCGCAGCCGGGACCACACGCGGGAGGAAGTCCGTGGCGTCACCGTACCTGCAGCCGGACGAGAACCGCGACCTGGGCTTCGGCAGCGTCCTGGCGCGGGAGAGCCGCACGCGGCTGATGAACCGCGACGGCAGCTACAACGTGGTGCGCGAGGGCATGCACCCGCTGGAGTCGCTCAGCCTGTACCACTTCCTGCTCACCGTCACCTGGCCGCGCTTCCTGGGCCTGGTGTGCGCCGCGTACGTGCTGGCCAACGCCTTCTTCGGCCTGCTCTTCACCCTGTGCGGGCCGGGCGCGCTGAGCGGCACGCACGGGGTCACCTTCGGGCAGCGCTACGCGGAGTCGTTCTTCTTCAGCGTGCACACCTTCGCCACCATCGGCTACGGCAGCGTGGCGCCGGCGAGCATGGCGGCCAACCTCGTGGTGACGGTGGAGGCGCTGGTGGGGCTGCTGGTGTTCGCGCTGGCCACGGGGGTGGTGTTCTCGCGCTTCTCGCGGCCCGTGGCGCGCATCATCTTCAGCCGCGACGCGGTGGTGGCGCCGTACCGCGGGGTGACGGCGTTCCAGTTCCGCATGGTGAACGGGCGCAGCAACCAGATCATCGAGATGCGCGCCAAGCTCACCATGAACCGGCTGAGGCCCGACGGCAGCGGCGCGCGCGAGTTCCACGAGCTGGCGCTGGAGCGCGACCACGTGCCGCTGCTGCCCATGTCGTGGACGCTGGTGCACCCCATCGACCCGACGAGCCCGCTGTACGGCGTCACGGACGAGGGCCTGCGCCAGTCCGACGCCGAGTTCTTCATCCTGCTCACCGGCATCGACGAGACCTTCGCGCAAGCCGTGCACGCGCGCTCGTCGTACAAGCCCGACGAGGTGGTGTGGGGCGCGCGCTTCACCAGCATCCTGCACACCACGCAGGGCGGGATGATGGCCATCAACGTGGGGCGCATCCACGAGATCGAGCGCGTGGAGCTGCCCGGCGCCCCTGCTTCCCCGCCCCGCCTCGCCGCGTCCACCCTGGCGCTGGCTGCCACCGAGGACGGCGCGGAGGCGTGATCGCGCGGATGCCTCGGCCGATGGGTCGGAGTGGGAAAACCGCAGGAGCCCGGCGCTGGATGCGCCGGGCTCCCTTCGTTCGACCCGATCCCCCACTCCACCCCGCTCGAGTCCGGCCACCCGTTCGCCGGTTCGGTCAGCTGACGGCGGCGTGCTCCTCCACGCGGTCCAGCAGGTCTCCGAACGAGTCGCAGACGTCCACGCCCGGAACGTCGGGGCGCGAGCTCGTGCCGGGAATGCCGCGGCCGCCCAGGACGACCCGCGTGCCGGCGGGGGCGAGGCGGCGCAGCTCGGCGGCGGCGGCGGCGTACTCGGCGGGGGTGAGGGAGCGAACGAGCGAGACGCAGAGCAGCGCGGGCCGCCGGCCCTGGAGCACCCTGCCCAGGTCGATCATGGGCAGGTCGGGGCCCAGGTAGGTCACGCGGAAGCCGTGGGCGGCCAGGTGCAGCGCGGCGCCGATCAGGCCGAACTCGTGGCGCTCGCCGGCCAGGCCGGCGCACACCGCCTCGGGGCCGGCGCCGGGGGCCTCCAGCGCCTCCATGAGGGCGGCCAGCCGCTCGCGCACGAAGGCCGAGGCGAAGTGCTCCTGCGCCACGTGCGCGTCGCCGCACGCCCACAGGTCGCCGACGGTGTGGAGGAGCGGGAGCAGCACGTCGTCCAGGCGCCGCAGCGGCGGCACGAAGGCCAGGCGGTCGTAGGCGCGCACGGCGGCGGCGCGGTCCATCTCCAGCAGGGCGGCCAGCAGCCCCTCGCGCGCGGCGGCCACCTCCTGCGGGCTGGCGGAGTCGGCGGGCAGCAGCGTGGGCGACTCGCGCCGCACCCGCTCCACCGCCTCGCCGATGCGCAGCCCCTCGTCCAGCATCGCCTTGATGCGGGTGAGGCGGGCCACGTCCTCGTCGTCGTACAGGCGGTAGCCCTTCTGGCTGCGGCCGGGAGCCACCAGGTGGTAGCGCCGCTCCCAGGCGCGCAGCGTCGCGGCGGCGATGCCGGTCAGGCGGGCGACGCTCTGGATGCGGTAGCTCATGGGCCCGTGGGATACGAAGACGGGGTGGGAACCGCGCCGTTATGCGTGGGCGCCGGGAAGTCCGGAGAGCGCCGCGTGCAGGCGCGCGTCGTGCGCGGGGCGGCCCCCCAGGCCCAGCATGCGGGGACGCAGCATGGACTCGGCCACGGCCCGCAGGCTCCAGGCCAGCTTGCCGTGCCAAGGCACCACGGCACGGCCGGCCATTGCGTCGCAGGCGCGGGCGCGCAGGCGCACGCCGATGGCCCGGTACACCCGCGCCGCCACCAGGATCGCCGGCCGGCAGCGGGGCGGGATGTCGCGCATGCCGCCGTCCGCGCTGCGGTAGTACGTCTCCGCCAGCGCCACCACGCCCGCGACGGCGGCGGCGACCCCCGCGGCGTCCGCCCGCCCGCGCACCAGCGCCTCCACGTCCACGCCCGCCGCGCGCAGGCGGGCCGCCGGCAGGTACACCCGCCCGCGCGCGGCATCCTCCGCCACGTCGCGGGCGATGTTGGTGAGCTGCATGGCAATCCCTAAGTCGACCGCGTGCGGCAGCGCGTCCTCCGAGGCCACGCCCAGCACGGCGCACATCATCAGTCCGACGGTGCTTGCGACGCGGTAGCAGTATCGCAGCAATTCCGCGTCGTCCGCCACGCGCACGGGGCCCAGGTCGCCGTGCACGCCCGCGATCAGCTCCAGGGCACTCCCCAGCGGCAGCCCCAGCCGCGCGGCGGCGGCCCGCAGCTCCGCCACCAGCGGCCGGGCATCCGCATCCCCCCGCACCTCCGCCGCCAGCCGGTCCAGCGCCCGCGCGGCATCCCCGGCGTCCGCCGCCTCGTCCGCGGTGTCGTCCACCAGGCGGCAGAAGGCGTAGACCACCGCCGCGTCGTCGCGCGTGGCGGGGGGAAGGAAGCGCGACGCAAGATGGAACGTCCGCGCCCTGCTCGCCAGGAGCCCGCGGCTGTCCCGCGCCACCTGCGCCGTCATACGCCCGCCTCCATCGCCCGCGGAGTCCTGGGAAGGGCGATGGGACGGGGCGGATCGGGCACCACGTGGTCCAGCACCTTCGCGGATGAAAGGACGCCCGGCACGCCGGCGCCCGGGTGCGTGCCCGACCCCACGAAGTACAGGTTCGGCACCACGGGCGAGCGGTTGTGGAAGCGGAAGTACGCCGACTGCGAAAGGCGCGGCTCGATCCCGAACCCCGCGCCGTGCGTCGACCGCAGCGTGTCCTCGAAGTAGCGCGGGGTCACGTGGAACCTCGTCACCAGGCTCTCCCGCAGGCCGGGGAGGAGGCGCGCCTCGAGATGGTCCAGGATGCGGTCGAAGTAGCGCGGTCCCTCCGCGTCCCAGTCGATGCCCGACTGGTTGTTGGGGACGGGTGAGAGGACGTAGAAGCACTCGTGCCCCGGCGGCGCCGACGACGGGTCCGTGCGCGTCGGGGCGTGCAGATACAGGGAGAAGTCGTCCGCCAGCACGCGCCGGTCGAAGACGTCGTCCAGCAGGCCCCGGTAGCGCGGGCCCATGAGGATGGTGTGGTGCGCCAGCTCCGGGTATGTGCGCCGCGTGCCGAAGTATCCGACGAACAATCCCATCGAGTATCGCCGCGTGCCCAGCATCGCCCGGCGCAGCGGCCCGCGTGTCGACGGAGGAAGGAGCCTGCCGTAGACCTGCGTGGGGTCCGCGTTGGCGACCACGAGGTCCGCCGGGATCCGCTCGCCGCTTTCCAGCACGACGCCCGTCGCCGTCCGGCCCACCGTCTCGATGCGCTCGACGGGGGCGGAGGTGCGCACCTCCACATCCATCTCCCCCAGCAGCTTGACGAGCGCGTGGACGACGGAGGTGGTGCCGCCCAGGGCGAAGTGCACGCCCCACTTGCGCTCCAGCCAGTGGATGAGCAGGTAGATGCTGGTGACGCGGAAGGGGTTGCCGCCGACGAGAAGCGGCTCGAACGAGAACGCCTGCCGCAGCCTCTCGTCCCGGATGTGCTTCGACACGAGGGCGTGGACGCTGCGGTGGCTCTCCAGGCGCAGCATCCGCGGGATCACGCGCAGCATGCTCGCCGCGCGATGGAAGGGGATGTCGGAGAGCTGCGTGTATCCCACGTCGAAGATGCGCTCGGCGTGCGCGGCCAGGCGGCGGTATCCGTCCACGTCGGCCGGGTTGAAGGCGCGGACCTGCTCGATCAGCCGCTCCTCGTCGCCCACGTAGTCGAAGCGCGAGCCGTCCGGGTACTCGATGCGGTAGAAGGGATCGACGGGGACGAGCGTGAAGTAGTCGCGCGAGTCGCGGCCGGCCAGCGCGAACAGCTCGTGCAGCAGGTAGGGTGCGGTGAGCACCGTCGGCCCGGCGTCGAAGGTGAAGCCGTCGCGGCGGAAGACGGCGGCGCGGCCCCCGGGCTGGTCCATGCCCTCCAGCACCGTCACCGCGTACCCCCGGGCGCGCAGCCGCACGGCCGCCGCCAGCCCGCCGAAGCCGGAGCCGATGACGACGGCGCGCCCGCTCATCGGCGCGGCTGCTCCCGCGACGGCGCGTGGCTCCCGCCGTGGCGCAGGAACGGCTCCGGGGCGGCATGCATCGTCCGGCTCATGGAAACGGGTGGCGAGTGGAGGGCGGGTGTGCACCGGCGCTCATGGCCGCAGCGCCTGGATGATGCCGGCGGCCAGGCCGGCGCCGGCGGGACCCATCGCCTCGCGGGCGAGGCGCGCGCGCAGGTCCGGACGCACGATGGAGAAGAAGCGGCCCATGCTCCCGGCCAGCTCGCGCGAGGTGAGCGTGGCGTCCAGGAATCCGCGCCACTCGTCCGTCGCCAGGCGGCAGAAGGCGTCGAAGAAGGCCTGCGTCTGCTCCGTGTCCAGCGTGAGCAGCACCTCCAGCCCGAAGCGGTACAGCGCCTCGCGCCGCCGCGCGTCCCCCGGCCAGAGCGCGCGCCACGCGGTCCGCGCCGCCGTCTCCGGATCCACATCCTCTCGCCCCAGCGCCCCCGCGACGGCGTCCGCCAGCACGGGCGCGGCGCGCAGCGAGCGCGCGACGGAGTAGCCCGTGGCCGGGTGCACCATGCCGGCGGCGGCGCCGAAGCCGACGGCGCGCTGCGTGCCTTCCGGAAGCGCGCCGCCCATGGGAATCCACACGCGCTCCACGGAGACGGGTTTGGCGTCCGGCGCGCCGAGGGCCGCCAGGCGCAGCTTCAGCCGCCGCTCCAGCAGCTCGAACGGCACGGCGGGGCGCGCCGCGAGAGACGTCTCCTCCGCGAAGACGAGTCCGCCGGGAAGGCGGCCGGCGTAGAGGAAGGTGGGGACGGCGCGGTCCTCGCCGGGCGGAAGGTGGCCGTCGCGCCAGTCCATCAGCACCATCGCGTCCCACGGCAGGTCCACGTCGGGCGCGTCGATCATCCACCCGACGGCGGCCTGGAACGCGGGCGGCGGCGAATCCGCGCGGCGGACGAGGGCGGCGCGGTGGCCGGTGGCGTCGACCACCAGGCGGGCGCGGATCTCGCGGCCGTCGCGCAACGCCACCGTCGTGCCGTCGGCCCGGTGGGTCGCCGCCACGGCCTCGCCGTCCATCCACCGCACGCCGGCCGTGTCGCAGCGGTCCACCAGCTTGCCCGCGAGCGCGCCGTTGTCGATGGAGGCGTAGGCGCGGCCCAGCGCGTGCCGCCGCCCCTCGCCGCAGTCGACGGCCGCGGACGGCCAGGCGCGGGCGATGCAGTCGGCGTGGCCGGTGGCCTCCATCTCGTCGGCCCAGGCGCCGTAGCGCGCGGGCCAGTGCACCGGCCCGGCGGGGCCCGCGACGGCCACCGCCAGACCGCGCCCGGCCAGCTCGGCGGCGGCGGCGAGCGCGGCGGGACCCTTCCCCAGCACCAGCGCGTCGAGCATCTTCATCACGGCGTCTCTACATTGAACAAAGATTGTACGTGAGTATATCTTTCCGCATGGTGTACAGGCAAGTTCGCCGGGAGACACGGCCGGCGTGTCGCGAGAATCATCGGGCGCGGGTACCGTGATCGCAACTTCGGGCGGGTGCCGCTGCACGCGCCGGGCATCGACCGACGGCTGTTCGCGCCGCGCCGCGCGCTGTGGATGTTCCCACATGGACGCTCCAACCCCGCGCACGCGTGGCCGCTGGGGTTCCACCGCGGCCTGCGGCCCCTTCCCGCCGGAGACGACGGTTGAACCGAATCCGCACGCTTTCCTGCTTCCTGGCCGCGCTCCTGGCCGCCGCCTCGCCCTCCGCCGCGGCGCCGCGCCCGCATGCGCCGGAGCACGACTGGACGGGCAGCTACGCGCTGCGGATGCGCGTGACGAGCATCACCAGCCTGCCGCTGCTGGGGTCGCAGCGCAGCGTCACCACCTCGCTGGTGCTGGCGACGGTGCGCCGCGGGCCGCGCGGGTGGATGCAGGCGCACCGCGTGTGCGACGTGCGCATAGAGGGCGAGATGAAGATGACGCTGCCCCCGGCGTTCGCGGCCAGCCTGGCCCCGGTGGAGTTCGCCGCGGAGTTCCCCGACGGGCAGGCGGGAGGGGTGTACGCGGGCGACCTGGGGGCCGAGTCCATCGGCTTCGATCCCGCCGCCACCGGCGGCGCCGTGCCGCGCCAGGCGAGCCAGCCGGGGGTGCTGGACTCGGACCGCGACGGCCAGCCCGGTGCCACCGTCGTGGGCCACTTCCCCCTCTTCGGCAGCGTGCGCATCTACTTCGCCGAGCGCATCCACCTGGCGCTGCGCGGGCGGCAGACGCGGCCGGAGCGCATCGAGGGAGCGGTGGAGGTGCGCGAGCTGGTGCAGCGCACGCTGGGCGCGTCCAACCGCTTCTTCCGCCGCAGCCTGGACATCCGCCCCGATCCCGCCGGCAGCACCTTCGTGATGGTCCCCCTGCCCCACGCCGCCACCTGCGACGACGTCCGCCGCGGCGAGGCGACGATCTTCCGGTGATGGAGGCGCGTGGGAAGGGGACTCGAAGGGATGATGTGGAGGAAGGCGGAATCCGTCGAGTCGAGTTCGCCGTCGGGTCGGAAACCCGCGGCTGCCATGGGAGAAAAGCCCGCCTCCGCGGGCTCGGCGCGGGTGGCGGCATCTCGACGGATGGAGGAGCGGACGGCGGATCGGAACCCCGCGCAGAGGCCAGCAGCCCCGCCGACCGATGGTGATCGGCGGGGCCGGGTGCGTCAGGGGCGCGCGTTCTTCGTGACGGCGGAGGGCGGCACACCGGCCCCCGACGCGGCGGGCGTCGACGGGGTGATGCCCGTTCCCGGCGTCGTGGCGCCGGAGCCGCGCTCCACCGCTCCCGCCGCGGAGGGCGCACCGCCGGGTCCCGCCGCCGCGGCGGAGTCCGCCCGCGGTGCGGTGGACGTGGCGGCCGTGGCGCCCGGCACCTGGTCGGCGCCCCCGGCGGATCCGTTGGGCGCCGTGGTGACGGCGGTGTCGTTCACCGTGCTGGTCGATCCCGCGCCCGCGCCGCCGTTCTCGCCCGTGGCCTCGCGGTTGCCGCCGTGGCCGCACCCCGCCAGCAGCAGCGCCAGCGCGAGCGCGGGGGCCGTCGTCTTTGCACGCATGTCTCCTCCGCTTCGATTCGTGGTCCGCCGCGGTCCGGCGCCCGGTGCGCGTCCGCGGATGGCCGCGCGGGGCGCAAGTCACGGTCCATCCCGCGCGCAGCCCGCGGGTTGACGCGCCGCCGCGCCCCGCCTATGCTCCCGCGCCCGTCCACCCCTGCCGCGCGAGCCCATGCCGTCCCGCTCCGATCCGCCCGCCTTCACCGATTCCGCTCCCGTATCGACCGGCCCGGCCGCATCCCCCGAAGCTGCCGCGTCCCTCGAGTCCGCCCCATCGCCTGCATCGACCGGATCGCCCGAGCCCGTGGCCGCGTGGCCCGGAGCGCTCGCGAGGCTGCGGGTGCTGGACCTGAGCCGGGTGCTCGCGGGACCGCTCTGCACGATGATGCTGGGCGACCTGGGCGCGGACGTGGTGAAGGTGGAGCGCCCCGGCGGCGGCGACGACACGCGGCAGTGGGGACCGCCGTGGGCCACGGGGCCGGATGGCGCGGAGAGCGCCTACTACCTTTCCGTGAACCGCAACAAGCGCTCGCTCGCCGCCGACCTCAAGTCGCCCGAAGGCCGCGCGCTGGTGCGCCGGCTGGCGCTGGAGGCGGACGTGCTGGTGGAGAACTTCGCGCCGGGAACGCTGGAGGCGTGGGGCCTGGGATACGACGACCTGGCCGCGGAGAACCCAGGCCTCGTGCTCTGCTCCATCACCGGATACGGGAGCGACGGCCCGCAGGCAGGGCGCCCGGGGTACGACTTCGCGGTGCAGGCGCGCGCGGGGTGGATGTCCATCACGGGCGAGCCGGACGGCGCGCCGATGAAGGTGGGCGTGGCGCTGGTGGACGTGCTGGCGGGCCAGAATGCCGCCGTGGCGATCCTGGCGGCCCTGCGCGAGCGCGACCGCAGCGGGCGCGGCCAGCGGGTGGAGGTGGCGCTCTTCGACTCCGCGCTGGCGGGCCTCGTCAACGTGGCGCAGGCCGCGCTCGTCACCGGGCGCGAGCCGCGGCGCTGGGGCAACGCGCACGCCACCATCGTCCCGTACCAGGCGTTCGACGCGGCCGACCGCCCCTTCGCGCTGGCGGTGGGCAACGACGGACAGTTCCGCCGACTCTGCTCCGTCCTCGCCGCGCCGGAGCTGGCGGAGGACCCGCGCTTCGCCACCAACCCCGGCCGGGTGGAGAACCGCGCGGACCTGATCCCCCTCCTCGCCTCCCGCTTCGCCGCCCGCACCGCCGGCGAGTGGCTGGCGATGCTGGAGGCCGGCGGCGTGCCCTGTGCGCCGGTGCAGACCGTGGGCGAAGCGCTCGCCGATCCCGTGCTCACCGAACGCGGGGGAGCGTGGCAGATGAAGGGCCCCACCTTCGGGCGCGTCGCCACCGTGCCCTCCCCGCTGCGGCTGGACCGCACGCCGGCCGCGCCCTTCCGCCCCGCGCCGGCGCTCGGCGAGCACACCGGGCAGATCACCCGCGACGGCTGGGGCACGGAGCATTGAGCTTTCGATCGGCGTGATGCCGCTGCGAAGTGCGGATGCGCGGGTGCTTCGCGGGAGGATCGGACGCTCCAGAACGGGTCGACAATTTCGCGACGGCGACCGTGGATCGAACTGATCCGCCGTCGCCGTCTTTCGTTCGCCTCGATCCGTGCCCCGCCGACACGTCGTCACCGGTTCGACGCATCGCCGTTCCCCGCCAGCCTGCTCAGTCCAATCAGCCCGCCTCTCGAGACGGCTCGTCGCCCGGGCGGCGGGTGAGGCTCGCGAGGTGGGCGGCGTTCTCGGGCGTGATCATCGCGCCGACGAGCTTGAAGCGCGCACGCCCGCCGTCCACCAGCGCCAGCGTGGGCACGGTGGTGATGCGGAGCGACTCGCCCAGCTGCGCCCCGTCGCCGCCCTCCATGTCGTGCACCTCCAGCGGAAGCGCCAGCGTCCGCGCGATCTCCTGCGCCACCGGCACCTTGGCGTGGCACACCCCGCACCAGTCCGTCCGAAAGTACATCAGCCGCCGCTCGCTCATCTCGCTGCTCCTTGTCCCGCGATGCCTTCCCGATGCGGGCTGATCCCGCGGTCACCGCCGGCGCGGGCACCGCCCCGGTGGAGTTCTGCGCGGCCCCTCGATCCGCCCGGGAGCCAGCCTCCGCAGGGAGGCTTCGCGCAGTTGGTGCCGCGGATTCATCCGCCCGAGCCCCTCGCCGCCCGCCCCGACCTCATCCCCTGATCCGACGCCATCCGCCGATCCAGCCCCCTACACCACCCCGATCGCATGCAGGTGCAGCGGCAGCACAAGCGCCGTCGCGCACGCCACGCTCAGCGCCTGCAGCCGGCCGTCCCAGTGCGTGTGCGAGGTCCCGCGCACGCGCCGCGTTCCGCGGTACAGGGCCAGGCTGCCGAAGCAGATGCCCGCGGACGCCGCCAGGCCCGCCGCCGTCACCCCGCCCGTCCCCACCGCCAGCGCCGCGGGCACCACCAGCGCGAACCCTGCGGCCGCCGCGCCCGCTGCCGTCAGCCGCGTTGCCCGCGCGAGCGGGGCGCCGCGGCGATGCTCCACCAGCGCCAGGCAGAGCGCGGCGAGCTGCGCGGCAACGGCGCCCACGAACGGCACGTACAGCACGTCCCGCACCCCGGGGCGGAACGCGGCGGGCACCAGCGTCTCCAGCGCGTTGTTGGCGATGAAGAGCACCGCGGCCACGATCCCCGCCCAGAACATCGCCCGCACCTGGAACCCCACGCGTGCCAGCGGAGCACGGCGCGCGCTGGCCGCGCGGAAGGCCAGGAACGCGCCCAGGCACAGCCCTGGCGCCACCAGCCACGCCCCGCCCCCCAGCGAGTACGCTCCGTACAGCGTCAGCGACAGCGCCATGGCGCCGCTGGCCCGCACGAAGCGGAGGCGGATGGCCAGCAGGAACACCGCGCCCGTGATGGCGAGCTGCGCCGCGAGCTGCGACCCGATCCAGGCCGCGTCGTGCGGCGTCATCTTCACCATCAGGTACAGCGTGGCGAGCGGCACCACCAGGTTGTCGCTGCCGCGCAGGCTGATGCCCTCCAGGAACGTCACCACCAGCGCGAGCTGCGCCGCGATCAGCACGGCCGCCACCGGCTCGGTCGTCCCGCTCGCGAGCAGCGGCGCGCCCACGCACAGGAACGCCGTCGCGAAGAAGACCGCCGATCCCTCCAGCGTCCGGCGATCCCCCTCCACCGGATACACCAGCCGGCCATAGCGCGAGCCGACGAGCGCGGCGGCGGTGTCGGCGACGACGAGCACCAGCAGCGAGACGAGGAAGAAGAGCGGGCGGCCATGCGCCAGCAGGTACAGCGCGCATACTGATACGGGAAAGTAGATGCCGCCCTCGGATCGCCGCGCCACGCCGTGCACGCTGCGCAGCCAGCCGACGCGCCGCGTGCCCCACAGGATGCCCGCGAACGCCGCCCCCAGCGCGAGCACCGTCCACGCGCTGCCGAACAGCCAGGGGATGGGCGCCACCGCCAGCCCGCCGCCCACGTGCACCAGCTTGCGCGTCCACTCCGGATCCGGGTGCCGCGCCATGCGCCACAGCTCTGCGGCGGCGAAGATGGCCAGGAACAGCGCGCCCAGGGCGGCGCCGCGGATGGCCTCGCCGGGCAGCGATCCGACGGGCGGGAGGGCGAACGGCAGGATCATGCGAGCACCTCGTCCACGTGGAAGGCGCCGTAGAACCAGGCGCGGTCGTCCCGGTGCAGCGCGCGCGACAGCTCGGGCAGCGGCCGGGCGCGACCTGCGAGGGACGGAGGGCAGGCGCGCGGAGCCAGCAGGTTCCAGTACGCCAGCCGCGCCCCGGGATTCGCGCGGTCGACCAGCTCACCGTAGCAGCGCTCGTGCTGCGCGGCGTCCATGTACTCGAACACGTCCGACAGGTTGAAGGCGTCGAACGGCCCCACCGCATCCTCCACCGCGCCGCGCACCAGGCGCACGCGGTCCAGCCGGGCGCGGATGGCGTCGTGGTGCTCCGGCCGCAGCCAGCGGGGCAGCGCGTCCGGCGGATAGGTGCCGGTGATGACGTACGCGAGATATGGATTCGATTCCGCCGGCAGGTCGACGATCGCGCGGCGGGTGCGCGACAGGATCTGCCCCGCCACGCCGCCGCCGACGTGCGCGAAGAAGGCGGGATCGCGCCCCGCGCGTCCCATCACCGCGCGCGAGAAGAAGAGGCGGAACATCAAACGCCAGCGCCAGTTGTCCCATTCGCCGTCGTAGAACGCGGCGCGCTCCTCCACCGTCCGCGGGCGGCGCACCGAGGCGATGCGGGCGCGCGGCTGCACCAGCGGCAGCACGCGCGTTCGGAAGGCGCGCAGGTAGCGCTCGAAGCGCCCCGCGTGGACGATCCCGCCGCGGACGGCATCCATCGACCCGTCCCAGAACGCCCGCGCCTCCGTGGAGAGCGCGCCTCGCAGCGAGTGGTAGACGGCTTCGCGGCCGGTGGATTCCGTGACGCCGAGGAAGGCCAGCAGCGGCGCGTGGTCCAGCGCGCGGTAGGCGGCGATGCGCAGCTCCAGGCAGGCGAGCTGCGCGGGGTTGAGGTCGACGGCGACGACCTCCGCCGGGTCCAGCGTCAGCAGCGCGAGCGCGTTGTCGCCGGCGGAGGCGACGGAGAGCACGCGGCCTCCCGCGGCGGCCGGCGCCAGCGCGCGGCACAGCACGTCCGCATCTTCCCACACCGCGGCGTAGCGCACGAAATCCCACGCGACGGCGGGCGGCGGGCGGCGGCGCATCCGCTACCCTTCGCTCGAAAGACGGCGGATGGTGCCCGCGGCGCCGTCCATCTCCACCGTCTCGCCGTCCACCAGCGAGTCCAGCAGGCCGGGGATGCCGACGATGCAGGGGATGCCCATCTCGCGCGCGACGATGGCGGCGTGGCTCAGCAGGCTTCCGCGCTGCACCAGCACGCCCGCCGCCCCCGCGAACAGCAGCGTCCACCCGGGATCGGTCTGCCGCGCGACGAGGATGGCGCCGGCCACGCCGCCCGCATCCCGCGGATCGTGCACCACGCGCACCTGCGCCCGCGCCACCCCCGCGCAGCAGCCGGTTCCGCGCAGATCGGCGTTCGGCCCGCCGCCGTCCGGCGCGCCGGCGGCCGGAGCGCCGCGGACGGGTTCGATCACCGCCAGCGCGGGCGGCCCGGCGGTGGTGAAGCGCTCCGGAGGCTCGGGCATCCGCGCATAGGCGTCGAACTCGGCCCGCCGCGCAATCGAGAGGGGGCGCAGGGCACCCGGCGACGTGCCGTCCAGGAAGGCGAACAGCTCCTCCTTCGTCAGGTACAGCACGTCCCGCGCGGCATCCAGCGCCCCCGCCTGGGCCAGCCGCGCGCCGATCGCGAGGAAGATGCGCCGGATGATGCCCATCGACCGCGTGCGCTGGAAGCGGGTGCTCTCGCGCTCGCGCACCTGGCGCCGCACCTGGTCCAGCACGGCGAAGAACGCCACCTGCCGCCCCTGCGCCAGCCGCTCGCGCACCCACGCCTCCGCCTCCGCCCGCATGCGCGCCCCACGGCCGTCCGCGCCGGCGGCGGATGCTTGAGGGGCGTCCACGCGCGCCCGGAGCGCCGCCACCAGCGCGGCGGGATCGTCCGCGTAGGTGGTCGCCTCCAGCTTCATCTCGTGCGCGCAGCGGTCGCCGAACTCCGCCAGGTAGCGCCGAAGCTCCGCGCAGAAGGCGGCGAACGCGCCCTCCGCCGTAAGCCGCCGCCACGCCTCCGCGTCATCCGTCTCGGCAGCGAGCAGGGCGCGGAGGGAGGTGTCGGCGCGGGCCTGCTCGACGAGCGCGTCCAGGCGGTGGATGGGCTCGGTGGAGACCATGCCGCCCTCGCCGGCGATCAGGGCGTTCACCAGGCCGGGCGCCGCGTCCGGAAGCCAGGCGGCGGCCACGCGGTTCAGCTCCGTCATCCACAGGTCCAGCAGGCCGTCGTTCAGCATGGGCCCGTGCCAGTGGAGCACCAGGCCGCGGTCGATGCGCTCGTACGCGCCGCGCAGCTCGTCCACCGTCAGCGCGTCCATGTCGCCCGCCGCCGGCGGGTCCAGCGTCTCCGCCGCGCGCCGCCGGAAGTCGGCCAGCGCGCCCTCGATGCGCGCCGTCTCGCGGAGGAGGCGTGCGGGCAGGCCGAGCACCTTCGCAGCCAGCAGCAGCCCGGCGGACAGAGCGCCCGGCATCGGAGCCGGCGTGCCCGGCGGGTCGGCGGGCAGGGGCACGCGCGCCACCTCGCCGCCCTGGAGCGCGAAGCCGGGCACCATCGCCACCGTGCGCCGGTAGTTGTGCAGGTCGAAGTAGACGCGGCCGCGGATCAGGCCGAACAGGCCGGCGACGGCGGCGCGGTTGGCGTCCACCTGCGCCGGCGGCGCGCCCATCACCTCGGCGTACGCCACGAAGATCTGCCCCATCGCGTGCCGCGCGACGCTGAAGCTGAGCGGCAGGGTGACGCCGGGAAACGGCTCCACCACGTTCTCGTTGTCCCACGTGCGCCGCTCGCCGGGCAGGGGCCGCGCGGCCGGCGTGAACGCCGTCACCGGCCGGGTCTGCAGCGTCCACAGCGTGCGCGGGCCATCCGCGCCCGGCGCCAGCGCCCACTCCACGTCCTGCGGCGCGCCGAACGCCCGGGCCAGGTCGCGCGCGTGCCGGGCGATCCGCAGCGCCTCGCCGTCCGTGAGCGCCGGCTGGTCGCGCAGCGTCTCCGCCACCTCCACCATCGCCGTGCCGCCGCTGTCCATGCGCCGCACCGCGCGATCCTTGCGCGCCAGGTCGGCGGATACGGACGGCGGCGCGGCGTGGAAGCGGGCGCGGTACGTGTCGGCGTCCAGCGCGCCGCCCACCAGCCCTTCGCCCAGGCCGTAGACCGCGCTCACCACCGCCGTCTCCGCGTCGCCCGCGACGGGATCGACGGAGAACGCGACTCCGGCCGCCTCGGGATCGACCAGCCGCTGGACGATCACCGCCATCCGCGCCGCGCCGCCGCCGTTCGTGCGCCGATACGCCGCCGCATGCGTGGAGAAGGCGGACGCCCACACGCGCCGCACCGCGTCCCACACCTCGCCCACCTCGGGCCTGACGCCGAGCACGGTGTCGAACTGCCCGGCGTACGACGCCGCGCCGCCGTCCTCGCCCACGGCCGACGAGCGCACCGCGAGCGCGCCGCCTTCGCCGAGCGTCGCCAGGCCGGCGAGTATCGCGTCCATCCGCTCGTCCGTGGCACCGGCGCTTTCGATGAACGCGCGCAACCGCTCCGCGTCCATGTCGCCGCCCGATCCGCCGAGTGCGCCGAGAGCGGAATCGAACGCGGGGGTGGGGATCACGAAGAACGCGGGGACGCGGGCACCGGCGCGGACCAGGCGGGCGAGGTTGAGCGCCTTTCCGCCGACGTCGTCCGCGTTCGGCAGACCCAGGGTGGATGTCGGAGTCCAGACGAGGGAGATACTCGGGATGGATGGAGATGCGGGCATGGGACGCTCCGGAAGGGCGCGCCTTCCGTAAGCGGGGGAAAGGAGGCGCGGACGGGGTGGATGCGCGTCGGGGTGGGCAGGCGGGCGGCAGAGTGCGCGGGACATCGCGTCACGCCTCCGCGGCGCAGATGCGGCGCACCTCGCCCGTCGCGCCGTCCATCTCCACCACGTCCCCGTCGCGCAGCGCGGCGAGCAGGCCGCCGACGGAGACGATGCACGGCGCCCCGATCTCGCGCGCCACGATGGCCGCGTGGCTCAGCAGGCTGCCGCGCTCCACCAGGATGCCGGCCGCCAGCGGAAAGAGCAGCGTCCAGCCGGGATCGGTGCGCTCCGCCACCAGGATTCGGCCGGCCAGCTCGCCCGGCCGGCGCGGGTCACGGACCACGCGCACCTCCGCGCGCACCACGCCCGCACAGCACGCCAGGCCTTGGAGAACACCGTCGGCGCCCAGTCGGATGCCGTCCGCGGGCACGTCGGCGGACGCGGCGGCGGCGTCCCAGGCGACGGGGCCGAACGTCTCGAAGCGATCCGGTGGGGCGGGCTGGGCGGCCCACGCGTCCCAGGCGGCGCGGCGAACGGACACCAGCGCGCGCGGATCGCCGGAAACGGCCGTTCCGTCTATTTCGGCGAAGATCTCGTCACGCGTAAGATAGAAGATGTCACGGGGATCATCCAGCCTTCCCATGTCAGAAAACTGTCTCCCAAGTGCCGTGAAGATGCGCCGCACGATGCCGAACACCCGCGTCCGCTCGAAGCGCAGGTTCTCGCGGTCGCGCACCCGCTCCCGCGTGCGGCGCAGCACGAATCCGAAGACCCCGCGCCGCCATGCCCGGACCTCCGACCGCACCCGCGCCTCGGCCGCAAGCCGCACGGGCGACTCCTCAGGCGTGTTCGGGGGCACGGGCGCGGCCATCGCCACGTACGCGCGAAGCGTCGGGATCAGGGATGCGGGATGCAGTCGCGGCGTGATCGTCTCCAGCTTCAGCTCGTCGTGGCAGCGGTCGCCGAAGCGGCGCAGATACGCGCGCATGCCGTCGTGGAAGGCGGCGAAACGCGGCTCGGTCGATACCCTCATCCACAGCGCCGCGTCGTCCCTCTCGTCCGCGAAGAGCGAGCGCAGGTCGTCGTCCTCGCGGACCGTGCGCGCCAGGCCCGCCATCCACCGCGCGGGCTCGGCCGAGACGATGCCGCCCTCGCCGCAGAGCAGGTCGTTGGCGAGCGAGGTGGGCGCGGCGGGCAGCCAGCGCTCCACCAAGCGGCCCAGCACGCCGAACCAGACCATCGCGAAGAAGTCGTTCACCAGCGGCGCGCGCCAGTGGCGCAGCAGGCCGTTCTCCAGGCGGGCATAGAGCGCGCGCAGCTCGTCGGGCGCCAGCGCGTCCAGGTCGGCGTCCTCCACGGGCGCCAGCGCGGCGGCCACGCGGGCGTGGAAGGCCGGCACCTCATGGCGCAGCGCACCGTGCTGGCGGACGAGACCGACGATCCCCCGCAGCAGTCGCAGCAGGTCGCGCCGGCGCTCGGCGGCCGTGGGAGGCGCGGGCGGGTCGGACAGGCGCTCGCGCACGCCCATCATCCTCTCCATGAAGGGGCGGTTGAACGCGTAGCCGGGCAGCAGCGCCAGCGCGCGGTACCAGTTGAGCAGGTTGTAGTAGACGCGCCCGCGCACCAGCCCCAGCATGTTGGCGAACACCTCGCGCCGCTCCGCCAGCAGCGCCTCCTCCACGCCCATCACGCGGCAGAACTGGAGGTAGACGTCCTCGTACGCCGCCCGCGCGAAGCTGAAGGTGAGCGGCGTCGTCACCCCGCCGTAGCTCTCCGCGATGTTGCTGTTGTCCCACACCCGCCGCTCGCCCCGCGCCTCGATCGCTGCGGAAACTTCACCTCGCGCCCCATCCACCGACGCGGCAACGGCTTGCCCACCGTCCACATTCGATGGTGCCGAGCCGTCGTCCGAGGCGCCGGCCGCCACGGGCGCTTCGGTCGATGGGTCCGGCGACGGGGAGAGCGTGATCGGCGATGCGGCATCTGGTGATGCGGGAAGGTCCGCGCGGGTGTGCGATTCGGGGGATGCGATGCGGGACGTCCGCGTATCCGAAGATGACCCGCGGCCGATCCGCGGACCGGCGGGCGCGGACGGGTTCGCGCTCGGAAGCGTGGTGATGGGACGCGATTGGAGGATGACGAGGCGGCGGCGGCCGGGAATCCAGCGGTCCTCGCGCGCGTCTCCACCCTCGGCGGGAACGAGCGCCCACTCCACGTCCTGCGGGCGGCCGAGGGCGAACTGCAGCCGGATGGCGGCGGACGCCACCTCGCGCGCCTCCGCGTCGTTCAGCGCGGGCAGCCGGCGGAAGGGCTCGGGCACGCGCACCGTCTCCGTGCCGCCGCCGGCCGCGAGGCGCACCGCGGAATCCTTCGCCGCGACGGTCCGCGCGACGGCGCCCGGGACTCCGCCCGGCGCGCGCACGTGGAAGGTGTCCGCGTCCGCGTCGCCGCTCACCAGCGCTTCGCCCAGCCCGTAGACGGCGCTCACGACCACCGTATCTGCCGCGCCCGTCACCGGGTCCACCGAGAACGCCACGCCCGACACGGCCGCGTCGGCCATCCGCTGCACCACCACCGCCATTCGCGGCGCGTCCATGCCCCGCGCCGAGGCGTACGCCAGCGCATGCGGCGAGAACGCGGACGCCCACACCCGCCGGATCGCGCCGTGCAGCGCCGCCTCGTCCACCGCGGACACGCCGAGCACGCTCGCGAACTGGCCCGCGTACGAGGCCGCCGCGCCGTCCTCCCCGACGGCCGACGACCGAACCGCGACCACACCGACGTCCATCCCCGCCGCGTCCATCGCGCGCCGCAGCGCCTCCGCGAACGCGTCCGGCAGGTCGGCGGAAACCGCGCGCGCCCGCATCTCCTCGGCCTGCGTCTCGTCGATCGACCCGCGATACCCTCGGAATACGAGCTCGTCGAACGCATCCACCGCGATGGTGATCCACGCCGGCACGGGAAGGCCAACACGCTCGATGCGCGCCAGCCCGTACGCCTTGCCGCCGACGGTCAGCGGGCTCGGCAGCCCATCGCCCGCACCGACGATCCACCGCGTCGTCGAGACGTCCGCGCCGTCCATCACCGCGCTCACGGCAGCACCCGCGCGATCGCCGCGCCGCCGCCGAGCAGCGCATACAGCGCCAGCGTCCACACTCCTGACGTCAGGTCGATGCGCTTCGCCCCGACTGCACTCGGAACGCGAGAGAAGCGGAGGGCCGGAATCGCCGCCAGAGGCAGCAACGCCAGCGGCGCGATGGACAGCCACCCGGCATCCGCAGCCCGCAACGCCAGCGCGCACGCCACCGCGGAGGCGACCAGCGCGCCCAGCCACACGTGTGTCGACGCGCGAATCCCCCACGCACCGGTGTACGTCTCCACGCCCGGCCGTTCCTGCTCCGGCGCGCGGACCTTCCGTCCCACCTCCACCACCACGCCCGCCGCGAAGGATGCCGCCAGCAGCAGCGGCAGCGCGCGCGGAGGCCGGGCGTCCGCTGCCAGCCAGTCCACCGCGGACAGGTAGGCGAGAAGCAGCGGCAGCACCGCCATGTGGCTGGCGAGGTACGCCCCCGGCCGCGCCCGCAGCCATTCGCGCGCGAAGAACTCCCGCGTCATCAGCGCCATCCACCCCGCGACGGGTGCGAGCATCCACAGCAGCCGCGGCGCGGCGAGCAGGTTCGCAGCGACCGCCAGGAGGCCGGCGACGATGCCGGCCATCCTCAGCTCCGCGAGCGAGACCAGCCCGCGCGGGACAGGAAGCTCCGGCCGGCCGATGCGGTCCACCTCCGCGTCCTTGTGCTCGTCCGCGACGCGCAGGATGAAGAAAGCCGCCACCGCCGCCGCCAGCCCCGCGAGCACCACTCCGACGGGCGGCGTGCCGGCGAGCCCACGCGCCGCACGCGACCACGTGGCCGCCGCCACCGTCGCCGTCGCCATCAGCGGGCCGTACGCCGCCAGCGGAAAGCGCTCGCGCTGATACGCCCAGAGCCGCGCCGCGAACGGGGCGGCAGCGGCGTTCGGCACGGCTCCGGCGGCGGTATGTGCGAGGGTGGAGGCGGAGGGCATCGGCGGCGAGGTGGCGCGGGTGAGCTCGCGGAGCCCGGGTCCGGGCATTACGATCTCATTCTAGCCATGGACGGCAGCGCGCCCGGCCCGTGCGGTGCCGCAGTAGGCGACCGGGGGCGACGTAGGCGCGCCATGCGAGCCGATGGGGACCTGGGATGCAGAAACAACAAAGAGCGCGTATACTACCGAAAACCGGACACGAGAAGCCGAGCACGTCCGCTTACCGTCTCCCCAAACCCTCATCCCACTTGTCCATCCATAACACTAAAGTTATACTATGACCTACGACGTGGAGTATACGGACGAGTTCGAGGTTTGGTGGGACGGACTTCGTGTGGACGAACAGGAGTCGCTTCTTACCGCCGTCGATCTTCTGGAGGCTCGTGGTCCGCACCTGGAATTCCCGTTCAGCTCAGGAATCGCAACCTCGCGCCACTCGCACATGCGAGAGCTTCGCGTTCAGCACCGCGGCCGGCCGTATCGGGTGCTCTACGCGTTCGACCCGCTGCGGGTCGGCATCTTGCTGATCGGCGGAGACAAAACGGGCCAGAAGCGCTGGTACGAGACGTTCGTTCCCGTGGCGGACCGACTGTACGACGAACACTTGCAGATCCTGCGCATGGAGGGTTCGATCGATGGCTAAGAAGTTCAAAGACCTTGTGGCTCGTATGCCTCTCGAAAGCCAGGAGCGTGCCCACGCCCGGAGCCGCGCGATCCTCGCTTCGATGCCGTTGCAGGAACTGCGTCGAGCACGCAGCCTGTCGCAGCGCACCCTGGCCGACACCCTCGGTGCATCGCAGGCGGCGATCTCGAAGCTGGAGCGGCGCGCCGACATGTACGTCAGCACCCTGCGGCGCTACATCGAAGGGATGGGGGGAGAACTCGACATCACGGCTCGCTTCCCCGACGGATCGGTCGAGATCTCCCAGTTCCACGACATCGAGGACCTGGAGCCGCACGGGGAGCTCGCCGTCTAATCCGGGCGCACCCACGCCGACCCACCCTCCGAGAGGCGCTCGCGATTCGCGGGCGCCTCTCGGCTTCTCCATCTTCGGAGACACGCTCCGCTCGCTACGCGTCCGCCAGGTCCATCCGGCGGACGATCTCGACCAGCTCGTGGCGCGAGCCCACCTCCAGCTTGCGGAAGACGTTGGAGAGGTGGGTGCCCACCGTGCGCGGGGAAAGGCCCAGGGCGCGGCCGATCTGCTTGTTGGACTCGCCGGCGGCGGCGCGGCGGGCGATGTCGGCCTCGCGTCCGGTGAGGCCGGCGGCGCCCAGGCCCAGCGTGCGAGCCGGAGGGCGGGCCCCCAGCAGGCGCAGGTTCTCGCGGGTGGCCTGCAGCTCGGGCTGCGCGCCCACGCGGGCGAAGACGTCGTGCGCGCGGCGCAGCTCGCGGATGGCGCCCTCGCGGTCACCGCTGTCGCCCAGCACCTCGCCGAGCTGGTGCCGCAGCCGGGCGGCGTCCACGGGAAAGGGGATAGCCTCCAGCTCGTCCACGGCGTTCCGCAGCAGGGCGATGGCCGCGGGGCGGTCGCTCAGGCGCAGCACCAGGGCGTCGCAGGTGTCCGCCCACGCCAGCCCCAGCTTGTGCCCCAGCCGCTCGCTCTCCTTCCGAAGCCGCCGGCCGATGGATGCCGCGCGGTCCGCGTCGCGCAGCCAGAGCGCCGCCTCGGCCACGATGGGCAGCAGCCGGTGGATGGCCCACACCACGTAGCCCGAGCGGTCCGCGATCTCCAGCCCCGCCATCCCCACCTCGATGGCGCGCTCGTGCTCGCCGCGGGCCACGTGCAGCGCCGCCATGCCGGTGTGCGCGGGGACGGCCGTGTGCACGTCCAGCGGCCCGTCGCGGTCCGCCGCGGCCAGCTCCCACGCCTCGTTCACGAATCGCTCGCCCTGCTCCAGCTTTCCCTGCGCGAGATAGACGAGCCCGCCCCAGACCAGCAGCCGCGGCAGCAGGTTCTTCTGCCCCAGGCTGCGGGCCAGCGCGATGCTGCGCTCGGCCAGCGCCACGGCGGAATCCCACTCGCCCGTGCCCGCCGCGTACTCGATGGCGATCTCCGAGATCCAGAGGCGCCAGAGCGGCGAGTTCAGCTCGTCCGCCAGCCGCTCGGCCTGCGCCAGGTGCCGCGCCACGGCGGCCGAGTCGCCGGTGAGGCCGGCGACCATCGCCATGGCCCAGTGCGTGGAGCAGGCCACGCCGCGGTCCGCGGCGCGCTCGGCCAGCTCCACGGCGCGCTCGCCGTGGGCGCGGGCCAGGTCGGGCGGCCCCGTCCAGGTGTAGAGCAGCAGCAGCGCCCGGTGCGCCCGCGCCAGCAGCGCCGGCTCGCCGCTGTGGGACGAGAGGAGGAGCGCCGCCGCCACCTCGCGCTGCGCGTCGGGCAGGCGCCCCAGCTCCTGCAGGCACATGCCCTTGGCGATACGCAGCCGCGCCATCGCCTGGTCGTCACCCGCGCGCTCGGCGGCCTCGATGCCCGCCTCATACTCCGCCAGCGCCTCGCCGTGGCGGCCGCTCCAGTACCGCGCCAGGCCGATGCGCCGCCGCAGCGCCGCCGTCCGCGCCGCGTCGCCATCCGCCTCCGCCCGCTCCAGCACGCGGCGCAGCAGCTCCACCGCCGCGTCGTGCTCGCCCAGGCGCTGGCGGGCGCGGGCCAGGTCCTCCAGCAGCGACGGATCGTCCCCGTTCTCCGCGGCGGACTGCTCGATCGCGGCGCTCAGGTACTCCGCGGCCTCGCGGTTGGCGTGGCGGGCCAGGGCGCTGCGCCCCGCCGCCGCCAGGTAGCGCGCCGCCTTCCCCGCCAGCCGCCGGCTGCCGGACCGGACGAAGTGCAGCGCCAGCTCGTCCGCGTGCGCCGGCGCGCCGGCCCCGTGGAAGCGCTCCAGCGCCTCGGCGACCGCCGCGTGCAGGGTGCGCGCGCGGGCCAGCCCCAGCTCCGTGTACAGCGCGTCGCGCAGCACGGGGTGGGCAAAGTCGTACACCACGTCGCCCGCGTCCTCCGTCTCGGCCACGATGCGCGCCCGCCGCAGCTCGTCCAGCGCGGCCAGCAGCGCGCCGGGCTCCAGCCCGCTCACCGCCTCCAGCGCCGAGTACGTCACGCGGGCGCCCACCACGGCGGCCAGGTCCGCCACGGACCGCGCATCGGGCGACAGGCGGTCCATGCGGCCCAGGACGGAGTCGCGCACGGAGCGGGGCAGCTCCAGCGCATCCACCTCCCAGCCGATCCACGTCCCCTCCACCGGGCGCAGCTTGCCCGTCTCCACCAGCGTCTTGAGCGTCTCCTCCACGAAGAAGGGGTTGCCCCGCGTCCAGCCGTAGAGCAGCGCCACCAGCTCGCGCGTGGCGGCCTCCTCCACGCCGAACAGCGTGCGCACCATCTCCGCCGTCTCCGGGTGCGACAGCGGCCCGAGCGTCGCCGTCCGCGCGGCGCCCATCCCCAGAAGGGACTGCTCGGCGGCGCGCAGGTTGGGGTTGCGGTCGCGCTCGGCGGGATTGTAGGTGCACAGGATGAGCACCCGCTCGCGGCCCGACACCTGGCGCGCGGCGAAGTGCAGCAGCTCCAGCGACGAGGGATCGGCCCACTGCAGGTCCTCCAGCACCAGCAGCAGCGGGCGGCGCGCGGCGAGGCGTCCCAGGAACTGGGTGAAGCTCCACAGCAGGCGCGTCTTCAGCTCTGCCGGGTCGCCGTCCAGCGAGGGCCGCGCCGCGTCCGCGGGCGCCAGCGACGGGAAGAGCGACGCCAGCTCCGCCTCGCCGCCGCGGGTGAGCGTGGCCAGCGACGCGGGCTCGATCACGCGCAGGATGGCGCCCAGCGCGTCGGAGACCGACGAGTACGGCACCCCCGTCTCCATCGGGTAGCAGCGCCCCGTGGCCGCCACGCCGCCGCGCCGCGCCATCTCCTCGGCCGCCAGCCGCGCCAGCCGCGTCTTGCCCACGCCGCTCTCGCCCGCCAGAAAGAGCGTGCCGCCGCGCCCCTCGGCCGCGTCCTCCACGGCGGCGCGCAGGCGCTCGATCTCGTCGGCGCGGCCCACCAAGGGAAGCGGAGGAAGCGTGGGAACGGCGTGGGTCATGGGATGAGGATCGGAAGAAGCGAAGGCGGTCGGACGATGCGGCGCCGTCGGCAGAAGGATCGACGGCCGGCCGTAAGTTTCGGGTTAGATGCTTACGCCCGACACGGCGCGGACGTTCACCATTCGGCGGTGCGCTCGGAACCGCGAGGTGGAAGCCGCCGCTCAGAACGACACCTGTGCGCGGCTGCGGACGCGCATCACCGCCTCCTGCCCGAAGCGGCGCTTGTACTCCGCCGCGATCTCGGCCACCGCGGAGTCGGCGGCGGCGGACGGGGCGTGGAAGACCTGCACCACGTGGCTCTCCTCGCGCGCCACCACGCCGTCGGCCCCGCGCCACTGCCCGCGCGCCGTAGACACCGTCAGCCCGGCGGGAAAGCGCGGCGTCACCACGTCGCGCAGGAACGCCTCCCACTCGGCGTCGCTGATCGTGCCGCCCGCAGGCTTGTCCATCCCGAAGTACAGCGCGTCGGAGACCCAGGCGCTGTCGGCCGATGCGCTCGCTGCCGTCGACATCGCCGGGGCCGGCGCGGGGATGCCGCGCGCCGGGGCGCATGCGGAGGTGAGGGCGAGCAGGACGAGGACGAGCGTGGCGCGGGTGAGGGTACGCATGGGCGGATCGCGGGAGGTGGCGATCGGGAAGGGACGCTGCCGCGGGCGCAGGCGCGTAGGCGGCCTTCCGTCAGACCTTGGGGTTGTCCGTCTCGACGGTGTGGATGCCGTCGGGGCTCTCCACGAGGCGCATGTCGCCGAAGATGTTGGGCGCCTCGGCGTGCAGCGCCCGCAGCACGGTGCCGGCCAGGCGGCGGATCTCCAGGTCGGCCGACCCGCTGCCGCGCGACTCGCAGAAATGGCGCAGCGCCCGGGCGTTGCCGGTGGCGACGATCTTGGTCTCGGCGCAGTTGGGCAGCACGGAGCGGGCGGCCTGGCGCGCGCGCTTCTTCCGCATTGTCGCCGGGCCGTCGTCGCCCACGCGGTCGGTCAGGTCGGACAGCAGCCCGCGGTACGAGTCGAGCGACGCCCGGCACGCATCCTCCCAGCGGTCGAACTCGGGCGTGCCCTCCTCGATCTCGGGCGGCACCACGAAGGCGATGTTGGACTCGTCCACGTAGCGCTGGCTGAGCTGGCTGTATCCCATGCCGGCGCGGTGGCGGATCAGTTCGTGCGTGAGCGAGCGGCTGACCCCCTCGAACAGGAAGCTCCACACCGCGTGCTCCAGCACGCTGCCGTGCTTGGTGCGCAGGATGTTCGCGAGGTACGACTGGTTGGTGGTGCGCCCGGGGATGCTCTTGTGGCCGCCCTCCAGGCCCGCGTCCTCGCCGAACGACAGGTAGCACAGGCGGCCCGCGAACTCGGCCAGCGCCTCGCCGGGCACCTCGCTGTCGCTCTGCCACCGGATGTGCTCGGGGGCGATGAACTGCTGGCGGGCGATGACGGTGACGCGGGGCTCGCGGATGATGTGCATGGCGGCGCTCTCCGGGCGGATGACAGGGCGAAGGCCCGGAAGCTAGACGGCGGCGGCGGCCCCGGCAAGGCGCGGCGGGCGTTGCGCGGCGCCCCCGTGGACGCCCACATTGAGCGCATCCGCCCGCTTCCCGACGGCGGCGCGCACCCCCGCCGGAGCCACGCACGTTGCGCATCGCGTCCCTGCTTTCCAGCGCCACCGAGATCGTGTACGCCCTGGGCCTCGGCGACCGCCTGGTCGCCATCTCGCACGAGTGCGACTGGCCGCCGCAGTCGCAGCACCTGCCGCGCCTGAGCCGCGTCCGCTTCGACGTCGAGGGGCTCACGAGCGCGCAGATCGACGCCGAGGTGCGGCGCTGCATGATGGAGCACGGAAGCGTCTACGAGGTCGATTCCGCCGCCCTGGCCGAGTTGCAGCCGGACCTGATCCTCACCCAGGCCGTCTGCGAGGTGTGCGCGGTGCCGACGCCGTCCGTCCACGAGGCGGTTTCACGGATGGAGCACCCGCCGCGGGTGCTGTCGCTGGACGCGCACACGCTGGACGAGATCCTCGCCACCGTCCGGCAGGTGGCGGACGCCGCGGGAGAGTCCACGCGCGGCGAGCAGACCGTCGCCACGCTCCGCGCCCGGCTGGAGCGCGTCCGGAGCGCAGTGGACGGACGGCCGAAGCCGCGGGTGCTGGCGCTGGAGTGGCTGGACCCGCCCTTCGCGCCCGGCCACTGGATCCCGCAGATGATCGTCGCTGCCGGCGGCGGGTCGCTGCTCGGCAGGCCGGGCGGGCACTCGGTGGAGGTGCCGTGGGCCGAGGTGGAGCGCATCGACCACGACCGGCTGCTGCTGGTGCCCTGCGGCTATGCGATGGACGCCGCCCGCGCCGACGCCGACGCCGCGCGCGACCGCCTGCGCGCCTTCGCCGGCGCCACGATCGACGCCGGGCATGCGGCCGTGGGCCACAGCGCGTACTTCAGCCGCTCGGGCCCGCGCGTGGTGGACGGCGTGGAGCTGCTGGCCGCCTGGCTCCACCCCGACGCCGCGCCGGCCGTGGACCGCGCCGGAAGATTGGAAGGGTGGCGTTGAGGAAGGACGCGGCACGAAGTTCAGTCGACGCTTTGAACGCGCGGGACCATCGACACAACATCCAAAATCCAGCGGAGGTAGACCTCATGGCGATCGGATGGTCGGACCTGAACGGGCACGGCGCGCAGCCCTCGCGGGCGGCGCGGGTGCTGGTGGGCGTGGGCGCGGCGCCGGAGCAGTACATGAACGTGAACGTGTTGGTGGACGGCGAGACGGGGCAGCTTCACCTGATCAGCGCCGACGGCGAACGGCACCTGGTGTCCGCGCCCATCGCGGCCACCCTGGTGGAGTGGGGCGACGTGGCGGAGCTGCGCGGGGTGTAGGTGGGCGCGGCGCTTGCGAAGCCGCGCGGGGACTGCGGTTCGGGGAGCTTTCTTTCGGACGGAGGGGACGGGGACGATGCGCTTCTTGACCACGCGGGTGCACGGCGTGCTGGACTACCTGGTGGGAGTGCTGCTCATCGCGCTCCCCTGGCTGCTCGGCTTCGACGGCACGGGCGCCGCGGCCACCGTGCCGATGGCGCTGGGCGCGGCGACCCTCGTGTACAGCCTGCTCACCGACTACGAGCTGGGCGCCGTGCGGCGCATTCCCATGCCCGCGCACCTGTGGCTGGACGCCCTGTCAGGGCTGCTGCTGGCGGCGTCGCCCTGGCTGCTGGGGTTCGACCAGGAGGTGTGGGTGCCGCACGTGGCGATCGGCGCGCTGGAGGTGATCGTGGCCTTCCTCACCAACACCATCCCCGCGTACGAACGCCGCCGTGCCCGCTGACCGGGAGCTCGCCGCCGACCCCAGCCTGGACGACGGCGACTTCGAGGCCGCCCGCGTCCGCGCCTTCGCCGACACGGGAACCGGGTGCCACACGGTACCGCTGGACGCCGCCGTGGCCTTCGTCCGCAACCCCGGCGACGGCCTGCGGGGGTGCGCCGAGCGGCCGCCCCTGGTGTGGATCGACGTGTCGCGGCCGGGCGAGGCGGAGGCCGTCTTCCTGCGCGACAGCCTGCGCTTCCACCCGCTGGCGGTGGAGGACTGCATCCGCGGGCGGCAGCGGCCCAAGCTGGACCGCTATCCCGGCTACCACTTCCTGGTGCTGTACGCCGCGCGCATCAACGCCGACCGCGGGCGCGTGGCCCTCAACGAGATCCACGTCTTCCTGGGCCGCCACTACATCGTCACCGTGCACGACCACCGCATCGGCGAGTTCGCCGAGGCGCTGTCGCGGTGGCGCGCCTCGCCCGCCAGCTTCCGCTCCGTCGGCGCGATCGCGCACGCCATCCTGGACGCAGTGGTGGACGACTACTTCCCCATCCTGGACCACTTCTCGGAGCGCGTGGACGGCGCCGAGGCGGGCGTCTTCGAGGGGCGCGACGGGCACGACATGAAGGCCACCCTGGCATTGCGCCGCGAGCTGACGCTGTTCCGCCGCGTGGTGGGCCCCGTCCGCGACCTGGTGGGCAGCATCCTGCGCCGCGACCTGGCCATGCTGGAGGGCGACCTGCAGCTCTACTTCCAGGACGTGTACGACCACGCCCTGCGCATCGTGGAGGAGATCGAGACGCTGCGCGACCTGCTGTCGTCCACGCTGGAGGGCCAGCTTTCCGTGGCCTCCAACCAGCTCAACGTCACCATGCGGGTGATGGCGGCGTGGTCCATCATCCTCATGGCCATGGCCCTGGTGGCCGGCATCTACGGGATGAACTTCCGCTTCATGCCCGAGCTGGCGTGGCGCTCCGGCTACGGGTGGGCGCTGGCGCTGATGGGCGGCATCGGGGTGGGCCTGTTCGCCTTCTTCCGCCGCCGCGGCTGGGTGTAGGGCCGCGGCGCACCCCGCGCGCTCGATCGGGAACCGGCCGCCCTCAGAAGTAGCAGCGGACGACCTTCCAGCTGAAGCACACGTAGCAGCAGAGCGGGCCCGCGCTGAAGGCGCACCAGCACTCGAAGATGTCCTCGCAGTCGGCGCACCCGGGCCCCCCACGCGGGTTCTTGGGCGGGTCCTGCCGCAGCGCCTGGTCCTCGTACTTCTTCCTGAGCTCCCGCACCCGCTCGCGCGTGAGCGGCTCCGCCTGCACCTCGCCCGCGCGGCGGGTCTCGTGGCTGTAGCCCTCGGGGTGCTTCTCCAGCTCGGCGAAGACGCGCAGCATGGCCGCGTGCCGCGCCTGCCGCGCCGCCGTCCGCGCGGCGGTCAGGTCGCGGATCTTCTTGTCCGCCCTTGCGACCGCGCGGAAGTTGCGCTGCTGCACCGCGGGCAGGGGACGGTCCTCGCGTGCGCTCTGCTTGTCCATGGCGCCCTCCACGACCGGGAGTGGATGCCGCCCGGACATCGGCCCTTCGCGCGGCGGCGGCACGTGTGCGCAGGCCAATACTGCCGCGCCGCACGCAATGGTCAAGGCAACGTTTGGCGCGCGGCCGCGGCCTCCCTCCGCCGCGCACCTCTTCCTCCCGCGGCCGTCCTCGCTCCGACTCCGCGGTTCGCCGTTGCGCCTCTCGCCCACGCAGCCGCGGAACCGGCGGGCGAGACGGCGGATGGGCGGCACCCGCCCTCCACTTCCCTCGCGCAACCCTCATGGAATCGACGGCGAATCCCATCAACCGGAAGCGCATGCGCCAGGCCCTTGTCGCGGCGCTGGGCCTGTACGGCGTGTGGTGCATCCGAACGCCGGACGCCTACGGGCTGCTGGACTCCGTGGACCTGCCCATCCACGAGACGGGCCACCTGGTGTTCGCTCCCTTCGGCGAGTTCCTGCAGTTCGCCGGCGGCTCCCTCTTCCAGGTGCTGTTCCCGCTCTGCTTCGTCGCGTACTTCCGGCGGCGCGGCGACCGGTTCGCGGCGCACGTGGTGCTCGTCTGGGTGGCGCAGAACCTGTGGAACGTCGCACGTTACGTGGGGGACGCCCGCGCGCAGGAGCTTCCGCTGGTGGGCGGCGGCGAGCACGACTGGGCGTACCTGCTGGGGCGGATGGGATGGCTGAGCCACGACCAGGGCATCTCGCAGGGCATCCACGCGGCGGGCGTTCTGCTGTTCGGCTACGCGGTGCTGATGGCCTGGCTCGACAGCGGCGATCCGATGGACGGCAAGGCGGATTCCGAGGTTTCCGTCCCGGCCTGGGAGCCGGCCGGCGGAGGGGACCTGCACCGGGACGGTGGTGGGGAACCCGGGGAAGCCGCCGGAAGGTGGAAGGACGCATCCAGTTCGCCGATCGCGGCCTGTCCGGATCGCGCGGCAGGGACGTTCTCCCGGGTCGGCGATGAGCATCCGCCCCATCCCACCGTGGAGAGGACATGATCCCCCGTCTCGCCCCCGCCGCCGGCCGCGCGGCCGCAGCCGCCCTGCTCATCCTGCTGGCGTCCTGCGACAACCCGTTCCGGTCCGACGGCATCTACGTGCGGCTGGAGAACACCAGCTCCTACGAGTTGCACGACGTGTCGTTCCGGTCCGGCGACCGCCCGGTGACCGCCGACGTGCTGGGGCCCTCCGGCCGGAGCGGTTACCAGGACGTGCCCCGCACCGGCGGCGAGGGCGCGGTGCAGGCCACCATCGGCGACCAGCACCTGGCGATCACCCCCGTCGACGCGGTCGTGTTCCAGAAGCCCCTGCGGCCCGGGCACTACACGTATCGCGTCGCCGTCGACCTGCCCAGCCACTGGATCGGCGGAGAGATGGTGCGCGACCGCTGATCCACCGCCGGACGGATGGAGCCGGAGATTGACGAGCGAACGAAGGAGGGACGCCGCGGACCGCCGGCGTCCCTCCTTCGTGCATCGGGATCGCCGCGCGCGAGGCCTTCGGGCCGGAGCCTGCAACCCGCGGCTGGGGGGGGCGAGGCACGCGATCGTCGCCCCCTTCAAGCGGCAGGTAGCCGCGCACGTGGGCCTCACCTCGCCGCGCCGGACCGTGCGGAACGCGGCCTGCGGTGCGGACGGGCGTCCGTCCTTTGACCGGACGGAGATCGCCCGGCACACACCGTCGTCCTGCGATGCTTCGGACGGAGAGAAGCGCAGGCAGATGCGGAGCGACGACCACCCCATCGCAAGCGAGGCGGGCATGGAGGGCAGCGAAGAGCGGAAGGTGGTGGTGATCACGGGCGGCAGCGGCGGGATCGGCGCGGAGGTCGCGCGGCGGCTGGGGGCGCGGGGGCACGCGCTGGTGCTCGCGGCGCGGCGGCAGGACGCGCTCAAGGCGGTGGCGGACGGGATCGGCGGCGACGTGCACACGGTCGTGGCCGACGTCACCGACCGCGCGCAGGTGGAGCGCATCCGGGACGAGGCGCTGCGCCGCTTCGGGCGCGTGGACGTGTGGATCAACAACGCGGGCCGCGGCATCGCCCGCACGGTGCTGGAGCTGACGGATGCCGACGTGGACGACATGATCGCGACCAACGTGAAGTCCGCGCTCTACGGGATGCAGGCGATCGTGCCGCACTTTCAGCAGCGCGGGCGCGGGCACCTGATCAACGTCTCCTCCTTCCTGGGGCGCGTGCCCATGGCGAGCATCCGCTCCGCGTACAGCGCCTCCAAGGCCGCGCTCACTCGCTGACCACGAACCTGCGGATGGACCTGCGCGAGCGCTGGCCCGGCATCCACGTCTCCCTCGTCATGCCCGGCATCGTGGCGACCGACTTCGCCGCCAACGCCGATCCGGACACCCAGCCCGCGGCCGTGTCGCCAACCGCGGCGTCCGGCCCCTCGCCCATGCAGGCGCAGTCCGTGGAGGACGCCGCCGAGCGCATCGTGCGCCTCGTGCACCACCCCGCGCCGGAGATCTACACCAACCCCACCCTTCCCGAGGTCGCCCGCCGGTGGTTCGACGAGGTGAACGCGTTCGCGCCGATGGAGTAGCGGGCTCTCACCGCACCCGTATCGAGGGCTTCACCTGCGAAGTCGCAGTGGGCGGCTCGATCACCCGCCGCCGTCCGTTCCTTCCCTCGCCCAGGAGAGGGGGGCGGGTTTCCGACGCCGGATGAGGGCCATTCCCGCCTTCCCTTGCGCTTCAAAGTATTTCCTTCGAACCACTTACGAGAATCGGAACGCTCCTTGCAGCCGCAGGGCGCGTTCCGGCAGGCTCGCAATCCACGCACGGACCATCCAGAACAGGCGGAGATGAACGAGAACCCGGCACGCGCGCCGTTCCGCAAGGCGCACCCGTTCTTCTTCTGGGGGATGATGGCGGTGGCGGCGGTGTTCGTGGCGGCGACGGCGGTGGTGGCGTCGCGCATCCCGCGCTACCACACGGAGACGGCGCAGATCCAGTCGCGGATGACGGCGCAGGAGAAGCAGACGCAGGACAACGTGCTGCACTCGCGGGCACGGCGCTCGGACCTGGCCATCGCCCTGCTGCAGCGCGAGCTGCGGCTCAAGGCGCTGCAGCAGAAAGGCCTGCACCTGGCGATCGACACCAAGGACTCCGTCCTGTACCTCTACAGCGGGCGCGCCGTCCTGCGGCAGGTGAAGGTGGGTGTCGGCCCCGACACCACCGTCACCGCGCCCGACGGACGCACCTGGCGCCTGGTCCGCGCGCTGGGCGAGCGCTCGCTGGACAAGAAGGAGACCTCGCCCACGCTGTCCGTGCCCGAATGGGTGTACGTGGCGCAGGGGCAGCCCGTGCCGGACGAAGGCGCGCGGCAAGTGGCGGGGGGGCTGGGGACGTACGTGCTGGTGCTGGACGACGGCACCCGCATCTACAGCCAGCCGCAGACCGGACCGTTCAAGGACGCGGTGATGCCGGGCTCCTTCGCCGTGCACGGCGAGGACCTGGCGGCCATCTTCGGCGCCATCCAGCCCGATATCCCCGTCTACATCTACTAGCAGCAGGAGGCTCGATGGAGGACAGGACCACCCGCTCCGGCACGCCCGAGCGCCGCAACCACGCCCCGCCCGGGCGCCTGAGGCGCATCTTCTTCGACCACAGGGGAGCCACGCTGGCGCTCATCCTGCTGGCCGTCGTGGCCGTCAGCCTGTTTTGCGCCACCTCGGCCTACGCCGTCAACGAGCGCTTCAAGCGCCAGGTGGCCGAGATGGCGTACGCGCACGACACCCGCACCCTCGCCTTCCTGGAGCGCACCGAGGCCGAGAGCGTGGCCCGCATGGCCGACAGCGTGAAGGCGCTGGAGCGCCGGCAGCAGGCGGTGGAGCCCCCCAACCGGCCCTATCTCGTGGTCTCCCTCGCCGAGCGCCGCGTGCTGTACCTGCGCGGCAGGGACACCCTGTTCCGCGCGCCGGTCGCCGTGGGGTCGGGCGAGACGCTGGTCATCGACGGCAGGACCAAGCGCTTCCAGACGCCCCGCGGCCGCATGGCCATCACGGCCAAGGAGAAGGACCCCGTCTGGGTGCCGCCCAACTGGCACTACATCCAGGTCGCGCGCCGCAGCCACATGGGCATCATCGACATGAGCGACGCGCCGCCCAACTCGCTGGCCGGGTACCCGGCGGGGCAGGTGCCCATCCGCGGCAACTCCGTCATCATCCCCCCCTGGGGCAGCCCGCAGCGCCAGTACCGCGGCAAGCTGGGCGTCGCCAAGCTGGAGATGCAGGACGGCTATTACTTCCACGGAACGGACAACGAGGCCTCCGTGGGAGACGCCGCCAGCCACGGCTGCCTGCGCATGCTCAAGGACGACATCCTCTGGATGTACGACCACGTCCCCGTCGGCACGCCCGTCTACATCTACTGATCCGCACGTCGCTTCGGCAGACGTGAAGGCGAAGGGGAGGAGGCGCACGCGGCGCCTCCTCCCCTTCGCCGTTCCCGGCCGATCGACGGACCGGGCCTCGGGACCTCCCGCGGACGTCAGCCCGGGAGCTTGATCTCCGGCTTCTCGGGATCGGGGCGGTAGATCACCGCCGTGCGGCCGATGGTCTGCACCACCACGGCGCCGTCCACCCGTCCCGCCAGGTCGTCGGCGGCCTCGCGGACGTCCACCGGCGCCTCCTGCAGCACCTTCACCTTCAGCAGCTCGCGGGTGTTGAACGCCTCCTGCACCGCGCGGACGGCCGCCTCGGTGACGCCCTCCTTGCCGACGTGGTGGATGGGCTTCAGGTGGTGCGCCAGCGAGCGGAGGTGCGCGCGCTGCTTGGACGTGAGCGTAGGAATGGGAGTCTCCGTTCGGATCGAAGGTGTCGTTGGGTCCGGCCGCTCAGGCCAGCTCCACGCGGTTGCGCCCGCGCGCCTTGGCCTGGTACAGGGCGCGGTCGGCGGCGCGCAGCAGCTCCGCCGTCTCCACCGCGTCGTCCGGGAACGAGGCGATGCCGAAGCTGGCGGTGAGCGAGCGCGGCACCTCCGCGTTGGGCGGAAGCTGCTCGATCAGGATGCGCAGGCGCTCGGCGAGCCGGAACGCCTCCTCCTTGCCCGTCTCGGGAAAGATCAGCGCGAACTCCTCTCCGCCGTAGCGGCAGGCGCTGTCCGTCGCGCGGAAGGTGTGGCGCACCGCGCGGCCGATGCGCTGCAGCGCGTGGTCGCCCACCTCGTGCCCGAAGTCGTCGTTGATGTGCTTGAAGTGGTCGATGTCCAGCAGCACCACCGAAAGCGGCCGGTTGTAGCGACGCGCCCGCGCGAACTCCACCGACAGGATCTCGTCGAAGCCGCGGCGGTTGTGGCACCCGGTCAGCGGGTCGATGGTGGCCTGCGCGCGCAGCCGGTCCACCAGCTCCGCGTTCCGCAGCGCGATGGCCGAGGCGTCCGCCAGCGCGCGCAGCAGGGCCAGGTCGTGCGGCTCGTACGGCGCGTCCGTCATGCGGCGGCCCAGGATCAGCAGGCCCGCGTTCCCCTCGCCCAGGTCCAGCGGCGCCACGACGGACACCTCGGCCGGCACGTGGTCGCGGATCTCCGCGTCCTTGCCCGGCACCACCGGCGGCTCGCCGGGCGCCGCCACCGCGCGCACCACCCGCGACGGGATGGCGTACGCCACCGACTCGCCGCGCAGCGAGCGCACGGCGCGGCAGGTGTACTGCTCGCCGTCCGTGTGGTACAGCGCCGCCCACCACGCGAAGAACACCTCGCCCACCGAGTCCAGCACCAGCCGCTCCGTCTCCTCGGCGCCGCGGACCACGGCGAGCGTGCGGGCCACCTGCTGCAGCGCGTTCAGGTGGAAGCGGAGCTGGTCCAGCTCCAGCGTCTGCGCCGCGCGCAGCTCCTGGATCTGCCAGACACGGGTGAGCTGCTCCACCAGCGCCGCCCGCGCCTCGTCCGGAAGCCCCGCGCCGTCCCCGCCCGCCCACAGCTCGCCCTCGCCGCCCGGCGCGGGAAAGCGAGCCAGCAGGCTCAGCCCGTCGCGCGGGTCGCCCGCGGACAGGGGAACGGGGCGCGTGGGCACCGCCAGCGACACCGGCCCGCGCACCACGCGCCGCACCGCCTCCACCGAGGCGGACGCCACCTGCTCGGGCGTGCCCGCCAGGGGCACGCCCGAGAAGGCGAGCGCGATGCCGGCCAGCGCGGAAAGGTCGCCCCCCCCGGGCGGCACCGTCCCGCCCTGCGGCGCGGCGGAGGGCTCCGTGGTCACGAGCATTCGGTGGATTCGGGGAAAGTCGGACGCAAGCTCGCGCACCGTCTGGGGTTGAAGATCTCTTCCAAGGATGGCGGCCGACGGAGGACCGCGGGCGCCGGGGGTCAGTCGCCGAACGAGACGCCGAGCTGCCGTCCCGCCGTCAGCAGGTCCGCGTCCAGCGGCACCCGCTTGATCTCGCCCACCGCGTCCTCCAGGGGCACGGCGCGGATGGCGCCGCCCTGCAGCGCCACCATCGTGCCCAGGCTGCCGTCGCGGATGCAGCGCACCGCCGCCGCACCGAAGCGCAGCGAAAGGTTGCGGTCGTACGCGATGGGCTCGCCGCCGCGCTGGATGTGCCCCAGCACCAGCGTGCGCGCCTCCTTGCCCGTCAGCCGCTCGATCTCGTCCGCCATCGCGTCGGCCACGCCGCCGTAGCGGCCGGTGGCGTCGGCGTAGCTGGGCTCGCCGTCCGCCGGCCGCGCGCCCTCGGCCACCACGATGATGCTGAAGCGGCGCCCGGCCCGGTCGCGCTCGACGACCTTGGCGGCGATGCGGTCCAGGCGGTAGGGGATCTCGGGGATCAGGATCACGTCCGCCCCCCCCGCCATCCCCGAGTCCAGCGCGATCCACCCCGTGTGCCGCCCCATCACCTGCACGATCATCACCCGCTGGTGCGCCTCGGCCGTGGAGTGCAGCCGCCCGATGGCGTCCGTCGCCACCTCCACCGCCGTCTGGAAGCCGAAGGTGACGTCCGTGGCCCGCAGGTCGTTGTCGATGGTCTTGGGGACGCCGATCACGGGCAGCCCCTTGCGATGCAGCGCGTGCGCGATGTTCAGCGACCCGTCGCCCCCGATGGCCACCAGGCAGTCGATGCCCAGCTCACGGAAGCGCTGTACGATCTCGTCCGAGCGATCCACGGTGCCCCACGTCCCGTCCGGCTGCCGCACCTCCAGGCCGAAGGGGTTGCCGCGCGTGGTGGTGCCCAGGATGGTGCCGCCCAGGTGGGTGATGCCGCGGACGGCGTGGGCCGTCAGGTTCACCAGCCCCGGCTCGCCGTCCACCTCGGCCTCCAGCAGCCCCATGTAGCCCCGGCGGATGCCCAGCACCTCCCAGCCCTCGTGCAGCGCCGCCAGCGTCACGGCGCGGATCACCGCGTTCAGGCCGGGGGCGTCGCCGCCGCCGGTGTTCACGGCGATCCTGCGGATGCGCCGTTCCGGGCCGTTCTGCATGGGCTGCGTGCGTGTGCCGGGTTTCCGTCCGCGCCGGCCGGAAGCGCCCGCGGACCTGGAGGAAAGCGCGGCGGGCTCCACGCCCGCGGCATGCACAAGATACTGCCCGCCCGCGCGGCGGCAAGCGCCTAGCGCATCGCTTGACACTCCGGGCTCCCGGCCGATATTCCACCCATCGGCGGGGCGCGTCCCGCCGCACCCGCAGCCCCCCGAGAGATGGTCACCGAAGCCGCAGTCCGCAAAGCCCTCCGGACCGTCAAGGACCCGGAGCTCAACCTGGACCTGGTGGTCCTGGGCCTCATCTACGAGATCCGCATCGACGGCGCCCGGGTGGAGGTCACCATGTCGCTCACCTCGCCCATGTGCCCCGTCGCCGGCGACATCCTGAAGCAGGCCCGCGAGGCTGTGGAGAAAGTGGAGGGCGTCGAGGGCGTGGAGGTGGAGCTCACCTTCAGCCCCCCCTGGACCGCCGAGCGCATCCCCCCCACCATCCGCGCCGCGCTGGGCCTGTGACGGGCCGGGCGTAGCCATTGCACGCCCACCGGCGCCGCGTGTACCTTGGCGCCGGGAAACTCCCCACGCCGCGGCACGGGCGGTGGGGAGGAACCCTCCGGCCGCCTCGCGCAATTCCCGACTGACGGGGCGTTGGGCGGCCCGTTACAATTCTCCGCTGTCCCGGAAGCTCCCGGGACGTGCCGTGCAACTCAAGATCAGGAGATGTAGATGCGCACCTTCGCGCGCGACCTTGCCAAGCTCCCGCTGCTGGGGCTGCTTGCTTTCGCCGCCGCCTGCGGCGGCGACAAGAAGACGGACCAGTCCGCCGCTCCGGCGGGCAACAATGAGGCCACCTCGGCGGCGCCCGCCGCTCCAGCCACAGCCCCCGCCGCCGCGCCGGCAACCGCCGGCAAGACCATCGAGGTGAAGATGCTCACCACCAACGGCGGCGCCGCGGGCAAGTTCGAGCCCGCCGAGATCACGGCCAAGGTGGGCGATGTGCTGCACTTCACCACCGACGGCGTCACGCAGCACAACGTCGACTTCCCCGCCGCCGACAACCCGGCGGGCGTCCAGCTCCCCGCACCCAGCGCGTACCTGGCGGCGGGCGGAAGCTACGACGTGCCCGTCACCATGGCGGCCGGGACGTACCACTTCCAGTGCGACCCCCACGCCCCCATGGGCATGAAGGGCGTGCTTACCGTCACGCAGTAAGCACCGTTCCAAGCAGATCGCAAGAGGGGGGAGCCCGGAATTTCGGGCTCCCCCCTCTTCGCGTCCGCCTCGCAGTTCGGCGTCCCTGATCATCCGAGACAGCCCCCTGCCCCTTTCTGCTCCCCAACTACGTACGGGTGTTCTACCCCGCTGAGCCGTGGACCTGTCGCGGCTCCTGCGATCGCGACGCCGCCCCAGCACGATCTCGCACAGCTTTGGCAATCGGTCGTGGATCGCCGCCGTCCACGTCGCGGAACGGCCAGGAACCCAGCGGCGAGTGTGACGCCGCCATGTACGGGGGAAGTCGTGTCGGCCGATGACTGCCTCCGGCTCCTGTTGCACCGCCGTCCGCGTAGACAGAACCCCCCATTGTTCTATGCGCTCGGCCTTCAAGGACGACCTCGCCGCCGCTCCACCTCCGCGACGCAGAGGCGAGCGGCGGCCGCGCCCTGCCGACCCTCGCTTGTGACCGCGCCGGCCTCAGCCGACGACGCGCGTTGGACCCGATCGCCCGCTCCGCGCACGTGCTCGCGCCGATTCGGTGGGCGAAGTCTCCGGACGCACGAACGCCCGTCCCCTCGCTGGATCCGCGAGGGAACGGGCGTTCGTGAAGGTGTAGGCCGGCGGCGCCGTACTCTCCCACCGGGTGGCCCCGGCAGTACCATCCGCGCAGCGGGGCTTAACTTCCGAGTTCGGGATGGGATCGGGTGATCCCC
>JAQBQD010000028.1 GCA_028287185.1 Gemmatimonadota bacterium | reverse complement strand
CGCGGCGTGCGCGAGGCGGGCGCCGGGCCCGAGGCGCTGGATGCGCCGCTGCTGGACCCCCGCGAGCCGCGCGACTACCAGACCGAGGCGCTGCGGCGGTGGACGGAGGGCGGCGGACGCGGAACGGTGGTGCTGCCCACGGGCGCCGGCAAGACGCTGGTGGCGCTGCGGGCCATCCACGAGGGCGGCAGCGGCGCGTGCGTGGTGGCGCCCACGCGGGCGCTGGTGGCGCAGTGGTTCGCACAGTTGGCCGACGCCTTCGGGGCGGACGCGGTGGGGGCGTTCTACGCGGACGAGAAGGAGGTGCGCCCCATCACCGTCACCACCTACCACTCGGCGTTCGCCCTGCTGGAGCGCTGGGGCGGGCGCTTCGGGCTGCTGGTGCTGGACGAGGCGCACCACCTGGCCGACACTGCCGCAGGCGACGCTAAGGGGTGGCACGACGCGCTGCGCATTGCCCCCGCCGCGCGCCGGCTGGCGCTGACCGCGACGTATCCCGACGGCCGCGACCGCGAGCTGCGCCGGCTGGTGGGCCCCGTCGTCTACCGCCGCGCCGTGGGCGAGATGACGGACGCCGAGCTGGCCGGCTTCGCCCTGGAGCGCCGCTTCGTGGCCCTGGCGCCGGACGAACGCGCGCGCTACGACCGGCTCTCGGCAGAGTACGAGGGCTTCTGGACGGCGCGCGGCTACGCGGAGCGCTATCCCGAGCCCGTGGACGCGTGGCGGGTGTTCGTGGCCGAGACGCGCCGCTCGCCCCAGGCGCGGCGGGCGTACCGCGCGTACCTGGAACGCGAGCGGGTGGTGGCGCTGTCCGAGCCCAAGCTGCGCGAGGCCGAGCGCATCCTGCGCCTGTTCCCGGCGGAGACGGCTATCCTGTTCTGCGGCCGCGCCGACGCCGCCGAGCGCGTGTCCCGCCGCCTGGCGATCCCGCTGGTCGCCGCCCACACTCCCGCCTCCGAGCGCAAGGCGGTGCTGGACGCCGTGGCCGCGGGCGAGGTGCGCGCCGTGGCCAGCGTGCGCGTGCTGGACGAGGGGTGGGACGTGCCGGCGGCCAAGCTGGGCATCGTGCTGGGCGACAGCACGCGCGGCGGGCGCCGGCAGTTCGCGCAGCGCCTGGGCCGCGTGCTGCGCCGCCAGGGCGACGCCGTGGCCTCGTTCTGGGAGATCGTCTCGGCCGGCACGCACGAGTTCTACGCGTCGCAGAAGCGCGGCGCCGGCATGCGGGGCGAGGCGGACGGGCAGCTCGGGCTGGGCATCTGATGCTGCACGGCACGCAGGTGGAGCCCTTCGTGCGCGAGCGCGACGGGGCGCTGGAGGTGGAGTTCCTCCCCAGGCGCGAACGCACGGTCGAGCTCCTGGACCGCCTCTGCCGCCTCGTCGGGCGCCTGGAGGGCCGCCCCCGCGGCCGCGTGGAGGAGGCGCTGCGCCGCCAGGAGCGCCGCGTCCGCGACGTGCGCCGCCTGCAGGGCCTGGCCAAGACGCTGCTGGACCGCTGCGACTTCCGCCCGCCGCAGGGCGCCGACCGCGCCGAGGCCGTGCGCGACGCCCTGTTCCGCGCCCGGGGCCGCCGCTGGCCGCCCGTCTCCGGAGATGCCGAGCGGCCGTACGAGGACGCGGCCGCCGCGCTGGAGACCACGCCCGCCGAGGTGCACCGCCTGCTGTACGCCGACGCCCCCACGGCGCGGCTGCTCGCGCGGGCCGCACCCCTGGACGGCGCGGGGCTGCTGGACGCGTACAACCTGGAGCTTGCCCGCGGCGTGCTGCTGCGCGCCGTGCGCGTGACCCTGCGCGTGGAGGGCGGATGGCGCGACCTGTTCCGCGCGGTGAAGCTGGCGCGGCTGATGTACACCGTGCAGGCGGAGGGCGAGGGCTTCCGCCTGGAGCTGACGGGCCCCGCCGCCGCCTTCGTGGTGCGCCGCGACCGCTACGGGGCCCGCTTCGCGCGCCTGGTGCCGGCGCTGGCGCGGGCGCCCGGGTGGCGGCTGGAGGCGGAGGTGGAGCGCCCCGGCGGGAATCGCCCCTTCCGCCTGGACGCCCACACGCTGCCCGGCGCCGCCGCGCCCGCGGAGCCCGGCTTCGACTCGTCGTGGGAGCGCGCGCTGGCCGACGACTTCGCCGAGCGCATCCCCGCGGACCGGGGATGGACGCTGCTGCGCGAGGCCACGCCCGTCACCGGCGGCCCCGACCGCTTTCTGCCCGACTTCACCCTGCGGCACGCGGACGGACGCGAGGCGCTGGTGGAGGTGGTGGGGTTCTGGACGCCGGAGTACCTGGAGGAGAAGCTGCGGAAGGTGGAGGCGGCGCGCCTGCGGAACCTGGTGCTCGTCGTCTACCGGGGCCTGGCCGCCGGCGCCCTCCGCCACCTCGACAGCGCCGCGGTGGTCTGGTTCGCCGACCGCCCCCGCGCCGCGCCGGTGCTGGAGGCCGCCGAGCGCGTGGCCGTCCCTCCCCCGAAGCGCGGGCGGAAGAAGCGGTAAGCCCCCTCGCCCGCTCCGTCTGCACTGCGGACGAGGGGGGTGTGTCTCATGCCCGGTGCCTTACGGGAGGCTCGGATCTCTCCGGAATTGTCGCGCGTCAGCATCAGGGAGATGACGCCTCCGCGGACGGGCGAGCGGCCCCGCGTCGCCGCTCGCCCGTGATCGACCGCGGCTACCGGTGCCGCGCGGCGGCGGGGTGGGCGGCCTGCAGCGCCTCGGCCTGGCGCAGGTGGCGGCGCAGCACGGGCATGGTGTTCGCGAGCAGCGTCTTCACGGCCGCGCTGTGGGCCTCGTCGTGCGCCTTCTGGGCGTCCGCGATGTCCTGCCGGTGGTCCTCGATCTCGTGCTGCACGAAGGCGGCGTCCAGCTCCGCGCCGTGCTTGCCCTTCAGCAGGTTCAGCGCGTCCTGCGACTCGCGCATCTTGTCCGCGCCGGCGGAGGCCTGCGGCGTCACGTGGATGCGGCGCGCCGCCGCCTGCACCTGGCGCAGCCCGGCGCCGTGGTCGCGCACCAGCGTGCGCGCGTAGGTGCGCACGGCCGGGCGCTGGGCGTGGGCCGCCACCCAGTTGCCGATCAGCACCTCGCCGCGGTTGCCCGCGGCCTCCTCGCCCAGGATGGCCGCGTCGCTTCGCTGCGCCGCCGCCGTGCCCGCGCCTCCCGCCAGCATGCCCGCCGCCAGCGCCAGCGCGCCCGCCCACCCCGCGTTCGTCATCCGAAAGCTGCGCATCTCCGTCCTCCTGGTCACCCGTTTCCCCGCCCGCCGGCCACCGCGGCGAAGCGGGCGCCCGCCGTGCACGCCGCGTTCCACCGCGCGCCGGCGGATGCGCGAGGGGCCGCCTCCATCACGCGGAAGGCGGCCCCTTGAGGCCCGATCGAACGAGGCGTGGTCCGCCGGGCCCGCGCTCAGCCCTCCGGCTCCGGCGCGCCGGCGGCCTCCACCTCCTTCAGCAGGCGCAGCAGGCTGGTGCGCAGCGGGCGCATGAGCGGCGAGCTGGTCACGGCCACGGCGCGGACGATCAGGTCCACCGACAGGTCCACCATGCGGCGCGTGCGGCGGCGGCCGGGGGTGGCGTCGTGGATCCAGAACAGGATGATGCCCATGTGGTACAGCCAGAGCAGGTGCGGCAGCTCGGCGCGCAGGTCGGGCGGCACGCGGCGGTCGGTGGCGCCCCGCACCACCTCGGCGAACAGCTCCACCGCCTGCTCGCGCACCGGGCGCGACGGCTCGCTGAACGGGTTGAGCGGGCTGGCCGGGTCGGCCGCGCTGCGGAACAGCACGCCCGCGAACTGGTGATACGGCTCGATGGTCTCCAGCTTGGTGCGCATGACCCCCGCCAGCCGTCCGCGCAGCGTGGGCTCGCGGCGCAGCACCTCGGCGGACGCGGCCAGGTGCTCCTCGTGCGTGCGGGCGTAGAAGGTCTGGACCAGCTCGTCCTTGCTGCGGAAGTAGTAGTACGCGCTGCCCAGCGCCACGCCCGCCCGCTCGGCGACCGCGCGCATGGTGGTCTCCTCGTACCCCCGCTCGCGGAACAGCTCGATCGCCGTCGACACGATCAGCGCCCGCGTCTGCTCGCCCCGCGCCGTCCTCGCGGGCGCTTCGGCGCCGTCGGTCATCTGCGGGTCCGGGTGCGGGTGCGTGTGGAGAGGGAGTCGAACGCGTTCGAGATTGATGATACGCACCATTGGTTCCGCCGCAATGCCGGATGGGAGCACCGGCCGGCGTCCAGCGAACCGGCGATCCGTCCAGCGACCCCGGAGTGCGGATGCACCCCGCCGGCGCGTGATCCGTTGCGGCCACCTGGGACGCCGTCTAGCTTCGTTCCCTGCGAATATTTGCAGTTCGACGGCTGTTCGGCGGGCTTCCCACGAGGCCGGCCGGGGCCGTTCGGGAGCGCGCAACGGCAACCAGCGAGGCAGCGTGGCGGCGAGCGACAGGACGACCCCGCTGGAGGTGGGGCCGACGGAGGACGGGACGGAGCTGCGGATCCGGTGGAAGGACGGCGCGGTGTCGGAGTATCCGCCGCGCTACCTGCGGCTGTGCTGCCCCTGCGCGGGATGCGTGGAGGAGATGACGGGACGCCCGCTGCTGGACCCGGCGCGCGTGCCGCTGGACGTGCATCCCCGGGCCGTGCGGTACGTGGGCGACTACGCGCTGTCGTTCGACTGGAGCGACGGCCACCGCACGGGCATCTACCCGTTCGACTACCTGCGCGACGTGTCGCTGAGCACGTAACGGGGGCCCTCACCCGGCCGCTTCTGCGCGGCCAACCTCTCGCGCAAGCGGGCGAGGGCAGGTACGGTGGACGTTTCGCGCGGGCTCGTCATCCCACGATCGCTCCTGGCTTCGGCGCGGGAGCGATCATCGTTCCAGGCATGGGGCTCATCCCCGTGGAACGGTGGCCACGGAACGGATGCGCTCGATCGGCGCGGGAACGGGCGCGGGCGAGGTCCGGCGCCGGAGGCTCAGACGGGCTCGGCTTCCGTCTCGCCGATGAAGCGGCGGACCTCGGCGAGCAGGTAGGGCGGCATGCAGGGCTTGGTGAGGAATCCGTCGAACCCCTGCCCCTCCAGCTTCTCGCGGTCGATGGACAGCGCCATAGCCGTGAGCACGATGATGGGGATCTTCGCCGTGCGCGGATCGGCCTTGAGCACGCGCATGGCCTCCATGCCGTCCATCACGGGCATCGCCAGGTCCATCACCACCAGGTCCGGCGCGTGCTCGAACGCCATCTCCACCGCCTCCTTGCCGTTTCGCGCCGCGAGGGTGCGGTAGCCGCCGTGCTCCAGCACCGTGATCAGCGCGATCCGGTTGTCCTCGTGGTCTTCCGCCAGCAGGATGGTGCGCGGCATGGGAGTGCGGGGTGGTGGGGATGCGGCGCCGGCCCGCGCCCCGCGATCCGCGCGCTGCGGAGCGGACCCGGGGCCGGGCGGAGCGCTTTCGGACGTGGCGCCGAGCACCGGGGCGGGCTGCAAGAAGGGCGCCCTGTGCTCGGCCCTCCGGGCGGGCGCCGCCCGGGCCCGCCCCCTCAGCCGCCGAACAGCTCGCCCTGCGGCGCCTGCGGCCCGGGATAGGCCACGCGGCCGCCGGGGAGGATCAGCGCGTGCGCGGACAGGACGTGCGGCTCCGCGCGGCCGGGGCCGATCACGTCCGCCACGGCCAGCCCCCGCGCCACCAGCAGGTCGGCGATCAGGCCCCGGTGGCAGCGCCAGGGCACAGCCTCGGCGCACATGAGCGCCACGGCGCGCGTGCGGGCGTGGGCCAGCACGCGGGCGACGGCGGCCAGGAACTCGGGCGCGTCCATGTGGTCGGCATAGGCGCGGAACTGCGGGTTGCGCCACGCGGCGTTGGGCGACGGCGCGTCGTCGGGCCCGCGCTTCTCCGCCCGGCGGCCGCCCAGGTCGGGTTCGTGGCGGTAGTCGATGCTCGCGTCCGCCAGCGAGCGCGCCAGTGCGTCGGAGCCGTACTGCGGGTGGCGCCGCGACCCGGGAAAGCGCCGCACGTCCACCAGCAGATCCACCCCGTTCTCCCGCAGCAGGCCCAGGAACTCGTCGATGGGCCGCGTGCTGTGCCCGATCGTGAGGATCGTCTTCATCCGCCCGTCATACGGATCGCGTGATGCGTGCTGAATCCCCCCGTCGACGGCTCGGTCGAGGCGCACGTCCGTCGAGGCGGAGGCCCGTGCGTCGAGGGGCATCGCACCAGGGGCATGAAGCTCCCGGCTGGAACTCCGATCGCCCGCCGGGCGTGGCAGGCGCGGAGGCGGCGTTCCGCGCCGATCGCGGGCCGGGAAGGAGGGGCGGGACGCGACAGCCGGCCGGCCGCCTATTGCGGGCCGCGGCTGCCCGCCGCGGGAGCCACGGAGGTGCAGCGGCCGCCTTCCACCATCACGGGGGGCGGCGTCCGCATCTCGCAGGTGGACATCATCTCGTTCTTGCGCAGGTAGTCGTCCTCGGCGCGCTTCAGCTGGGCGAGCTTGGCGTTCAGGGCGGCGGTGTCGGTGGTGGCGCGGCAGTAGGGCACGTAGGTGCGCGGGCCTCCGCAGGCGCGGCTGCCCACGGGCGCCACGGCGCACTCGGCGTCCTGCCGGCACCCGGTCGCGCGGGCGAGGGCGCGGGCCTCGGCCTCCAGCTTGGCGATGCGGGCGCTGTCGGACTGGGCGGACGCCGCCGCGGCGGGCGTGGTGACGGGCAGCGCGCTCTGCACGGCCCGTGAGCCCAGGCGCGAGTCGGGCGGGCCGGCGCACGCGGCCGCGGCGAGGAGCAGGAGGGCGGCGCGGGGGGCGAGTCTCATGCGGGCTGCTCCGGGGCGGAGACGGGTTGGACGGCGGCGCGGGTGGGGACACGGGCGCGGCCCCGGCGCGGGGCGCAAGCTTCGTTCCGGGGCAGGCACGCGGCGGGCGTAACACGCCGCGCGGAGAGCGCCACGGCTGCTACCCGGGCGGCGCCGCTTCCTGCACGCGCAGCCGCACCCCGCCGCGCCGGAGCGGGCGGCGCGGACCCCGGCGCGACCTCCGCGGAGCCGCACGGATTCCCACCCCCCCCCACCGGAGAGCCGCTCCCCGTATGAAGCTGGTGATCTTCGGCCTCTCGATCAGCTCGTCGTGGGGCAACGGCCACGCCACGCTCTGGCGGGGCCTCTGCCGCGCGCTCATCCGCCGCGGCCACCGGGTGGTGTTCTTCGAGCGCGACGTGCCGTACTACGCCGCCAACCGCGATCTCTGGGAGCTTCCCGGCGGCCAGCTGGTGCTGTACGCGGGCTGGGACGACGCGCTGCCGGCGGCGCGGCGCCACCTGGCCGACGCGGACGTGGCGATGGTCACCTCGTACCAGGTGGACGCCCTGGCGGCGACCGCGCTCGCGCTGGACTCGCGCGCGGCGGTGAAGGCGTTCTACGACCTGGACACGCCCGTGACGCTGGACGCGCTGAGCGGCGGGCGCGAGGTGGCGTACGTCGGCCCGCGCGGGCTCCGCGACTTCGACCTGGTGCTCAGCTACACCGGCGGCCGGGCCCTGCGCGAGCTGCGGACGCGGCTGGGCGCGCGGCGGGTGGCGCCGCTCTACGGCCACGTGGACCCCGCCGTGCACCGCGCGGTGCCGCCCCAGGATGCGTTCCGCGCCGACCTGTCGTACCTGGGCACCTACGCGGCCGACCGGCAGGCGGCGCTGGAGGAGCTGTTCGTGCGGCCGGCGAGGGCGATGCCCGCCGCGCGCTTCGCCATCGGCGGGGCGATGTATCCCCAGGACTTTCCGTGGACGGAGAACATCTTCTTCGTGGAGCACCTGCCGCCCGCGCTGCACCCCACGTTCTTTGCGTCCGGCCGCCTGACGCTGAACGTGACGCGGCGGGCGATGGCGGAGATGGGGTGGTGCCCTTCCGGCCGCCTGTTCGAGGCGGCGGCGTGCGGCACCCCGCTGCTGAGCGACGCGTGGGAGGGGCTGGAAGGCTTCTTCACGCCCGGCGAGGAGATCCTGATCGCCCGCACCGCGGCGGACACGGTGGCCGCGCTGGAGCTGTCGGACGCGGAGCTGGCGCGCGTCGCCCGGGCCGCGCGGGAGCGGACGCTGGCGGAGCACACGTCCGAGCGCCGCGCGGAGGAGCTGGAGCGGCTGCTGGACGCGGCGCTGTCGGCGGATTCGGTGGACGAGACGGCGTTCGGCGGCTCCGGGGATGCCGGTGGTTCGGGCGATGCGGTCGGCGCGTCGTATCCGACGTCATCGAACGAGGGATATCCCGGGGTCGATGGCGGAGCGGCGGAGAGGGACGGCGTGGGGGAGAAGGACGGCGAGGCCCTGGCGATGGAGGCGTAAGCCCATGTGGGGAATCGTACCGGCGGCGGGCGCGGGCAGCCGCATCCAGCCGCTCGCGTTCAGCAAGGAGCTGCTTCCCGTGGGCAGCCGGCACGACGGCGGGGTGGAGCGGCCGCGCGCCGTGAGCGAGTACCTGGTGGAGCGCATGCTGCGCGCGGGTGCGGACCGCATCTGCTTCGTCATCTCGCCCGGCAAGTCCGACATCGTGCAGTACTACGGCGGCGACGTCGGCTCGGCCAGCGTGTGCTACGCCGTGCAGCCGCGGCCGTCGGGGCTGTGCGACTCGGTGTTCCGCGCGCTGCCGTTCATCCCCCCGCACGAGCAGGTGGTGGTGGGGCTTCCCGACACCGTCTGGTTTCCCGAGGACGGCCTGTGCCACCTGCCCGACGGCGCGCTCTCGTTCCTGCTCTTTCCCGTGGACGAGCCCCGCTTCTTCGACGCGGTGGTGACGGACGGCGACGGGAACGTGCGCGAGATCCAGGTGAAGCACCCGCGGCCCGGCACGGAGTGGGTGTGGGGCGCCTTCAAGCTCACCGGCGCCATCCTGCGCGAGCTGCACGACCTGTGGTGCAGGCGGGGCCGTGAGGACGAGTACGTGGGCACGCTCGTGAACGCCTGGCTGGCCGAGGGCGGCCGCGCTCTGGGCGTGCGCGCGGGCGAGGCGTACGTGGACGTGGGCACGCTGAACGGCTACCGCGCCGCCATCCAGGTGCTGGCCGCCCGCCCCGCCGACGGCGGCGACGAGCCGTGGCTGCCCGCCGCCGCGGAGGGCCTGGTGCCGGCGTGAGGTGGTTTGCGGGTTCGCAACCGTAGCCCGCATCGGCAGATACGGGTTGGACGACGCTTCCGCGGGGCCGCACGCCGGCTTCGCGGAACGTTCTTTGTAGATGCCGGACCCTGGACCGAGGACGGTGGGGGCGCCGGACGGCGGCGGGGCGCGGGCGCGGCCCCGGGGCGAGCGACGGAAGGGGACGCGGATGGTCGAGGCGGTGATGCTGTGGAACGAGCCGAACAACACCTCGCACTGGGACTTCGGCGTCGATCCGGGATGGGAGGTGTTCGCGGAGATGGTGCGCCAGGCGGGCCAGGCCGTGCACGCCGAGGCGCCGTCCGTGAAGCGCGTGCTGGGCGGAATCTCGCCCGTGGACCCGCGCTTCGTCGCCCGCATGGGGCGGCAGGGCGCGCTGCAGCACGTGGACGTGGTGGCCGTGCACGGCTTTCCCCTGGACTGGAACCTGTGGGGCGTGGACGAGTGGCCCGAGCGCCTGGACGCCGTGCGCGCCGTGACCGACCTGCCCGTGTGGGTCACCGAGGTGGGCGTCTCCACCTTCGCGTCCGAGAGCCTGCAGGTGGAGGGGCTGCGCCGCACCGCCGAGATCCTGATCGGCCGGGCGGAGCGCATCCACTGGTACTCGCTGTTCGACCTGCCCGGCGCCTGGGACGCCCTCACGCGGCACCGGCGGGCCGAGGGCACCAGCTACCTGCGGCACTACCACATGGGCCTGGTGCGTGAGGACGGCACGCCCAAGCCCGCCCTCCGCGCCTTCGCCGACTATGCGCAGGAGCTGGGCATCTGCCAGTGGGTGCACTGGCAGGACCCGCGGCTGGACGACATGGTGCGCCGGCTGCGCGACCTGGGCGTCCGGAAGGTGCGCACGGGCCTTTCCTGGTCGGACGACCACAAGCCCGGCGCGCTGGCATGGTTCGACCGGCAGATGAACGCGCTGGAGGAGTTCGACCTGACCGTCACCTTCTGCTTCACCCCCGACCACGCCGGCGTAGTGCCGCACTACACCAGCCCCCCCCGCAACGTGTCCGAGTTCGCCGACTTCTGCGCCCGCATGACGCGCCGCTACGCGAGCTGACGCACGGCCCTGCGCGGTTTCCCCTTCGCCCCGCACGACCCGCTTCCACGTGATCTACGGTCGATCCAAGTAGACGCGGACGCGGCGGCCGGTTGACGCCGGGCGGACGATCAGCCGTCTCCGCCTGCCAGGCGGCGCAGCAGCGCGACGGTTTCGCCGAGCTCCGCGCCGGCGGCGGCGAAGAAGGCGACGTCGGCCGCTTCCACTCGCGGGAGGGCGCGGGCGACGAGCGTGCGACCAGCGTCCGTGAGCGCAAGCAGGCGCACGCGGGCGTCGTGTGGCGCGGGGGTGCGCGTCACCAGCCCGCGCGTCTCCAGCGCGCGCAGCACTTGCGAGGTCATCATCGCGTCCGTGCGGGCGTGGCGGGCGAGGGCGGCCTGCGTGGGGGCGCCGCCCGCGTGCTCCATCCACCCGATGCTCGCAAGCAGCACGAACTGCACGTGCGTGACGCCGACGGGCTCCAGCGCCGCGCGCACCTTCCGCTGCCACGCGTTCGTCGCCTGCCACAGCAGCAGGCCCGGGCTCTCCGCCGGCCCCGCGAAGCGCGAGCTGAAGCACCCCACGTCGGTCGAATCGCCGCCCGATGCGGATTCCGGCGCGGGTTCCACCGCCGGCGTCCGCGTCCGAGCCTTCTCGGGCGACGGGCTCGCATCCAACGTCCCGGTCGATGACCTCGCGGTGGGCTCGGTCGGCGCGTGCCCCGCCCGGCCCTTCCGTCGGTCAGCCATCTGCCGGCTCCGTGGAAGTCGGCTCCTCGACGGAGGCTGGATCGACGCCCATGGCGGCGGCGATGCGGAGGAAGTCGTCGCGGCCGATCTGCAGGTGGCCGCGGCGGAAGGCGTATCCCCAGTGCGACTTGTCGGGCAGGAACGCCAGGTCCGGCAGCAGCGGGCGGATGGGCGCGGCGTTGCACGGCCGGTACGCCACGTCGCGGCGGAAGGGGACGAAGCCGCCGCCCATCTCCACCTCGTACGCCGCGCCGGGCCGTACCCGGCCGATGGCGGTGAACGACTGCACCGGCTCGCCGCCGCCCATCTTCTCCGCCGGCGAGTAGTAGATCAGCCAGTCGCCTTCACGCATCCGCCGCAGCGGCGCCGCCTTGCCGTGGCAGAGCTGCGCGAACCCGCCGCCCACCCCGCGCCGCACGTGCTCGGCGGACACCACGCCCACCCAGTAGCGCGTCCCCTGCTCGGCCGCCGCCTCCCCGTGTTTTCCTTCGGAGGATGGCTTCGGGGCCGATCTCGATCCCTCCGGCAGCTCGCCGCCCGCACGTGGAGCCCGAGGCTCGGCGGGCCGCGGCGTGAAGAGGGAAGTCTGCATCGTCATCCGAAGCTCCTTCGTCGTGGAGGATGTGATCCCGAGAGTCTCGACGGCATAATATAAGCGCGCATATCATCTCGCGTCAACGGAACGCCCGTTCCCGAACGGGATGCTTGGAAACGCGGCACGGTGCGTTATCTTGAGAGCCGATCCCTGCGTCCGCGGCGCAGGTCCCCGCTCCGCCCGCGGCTCGCGGCACGTTCCGCCGCGCGAGCATCCCTGCCGACACCGCACATCGCCACCCGCCCGCGTCCCTTGCCGTGGTGCGGGCGTCCAGCCCCGATGGCCCTCCCGATGGATCCCGTGCGCATCAACCTTCGCCGACTGCGCCCCGCGACGGCGTGGACGCTGGCCGCCGTGCTGGGCAGCGCCGCGCTCTACGCCTGCGACGACCTTCTCGTCAACCCGGCGCAGCATCCGCATCCCGCGTCCGCGTCGTCGCTGGCCGTGCGCCTGCAGATGGGCGCTGCCGTGCAGTCGGCCGGCGCGCGCGGGGCGTTCGACAAGGCCAACCGGCTGCGCGTGCGCGTCACCCGCGGCGCCGAGGCCGTGGCGGACACGACCGTGGCGCTCGCGCCCGCCGGCGAGGACACGCGCCTGTCGCTGGAGATCGCGCCGAAGGGGGATGCGGACTCCGTGGCCGTCGCCGTCACCCTGCTGCGCGACGCGGCCGAGCTGTTCCGCGGCACCGCGCGCGCCGGGCTGCACGCGGCGCAGGTGGTGCCGGTGGAGGTGGCGATCGCGCCCGTCGCGGCCGGCATCTCCGTCCCGGACTCCGTGGGCCCGCTCGCCAGCATCGGCGACACGGCGCGGCTCACCGGCATGCTGCTCTTCGCCACCGGCGACAGCATCGGCGGCGAAGGGCTGGCGTGGACGTCGCTCGACCCGGCGATCGCGGACGTCGCCGCGGGCCCGAGCGCCGTCGCGCGGGCGAACGGCGTCGCCCGCCTGGTCGCGGCCGCGGGCGACCTGCGCGACACCACGCTCGTCCGCGTGCGCCAGCAGGTGCGCGCGCTGCGCGTGACGGCGCCGCTCGACACGCTGCTGGTGGGCGACACGGTGACGTACGCCGCCGCGCCGGTGGACGCGCGCGGCAACCCGGTGGCGGACGCGCCGGTGACGTGGACCAGCACCAATGGCGGCGTGCTGGACGTGACGCCGGCCGGCCTGGTGACGGCGCGCGGCGCGGGCGCCGGATCGGTGCTGGCGCTGGCGGGCGGCTTCACGGCCGAGGTGAAGGTGACGGTGAAGCCGGGCGCCGCGCAGCCCGTGGGCCCCGCCGGCGGCGTGGTCGCCACCGCGGGCGACACGGTGCGCCTGGTGATCCCCGCGGGCGCGCTCGCCGCGCCGGTGCGCATCGCCATCACCCCGCAGGCCGCGTATCCCGCCCCGGAGCGGACCGTCGGCGGCTCCGTGCACCACTTCGCGCCGGACGGGACGCGCTTCTCCGTGCCCGCCGCGCTGACGATCAGGTACGATCCCGCGCGCCTGCCCGCCGGCTACCCCGCGGGCGAGCTTCGTCTCCAGCGCATCGCGGGCGCGGCATGGGAGGAGGTGCCGGGCAGCACGGTGGACAGCGTGGCGCGCGTGGCCCGCGGCGCCATCGGCGGGTTCAGCGCCTACGGCATCGTGGCCCGCGTGCCCGTCGCCGCCATCTCCATCGCGCCCGACAGCGCGACCGTCCTCCCCGGCGGCACCGTGCAGCTCACCGCCACCCTCCGCGACGGGGGCGGCGTGGTGCTGGCGGACCGCGCCGTCGCCTGGTCCAGCTCGGACACCACGCACGCGGTCGTCAGCGCGTCCGGCCTCGCCACCGGCGTGCGCGAAGGCACCGCCGTCATCACCGCGAGTAGCGGGTCCGCCAGCGCGGCGAAGCTCGTCACCGTGCTGCCGACGCCGGCCGCCGGCGTCGTCGTCGCGCCCGACACGGCCACCATCTACGCCGGCGGCGCGGTGCAGCTCGCCGCGACCGTCCGCGACGCCGGCGGCGCCCCGCTCGCGGGCCGGCAGCCCGTGTGGGCGACGCTGGACAGCGCCGTGGCGAAGGTCTCGCCGGCGGGCCTGGTGACGGGCACCGGGGCGGGCACGGCCACCATCCGCGCCACCAGCGGCGCCGCGTCGGGCGATGCGCGCGTCACGGTGCTGGCGGCCCCGGCCTTCTCGCGCCTCGTGGTCTCGCCGGACAGCGCGACGCTCACCGCGGTGGACGACACGGTGCGCTTCCGGGCGGATGGATACGACCAGTACGGCCGCCCGGCCGCACCCCCGTCCCTCGCGTGGTCGACGCCGGACACGGCCGTGGTGACGGTGGATGCCGGCACGGGCGTCGCCCGTGCGCGGGCGAACGGCAGCGCGCGCATCGTCGGCACCGCGGGCACGGCGGCGGACACCTCGCTCGTCCGCGTCGTCCAGTCGCCGGCGGCCATCGACGTGCGGCCGGACTCCGCGGCGATCCACGACCCCGGCGAGCCCGTCGCCGCCGCGTCCTCCGTCACCGACCGCAACCACCAGCCGATTCCCGGCGCGCGGCCGCCGTGGTCGTCCTCCGCCCCTGGCGTGGCCGCGGTGGACTCCGCGGGCGCCATCCGCGGCGTGGCGGACGGCACGGCGTGGATCCGCGCGGCGCTCCCGGGCGCGTCGGGGGACTCCGTCGCGGTGCGCGTGCAGATGGTCGCCCGGGTGGCGGTGGACTCCGTGGTCCACACGGTGGCGGGCGACTCGGGGCGGCTTGCGCCCGCCGCGCTGGCCGCCAACAGCGACACCATCCGCGGACGCGTCTTCACCTTCTCCTCGTCCGACACCTCCGTGGCGCGCGTGGACCCGGTGACGGGCGTGGGACGCAGCGTGGGCCCGGGCACCGCGTATCTCACCTCCGCGCAGGGCACGGTGGGCATCCACGGCACCACGCGGGTGGAGGTGCTGGCGGCCGGCGCCGTGGCGGCGGTGAAGGTGACGCCCGACACCGCATACGTGCCGCTGCACGGCACGGTGCAGCTCACCGCCGTCTTCATCGACTCCGCCGGCCGCACCGTGACGGGCCAGGAGCCCACGTGGAAGAGCGGCGACACGCTGGTGGCGGCCGTCTCCGCCACCGGCCTGGTGACGGGCGTGGCGGGCGGCGACGTCCACGTCTCGGCGTTCGCGCCCACCGGGGTGGAGGGCCTGTCGCTGGTGCGCGTGGTGGCGCCGGTGGCCTCCGTGCAGGTGACACCCGACTCGGCCACCGTGGCCGTCGGCGGCTTCGTCACCCTGGGCGTGACGGTGCGCGACTCCAGCGGAAACCCCGTCTCGCGCCCGGTGGCCTGGTCCAGCACCGACTCCGCCGTGGCCTCGGTCGATGCGTTCGGCGACGTCACCGGCGTTGCCCCGGGCACGGCCGTCGTCCAGGCCACGTCGGAAGGAAGCAGCGGATCGGCGGTGGTCACCGTCGTCCCCTCCACGGGGCCGGCATCGCCCGTCGTCACCCGCATCGTCGCCTCGCCCGACAGCCTGGTGATGCGCTCGCTGTACGAGTACGCATCCCTCACCTACACCGCCTACGACAGCGCGGGCAACCCGGTCGCCGCCGGCTCGGGTGAGTGGTCCACGCCGGACACCGCGGTGGTCTCCGTGGACTCCGGCGGCCAGGTGATCGCGCGCGCCGTGGGCACCGCCCGCGTGATCGTCCGCTACTCCGCCACCGACCGACCCCCACCGCCCCCCGTCGGCGACGCCCGTCCCGCGGGGCCCCGCCTGGGCGTGATCGCCACCGGACCCGCCGCCGCGCCCGAGGACACGGTGCTGGTGCGCGTCTATCAGGAGCCCGCCTCGGTCGCCGCGCTGCCCACGGGAACGGTGCTGCTGCACGACCCCGGCGAGCCCGTGACCGCCACGGCCGCCGTGTACGACGCCAACCAGTTCTTCATCCCCGGCCTGCGGGTCACCTGGAGCGCGGCCAACCCGTCCATCGCCACGGTGGACACGGCGGGGCACATCCTCGCGGTGGGCGACGGATACACCTACGTGAGCGCCACCTACGGCGCGCTTCCGCCCACGACGGTGTCCATCCAGGTGCAGCTCGTGGCCTCGGTGTCGCTCAGCTTCACCACGCTCTCCGCCACGGTGGGCGACACGGCGCGCCTGGTGCCCACGGCAAAGGACGGCTACGGAAACGCCATCGCGGAGCGGCGCTTCACCTTCGCGTCGTCCGACCCGGCGGTCGCGACGGTGGACTCGCTGGGAACCATCCGCGCCGTGGCGCCGGGAACCGCGCGCATCGACGCCAAGCAGGGCACGCGCGGCATCGGCGCGTCGGCCACGGTGACGGTGAGCGCCGTGCCCGTGCCCTTCGTCCTCAGCCACGTGTCGGCGGGCTACGCGCACGCCTGCGCGCTGCAGCCGGACCGGAGCGCCTGGTGCTGGGGCGGCAACTTCCGGGGGGCGCTGGGCAACGGCGGCACGGCCGGCAGCAACTACCCGGCGCCCGTGCAGGGCGGCATGCGATTCACCCGCATCAGCGCCGGCTACCAGCACACCTGCGGGTTGGCGTACGACTCCACGGGCACCACCTCGGACGCGTACTGCTGGGGCGACAACTCCAACGGCGCGGCGGGCACGGGCGCGCCCGGCGCGGACGTGACGGCCCCGGCGAAGGTCGCCGGCAACCGGTTCTGGACCTCGGTGGTGGGCGGCTACAACACCACCTGCGGCATCGAGCAGGGGGGAGCGGGCTACTGCTGGGGCGTCAACTCCGGCGGCTCGGCCGGGCTGCCGGTGGGCACCTCGCAGTTCGCGCCCGTCACGCCCATCTCCGGCGGCCACGCGTGGGCCGAGCTCGCCCTGGGCAACGGCTTCACCTGCGGGCTGGACACGGCGCAGAAGGCGTGGTGCTGGGGCAGCAACAACTTCGGCGTGTTCGGCGACACCGTCCCCTCGTTCTCGGACGTGCCCGTGGCGGTGGCCGGCGGCCACGCCTTCGTGCACCTCGCCACCGGCCTGGGCCACGTGTGCGGCATCGACACCGCGTTCCAGACGTGGTGCTGGGGCATCAACACCAACGGCGAGCTGGGCGTGGGCGACGTGGCGGCGCACAACGGCCCGGTGAAGGTGCAGACGACGGAAAGCTTCCACGCCATCACCGCCGGCGGGTACCACACCTGCGGCGTCAGCGCGGCCGGCGCCATGGTGTGCTGGGGCCGCAACTCCAACGGCGAGCTGGGCACCGGCGGCTCGCAGGCCGCGGCCCCGCCCGCGCCCGTTCAGGGCGGCACCTCCGTGGTGGAGGTGGCCGGCGGATGGTACTTCGAGTGCTTCGCCACCGCCCGCGGCCAGGGCTGGTGCGCCGGCATCAACCAGTTCGGCAACCTGGGCCAGGGCACCGCCGACGTCCAGACCCACTTCACGCCCGGCCTGGTGCTCCAGCAGCCGGCCGCGCCCGCCGGCAACCGCAGCGCGGCGGAGAGGCCGGTGCTGTCCTTCTGATCCGTGGATCGTCGAGGAGCCCGCTCCCGCTCCCCCTTGCGTGCCACGGTCGACGCGCCGCGGGGGCGCCGATCGGTCGATCGGCAGGAAGGCGATCACCGCCTCCCGCACGCCCCCTCGTCGCTGAGGCGCACCCCGAACGTCGGTGTGGATCGATCCGCGGAACGGTGGATCGCCGAAACATCGCTGGACCCGCGGATCGGCGGATCGGGCGGCTTGATCTCGGGATGGCGGACCGAACCCCAACGCACTGCCGCGATCCGGGTGTATGAGGGGGAGCGCCCGACCGCAACTTCGCGGGCGGGCGCTCCGTACGGGCGGGAGCGAACCCCGACCCGCAGGAGGATTCGATGAAGCCCAGCCGCTGCGCCACCCTGACGCTCACCCTGACCCTCGGCGCGTGCGCCCGCGTTCCCGCGCGGGCGCAGGACCCCGACCTGGCGCACGACGCGCACGCCAGCGCCGCCGCCATGCGCGAGATGGGCGGCGCGCAAGGCGCCGAGTCGCTGCACATGCGCATGACGGACGCCCGTCCCGCCGCGCCGGGCGACTCCGCCCGCGCGGCCGCAGTGGTGGTTCAGATGCGGAGCGCGCTGGGCCGCTACCGCGACGTGCGCGCGGCGCAGGCGGACGGCTTCCGGCAGTTCCTTCCCGGCGTCACGCTTCCCGTCTACCACTTCACCCGGCGCGCCAACGCGCTGGGCGAGGCGTTCCGCTTCGATCCCGCGCACCCCACCTCGCTGCTGTACCGCCGCGACGCCGCCGGCCGCTTTCAACTGGTGGGCGCCATGTACACCGCGCCGCGCCGCTTCTCGCAGGATCGCCTGGACGCGCGCATCCCGCTCTCCATCGCCCACTGGCACCAGCACGTGGACTGGTGCATCCCGCCGCGCGGGCAGGCGGCGCGCTGGCGCGAGACGCAGGGCGGCGCACCGCGCTTCGGCCCGCAGAGCCCCATCCACACCCGCCCCGCGTGCGACTCCGCCGGCGGAGTCTTCGTGCCCCACCTGTTCGGGTGGATGGTGCACGCGAACGCCTTCGCCGGCGACGATCCGCACGAGATCTGGAGCGACCACCACGGCGGGCAGGGGATGGAAGCGCACGGGATGCAGGGGACCCACGACATGCATGGGGATTCGATGCGGTGACGCCTCGTTCGCGACGGCCGGAGGCAGCCCCGGCATCCGCCCCGGCGGTTGAAACCGCGGCAACGACGGCACAAAGCCTCCCTTCGGAGGCTGCTCCGCGCCGGATCAGCCCTCCGCGTCGAACCTCACCAGAACCCCGGCGCCTGCACCGCCGCCGATTCCGGGGCCAACCCTCCACCGGACTTGGGGAGGGTCGGCCGGTGGTGCGAGCCGGGAGGGGGGCGCATGCACCGCATCCGCATCGAACGCGGGCGCCGCTCACGCGATCAGCCGAAAGGCCGGGTCGGAGATCGGAGCATCGAAGCACGAAGCACGAAGCACGAAGCACGAAGCACGAAGCACGAAGCACGAAGCACGAAGCACGAAGCACGAAGCACGAAGCACGAAGCAGGGGCAGCGGAAACCGATCCGCTGCCCCTGCTTCGCTGCCCAGCTTTCACCTACCGCGGACGCGGCGGCGGGCGCCTGGTCACCGTGGTGTCCGAGTGCGGCGGAACGAGCGCGGGGCGCGGGCGCTCCTCGGCGGGCGGGCGCGGCGGGGCCGACTCGGGGCGCGGGG
>JAQBQD010000224.1 GCA_028287185.1 Gemmatimonadota bacterium | reverse complement strand
AGGTGAACGCCTGGGAAGCGAGTCGCAACAACGCGCGAGCAACGATCCGGTGGCGATTCACCACCTCCGACGCGAGACGCCGGATGCACCGCCTCTACCCGTCACCTCCTGCGTGACTGACTACTAGCACGTGCTCGCGCATGGTCTCCGTGTGCAGCAGCACGGGATCGGCGGGCGGCAGATGGACGGAGGCGAGGAACGCGGGGATCTGCTCCGCCCACGCATCCGCCAGCCCGCGCGACCGCTGCTGCTCCACGCAACCGTTCATCTGCCGAGCGACGAATACATCCCATGGGGGATTCGGCAGCACGAGCCCGCCCACCGGCAGCGCGTGCAGCCGCGCGACCGCTTCGCCGACGTGCCGACACAGCGCGCGTCGATCCACCTCAGCGACTTCATCCCACACGCTCCGCAGCGTCTCGCCCGGGAGGCGGTCCATCACCACGTACTGCCAATCCTCCAGCTCGCCGGACGCGATGATTCCCGGCGTCGGCACCCCGATCCGCCCGTGGACGTGCGCCAGCACTGCGCGCTCCGTCGCCGCGTTCTCGGCGTAGATCGGCTCGAACAACTTCACCACCAGCCGATCGCCCACCCCGAAGACGATCGTGGAGCCGTCGGAGAACTTCGCCAGCGCGCCGTCGTCGATGCCGTGCCGCCGGCAGATCTCGCGGATCGCCGGTACGTACGTCGCCTCGTCGCGCGGAGATGCGAGGCGCTCGGCGCGGGTGCGGATTACGGGCAGGAGTGGGTGCTGCATTCCAGCGGCGGCCTGTGGGCTGAGTCGCGATCGAGAGGACCAGAACTTACTGTGATGAGGTTCAGAGGTGCAAACCACACGGCCCCGGCGCACGATGCACCGGGGCCGTGTGGATCGGAGCCGGACAACGCCATGAGGACACGGGCCTCCGCGCCCACTCCCGCCTACGGTGGCCGATCAGGGCACGGTAAGGCACCCACCCGCGCCCACGCGGCAGGTGCCATAGTTCCGGCAGGTCTCATCGACGCAGGTGCCGTCGATGCTGCCGAACATCTCCGCGCCGCGCACCGTGCCGCTCCCGTACGCCTGCGCGTCCGCCTCGAACGACTCCACCTTCAGTCCATCGAGCTGCAGCTTCAGCTTCCCCGGCATGGCATCCTCCGCATGAGGAGTGTGGATGGCCGGCCGCGCGGTCGCGCCACCGGCACGAACGAGTGGACGCTCACCGTCCACGCCGCCGCTTCAATTCGGCTGATGTACCTACATGGCGCACACGATCAGGGAAGATCTTCCAGCGCGAGGGCAGAACGGGATACCTTCCCTGCCCTTGAGCTTGGGAAGTCGACTTTCGTGCATGCCACGATCGTAAAGGCGCGCTCACAGCACGTTGTTGAACATAACCGTGGCGGGTCAATACACAATGGGACGTAAGCTGATCGAGCACCGCGTGGTCATGGTGTTCCCCCACCGCTGGACGCGTGGGCGGACCGCCTCGCTCCCGCGAGCCTCCACGCGCGCGGGAATCCTCCCCGGCGCTGGCGAAACGTGTGTAGCCTCCCCATCTTCGAGCGCCGTCGATGGACGGCGCCGCCGCGGCGCGGGGATTGCGGCGCGGAGGGCGTTTCCCGGCGGGCCGCACCGCGGCGCTGCCGTTTCGGCCGTGGGCGGCGCGGGGTGGGCCGTCGGCGGGCACAGCACGAAGGGCACATCACCCAGACGGAGGTGCAGAATGGCGTTCACGCTTCCCCCGCTCCCCTACGCGTTCGATGCGCTGGAGCCGCACATCGACGCGCGCACGATGGAGATCCACCACGACAAGCACCACGCGGCCTACGTCAACAACCTGAACGCGGCGCTCGAGAAGCACCCCGAGTTCCAGGCCGGCGACGACATCGACGCGCTGATGCGGCGCCTGGACGAGGTGCCCGAGGACATCCGCACCGCCGTGCGCAACAACGGCGGCGGGCACAGCAATCACAGCTTCTTCTGGCAGATCATGGGGCCCGGCGCCGGCGACGAGCCCACGGGCGAGCTGGCCGACGCCATCCGCACCGCGTTCGGCGGCTTCGAGGAGTTCAAGGCGCAGTTCAAGGCCAAGGGCGTGGGCCGCTTCGGCAGCGGCTGGGCGTGGCTGGTGGCCGACGGCAAGGGCGGCGTGGCGCTCACCGACAGCGCCAACCAGGACACGCCGCTCTCGCAGGGGCAGACGCCGCTGCTGGGCTGCGACGTGTGGGAGCACGCCTACTACCTCAAGTACCAGAACCTGCGCCCGAACTACATCGACGCGTGGTGGAACGTGGTGAACTGGACCGAGGTGTCGCGCCGGTTCGCCGCCGCGAAGTAGCCGGCCGCCGAATCGGCTGGCCGATCACCGGAATCCCGCTCCCGCCGGCTCGGGGCGGGATTCCGCGTCTGTGAGCGTCTGGAACGCGGGGAGATGCCCATGTGGAACGAGACTCCGCTGGCCGCGCGCCTGGGAATGCGCTGGCCCATCGTGCAGGGGCCGATGTCCGGCGGGCCCTCCACGCCGGAGCTGACGGCGGCCGTGAGCGAGGCGGGCGGCCTGGGCTGCATGGGCGCCGGCTACCTGCCGCCGGGCGAGGTCCGCGCCGCGATCCGCGCCATCCGCCGGCTGACCGCGCGGCCTTTCGCCGTGAACCTGTTTGTCCCGCCCTCCGTGGACGTTTCCGCGGAGCAGATGGAGACGGCGCTTCAGGCCCTGGAGCCCTGGCGCGCGGCGATGGGCCTGCCGCCCCGCCCGGACGTGGCGCCGCCGTACGCGCCCTCGTTCGACGAGCAGGTGGAAGTGCTGCTGGAGGAGCGCGTGCCCGTCTTCTCGTGGACCTTCGGCATTCCCGGCGCGGAGTGGATGGACCGCCTGCGCAGCGCCGGCGTGGTGACGATGGGCACGGCCACCACGGTCGACGAAGCCCGCGCGCTGGCCGACGCCGGCGTGGACGCGGTGGTCGCGCAGGGCAGCGAGGCCGGCGGCCATCGCGGGACCTTCCTGCACCCCGCGGCGGATGCGCTGATCGGCACGCTCGCGCTGGTGCCGCAGGTGGTGGACGCCGTCCGCGTGCCGGTGGTGGCGGCCGGCGGCATCATGGACGGGCGCGGGATCGCGGCGGTGCTGGCGCTCGGCGCTCAGGCCGCGCAGCTCGGCAGCGCCTTCCTGACGACTGCGGAGAGCGGCGCCAATCCGCTGCACAAGGCGGCCCTGATGGCGACGCCGGCCCACGGAACCGTCGTCACGCGCGCATTCACCGGCCGTGAGGCGCGTGGCATCGCCAACCGCTTCGCGCGCGAGATGGCGCCACACCAGGCACAGGCCGCGCCGTATCCCGCCCAGCACGCCTTCACGCGCGAGCTGCGGGCCCGCTCCGCCGCGTTGGGCAGCACGGACGCGATGTCGATGTGGGCGGGGCAGGGAAGCCCGCTCGCCCGCGCGGGAGGAGCGGCGGAGCTGGTCGATCGCCTCGCAGCCGAGACCTCGGAGGTGTTCGCCCGGCTGCGCTGAACGACGCGGCGGCGGATCGGCGTCGGCGCTGACGTTATCGCGCATGTGTCGCGTCCGTCGCTCGATCGCCGAAGCGGCGGCTCCGGCGGCGGACGCGACGGTTCGACGTGCCGGGGGAATGCAGCGGGGGCGCCGAGGGTGTATCTTGTAGCCCGCTCGCGGCCGTGGGCGAGCGCCGGACGTATCCGAATCCCATCGAGAAAGAAGGCAGATAGATGGCCCGCTTATTCCGACGCAGGGACGAGAACCGCAAGTCGCTGTGGGACAAGATCGTGGACGTGGCCCTGACGGACGTCTCCGTGCTGGTGAAGGGGATGGACGAGGGCTCGCTGGAAGGGCTGGAGGAGACGCTGATCGCGGCCGACTTCGGGGTGCCGGCCACGCTGCGGCTGGTGGGAGTGGTGGAGCAGCTTGCCTCGCGCGGCGTGGCGCGCACGCAGCGCGACTACCTGCGCGCCGTGCGCGAGGAGATCGCGGCCATCCTGCGTACGGGGCGCAGCGACACGGCGCTCCGCTTCAACTTCGAGGGCGGGCCCACGGTGTTCCTGGTCGTCGGCGTCAACGGCGTGGGGAAGACGACGACCATCGGAAAGCTGGCGCACCGGCTCAAGAAGTCGGGCCGCAAGGTGATGATCGCCGCGGGCGACACCTTCCGCGCCGGCGCCATCGAGCAGCTCCGGCGCTGGGCGGAGCGCGTGGGCGTGGAGTTCGTGGGCAGCGAGCCCGGCCGCGATCCCGCCGCCGTCGCCTTCGACGCCGTGGACGCCGCGTTCCGGCTGGAGTGCGACGTGGTGATCATCGACACCGCCGGCCGTCTGCACACCCAGGGCGACCTGATGAAGGAGCTGGAGAAGGTGCAGCGCGTGGTGGCCAAGCGCCTGCCCGGCGCCCCGCACGAGACGCTGATCGTGCTGGACAGCACCGTGGGCCAGAACGCCATGGCGCAGATCCGCACCTTCAAGCAGATCGTGCCGCTCACCGGAATCGTGCTCACGAAGATGGACGGCACCGCCAAGGGCGGCATCGTCGTCGCGCTGAAGGAGGAGTTCGACCTGCCGGTGAAGTTCATCGGCGTCGGCGAGGGGGTGGACGACCTGGAGCCCTTCGAGATCGACGACTTCGCGGAAGAGGTGCTGGAGGCGTAGGGCCACCCGGCGGGGCCCTCACCCGGCGGGGGCATTCCCCTGGAAACGTTTGTTGCCGGTCAACAGCCCGGCGCCCCTCGATCCAGCTCGGCTGTTCGCGCGGTCCGCTCCGCTCTTCGCGCAATTGCCGCGGGCTCGCTCCGATGACGTGTTGCCTCGCAACCTGATCACGGTCTCATCCGCACCGTCTCCATCCACCTCCCGCGCCCGCCCATCACCCGAACGAATCCCGGCACCGGCGACCGGATGCGGGGTACTCGCCAGGCATGAGCCGCGCTCCCGACACGCCCACGTATCCGGACCTAGAGAAGCCCGTCCAGTTCCTCAAGGGCGTGGGGCCCAAGCGCGCCGACCTGCTCAAGAAGCTGGGGCTGCTGACCGCGCGCGACGTGTTGTACCACGTACCGCACCGGTACGAGGACGCGTCGACGCTGCAGAAGATCGCGTCGCTGGAGCCGGGGATGGAGGCGAGCGTGGTGGGCCGCGTGGTGAGCAAGGGCGTGCTGCCCACGCGCCGCGGCCTGCGCATCTTCCAGGCGGTGGTGCGTGACGACACCGGGCTGGTGGAGTGCTCGTGGCCCGGACAGCCGTACCTGGACCGCGTGATCGCCAAGGGCGACCTGCTGATCCTGCGCGGGCCCGTGAAGTTCTTCCACGGCCGCCAGCTGCAGCCGCGCGAGTTCGTGACGCTGGCGCGCGAGGGCGAGGCGGCCGAGGAGGAGGGCGGCACCATCTTCCCGGTGTATCCGGCCACGGAAGGGCTCACCCACCGGCAGGTGCGCAACCTGATCGCCGAGAACCTGGACGACCTGCTGCGCGGCGTGCCCGCCGAGGACGTGCTGGAGCCGGAGATGATCGAGCGCGCCGGCGTACCGCCGCTGGCCAGGGCGATCGAGGCGATGCACCGGCCGCAGTCGCTGGTGGACGCCGAGAACGGGCGCCGGAGGCTGGCCTTCGAGGAGATGTTCTTCCTCCAGATCCTGCATGCGCAGAGCCGCCACCGCGCGACCGTCGAGCGGCCGGGAATCGCCTTCGAGCGCAAGGACTTCCTGGTCCGCAAGCTGTTCAAGGCGCTGCCGTTCGAGCTCACCGGCGCGCAGACGCGGGTGCTGCGCGAGATCGGCGCGGACATGGCGTCCACGCGGCGAATGAACCGCATGCTGCAGGGCGACGTGGGCTCCGGGAAGACGGTGGTGGCCCTCTTCGCCATGCTGCGCGCGCTGGAGAACGGCTACCAGGCCGCGCTGATGGCGCCGACCGAGATCCTGGCCGAGCAGCACGCGCGCACCCTGCTCAAGCTGCTGGGCGACCTGCCCGTGGGCGTCACGCTGCTCACGGGGCGCCTGGGCGCGCGGCAGTGGCGCGAGGCCGTGTACCGCATCGCGTCGGGCGGCGCGGGCATCGCCGTGGGCACGCACGCGCTCATCCAGGACGCCGTGCAGTTCGACAGGCTGGGGCTGGTGGTGGTGGACGAGCAGCATCGCTTCGGCGTCAAGCAGCGGATGGCGCTGAGCGACATGGGCAAGGACGCGGACGTGCTGGTGATGAGCGCAACGCCCATCCCCCGCTCGCTCGCGCTGACCTTCTACGGTGACCTGGACGTATCCGTGCTGGACGAACGCCCCCCCGGCCGCCAGCCCGTGCGCACGGCGCTGCGCGACCAGTCGGCGCTGCCCAAGGTGCTGGCCTTCGTGCGCGAGCAGGTGCAGCGGGGACGCCAGGCGTACCTCGTCTACCCGCTGGTGGAAGAGTCCGAGAAGGTGGAGCTGAAGTCCGCGACGGAGGAGTACGAGCGGCTGCGCGAGGTCTTCCCCGACCTGCGGCTGGCGCTGATCCACGGCCAGATGCCGGGCGACGAGAAGGACCGGGTGATGCGTGCCTTCTCGGCCGGCGAGACGGACGTGCTGGTGTCCACCACGGTGATCGAGGTCGGGATCGACGTGCCCAACGCCACGGTGATGCTCATCGAGCACGCCGAGCGCTTCGGCCTGTCGCAGCTCCACCAGCTTCGCGGCCGGGTGGGGCGCGGGTCGGACGAGAGCTACTGCATCCTGCTCACCAGCGGCCCCGAGGCCGCCGAGCGCCTGCGCATCTTCGCCGCCACCGAGGACGGCTTCAAGATTGCCGAGGCGGACATGCGCCTGCGGGGCTACGGAGACCTGTTCGGCGCCCGGCAGAGCGGCCTGCCCACCTTCCGCTTCGCCGATCTGGAGAAGGACGTGGAACTGCTCCGTATCGCCCAGGGCGAGGCCCGCCGCATCGTGGAGCTGGACCCCGACCTCGCCCGCCACGACCGCATCCGAACGGCCCTGGAAGCTCGCTTCGGCGAGCGCGCCCGGCTGTTCCACGTGGGGTGAGCCGCATGGCTTGGACGGGTGGCATGCCGCGGCATTGCGGTCGCGACCTGCGACGGTGCGAGGTGGAGCGGAACGCGAGAGCCCGGCGCCGCACACGAATGCGGCGCGGGGCTCCTCATTTCATCCATCGAAGGGGCAGGCTACGGCTTTCGCGGCACTAGGGTGTTGCGGATGCGGTCCAGCTCCTCGCGCATGCGCTGGATCTGGGCGTCGCGGTCGGCGACGATGCCCTGCAGGCGCTCCACCTCGGCGGGCGAGGCACCGTTCACGTTGCGCTCGGCGTTGCGGTCGCCCGACGCGCGGCGCTCCACCATGCGCGTGCCGCAGCGCAGGGGGGTGATGCGCTCGTCGCAGCCCTTGCGGAACTCCTGCGCCAGCCGCTGCATCACGGTGGCCTCGGTGCGCCGGAAGGGGACGGCATGCACCGCCGTGTCGGGCGCCAGGTAGATGCCGAGCTGCTCGTCCGCGGCGCGCGCGTCGAAGGCCGGGTTGCGCGGGTCGAGCGACGTGGCGCCCAGGAAGAAGTGCGCCTCGCGGCCCTCCACCGTGTGCGGGTACCCGGCCGCGAGCTGCTGGAAGAGCGTGGTGGCGACGCGGAAGCTGTCGGCGTAGAAGGCGAGCTGGGCGCGGTTCCACAGGTCCAGCTTGGGGTTGGCTGCCTGGCCCCGGTGCAGGTGGGCGCAGGCGGGGAGCAGCAGGACCAGCGCGGCGGTGCGCAGCAGCTTCATCGGGCGGGGGCGGATTCGGGCTCGTAGTGCGCCATCCCGTGCGGGGGGCGCGCGGGCAGGGCCACCCGGAACCGGGTGCCCTTTCGCTCCTCGCTCTCCGCACTGATCGTGCCCCCGTGCGCCTCCACGATCTCTCGCGCGATGGCCAGGCCCAGCCCCGAACCCACCGAGCGGGGCTGCGCGTCGTTCTCCACCTGGAAGAACTTCTGGAAGATCTTCGGCAGCTTGTCCGCGGGGATTCCGACGCCCGTGTCCTGCACCTCCACCGCCAGCCCGTCGCCCTGCCGCGCGGCGCTCAGCACGATGCGGCCTCCCTGCGGGGTGAACTTGAAGGCGTTGGAGAGCAGGTTTCCCAGCACCTCGTTCAGCCGCTCGGGGTCGGCCAGCAGGGCGCCCGGAAGGTCCGCCGCCAGGTGCACCTGGAAGTCGATGCCCTTCTGCATCGCGAGCACCTTGAAGCCCTCCGTCAGCTCCTCCACGAAGGGCACCACCTCCACCTCGCGCAGCTCCAGCCGGCCGCCGCCCGCCTCGAAGCGGCTCACGTCCAGCAGGCGGTGCACCAGGCGCGTAAGCCGGTCCGTCTGGTCCGAGACGGACTGCAGCGTCTTCGTCTGCTGCTCCGAGAGCGCGCCGTAGATGCCCTCGATGAGCAGCGACACGTAGCCCCGGATGATGGAGAGCGGCGTCTTGATCTCGTGCGAGGCCACCGACACGAACTCGGACTTCAACCGGTCCAGCTCCTTGAGCTGCCGCGTCATGCCCTCGAACGAGCGGGCCAGGTCGCCCAGCTCGTCGGCCCGGTCGCGGGGAATGCGCACCCGGGGCGCCAGGTCCCCCTTCGTCACCGTCGCCATGCCCCGCTGCAGCTCGTAGATGGGCCGCAGCACGCTCCGGCTGAGCAGCAGGCCGATCAGGATGCTCGCCAGCAGCGCGATTCCCAGGGCGATCATCGTCCCGGTCCCGCCCGCGTCCGCGGCTTCCTGCGCATCGCTCACGCGGCCGCGGCTGTCCGTCTCGATCGCGTGGCTGATCTGGTCGAGCAGCGGATCGAACCCCTCCATCCCGGGCTCCACCGTCGTACGGCCCACCTGCCCCGCCGAGGCCGTGTCGCCCCGCAGCACGAGCGCCTGCTGCTGGGCGATGCCGGCCCGCACCGAGTCCCACCTCCGCCGTACCTGGCCCACGAGCGCCGTGTACCCGGCCTCGTCCAGAACGCGAAGCTGCCGGTCGACGCCCGCGACGCCGCTCCGGAGCTGGCGCTGAAGGTCGCGCTGCTGCTCGGGCTTGAGCCCGTTGAAGACGGCGACGTACACCCGCGACGCGCTGTGTGCGTCCTTGAGGGACGACTGCAGGCGGCCCAGCGCGAGCGAGGCCTCGGCGTCGCGCGTCCGCAGCGTGCCGGCGATGTTGTACAGCTCGCCCAGCTTCGTCGCGGCGTACAGGGCCGGAACGAGCAGGATGGCGGTGATCGCCAGCAGGCTCAGCATCACGCGCAGGCGAAGGCTCATGCGGGCCGGTGCTGTGCGATCGGTCGGATGGGCGTGGCCTCGGCTGGGGCGGTGGTAGGAAGCGGCCGGCGGCCGGCGGCGGGCGCGCCGACGGGTGGCCGTGGGGACGCACGCAAGGAGCGTGTCACGGGCGCGGCCTGCGCGCGTCGGAGGGAGACGCTCACGGCGCGTCCTCCGGAGAGGGCCCGTCCTGCGCGCGCTCCCGGCGCTTCACCTCGTCCCAGAGCGCGTCCAGCTCCGGCAGGCCGGCCTCGCCCAGCACCACGCCCCGCCCGGGCGCCAGGCGCTCCAGCGCCCCGAAGCGGCGGCTGAACTTGGCGTTCGCGCGCGCCAGCGCCGCGGTCGGGTCGGCGCCGGCCAGCCGGATGAGGTTCACCACGGCGAAGAGCAGGTCGCCCAGCTCGTCCTCCAGGCGGTCGCGGTGCGCCGCGCCCAGCTCGGCGCCCACCTCCTCCACCTCCTCGCGCACCTTGTCCAGCGCGCCGCGGGCGTCGTCCCAGTCGAACCCCACCTGGGCCACCCGCTGCTGGATGCGGAAGGCGCGCAGCAGCGGGTCCAGGCCCGAGGCTAAGCCGTCCAGCAGGCCGCCCGCGGGACGTTCCGCGCGCTCCCGGGCCTTCAGCTCGGCCCAGGGGCGGGCGGGGCCCAGGCCGTACAGGTGGGGATGGCGGCGGCGCATCTTTTGCTCCAGGCCGGCCACCACCTCCTCCCGCCCGAAGGCCGCGCGCTCCTCCGCGAGGACCACCTGGAAGGCGAGGTTCAGGAGAAGGTCCCCCAGCTCGCCGCGAAGCTCGTCCTCGTCGCCCGCCGCGACGGCGTCCACCACCTCGTGCGCCTCCTCCAGCAGGTGCCGGGTGAGGGACGACGGGGTCTGCTCCGCGTCCCACCGGCAGCGGGCGCGCAGGAACTCGACCAGCGCCAGGGCGCGGTCCAGCACGCCCGCGGGGTGCGCGGGAGGGGCGGGGGTTTCGGCTTGCGTGCGGTTCACAGGAGGCCTATACTACCCGGTTTGTGTCCGATCCGCAAACGCTGCTCCGATCCCGCGCCTGGGTCGACGTCGACCTCGGCGCCCTGCGCCGCAACCTGCGCCGCGTGCTGAACGCCGCCGGTCCGGGCGCCGCCGTGGTGCCGATGATCAAGGCCGACGCCTACGGCCTTGGCGCCGCCGCCGTCGTGCGCGCCTGCCGCGCCGAGCTGTCCCGCGACGAGCTGTGGGGCTTCGGCGTCGCCGCCGTGGCGGAGGGCGAGGCACTGCGGGCGATGGGGTGGCCCGGGCCCGTCACCGTCTTCGCGGTGGCGCCGCCCGGTGAGTACGCCCGCGCCGCCGCCGCCGACCTGACCCTCGCGCTGTCCGACCCGGAGGCCGTGCGCGGCTGGGCCGCGGCGGCGCTCGCGTCCGGGCGGCGCCTGCGCTTCCAGACCGAGGTGGACACCGGGATGGGGCGCGCCGGCTTCCCCTGGGAGCGCGCCGCCGAGTGGGGCCCCGTGGTGGCGGAGGCGGCCGGGGACCTTATCGCGTGGGTGGGGTGTTTCACTCACTTCCACTCGGCGGACGAGCTCGACCTGGCGCCCACGGACGCGCAGTGGGAGCGCTTCCGCGCCGCGGTGGCCGCGCTTCCGCCGGCGGAGGCGGGCGGTCCGGCAGGTCCCGTGCACGCGGCGAACAGCGCCGCGGCGCTGCGGCGGGGGGGATACGGGGCGGGCCTGGTGCGGCCCGGCATCTTCCTGTACGGCGGCGCGGCGGGGCCCGGCGCCGCGCCGGAGCCGGTGGCCTCGGTGCGGGCGCGGCTGGCGCTGGTGCGCGAGGTCCCCGCGGGCACCACGGTGGGGTACGGCGCCACCTACACCTCGGCCGGTGCCGAGCGCTGGGGCACGCTCTCCGTGGGCTACGGCGACGGCGTTCCGCGGCGGCTGGGGCCGCTGGGCGGCTGCGTTCTGGTGCGCGGCCGCCGCGTGCCCATCCTGGGCCGCATCTCCATGGACGCCATGGTGGTGGACCTCACCGGCGTCCCCGACGCACGGCCCGGCGACGTGGCGACCCTGGTGGGCCGCGACGGCGGCGAGGAGATCGCCCTGGACGAGGTGGCGGCGCGCTGCGGCACCATCTCGTACGAGATCCTGACCGGCCTCGGCCCGCGTCTTCCGCGCGTCCACACGGACGGGGCGGGGGAGCGGGCCGGCGCCTGAGTCGCGCCCGGGCCACGCGCCCGCGGCGCACACACCCATCGATCGGACCCGTGATGCAACGTCGTTCCGGCTTTCGCAGGGCCCTGCTGGCGCTGCTGCCGCTCGTGGCCGCCGCCTGCAGGGACAGCTCGCCCACCCTGACCGGGGACGAGTTCTTCCCCGGGGGCGGGCGCCCCGTGACCCTGCAGGCCATCGTGGCCGGCGCGGGCGTCTTCACCCAGCGCGGCACCTTCTCGGGCTACCCGCCCGGCGTCGACTTCCCCACCAAGATCCTCGTCGCCGACAAGTACGGCGGCGTGCTGGACGCGCACGGCCTGCTGAGGGTCACCGGCTTCCCCGCCCGGATCGACTACACGCAGGGCAGCGCCGTCCGCCAGGACTCGGTCTTCACCTACGGCGCGGGCACCCTCGTCGCCCAGCTCGACTCGGCCGGCTCGGTGGCGGTGCCCACGACGCTGCGGCTCCGCACGCTGGCGCAGGGCTTCGACCGCACCACGGCGACGTGGACCGTCGCGTCCGACACGGGCGGCGTCCGGACCGCGTGGGCGGTTCCGGGCGGCACCCCCGCGGCGAACCTGTCGCAGGCGCTCTGGACGCCTTCGCAGGCGGGCGACTCGCTCGTGTTCGCGCTGGACTCGCTGCAGGTGGCGCAGCTCGCCGACAGCACCTTCAAGGGGCTGCTGCTGAGCACGGACGAACCGGGCACCCGCGTGCAGGTGCGCTCGTTCACCCTGCGCACGCGCGTGCACCCCAAGACGGCTTCGCCCGACACGGCCATCGCGCAGACCCTCACCGGCAATACCGCCACCTACGTCTTCACCCCCGAGCCGCCGCACTCCGCCGGCCAGCTCGAGGTGGGCGGGGTGCGCTCGGCGCGTACGCTCTTCGACCTGAACCTGGACCAGCGCGTCCCGGCCTGTGCCTCGGCCGCGCCCTCGTGCGGCACGCTGCGGCTCAGCGAGGTGAGCCTGAACGAGGTCGCGGTGCTGCTGCGGCCCGTGGCCGTCTCGCCCGCCTTCGCCTCGCCGGACTCAATCCCGCTCACGCTGCGGGTGGTGCAGGAGCCGGATCTGGGCTTCCGCGCACCGCTCGCCGGGCTGGTCAACTCGGCGCTGGTGGCGTACCACCCCGGCGACACGCTGGTGGCCATCCCCTTCAACGAGTACGCCAAGACCCTCGTGGCCAAGGACTCGCTGACCTCCAGCCTGGCCCTGCTCAGCGAGCCCGCCGCCAACACCTTCGGCATGGTCTGGTTCGAGCCCACGCCGCGGCTGCGCATCACGTACACACTGCCGGCGAAGCCGAGGCTGCCATGATCCCCCTCCGACGCATCCCGCGCCTGGCCGCCCTGGGGCTGGCCGCCGCGGCCGCGCTGGGCGCCGCCCGGCCCCTTGCCGCGCAGTCGCTGCTCGCCAGCCGCGGCCTGGGCTTCAGCCTGGACCCCCTGGACGCGCGCGCCCGCGGGATGGGCGGCATCGGGCTGGGGCTGCCCGGCCGAAACCTGTCGCTGGTGAACCCCGCCGAGGACGCCTTCCTGCCCGCGCCCACGCTGGTGGTGGCCTTCCAGCCCGACCAGTACGACGGCACGGCCGGCGCCTCCAGCACCACGGGGCGCACCCAGCGCTTCCCGCTCATCCACGCCGCCTTCCCCTTCGCGCATCGCTTCGCGGGGTCGCTGGGATACGGCGCGTTCCTGGACCAGCACTGGCAGACGCAGGCCGTCGACTCGGCCGTCTTCGCCGGCGAGAAGCGCGAGATCAACGACCGCTTCTCGTCCAGCGGCGGGATCGCGCGGCTGCGCCTGGGCGCGGCGTACCGGATCAACGACCACCTGTCCGTCGGCACGGGGGTGGACCTGTTCACGGGCTCCGTGCGCGACTCGTCCATCCACGTGGTGAGCGGGTTCGCGCAGACGGTGCTGAGCACCACCTTCGCCTACACGGGCGTGGGCTACTCCGGCGGCGTGCGCTGGAGCCCCAGCGAGCCCCTGGCGATCTCCGCCGCCGTCTCGGGCGGCGCGCACCTGAAGGGCGAGGCGGACGGCGACTCCACCATCGCCAGCAAGCGCTACGACATGCCGCTGAGCGTGGACGCCGGCGCCAGCGGGCGCGTGGGCGGCAGCACTGTGGTGGCGCTCTCCGGCCGCTGGACGCAGTGGTCGAAGGCGGACGCGCAGCTCGCCGCCTCCGGCGGCGCGCGGGACGTGAAGACGGGCGCGCTGGGGCTGGAGTACGACGGCTTCCGGCTGGGCACGCGCGCCGTGCCGCTGCGGCTGGGCGCGCACTACAGCCAGCTCCCCTTCCGCTGGGAGTCCACGACCGCCGCCAACACCCACGACTTTCCCAACGAGCGGGCCCTGAGCGCCGGCGCGGGCTTCCGCCTGGCGGGCGGGGCGGCGCTGGGCGACCTGGCCATCGAGCGCGGCAAGCGCGGCGGCGGCGGCAGCGGGATGGACGAGTCGTACTGGCGCCTGGCGCTTTCCCTGACCCTGCTGGCACGGTGAGCAGCGAGCGGCCCCTCCTCCTGGTCGTCGACGACGAGCCCGTCAACGTCGACCTGCTCTGCGACCTCCTGGACTCGCTCGACTACCGGGCGATCGGGGCGCTGGGGGGAGAGGCCGCGCTCGCCGCCGTGCGCGAGCACCGGCCCGACCTGGTGCTGATGGACGTGATGATGCCGGGGATGAACGGCTACGAGGTGTGCCGCCGCCTGCGCGCGGACCCCGCCACGGCCGGCATCCCCGTCGTCTTCGTCACGGCGCTGTCCGAGACCGAGGACAAGGTGCAGGCCATCGACGCCGGCGGCGACGACTTCCTCACCAAGCCCTTCAACCGCCCCCTCCTCCTCGCCCGCATCCGCTCCCTGCTGCGGCTCAAGGCCGCGGGCGACGCGCTGGAGGACTCGTACCGCCGCCTGCGCGACCTGGAGCGCCTGAAGGACGACCTGGTGCGGATGGTGGTGCACGACCTCAAGTCTCCGCTCACGGCCATGCTGGGCACGCTGGAGATGGCGGTGGACGGCGACCTGGGCCCCCTGGAGGAGCGCCAGCGCCGCCTGCTGGAAGACGCCCGCCGCCGCGGCGAGGACGTGGTGGAGCTGATCGACAACCTGCTGGACCTGACCCGCCTGGAGGAGTCCAGCGTGCGCCTGGAGCTGCGCCCCGTGGACGTTCGCCGGCTGCTGGGGCAGGTGGCCGGCGAGTGGACGGTGCGGGCCGAGCAGCGCGGCTCCACGGTGAGCGTGGAAGCCGCGCCCGAGGCCGTCGTCCCCGCCGACGAGACGCTGCTGCGCCGCGTGCTGGGCAACCTGGTGGGCAACGCCCTTCGCCACGCCGGCCGGGGGGTGCACGTGCGCCTTTCCGCGGCGGCGGCGGACGGCGGCGTGGAGCTGGTGGTGGCCGATGACGGGGTAGGCATCGCCCCCGAGCTGCACGACGAGATCTTCCGCAAGGGGGCCACGGGCGCTCCCGCGGAGGGCGGCCGGGGGGGCTCGTCGGGGCTGGGCCTCACCTTCTGCAAGCTGGCCGCCGAGGCCCACGGCGGCAGCATCCGGGTGTTCAGCGGCGCGGGGCGGGGCAGCGCCTTCCAGGTGCGGCTCCCCGCCGGCGTCCCCGCGCCCGTCCCCTGACCTCCGCCCCCATGACGGAACGCGCGCCGGGCCTCTTCCTCGCCTTCGAAGGGGTGGAAGGGTCGGGCAAGACCACCCAGGTGCGCCTGCTGGCCGAATGGCTGCGCGCCCGCGGCGTGGACGTGGTGGCCGCGCGCGAGCCCGGCTCCACCCCGCTGGGCGAGCGCGTGCGGCAGACGGTGCTGATCGACGTGGACCTGGACGTTCCCGCGCGCAGCGAGCTCTTCCTGATGCTCGCCGCGCGCGCCGCGTTCGTGGAGCAGGTCGTGTCGCCGGCCGTCGCTCGCGGCGCGGTGGTGATCGCCGACCGCTTCGAGCTGTCCACGCTGGCGTACCAGGCGGCCGGGCGGGGGCTGGACCCGCAGCGCGTGCGCGACTGCAACCGCTTCGCCACCGCCGGCGTCGCGCCCGCCGCGACGGTGCTGCTGGACCTGGACCCCGAGGAGGGCGCCGAGCGGCAGCGCGCCGAGGGCAAGGACCCCGACCGGCTGGAGCGCGAGGACCCCGGCTTCCACCTGCGCGTGGCCCGCGCCTACCGCGAGCTGGCGGACACCGTGGAAGGCGTGCTGAGGGTGGATGCGCGGGGGGCGCCGGAGGAGGTGCACGGCCGGATCCTTGCAGCCCTGGGCCCGCGCTTCTCCTCGCTCTTTCCACGCGAAGCGGCCGTGGACGGCACGACACCGGAGACCCGATGATGATCAAGCGAACCCTCGTCGCTCCCGCGCTGGTGGCGGGCGTGGCGCTCGCCACCGGCGGCTGGCTGCTCCAGCGCGACGCGGCGCTGCACGGCGCGGACGGCGCCACCGGCTCGCGCGTGTTCGACGAGGTGCTGCAGCACGTGTCCGACGAGGCGGTGGACCCGCATTCGCAGGCCGAGCTGTACCGCATGGCCACGCAGGGCATGGTGGAGGCGCTGGGCGACCCGCATTCCGTCTACCTGACGGCCGAGGAGTACGCGCGGCTGCACCAGCAGACCACGGGGCAGTACGCGGGGCTGGGCATCTACATCGGCAAGCACGAGGGGTGGATCACCGCCGTCGGCGTGCTGCCCGAGAGCCCGGCCGAGCGCGCCGGCGTGCAGGTGGGCGACCGGCTGGTCTCCGTCGACGGGAAGTCGACCGAGGGCCTGAACGAGGACCAGGCGGTGAAGGACCTGCGCGGCCCCGCCGGATCGTCCGTCCGCATCCTCCTCCAGCGCGTGGGCTCGGCAGCGCCGGCGGAGGTGCGGATGGTGCGCGAGGAGCTGCACGTGCGCTCGGTGCCCTACGCCTACCTGCTGGACGACCGCGTGGGATACGTGCAGCTCACCGTCTTCTCGCAGAGCTCCACCGCCGAGGTGCGGGCGGCCGTGGACAGCCTGCGCGGCGCGGGGATGAGGTCCCTGGTGCTGGACCTGCGCGGCAACCCCGGCGGGCTGCTGGACGAGGGCGTCGGCGTGGCCGACCTCTTCCTCCCCGCCGGCAAGCCGGTGGTGGAGACCCGCGCCCGCGACCCGCGCGAGAACGAGACGCTGGCCGCCACCACGCCCGACCGCTACGCCGGCATCCCCGTCGCCGTGCTGGTGGACGACTTCTCCGCGAGTGCGGCCGAGATCGTGGCGGGCGCGCTGCAGGACCACGACCGCGCGCTGGTGCTGGGCGAGCCCACGTACGGCAAGGGCTCGGTGCAGACGCTCTTCCCGCTCACGGCCGGCAACTACCTGAAGCTCACGACGGCGCGCTGGTACACGCCCTCGGGGCGGTCCATCCAGAAGGACCATTCGAAGGACGACGAGGACGCCTCCGCCGCCGGCGCCGACGACGGGGACTCCGCCGCCGTGGTGGTCGCGCCGCAGTCCGCCGCCCCCGCCGTGGCCGACACGGCGAAGCGCGTGGCGTACCGCACGGACGCGGGCCGGGTGGTGTTCGGCGGCGGGGGCATCGTCCCCGACGTGATCGTGCGCCCCGACACCGCCGATCCGCAGGTGCGGGCCTTCTTCGCGGCGGCGGGCAAGGTGGCCGGCGGGTTCAGCGACGCCGTGTTCCGGTACGCGGTGGAGTTCGCGCGCGCGCACCCCGACCTGCCGCGCGGCTTCGCCGTGACGCCCAAGATGCGGGCCGTGCTCTTCGCCCGGCTGCGTGCCGCGGGGGTGGACGCCACGCCCCGGCAGTACGCGGCGGCCACGCCGTTCCTGGACCGCCGCCTGGTGCACCAGGTGGCCGCCGCCCGCTGGGGCGCCGCCGCCGCCGAGCGACGCGACGACGAGTCGGACCCGGTGGTCCGCGAGGCCCTGCGCCGCCTGCACGCCGCGCCGACGCAGCAGGCGCTCCTCCAGGCGGCCGCCGTCGCCGCCGTGCCGCCTCGGACCGCGGCCCGGCACTGAGCGGGTCGCGTCCGATCGAGATGTGGACGGCGGCGCGTGCGAAGACAGCCGTCCGAACCGATTCGCTGGATCGGCGGCGTGCGGATGCTTCGTGGATCTATCCACGGGATCGAGACTGATCGACCGAGGCGAAGCTCATCGACCGATGTCCCGGACGGCTGGGCGAGCCACGAGGTCCGATCGACGGCAGGCGACTCCATCGACCGAACGAGCCGTGTCGTCCGTGCCCATCGGTTGGACGAGATGCACGGAGCGGCCTATATTCCGCGCCCGCTGGCCCGACGGGTCCGCGGGCGCCGTGCACACAACCCTTCGGGGAGGGAGATGAGCACCATCGAGAACGCCGTCGAGGTGGTGCGGGGCGCCGTGCCCGAGTCGGTGCACCGCATCAGCGCCGCGGTGGTGGACGCCGGGGGCAAGCTGCGGGCGTACGCCGGCGACCCCGACTTCTTCACCTTCCTGCGCTCGGCCGCCAAGCCGCTCCAGGCCATTCCCGTGGTGGAGGACGGCGCGGCCGAGCGCTTCGGCTTCACGGCGCAGGAGGTGGCGCTGTGCTGCGGCTCCCACTCGGGCACCCCGGCGCACGTGGCGCTCGCGCAGGGCATGCTGGCCAAGATCGGCCTGGACGGCGGTGCGCTGGCGTGCGGCCCCTCGAACCCCGTGGACCCGGCCGCCGCGCGCGACCTGGCCGAGGCCGGGCTGGAGCCGCAGCGGGTGCACAACAACTGCTCGGGCAAGCACGCGGGCATGCTGGCGCTGGCGCGGGTGCGCGGCTGGGACCCGGCCGAGTACCACCGCCTGGAGCATCCCGTGCAGGGCCGCATGCTGGCCGAGGTGGCGCGCTGGGCGGGGCTGCCGCAGGAGGCGATCGCCCTGGGCACGGATGGCTGCGGGGTGGTGTGCTTCGGGATGCCCCTGCGGAGCATGGCGCTGGCCTACGCCCGCGTGGCCGCCGCCGCCCGCGCCGGCGAGCGCGCGCCCCTGGCCGTGGTGGAGGCGATGACGGCGCACCCCGAGATGGTGGCGGGCGAGGGCCGCGTGTGCACCGAGCTGATGCGCCGCACGGCCGGCCGCGTGTTCGCCAAGATCGGTGCGGAAGGCGTGTACTGCGTGGGCGTGCCCGGTGCGGAGCTGGGCATCGCGCTGAAGGTGGAGGACGGGAGCACGCGCGCCGTGGCCCCCGCCATCCTGGCCGTGCTGCGCGAGCTGGACCTGATCTCGGAGGACGACTTCGGCGCGCTGCACGACCTGGTGTTCGCCGAGCTCGTGAACACTCGCGGCGAGACGGTGGGCCAGCTTCGCCCCCGCATCCAGCTCCGCGTGCCGGATGCGGCCTGAGGCGCTGGCCGGCGCGCAGTCGTCGCTCGTCGCCCTCTCCGCCGCGCTCGCCACCCGCGACCGCGCGCGCGTGCGGTCCGCGCTGGAGCGTGCGTACGGCGAGGCGGATGCGGCCGCGGTGGAGGAGGCGATCCTGCAGGCGCACCTGTTCGTCGGCTTTCCGGACATGCTGAACGCGCTGGCCGCGTGGCGCCAGGTGAGCGGCCTGCCCGCTCCGCCGTCGATCGGCGAGGACCCGGCGGAGTGGGAGGAGCGGGGTGCGGACGTTTGCGCCCGGGTCTACGGCGCGAACTACCGGAAGCTGCGCCGCAACGTGGCCGCGCTGCACCCCGACGTGGACGGGTGGATGGCCACCGGCGGATACGGCCGCGTGATCGGCCGCCCCGGCCTGGACCTCGCCACCCGCGAACTGTGCCTGGCGGCGCTGCTGGCGGTCTGGAACGTGCCACGACAGCTTCACTCGCACCTGCGCGGCGCGCTGAACGCCGGCGCGACGGTGGAGCAGGTGGATGCCGCGGTGGAGACGGCGTGCGGGATGATCGACGAGGATCGGGCGATTGAGGTGCGGGCGCTCTGGGCGGAGGTGCGAGGGAAGGCGTAGGCGCGGGCCCGTGCGGGTGATGCGGTGTGGACGGGAGGTTCGGGCGGCCGGCCGGTGGCCCTCATCCTCCAGCCCGTCTCCGGTCCATACAACCCAGGAGAGGGGGAGCGTCTCCGCGCCGAACGGCATCGGGGATGCCGGGCGGCACGCCTCTGGTCGGGCGGTTGAAACCGCGGTCCGCGGCAACGACTCCGCGATGCCTCCCTGCGGAGGCTGGCTCCGCTGGCCAACCCGCCCCTTTTCGGTGGAGGGTCGGCGGGGTGGGGAGGAGGCGCGTCGACACCCCGGGACGTTCATGTCGGATTTCATCGCCCGAATCCGCCGACCGCGGTTCTGGCGACGACGCAGAGCTCGAAGCAGTCCCATGCACCACACCCCCGGCGCGGTTCAGGCCGGGTTACTCGATAGATCCGGAGCAGCGACGTGTTTCTCGACCACGCAACGATCCAGGTGTCCGCGGGCGACGGAGGGAAGGGCGAGGTGTCCTTCCGCCGCGAGACGGGCGTTCCCCACGGCGGGCCCAACGGCGGCGACGGCGGCAAGGGGGGCGACGTGGTGCTGGTCGCCGACCCGCAGCTGGTGACGCTGATGGACTTCCAGTACCAGCGCCACTACAAGGCCGAGCGCGGCGACCACGGCCAGGGGTACGACCGCACGGGCCACGGCGGCGAATCGCTGTACCTGAAGGCGCCGCTCGGCACCGTCGTCACCGACGCGGAGACGGGCGACTTCATCGGCGAGCTGCTGCGCGCGGGCGAGGAGCTGGTGGTGGCGCGGGGCGGGCGGGGCGGGCGGGGCAACGCGTTCTTCGCCACGGCCACCAACCAGGCACCGCGCCGTGCGGACCCCGGACAGACGGGCGAGGAGCGCCGCATCTCGCTGGAGTTGAAGCTGATCGCGGACGTGGGCCTGGTGGGCGAGCCCAACGCCGGGAAGTCCACCTTCCTGGCCTCGGTCTCGGCCGCGACGCCGAAGGTGGCGGACTATCCCTTCACGACGTTGACCCCCAACCTGGGCGTGGTGCAGCTGGTGGGGCACCGCTCGTTCGTCATCGCCGACATCCCCGGCATCATCGAGGGCGCGCACGAGGGCAAGGGGCTGGGGCTCCAGTTCCTGCGCCACATCGAGCGCACCCGCACGCTGGCGGTGATGGTGCCGGCGGACGCGCTGGATCCGCAGGCCGAGTACGACGGCCTGATGGCCGAGCTGCGCCTGTACTCCGAGGAGCTGGCGGCCAAGCCGCACGCGGTCGTCTTCACCAAGGCCGACCTGCTGCCGCCCGACTGGCCCGACGTCACCGTCGACGCGCCCGGGGCGTGGGCGCAGTTCACCATCTCGTCCGTGGCGCAGCGCGGGCTGGACGCGCTGCTGGAAGGGCTGTGGAAGCACGCCGCCAAGGTGGTGGAGGAGGAGAAGGCGATGGAAGCCGAGCCCGAAGCGCCCTGGACGCCCTGAGCCCATGCCCATCTCCACCTCGGCGCTGCGCCCCCTCCTGCGCCTGGCGCTGGTCCCGGGCATAGGCGCCGCCCGCATCTCCGCGCTGCTGGCCCGCTTCGGCTCGGCGGATCGCGTGCTGGGCGCCGGCGCGGCCCAGATCGAGGCGCTGCCGAAGTTCGGGCCCGAGCTGTCCGCGCGTATCGCGGGCGCGTCCGGCGCGGAGGGCGAGGAGCGCGTGCGCGTGGCGCTGGAGGCGATGGAGCGCGCGGGCGCCGTCGCCATCAGCCCCGACGACGCGGCGTACCCCGACGCCTTCCGCCACCTGTCCGATCCGCCGTTCCTGCTGTTCGCGGCCGGGAACCTGGAGCTGCTGGGCCGCCCCGCCATCGGCGTGGTGGGCACGCGCTCGCCCAGCGACTACGGGCTGCGGGCCACGAGGTCGCTGGCCGGCGAGCTGGCGTCCGCGGGTTTCCTGGTCGTCAGCGGGATGGCGAAGGGGATCGACGCGGCGGCGCACGCGGCCTCGCTGGACGCGGGCGCGGGCACGGTGGGCGTGCTGGGCAACGGCATCGACGTGGTCTATCCGCCCGAGAACCGCCGGCTGTACGCCCGGGTGCGCCAGGAGGGGCTGCTCGTGACGGAGCTTCCGCCGGGCGCGGAGCCGCTGTCCGGCAACTTCCCCCGGCGCAACCGGCTGATCGCGGCGCTCAGCGAGGGCGTGCTGGTGGTGGAGATGGGCGAGAAGAGCGGCGCCCTGCACACCGTCACCTGCGCGCTGGAGCTGGGCAGGGAGGTCTTCGCCGTGCCGGGGCAGATCGGCGCCGCCACCAGCGCGGGCACCAACCAGCTCCTGAAGGAAGGCGCCCGCCTGGTCACCTCCGCCGCCGACGTGCTGGAGGAGCTTCGCGGCGTGGGCTCGACCGTCGTCCCGCGCCCCGCGTCTTCTCCGAAACCCGGCGAGGAGCTGGTGGCCGCGCCGAAGCCCGTGCCCGCGGACCTGGCGCCCGAGGAGGCACGCGTGCTTTCCGCGCTGGCGAGCGAGCCGCGCCACGTGGACGACCTGGCCGCGCGCGCGGACCTGGCGCCGAGCAACGTCCTGGCCGCGCTGCTGGGCCTGGAGCTGCGCGGCCTGGTGGAATCCCTGCCGGGCAAGCACTTCCGCCGCACCTGAAGGTCTCCCGGCGCCGGCCTCTCCGGCGCCGCGCCCGGGATCGGCTCCCGGCCGATCCCCGCTCTGCCGTCTCCCCGCACCCCCCACGGAGAGCCATGCGCCGCCTCGCATCCGCTGTCCTCGCCGTTTCCGCCGTCCTCGCCGCCGCGCTTCTGTCCGCGTCGCCTGCGCAGGCGCAGCACTGCTGGCCCACCGCCGTGGCGATCGTGCTGCGCGACAGCCACGGCCGCGTGGTAGACGCGAAGGCGGCGGACGAGGTGGCCGTCGCCCCGCGGCCATCCCGCGACGCGGACTTCTCCTTCGCGCTTCGGCAGCTTGGCCCTGAGTGGGGAACGCCGGCGTTGAGCACCGACACCGTCCCGTCGTCGGTGTGGATGGGACGCGGCACGTGCTCCATCGACATCGACACAGTGACGGTTCGCCGGGGCCGCTGGGTGATGCGGCTGCTGCCGGGCATCCACGTGAACAGCCTGCGCAGGCCCGGCCGCTCCGTCTACGTCGTCGACACGCCGCGGTTCCGGCCCGGCACCTACCGGCTGAGCCTCTGCGAGCTGCCGAAGGTGCCGATGGACGCACCGGCCGTGATCCCCGCCACCGCCTGGGTCCGCGAGCGCCGCGGCGGCGACCCGAGCCCGTGCCCGCCCACGCCGTCCCGGTAGTGGATGGGCGATGGGGCTTGCCCACGTTTCGGAAGCTCCTCGCCGCCTCCGTCCTCCGCGCTCAAACGTCGGCGGATCCACCGCGTGCTGGCGGACCGTGGAGCTGCCCGGCGCAGGCGTCCTGAACACACCCACGAAGCCAGCGATGGGCTGGATCGCCATCCATCCGCGGGTGCCAGAGCAATGAAAGCGTGATCCGCGGGATCGGTAGTGGAAGGGCGAAGCTGTGCATGCCAACGCGCAGATCGCCGGTGTGTCGTTCCGGAACGCTGGCGACCAGGTCGGAGCCTCGAGCCAGGGCGAGCGCGGGCGAGAAACCGCCAACGGTCGTTGCGATCTCACGCTCCAGTCCGAAAGGTACCAGGGCGTCGTCGATGGGTCCCTTGTCGATGCCTCGCCTCGAGACAAGGATGTGCCTTGCGGCGGCATAGCGGGCGGGGGTGATCTCGCCCTCGCTCAGCGGGTGCCCCGTTCGCACGACGCCGATCAAGCGGTCTCGAAACAACGTCTGCGCGCGCACTTCCGGACCGGTGGCCTTGCCCACGACGCCGGTTTCAAGATCGACGGTTCCGTCGCGGAGCGGCGCACTCTCCTTGTCGAGCTTCGGCAGGAAGCGCAGCCGGACGCCGGGGGCCTCTTCGGAGACGCGAGCCAGGAGCTTGGCCCCGAAGTTCTCCACGAAGCCCTCGCTGGTCCGCAGCGTGAACGCTCGGTCGAGCTGTCCGATCTTGAGCCCGTCGGCGGGGCGCAGGGCGGCTTCTGCGTCGTGCACGAGCTGGCCGACGCGCTCGCGAAGCTCGAGCGCCCGAGGGGAGGGAACGAGCCCGCGCCCAGCCCTCACCAGCAGCGGATCGCCGGTCGCCTCACGGAGCCGCGCCAGCGCCCGGCTCATCGCCGACGGGCTGAGCCGCAGCCGGCGGGCAGCGCGGGCGACGCTGCCTTCGGCGAGCAGCACGTCGAGGGTGACGAGCAGGTTGAGATCCGGCCTTGTCATGGTGTCGTTCCAGTCCTGGTGGTCCTGACATGGCGTCGCATGCACGAATCAAGTGCAAATGATGCGCCTTCCGCCCCATCCCACAACCCCCGATCTTCATGGCGGCTCCATTTCCGGAGTCCCAGTCAGACGGGGTTCATGTGAAGGTAGCGGAAGAAGATGAGGCGGTGGCGGAAGGTGTGGACCGGAAGCCGTCGCTTGGGTGGGTGCTGGCCAGCCTGGCGCTCTGCATGCTGCTGCCCTCGCTCGGCACCAGCATCGCCAACGTCGCGCTGCCGACCCTGGCGGACGCGTTCGGCGCTTCCTTCCAGCAGGTGCAGTGGGTGGTCCTCGCCTACCTGCTGGGCACCACCACGCTGATCGTCAGCGTCGGACGGCTCGGCGACGTCACCGGCCGCAGGCGCTTGCTGATGGTGGGCATCTTCCTGTTCACGGCGGCCTCGTGCCTGTGCGGCAACGCGCCCGCGCTCTGGCTGCTGATTGCCGCCCGGGCGGTGCAGGGCCTTGGAGCGGCCGTCATGATGGCGCTCACCATGGCGTTCGCCGCCGAGGCGGTTCCGAAGGCGAGGACCGGCAGCGCCATGGGGCTGCTCGGGACGATGTCCGCGGTGGGCACTGCTCTCGGCCCGTCGCTCGGCGGCGCCCTGATCGCCCGCCTCGGCTGGCCGTCGATCTTCCTCATCAACGTGCCGCTGGGCATCCTGGCCCTTGCCCTCGCGCAGCGCTGCCTGCCCGCCGACCGCCAGGCGTCCAGGGCGGGCCAGGCCGGCCTCGACCCCGTGGGCACGCTGCTGCTGGCGCTCACGCTCGGGGTCTATGCGCTCGCGATGACGGTTGGGCGCGGTCGCTTCGGCCTGCTCAACGTCGCTCTCCTCCTGGCCGCTGGTCTCGGCATCGGGCTCTTCGTGCTGGCCGAGGCGAAGGCGACGTCGCCGTTGATCCGACTGACGATGTTTCGCGATCCGGTGCTGAGCGCCAGCCTGGCGATGAGCGCGCTCGTCTCGACGGTGATGATGGCGACGCTGGTGGTCGGCCCGTTCTATCTCGCTCGGGCGCTTGGCCTCGACACGGCTCTCGTCGGACTCGTCATGTCCGTGGGGCCGGTGATCGCGGCGCTGACGGGTGTGCCCGCGGGACGCATCGTGGACCGCTTGGGTGCGCAGCGCACGACCGCCGGCGGGCTCGCCGGGATGGTGGCCGGGTGCTCGGCCCTCTCCATGGCGCCGGCCATGCTCGGCATCGGCGGCTATCTGGTCCCTACCGCCGTCATCACCGCCAGCTATGCGCTGTTCCAGGCGGCCAACAACACCGCCGTCATGACGGACGTCTCCCCGGACCAGCGCGGGGTCATCTCCGGAATGCTCAACCTGTCGCGGAACCTCGGCCTCATCACCGGCGCGTCCGTCATGGGCGCCGTCTTCGCACTCGCATCGCGGGCGGGCGACCTCACGACGGCACGCCCCGAGGCCGTCGCCGTCGGTATGCGGGTCACGTTCGCGGTCGCGGTGGCGCTGGTTGTCGTCGCGCTGGTCATCGCAGTGGGAAGCCTGGCGCTCTCACGGCCCGCCCATCGCTCGACGGAACTGCCATCGGCGGCCGGTTGACGTCGGTGCCCCTCGCCGGATCGGTCGTGCCACGCCCATCCGTGCGCCAGATGAGACGCCGGCCCACCGCGTTGCGTCGATCGGCCGAAGCCTCCGCCGATCCGTCGTTTGGCGGGCGGGAAGGGAACCGGGGCGGCGCTCGGGTGTCGTGAGGGGTGAATCCGACTTCCCGATGCGCGACCCGCCTGCCGCCGTGCGCCGCGGCGCGTCCCAACCGCCGTTCCCGATTGCCCGCAGCACCTTCCATCGCACCCGCGGAAGCGCACGTGCCCGCCGCGGGCGACGCACGGCCGCGCGCGCTGTACGTGCACGTGCCGTTCTGCGCCCGCCGCTGCTCGTACTGCGACTTCGCCGTGCAGGCCACGCGCGAGGCGCCGACCTTCGCCTGGCTGGAGGCGGTGGAGACGGAGATGCGGCTGCTGTCCGAGGAGCGCGGCTGGGACTCGCCGCTGGCCCTGGACACGCTCTACGTGGGCGGCGGCACGCCCTCGCTGCTGGGCACGGGTGCCATGGACGCGCTGGCGGAGCGCCTGGCGCCGTACGCCGCGTTCGATCCTGCCGCGGTGGAGTGGACCTGCGAGGCGAACCCGGAGAGCTTCACGCCGGCGCTGGCGGCCGACTGGCGGCGCGCGGGCGTGAACCGCGTCTCTCTCGGAATCCAGACCTTCCACGGCCCCGCGCTCCGGTGGATGGGGCGGCTGCACGGGCCGGAGGGTGCCGCGCGGGCGATGGACGCCGCGCGCGGGGCGGGCTTCGACAACGTGAGCGTGGACCTGATCTTCGGCTTCCCGGAGCGGCTGGGGCGCGACTGGGGCGCCGACCTGCACGGGGCGCTGGAGCTGGAGCCCCAGCACGTGTCGCTGTACGGCCTGACGGCCGAGGCGGGCGCGCCGCTGGGGCGCTGGGTGAAGGAGGGACGTGAGGCCCTGGCCGACGAGGACGCCTACGCCGACGAGTACCTGCTGGCGAACGCGGTGCTCATCGAGGCGGGCTTCCGGCACTACGAGGTGTCCAACTTCGGCCTGCCCGGCCGCGAGTCGCGCCACAACTCCATCTACTGGACGGGCGAGCCGTATGCCGCGCTGGGCCCGGGGGCGCACGCCTTCCATCCCCCGCTGCGGCGGTGGAACGTGCGCGGCTGGGACGACTACCGGCGCATGCTGGCGCTCGGAACGCTGCCGGTGGAGGACGAGGAGCACGTGGGCCCTGACGAGGCCGCGCTGGAAGCCGTGTGGCTGGGCCTGCGGACGGACCGTGGCTACGCGCTTTCCCGCGCCTCGGACGCCCAGCGCGCCCTGGCCCCGGAGTGGGAGCGCCACGGCTGGGGGCGCGTCGAGAACGGGACGCTGCGCCTGACCGCGACCGGCTGGCTGCTGCTGGACCGGCTGGCGGTGGAGATGGCGTCGCGCGCGGATTCGCCGGACTCGGAAGAGACGGGAGGCCCGACGGCTCTCATCAAGGCGTCCGCGGAATCGATGCGTTCGCCGGCGCGTTAGCGACCAACCGGATCGAGCGCGTCCTCCGATCCACCGAATCCACCGAATCCACCGAATCCACCGAATCGCCGGAATCGCCGGAATCGCCGGAATCGACGGAATCGACGGAATCGACGGAATCGACGGAATCGACGGAATCGACGGAATCGACGGAATCGACGGAATCGACGGAATCGAAATCCGGCCCGCGGCCTGCAAGCATGGGAACCCCTCGTTGACGGGGTTCCGCCAGATCGGCAGATTTCACCGGTTTTGTGTCCACCCCGGCACGCACGATGGCAGAAGAGCTCCTCAACGACCGTGAGCAGACCGTCCTGGAGGCGGTCATCCGAAGCTACGTGGAGACCGCGGAGCCCGCCGGGAGCCGCACGGTCGCGCGGCGCTTCGGGCTGGGCATCTCGCCGGCGACGGTGCGCAACACCATGAGCGACCTGGAGGAGAAGGGCTACCTCTTCCACCCGCACACCTCGGCCGGGCGCATCCCCACCGACCTGGCGTACCGCCTGTACGTGGACGGGCTGATGGGCCGCCCGCGCCGCACGGACGCCGACAGCCGGGCGCTGCGCCAGGAGCTGGAGCCGCACTCCGAGGGCGCCGCCATCGAGCAGGTGATCCGCCGGGCGGCGCAGGTGCTGGGGCTGCTCACGCAGGAGCTGGGCATCGCCATCGCGCCGCAGCTGGACGAGGCGACGCTGGAGAAGCTGGACCTGCTGCCCGTGGGCGACGGCAAGCTGCTGCTGGTGCTGACGCTGCGGGCCGCCGGCGTGCGCACGGTGTTCGTGGACGTGCCGGCGCGCATCTCGCCCGCCGCGGTGAGCACCGTGGCCCGCGTGCTGAACGAGCGCCTGGCCGGGCTGCCGCTACGCGAGATCCGCCAGACGCTGCCCGCCCGCCTGCGCGACAGCCTGCCCGCGGCGGACCGCGAGGCGGGAGAGCTGCTGAACGTGTTCCTGCAGTCGGCCGACGAGTGGTTCATCAAGCCGGCCGACGGCGAGCTTCACCTGGGGCGCGCCTCGGTGCTCGCCGACCAGCCCGAGTTCAGCAGCGGCGAGCGGCTGCGCGCCCTGATGGAGCTGACCGAGCGGCGCGACCTGCTGAAGTCGGTGCTGGGCGACCGCCTGGGAAGCCAGGGGCTGAAGGTGACCATCGGCGTGGAGCACGGCGACCCCGCGCTCAGCGACTTCACGGTGGTGACGAGCGAGTACCACGTGGGGGGCCTGCGCGGCGTGATCGGCGTGATCGGGCCCACGCGCATGCCCTACGAGCGGGTGATCGCCCTGGTGGACGGCACGTCCTCCCTGATCTCCGAGTTCCTGACCTGACCCGAGCGCCGCACGCGCGGCGGATGGACCATGAGAGACTACTACGAGATCCTCGGCGTCGGGCGCGACGCGGACGGCGAGGCCGTCAAGAAGGCCTACCGCAAGCTGGCCCTGCAGTACCATCCCGACCGAAACGGCGGCGACAAGGACGCCGAGGACATGTTCAAGGAGGCGACCGAGGCCTACGAGGTGCTGCGCGACGCCGAGAAGCGCGCGGGCTACGACCGCTACGGCCACGCGGGCGCGCGGGGCGCGGCCGGCGGCTTCGGGGGCGGGGGAGGCGGCTTCGCGGGCTTCGGCTTCGAGGAGGCGCTGAACGTCTTCATGCGCGACTTCGGCGGCTTCGGCGGGGGCGTGGAGGACCTGTTCGGCGGCGGCGCCCGGCGGCGCGGCGGGGTGCAGCGGGGCAAGGACCTGCGCGTGAAGCTGGAGCTCACGCTGGCCGAGGTGGCCACCGGGGTGCGGCGCGCCATCAAGATCAAGTCGCTGGACGCCTGCTCGGTGTGCACCGGCTCCGGCTCGGCGGACGCGGCGGGCCCCGCGGTGTGCGAGGCGTGCCAGGGGCAGGGCCAGATCCGCCGCGTGCAGCGCAGCGTGTTCGGGCAGTTCGTGAGCGCGACGGTGTGCCCCACCTGCCAGGGCGAGGGCAAGGTCATCCGCAACCCCTGCAAGGCATGCCACGGCGACGGCCGCGAGCGCGCCGAGCGCACGGTGGAGGTGGAGATCCCGGCCGGCGTCAGCTCGGACAACTACCTGACGCTGCGCGGCCAGGGCAACGTGGGCCCCCGCGGCGGCCCCCGCGGCGACGTGGTGGTGGTGATCGAGGTGGAGGAGGACGCGCGCTTCCTGCGCGAGGGATCGGACCTGGTGTACGACATGGGCATCTCGTTCAGCCAGGCGGCGCTGGGGGCCGAGCTGGAGATCCCCACCGTCTACGGCGCCGAGACGGTGCGCATTCCCGCCGGCACGCAGGGCGGCGAGGTCCTCACCCTGCGCGGCAGGGGCCTGCCCAGCCTGCAGGGCGGCGGCAGGGGCGACCAGCACGTGCGCGTGCACGTGTGGACCCCCAGCGCGCTCACGCCCGAGCAGCAGGAGCTGTTCCAGCGCCTGGCCGAGCTGGAGGGCCCCGTGCCCCGCGGCGAGGGCAAGCGCCAGGGCTTCTGGGAGAAGGTGAAGGGGGCCTTCGCGGCGTGACCGGCCCGGAGCGCTGGATGGTGCTGAGCGTGCACCTGGACGATGCCGACCTGCTTCCCCTGGCCGCCGAGGCGCTGGTGGAGCAGGGAAGCTGGGCCGTGCAGGAGGACGGCGGCGCCATCCTGACCTGGATCCCCGACCCGGCCGACCCCGACGCCGTGCTGGCGGAGCTGGGCGCTCACGTGCGCGCCAACCTGCCGGACGGCGTGGAGCCGCGGCTTTCCTTCCACTGGCAGGCCAACGAGGACTGGGCGCGCAAGTGGAAGGACGGCCTGGGCCCGCGTCGGGTGACGGACCGCCTGGTGGTGAAGCCCACCTGGACGGAGTGGGAGGCCGAGCCGGGGCAGGTGGTGCTGGACGTGGACCCGCAGATGGCCTTCGGCACGGGGGAGCACGCCACCACGCGCGGCTGCCTGCGCCTGCTGGACTCCGTCGTCCGCGACGGCGACCGGGTGCTGGACATCGGCTCGGGGAGCGCGATCCTGGCCATCGCGGCCGTGCGCCTGGGCGCCGCGGAAGCGGTCGCGGTGGAGTACGACCCGGACGCCAACCTGAATGCCCGCGAGAACGTGGAGCAGAACGGCGTCCTGGGCCGCGTGGTGATCGTGGAGGCGATGGCGGACGCCGCGCTCCTGGCCGGCTTCGGACGCTTCGACGTGGTGCTCGCCAACATCCTGAGCGGCGTGATCCGGCCCCTGCTGCCCGCCTTCCGCGACGCGCTGGCCGGCGCGCCCGGCGGCCGGCTGATCGTGAGCGGCATCCTGCGGGCCGAGCACGAGGACGTGGTGCGCGACGCCGCGGCCGCCGGGTTCCGCGTCGAGAAGGTGGACGAGGAGGACGAGTGGTGGAGCGCGCTGCTGCGGCCCGTGGCCTGACGGCGAGCCCGCCTCCGATCGGACGCGGCGCAGCCAGCTTCGATCGATCCGGGGGCGGCGGGCGTTTGTCCGCCGCCCTCCGTGCTTTGGGCTGCATCCGCCGCGGCCCGATGTCTGCTCCGTCCACGCGGCGTCCCGGCCGTCCGCGGCGGCCGCCCGGCACCGTCTCGGAGAGCGTGGTTCGGGAGTGGCGTCCGTACCCTGTTCGTCTCCCACGAATTGCCCGTTCGGATTCCGGGTTCGTCCGCGGCGGCCCGGCCCGGATCCGCAGTCCCCGCGCGTGCCGTATCCCCACGCTATGCGGCCCGCTTCCCCCGGCACTCGCCCACGAATGTCGGTCGACTACCGAATCGACCCCGAGCGCGGCCTGGTGGAGAGCGCCGTCTCCGGCGAGGTCACGGACGAGGTGATGCTGCAGCGGCAGGCCGTGCTGCGCGCCCATCCCCTGTTCCGCCCGCACTTCCGCCAGCTTCTCGACCTCTCCGGCGTCACGCGCGTCCAGGTCACGGCCGACTGCATCCGCCGGCTGGCCTTGGGCACGCCGTTCGGCGCCGGCTCGCGGCGCGCGATCGTGGCGTCGCGCCCGGCGGCGGTGGGCATGGCGCGCATGTTCCAGGTTCTCGCCGAGGAGCGGCAGAACGACGTCCGCGTCTTTCCCGACGTCCGCTCGGCGCGCGAATGGCTGGGGATCGCGGAGGACGACGGGGATGATGGAGACTCGTCCGATCCGGACCCCCCGCCGGCCGGATAGCCGGAGGCGACGCGTCTGCTCGCCAGCTCAGGCAGTGGATGTCGGCTGTCCACGGTCCTTTTCGCGTTGGGACGTTGGCTTTTCGTCGATGGATCACGTTCACGGGGGCGGCGAGCGCTCCTCGGACCTCCTCCGTCACGTCGATCGAAGGAGGTCGATCGCGCGCCGGCCGACGCTGCTGCGCGGCTGTGCGGCCGATCCACTCGCGGGCTTGTCGAATCGCCCCCGGACGCGCACCTTGCGCGACCGGCAGCAGCTCTGCGATCCACCTTCCATCCGCCCATCGACATGCCCGACTGCATCTTCTGCAGGATCGTCGCGGGAGAGATCCCGTCGAACCGCGTGCTGGAGGACGAGCACCTGATCGCCTTCCGCGATATCCAGCCCGCCGCGCCCGTGCACGTGCTGGTGGTGCCGCGCAGGCACGTGGAGTCGCTGGCGGCGCTGGAGGACGGGGATGCGGAGCTGGCCGGCCGCCTGATGGCCGCCGCCCGCGACGTGGCCCGGCAGGAGGGCGTGGCCGAGAGCGGCTACCGCGTGGTGATCAACACGGGCGCTCACGGCGGGCAGACCGTGGGCCACCTGCACGTGCACGTGCTGGGCGGCCGGCAGCTTTCCGGCCACGGCACGGCCTGAGCCCCGGAGACGGCCGATGACGGAGGTGGAGCGGATCGGCGACGAGCTGCGGCGCGCCTGGGACGGCGACCCGTGGCACGGCTCGCCCTTGCGCGCGCTGCTGGACGGGGTGACGGCCGAGCAGGCCGCCACGCGCCCGCTGGCCGGCGCGCACACCGTCTGGGAGCTGGTGCTGCACCTGACCGCCTGGACCCGCGAGGTGCGCCGCCGCCTGCGCGACGGCGTGGCGCGCGAGCCCGAGGACGGCGATTGGCCCCCGGTGGCGAGCACGGCGCCCCAGGCGTGGGCCGCCGCCGTGGAAGCGCTGGGCGGCGCGCACCAGGAGGTGCTCGCCGCTGTCGCTGAGCTGTCCGAGCGCAGGATGGACGAGGTCATCGGCGACGAGCGGAGCCCCGCGCTGGGGTCCGGCGTGTCGCACGCCGTGCTGCTCCATGGGCTGGCCCAGCACCACGCCTACCACGCGGGCCAGATCGCGCTGCTGCGCAAGGCGTTCGAAGGCTGAGGGAGCGGCGGGCACGGACACCTCGTCCGTGCCCGGACTCCTTCCTGACGCCCTGATGCCGGCCCGACGATTCGAACCTTTGTCTACGCGAGATGCATCCCGAGGCCGGGCGGATGCAGTACGGCGGCCGGATGGAAGTCGGGCGGGGAGATGGCGGAGGGTGCGGCGGCTGTACGACGGGGAACGGCGCCGCGCGGGCTGCCCGGGAGTCTCATCCGTGCCCACCGGAGACAGGCGATGGGAAGCCTGAGATGGGGGTTACGTCGGCCTTCTCGACGTCCACGGGACAGCCGTCGCGGTGGTGCCAGGAGCGCCCCGCGCCCGGAGGCGAAGGACCCGCGCTGGATGCGCGGCGAACGTGATGGGCGCCGCGGGTGCAGGCCTGCCGCCCGGTCCGGTCCGTCGATCCCGCCCGCCGCCCGTGCGCAGATGTTTGCGCGCGGGTTTCGGCTCAGACGCAACGGCGCGCGCCCATCCGCTCCTGTACGATGAGACACCGGTTGCGCTCGGATGGTTGGCCGGTGCGGCGAGGGTTGAGCGCGGCCCGCCATTCGGTTAGATTCCGGGCTGATGGGGGGGCGTTAGCTCAGCTGGGAGAGCATCCGCTTTGCAAGCGGAAGGTCGCCGGTTCGATCCCGGCACGCTCCACTGCACACGTACGCACATCGCGCCCACGCCGAATGCCGGCGTGGGCGCGTCGTGCGTACGGAACCGAGCTCCGCCGCCGGGCAATGAACCGGGGTACCCACCAAGCCTTGCACCGTCACTCGAGCGGCGGACCCGTCGCTTTCCGCGGGCACCGGGCCGATCCGCCGGGGGGACGCCGCCGGTCCGGTCCAGGGTGGCTCCAGCGAAAAGGCCGTCTTGCTCCAGGCTCTCAGTACTTCACGGCGCAGCCGTAGGGTTGTGTCCGGGAGACGGCGATCGGCCGGCCCGCCAGGGCCGCGTCGAGCGCGGCCCGCACGTAGTTCGTAGCCCCAGCGACGTCCTTGACGCTGGACGTGCGCTGGTCGTCGATGGCACCGGAGTAGCGGAGAACGCCGTTCGGGTCGATGATCGCGTACTGGGGCGTGTTGCGGGCACCGTAGGCCTCTCCGAGCACGCCCGCCGTGTCGCGGATCACGGCGGTGGGCGCCGCGCCCTTCTCGCGGGTGCGGCGGTCAGCCTCCGCCGCCGTCGTGAACCCCTGCTTGCCCGGGGCCGACGACACGATCGAGAGCCAGATCACCCCGCGCCTGGTGTACTCCTGCTGCATGGCCTGCGTGTTCCCGACGCCGTTCACCAGGGCGTAGTGCTTCTTGGTGTACGGGCAGTCGTGGTTGAACCATTCCATGACGACCCACTTGCCGGCGTAGCCGGCCAGGGTATGCGCCTGGCCGCGGGTGTCGACCGCCGTGAAGGCGGGTGCGTGCTGGCCGACCGTCAGATTCGCCAGCCTGGCGTTGCGGCGCTGGGCCGCGCCGGCCGCCAGCAGCAGTGCGGCTCCGGTGAGGCCGGCGAGTACGGCCAGGACGCGGAACTTGAGGGACCGGCGGGTGAAGGCGGCCATGAAACTCATAGGGTTGGCTCCGGCGACGGTGAGGGTACGATCCGGCGGTTCGTGGACGCGGCCGACGTTGGGACCCGGGACGGTGATGCCGCCGCGCGCTGGAGCGCAGCGGTCACGATGCCCGGGGTGAGCAGCGTGGGCATGACGATGGGCGCCGCATCACGCGCCCGCGGGTAGACGAGGACGAACGGCACGCTGGTGCGCCCGAACGCGGCGAGCGCGCGCGTGACGGCGGCGTTGCGTGTGGTCCAATCGGCACGGAGCAGCGCGACGTGGTGATCGCGAATGGCCGCGCCCACGGCCTGTGACCCGAACGCGACGCGCTCGTTGACCTTGCAGGTGAGGCACCAGTCTGCCGTGAAGTCGACCACGACGATGCGGCCGCTGTCGCGCTGCGCCTCGAGCAGGTCCGCGCCATATGGCCGCCACACCAGCGCGCCGCCGCCGGTGCTCACGGGGGCCTCGGTCCCCGCCTGTGCCACGCCGGTGGCGAGTGCATCCTGCGGGCGTGCACCCGAGACGAGCGCGAGCGCGCCGCCGGCCGACGCGAGGGCGGCCACCCGTGCCAGACGGCGGCGGACCGCCGGGGCCGCGATGGTGCCGAAGCGGCCCAGCGCCCAGAGCCCGAACGCCAGCAGGGTGCACGCGCCGAAGAGCGACACCACCGCGGTCGCCCCGGCCTGCCGGCCCAGGACCCAGGCAAGCCACACGACCGTGGCGAAGAGCGGAAAGGCGAGCACCTCGCGGAGCGTCGTCATCCAGGCGCCCGGCCTCGGCAGCCATGCGCGCAGCCGCGGCACCGCGGCGATCATGGCGAGCGGCCAGACCAGGCCCAGCCCCAGCGCGGTGAACACCACCAGCGACTCCGCCGCCCCCGCCGTGACGGCGTACGCGACCGCCGCCGCCAGGAAGGGGGCGGAGCATGGCGTCGCGAGCGCGGTGACGAGCACACCGCTCAGGAACGCTTCCACGCCGCGGGGTGCACGGCCGGCCGCCGTGGAGAGGCCCCCGCCTACGGGCACCAGGTCGAACATGCCGGCCATGTTGAGGGCCGCCGCGAAGACGAGAAGCGCGAGCGCGCCGACCACCGCGGGGTTCTGCAGCTGGTAGCCCCATCCGACCTCCGTGCCCGCGGCGCGGAGGGCGAGCAGCATTCCCACCAGCGCCCACATCGACACGAGAACGCCGGCGCCGAACAGGGCCACGTGCCGCCGCGCCGCGCGCCCGTCGTGTGCGACGGCTTCCGCGATCCCGAGCGCCTTGATCGACAGCACGGGCAGCACGCAGGGCATCAGGTTGAGCAGCGTCCCCCCGGCGAGCGCCAGCAGACCCGCGGCCGCGAGCGCGAACCATCCCCCGCCCGCACCGGGCGTGGGTGGCATGACGGCGGCGAGCTGCGCCATCGCGACGACGGGTGCATCGACCTCGAGCAGCATGCGGGGCGCGCCGCCACCCGCCGATGCCGCGGTGTCGACCGCGAGCACCCCGGTGATCCGGGACGGTGCCCCGGCAGCAAAGGCCGAGCGGCGCATCTGTAGCTCCAGGCTGGCCGGCGCCGCGCGAACCCGGGGCTGGGCGGCATGGTCGATCACCCCCGCCGAGTCGATGAAGAACTGCACGCGCGGCGTGGCGCGGCCGGGGGCGAGCATGGTTGCGCCGGGCGGGTACACCTGCAGCCGCACCTCCGCGGTGTCCACCGCCGCGCGGAACGTCCAGCCGTCCCGCCGCGCCGGGACCCGCGCGGCCTCCGCCGCGAGCACGCGGGCAACCGCCGGGTCGGCGACCGTCCTGGCGGCCACGGGCACGGTGAGCGCGACCTCGGCGTCGCCCGCGATGCACTCCACCTCGCACACCACCCAGGTGACCGTCGCCTCCAGCCTGGCGGCCGAGCCCACACGCGCCGCGGACGGCACGTGCACCGCGCCCAGCAGGTGCACCTCGCGCGCGTAGCCGTACGACGCCAGCGGGGGCGCTTCGATCCGCTGCGGCATGGGCCAGCGGAGCGACGCGGCGGTGAAGCCCGGCGGCAGGCGCCACGCGACGGCCGGCGCGCTGCCCACGTCCCCCGGGTGACGCCAGTACGTGTGCCACCTGGGGTTGGGCAGCAGGCGGATGGCCACGGGAATCGTGTCTCCCGGCGCCACCGTCCGGACGGCGCTTTGTAGCTCCACCTCCACGGGACGCCCCGGCCCCGCGGGCACCCGCGAACCCGGCCCCGGCGCCGACTGCGCGGGGGCCGTGATGGGGAGCATCGCCGCCGCGAGGACGGCCACGAGGACGCGGTTGTGGATCATCTCGCCAGGTGATGCGTTTCAGGTGCGCTCGAAAGCGGAACTACGCTCGGCGCTCCCGGCAACCGGCCCGCCGGTTCACGATGCGCCGCTCTTCCATGGAACCCTGCGACGACGCCGTCCGCGGTGCGGAGGGGGCGTGCCTCCCCGTCCCCGCATCCGGCTGCACGGGCTCAGCCCGCGGGTTCCAGCGGATAGGTGCGTACGCCCGGGTACCGATCCCCGCCGACGTGCTGTTCCGCTTCCACGTACACACCCCAGGGAAGTCTGGCTCCGTCCTCCACGGTAAGGCCGAAGTGGACGATGCGATCCCTGGACTCTGCTCCCTGCGATCCGCTCGAGCCCCCCACGTGCGAATGCCCGTGGTACAGCGTGGCCGACCAGCTTCCCCCGATGTACGCGGCGTCGCGGCCCCGGCCGGCCGCGAGATCGACTCCGCCGCCGAACGCCACGCCGCAGGAAAGGTCCACCCCGGCGCCCTTGCCCCAGATGGTGCCCGCCGGCAGGAACACGTAGCTGGGCCAGTCGAGCTGGATTCCGTCGGGGCCGTATCCGTGGTCGATGAAGAACGGCCTGGCATCCAGCCCCGCGTTGGCGGCCTGCCCCATCCCGAGCACCTGCCGGTAGAAGGCAGTGATGGCACGCCGCGAGCGCCGATCGCTGGACGAGTTCTCGGGCGCGGCGATCAGCCACCGGAACAGTTCCTGGATGGTCAGGCCGTGGGTGAGCACCTGGTGGCGGTTGACCACGTAATCGGCGAGATCGGCGGCGTGGCTCGGAAGGCGTGCTTCGATGAACGCTTCGAACCCGGCCGAGGAGAGGACGCCCCTCCGCACCGTGGCCAGTGCCGCCAGGCCGTCCTGCGCCAGCGAGGCGATCGACTCCGCACGCCGACCGGGACGCAGGTCGAGGAGCGCATCGGCCAGGCGGGCCGCGAAGACGAAGGCCCGTTCTCGCGCCTTTGCGCTCGCGGCGCCTTCCAGGACGTCCAGAAAGGGACGGTCGGGGAAGTCGACGTGGGGATCGATCGTGTCGTGGTCGTCCGTCGCCTGCAGGGCAAGGGAACGCTCGGAGCAGGGGCGGAACCCTGCCGCCATCGCTTCCACCGCCTCCAGGTGCGGCTCCACCTGCAGCGAGGGAAGCTCACGGAGGCACTCGGCCAGGCAGTCGATGCACTGCCCGCGCACGTCCAGGGTGACCATGCTCGAAGGAGACGTGATGGTGCGCACGATCTCGCGAGCGGCGCTCTCTCCCGTTGCCGTACCGGCGTTCTCACGGCACACGCGCCCGAGCAGGTGGACCAGCCGGTGGCGCGGACGCTGCTTCTCCGTGTTCAGCCACGAGGTCGCATGCGTCTCGGATCTCAGGACCTGGCCCAGGTCCGTCACCATGCCGGGCCCGTCGGGCCGCGCGCTCACCGCGTCGTGAAGGCGGTCGAGAATCACCTCCCGCACGTCGGGACCGCCGATCCCCGCGGCCAGCCAGTTCATCCCGAAGCCGTTGATGCCGTACACCTGGTGCGGCATCGCCCCGTCCTCGAAGAACGGGTTGGCACCGCCGCGCAGGGCGGATGCAAGCGCGTCGAGCCGTGTCGCGATGGCGGCGGAATCCCGGGTCGGTGCTTCGTCCACTGTCTTTCAGCCCTATTGGAGAGGAGCCGGTTCGCTGCCCGGCCGGAGCGCCCGACCGCGAGCGTGCAATGGCGACCCAGCCCGGACCGCGAGCGTGGGCCCGTTCCGAATCCCACACGGGCGTGCCGGGGAAGCACCGCTAGAGGTAGCGCCCCGCACCGGACGGGTCAATCGCCTGCACGCCCGCCGGCTGCCATGGAGGCGGACGGCCGGCAGGCGGCCGGCCCGCCGGAACGACCCGCCGGAACGAGCGCGAACGGGCCCCTTTCCCGGGGACCGTTCGCGGCGTGCGCCTACCTGCGAATCCGTGCGAACGCCTTCGCCTTGTCCATCACGTCGACCACCCGGCGGTTGAAGGCGAGATCGCTGAGCTGCGGGGTGTCGGTGGCGAACCGCGAGTAGATGTCGGACAGGCATCGCGCGAGCATGTCGTCGGGCAGCTTGGCCACCCGACGCTGCTCCATGGAGCCGTCGGTGCCGTGTCCGGAGTACTCCATCACGACGCTGGTGTGGTCGTCTCCCGTGACCGGCAGGAAGGCCTCGATGTGGTCCGTGTTCCGAAAGCGCAGCTTCAGCTCCCGCGTGCGTGTCAGGGCGTCGAGGTACGAGACGAGCACCGCGATGCACTGGTCCAGCTCCAGGACGATGATGCCGACGCCCATGTTCCGCACGACCTGGCACGGCTCGGTGTCCACCTCGCGGTAGTGCATGTGGCGCACGTCCGCGCGAAGAACCCGGTATCGCGACGCCTCGGTGAGGTGCAGCGCCGTGGCGATCTGATGGGGGAGCTCCACGTCCAGCACGGATTCGGGCCGCGAGCGCCCGAGCAGGGTGGGCGTGGTCCGCGGCTTGGACATCTCGAATTCCAGGTAGTGGGGCTGCTGTCCCAGCTCCTGGATCTTGTTCTTGCAGCTCGCGACGGAGCGGCTGTACAGGTACGGGTTGATGACGGCGATGCTGGCGCCCGTCCGGTCGGCGATCCGCTGCATCTCGTCGACGTCGGCGGTGTTGGAGGCGCAGGGCTTCTCGACGATGATCCGCCGGAATCCCGCCTCGGTGGCCGCGCGCACGGCGGGTGCGTGGTCGTCGGCGGGCGTGCAGATGTGGACGATGGCGTGGTCCCGGTCCACGCCCGTCAGGCCGGCGAGCGAGGTCGCGCAGCTCACGCCCCGCGGGTCGTAGCCGTAGTCGTATTCCAGGCGATGCTGGGCGCGCTTGATTCCCGTCTCCGCCGTGTCGACCAGGCCGACGACGGCCCCGAACGACGACGCTCCGGCCCCCTCGCTGCGAATCTTCTCCAGCACCGGGACGTGCAGCCCCAGCCCCGCGCGTCCCAGGCCGACGATCACGGCGCCAAACCCCTGGGCGGGTAGCGTTACGTCGGACACATGCCACTGGTCGGCCGGAATGAGCCGGGCCGAGGTCGCCAAGTCACTCACTTCGTCGCTCCGTTCGAGGGTAGGTCGCGGGTTTGCCGGTTTCGGGAAGGATCCGGGCGCCGCGCGTGCGGCGGCGGATCCCTGCGATCCTGCCCGGCTCGGTGGGTGCCCGCGGTGGTGGAGCCTCCGCCAGGCGCTTCCTTTTCCGTAGCCGGGATCATCCGCAAAGGCAGCGGTAGGACGTGTAGCCCCCGATGTTCGGATTGGGGTCCCAGGCGGGCGGCTGCGACGGGTCCGGCCGGATCTCAGGGAGCGTCTCGAGCAGCGCCTGCAGCGCGACGGCGATCTCGATGCGGGCCACGGAGGCCCCCGGGCAGCGGTGCGGCCCGAAGCCGAACGCCACGTGCGGGTTCGGCTGCCGGTCGGCCTTGAGCGAGTGCGGGGACGCAAACGCGCTTCCGTCGCGGTTGGCGGCCTCCAGGCTGAGGACCACCCGCTCGCCGCGCCCCACGCGGACGTCGCCGGCGGAGCCGCCCGCCACCTCCACGTCTTCCATGGCGTAGCGGACCACGTAGCGCGTGGGCGTGACCAGGCGCAGCAGCTCCTCCACCAGCCGGCGGAGGGCGGAGGGCGTGGTCCGCACCAGCTCGCGCCACGAGTCCCACTCCGGGAGCAGGAGCGGAACTCCGTTGGCCAGCAGCTTCTGCGTGGTGACGCGCCCCGCGGCGTACACCCCCATGCACTGGATGACCACGTCGTCCTCGTCGTCCAGCCCGCCGTCGCGCAGGAACGCGCCGATCAGGTCGTCCGACGGCGTTCCCGCCCGCGCCGCCACGTGCATGCGGATGAAGTCTCCGAGCTGCACCACGTGCTCCATCCGGGCGTGCAGGTAGCCGCTCGTGATGTCCGCGTACGCCGTGGACCAGCGCTCCAGCCGTGCCATCTCCTCCGGGGTGCCCACCGGGACCCCCAGCGCCAGCGAGACCGCCTGCATGGTGAACGGCACGGCGAAGTCGCCGACCAGGTCGAAGCTTCCGCGCGCGAGCGCCTGCTCCGACAGCGCGGCCGCGCAGGCTTTCAGGGGAGGCCCCAGCGCATCGGCGCGGCGGGCCAGCTCGGTGAGCACGGCCCGCTGCACCCGCCCCTGCTTCTCGCCGTCCACGAAGATGATCTGCTTCTGGATGGCGTCGCTGGCAAAGGTTCGCCGGGGGCTGCGCCGCATGCCGGGCATCGCGAGCGCCGCGTCCGACACGAAGCGGGGGTCTCCCAAAATCCTGCGCACCTGGTCCTGCCCCGTGACCACCCAGCACCGTGCCGCCGCGTCGAAGCTGACCTGGCTGCGCTCGCGGAGGGCGTCGTACAGGCGGTGGGGATCCTGGTACGCCTCCACCAGCCGCTTGAAGGCGATCTCGCCCGTTCCGGACGCGGAAGCGTGGCCGTCGGCCGCGCGCGGAGGAAGGTCGGTCATGCGGTCTGAGACGTAGGTGCGGGTTGAAGGTCGCCACGCCCGCGGAAGCGTGGACCGGGAGAGAGCGGCTGAGGCGTGGGCCCTCCCACGCTAGACCGCCGCGACGGCGGCGCGCAGGGATTCCCGCCGCGCCTCGCCGACGGTGACGGGGGGCACGTGCAGCGGGACCGTGGCCGCAGCCGCCGCCAGCGGACGCCCCAGGCTGCGCGCGATGGCGAGGAAGGGGTCGATGCACTCCGGGTGCTCCACGCCCCCGTACAGATGGTTGGCCAGGAGATGGACCTCGGAGCACCCCACGACGATCCCGTCGGCGCCGTACCGGGCCCGCAGCGACGCGACCAGGGGCACCAGGGCGGCCGGGTCCGCCATGCGCTTGAGCGGGTAGATCAGCCTGTGGTGAACGAGCTCCTGGTCGGCCGCGTCGGGAAAGACGACCCGGTCCGCCACCTCGTCCCATCCCGGCTGGCGCTCCAGCAGCGACAGGCGGCGCGTCCCGATGGTGCAGAGCACCAGGTAGCGCCCCGTGGCGCGGCGGAGCTGCGCGACGAGGACCTCCGGCACCGGGACGATGCGGCGGCGCAGCTCCGGAGAAAGCCGGGGAAGCAGGTGGTGGGCGGTCATGCAGCAGATGAGCAGCCGCGTGGCGCCCAGCCGCACCAGCCCGTCCAGGACCTCCACGAGCATCGGGAGCACCGTGTCGTCCTGTCCCGCCAGGAACGCGGAGGTGCGGTCGGGGAACGCGGGGTTGGAGTCCATCAGCACCCGCGGGGCATCCTGCTCCCGCTCCCCCGAAGCGCACCGGTACACCGTCCTCACGAACTCGGCGGAGGCGAGCGGCCCCATGCCCCCAACCACGCCCAGCGCCTCCCCGCGAAGGCTCATCATGATCTCCTGTCCGCACGAAAGGTCGTAGGCCATGGTCCGTTCCCGTGGAGAGCAGGCGTCCGCCATCTCCCAACTATTGTTCCGTAACGATTTTGTAATATAACTGCGGGAAACGATTGTTCAACCCCGCCTCCCATCCGCCGCATTGGCGGGGCGGGGCAGTGAGAGCCTTCCACCCGCGCACGTGCACCGGCCCGGCCCGTGTTCACGGGCGGCTTCCAGCGGATCGCCCCCATTGCGTCCGCCCGCGCCGCGCGTTCAGGCGCGCGAGAAGAAGAACCGGAACGCCGCCAGGTGGGGGCCCGTCTCGCTGTGCACGATCGCGTTCTCCCGGTGCATGGGGACGTCCCGGATCCACAGCTCGGGAAAGCCCCTGCGGCTGCACGTGTTGTACAGCGAGGTGAAGCTGTGCACGGAGTGCCGCAGCGTGGGCGTGGGGGTGCGCTCTCCCGGCACCTCCACGTGCAGGATGTCGGTGGTGTGCCTGCCGTGGCGGTAGATCCGCTCGATGCCGGCGTGGAACGCGTGATAGCTCTTGGCATTCATCTGCCCGCCGGCGCGGATCGTCTGCAGGAAGCGCTCGAGCTGCTTTCCCCGCACGGCCACCCTGCGCAGCGTGGTCAGCTCGGGGGAAAGGAGCTTCAGGAAGGGATCCGGCGTGCAGGAGATCTCGCCGCGGGCCGTCCGCTGCAGGAGCGCTTCACACTCGGGCAGCGAGGGGTCCACGTTGAGCAGCAGCACCTGCGCGCCTGCCGGGAGCTTGGACACGTCGGCCGACGTTCCCACGCAGAGCTCGTGGCCCACCTCGCGCGCCATCCCACGAAGCGCCAGGATCTCGAGCTGCTCCAGCGTGTCCTCCTGGCACTCCAGCACCGCGGGACGCGTCAGCAGGTAGACTGGGGACGCAAGGGTGGCGAGCTGCTCCATCGCCCGCTCGCGCAGGTCGCGGACGATGCGCTGCACCTGCGGCAGGATGGCGTACCCGTCCGGGGAAAGCTGCGTGAGGAAGAGGCCCAGGTCGGGAAGCTGGATCTGGTCCACGTGAACGGCCCCGTCCAGGGCCAGGTAGACGTCCGCCTGGAAGTAGAGCGGCCGTTCCACTGGCTCGGCCGTCTGCGCCGACGCCAGCGCCTCGGAAAGCGGCATGCCGCCGCGGTACAGCGCCCGGGCGTGCGCGGCCTTTGCCTGCGCCCCCTCCATGAGCTCGTTCACGATGCGCTCCACCTCCACGCACACGTGCTCCGGGACGGTCACGGGCTCGTCCGCCGCGGACGCGTTGCAGAAGAAGAAGAGGCCGCGCCCCACGCCGGCGTCGCGGCGGTCGTAGCCCACGTGCCCGGCCAGCTCTCCGATGGCGCCGGCACACTCGTCCAGCCGGTGCTCGCGGTACAGCTCCCGCACCCGGTCCACGGTGCGCCGCGACACGGCGTCCGCCGTCAGCGCCTTGACCGCGTGCGCCTCCGGCACGGCCACCCCTTCGCGCTGCACGATGCGGTAGGGCCGGATTTGCGCGCCGTGCGCCGTGACGAACGGCAGGAAGGTGCCGGGGGGGCCCTGGTCCGTCTTCAGGAAGGGGCGGTACAGGCCGGCACGCTGCAGGTGCTGCCGGACGGCGCTGCGCTCCTGCGGAAAGAACGCCGCGGAAAGGCGGGGAGAAGGGTTCTCCTGCACCTCGCGGAAGGCGGCCCGCAGCCGGCCGGCCCGCTCGGGGGACGGGTCCTCCGCATAGAGCCCCGCCTCGTCGGGATAGAGGGTGTCGAGGCCCAGGCCGGCGCTCTTCACGCGGCCGCCGCTGCGGTGCAATCGGTACACGGGAGCTTTCCTTGTCGGTGCCGTTGAGATCGGACCTCCCGCGCCTTCGGCGGGGGGGAGGTACGCGGGTGGTACGGATGCCGTTCCGCGCGCCGGGGCAGGGGCCGGTCTGCCCCGCCCGGCGCCTCAGAACGCCGCGACGGCTTCCAGTGCCGGCCGTGCGGGAGCCCCCTGCGGGTGGAACACCGCCAGGGGCTCCGCCGCCGTCGCGCGGAGCAGCCCGGCGATCTGCTCCACGCCGCGGCGGATCCGGTCGATGCTCTCCGCGCCCACGGAGAGCCGGACGAAGCGGTCGCACGAGTCGCCGTACCCGATGCCGGGCACCACGCTGACCCCGCTCTCCTCCAGCAGCCGGGTGCAGAACTCTTCCGACCCCAGGCGGCTCCCTTCGATGGACACGAAGAGGTAGAAGGTCCCGTCGCCGGGCAGGTAGCGCAGCCCGGCGTCGTCCAGCATGCGCGCCACCGCCGCGCGCTTCACCACCACGTCGCGGATCTGCGGCGCGGTGATGTCGAGCACCTCGTGGAAGTGCCTGGCCATGTAGTACTCGAGCACGGTGGCGGGGCAGGTGACCAGGTGCTGGTTGACCTTCAGGATCTGGTAGAGCAGCTCCGGGTTGGTGAACACGTACCCGATGCGCCATCCCGACATCCCGTAGTTCTTGGACAGGGTGTTGCACACGATGGTGTGCTCCTTGGCGGGGTCGTGCGCCGCCGCGGAGATGAACTGCCGGGAATCCAGGACGTAGTCGCTGTACGCCTCGTCGGCCACGACGAAGAGGTCGTGCTCCCGGGCCATGCCGTGGATCTCCCGCCACTCGGGGTCGGTGAGCACCCGCCCGCTCGGGTTGTTGGGGTTGTTGACCACGATGGCCCGGGTGCGGCCGGTGACGTATGCCCGGTAGTCCGCGACCTCCACGCCGTGGGGAATGCGGACGGGACGGCCGTGGCAGAGCCGCACCTGCTCGGGATAGCTGACCCACGCCGGCTCCTGGATCAGCACCTCGTCGCCCGGCGCCAGGATGGTCATGAAAGCCATGTGCAGCGCGATCTTGGACCCGGCGGTGACGATGATCTCCGTGTCCGGGTCGACGGCCACTCCATGGCGGCTGGCGTAGTACCCGGCCAGCAGCGCCCGCAGCTCGGGGATTCCGCGTGAGTGCGAGTAGTGGTACAGGGCCGGCATGGGCAGGTCGTCGAACCCGAACAGCGGGATGTCGAAGAACGCCTCGCCGTACGAGAGCACGACCACGTCTTCGCCGTGGCTCCTCTTCTCGTAGACGCGGTTGTTCAGCCGGATCGACACCGCCTCGACGACGTCCTGTACGTGGCTTGCTGCGTGGGGCATGGCTCCTCGAGAAGGGGCAAGGTCGGTCCCGGGCCGGCTCAGCCCGCGGCGGTCTGCCTGCGCAGGCTCAGCGGCGTCATGTCGGTCCACACCGCGTCGACGTACGCCAGGCACTCCTCCCTGGAGCCCGGCTTGCCCACGGCGGACCAGCCGAGCGGGATCTCCCGGTCCGCCAGCCAGAGCGAGTACTGCTCCTCGTGGTTCACCAGGACCACGTAGGTGCGGGTGTCTTCCGTCGCATCGGTCGGCATGCGTTCCTTCGCTGGGGTGGGGCCGGGTCGGCGAGGGCGCGATCCGGCGGACCGGCGCCGCAAACAGTGTCGGATAAAGATGCTCAGATGGAAACAAGCTAATGGGCGTGATCCGACAAACACAACCCTTGTAGCGGGATCGACGTTCCCGTCACGCGTGGGACGGAGTACCGCGAAGGCCCCAAAGCTTCTGTTCCGGGGACAGCGCCGACTCGCGCAGCGCGCCCTCCGCGGCTACCCGCGGCATGCACCCCGCAGGGCGACGCGGCCGGAGCGGAGCCGGCGCCGCTACGGGCTGGTCTCGGCCCCGCTCTGCGCCGGCTCCTGCACGGGAGCCTCCCGCTCCCACTCCGTGCGGCGGAGCAGGTACTCCCAGATGCGGGTGATCAGCCGTTCGGAGCGGGTGACCACCTTGGCGCTCGCCGAGTAGCCGCGCCGCAGCCGCTCCGCGCCCACCGCCTTCAGGTCGCCGCGGTCCAGCCGCACCATCACGGGGAACATGCGGTTCTCCGCCTGCGTGACCCCGCGCGCGGGCTCGGCGCCCACCGTCAGCACCCGTCCGCGGATTTCCGGCGCGTTCACCCGGCCGAAGGCCCTGAGCTCCACCTGCACGGCGTCGCCCACGCGGATGCGCGAGACGTCGCGCTCGGCCACCAGCAGCTCCGCGCGCCAGTCGTCGTCCCCGCCCACCTCCAGGAGGGTTTCGCCCTCCTTCAGCACCTGTCCGGAAAGCCGCTCCAGCCCGTCCGTGAGCACGACACCGGCCGCGGGCGCGTACAGCGTGAGCCGCGCGAGCCGCTTCTGGACGGCGGCGATCTGGACGTCCATCTCGGCCATCAGCTCCTGCTGGCGGCTCTGCTCGATGGGCTTGAGGCCCAGGCGCTCGGCCTCCACGCGCGCGGCGCGGGCGGCGGCCTCGGCCGTCATCACGGCGGCCAGCGCCCCGTCGACGGCCACGTTGCTGCCCAGGCGGTAGGTTCGCCGCACCGCCTGGACGTCGGGCTCGAAGCCGTGCTCCACCAGGCGCTGGCGGAGCGCCGCGTTGGCGCGCACCAGCTCGGCGTCGGCCCCGGCGCTGCGCTCGGCCACCGAGCGCGCCTCCAGCGGCACCGAGGTCCGCGCCAGGCGCAGGTCCAGCGCCAGGACGCGGCGGCGCGAGCGGAGCTGGTCCAGCTCCGAGGAGAGCTGCGCCGTGTCCAGCCGCGCGATCGCCTGCCCGGCCCGCACGGTGTCGCCCATCCGGACCAGGACGTCGCGCACCACTCCCGTCTCGTCGCTGCGGACGGACCAGACCTGCGCCGGCTGGAGCACGCCCCAGCCATCCACCGTCACGTTCATCCGGATGGTCACCGCCGCGGCCGTGGCGCCGGCCAGCAGCAGGGAGAAGAGGCCCAGCGTGAGGCCGACCGCGCGCGCGATCCACCGCCCCCCGACCATTCCGGGATTGCGGGTCTCGGGGAGAAGGACCTTTCGCCGGGCAGGCGCCGAGGTCGTCGGGCTCATCGGCGGCCGGGGCTGAGGCGGGCCATCAGGGCCGGGCCCCCACGAGCTGCAGGCGGCCGGGGTTGGCCGCGCCTGCGTTCACCATGTCGATGTACGTGCCGCAGGACTCCAGCAGCGACTCGTGCGAGCCCAGCCCCACGATCCTTCCCTGCCGCATGACGCACACCTTGTCGGCGGACGAGACCGTGCCCACGCGGTGGGTCACGAAGAGGGTGGTGAGGTTGGCGCGGCGGGCGAACAGGTCGCTCAGGATGGCGCTCTCCGTCTGCTGGTCGATGTTGGACGTGGCTTCGTCCATGAGCAGGATGGGGGTGTCGCGGATGAGCGCGCGCGCCAGCGCCACCCGCTGGCGCTGGCCGGCGGACAGGCTGGCGCCCCATTCGGCCACCGACGTGTCGTATCCCTTCGGAAGCCGGGTCAGCATCTCGTCGAGCCGGCAGACGCCCACCACGTCGTCCACGGCGCTGCGGGCGGGGCTGGACGCACCCAGGGTCAGGTTCTCCCAGATGGTCCCCTTGAAGAGGCTGGCGTCCTGCCACACCACGGAGATCTGGCTGCGTACGTCCCGGAGGGGGATCTCGCCGCCGCTGATGCCGTCGTACAGGATGGTTCCCTGGACGGGCTCCTCGAAGCGGCAGATGAGGCGGAGGAGCGAGCTCTTTCCCGTGCCGCTCTGCCCGACCACGGCCGTCAGCGCTTCCGGCTCGAGGACCAGGTCGATGTCGTGCAGCACCGGCTCCTGGGCGGTGTAGCCGAACGCCACGCCGCGCAGCTCCACGCGGCCCCGCAGCCGGTGCCGCACGGGCGGCGGCTCGCGGTACGCGGCAACGGGGTCCTGCTCCGGCGTCTCCTCCAGGTATTCGAACATGCGGGCCAGGCTCACCCCCGCCTGCTGCATGACCTGGAACATGCGGCTGATGCGCGACAGGGGCTGGGAGAAGAAGGCCACGTACGCCATGAACGCCACGTACTCGCCCAGCGTCATCTCGTGGCGGAGGATCAGCGTCCATGCGTACCAGGTCAGCGCCGCGGCGCCGATGGCGGCCACCAGGGTGGTGAGGAAGTTGAACCCCTCTCCCACCGCCCCGGCGTGGAGCTCGTGCTCGAGCGCGACGTCGGACTGGGTGCGGGCGCGGTCGAAGACCAGGTGCTCCACGGAGAGCACCTTGAGGGTGCGCGTATGGCTGAGCGCCTCCACCTGGAACCCGCGCAGGTCGGCCTGGGCCTCGGCGGTGCGCACGTAGTAGTTGCGCAGGACCCGCGCGGACAGGAGCGTGACGACGACCGTCAGCACCCCGAAGCCCACGACGACCAGGGCCAGCCGCCACTCCAGCACGAAGAGGAAGACGGGGACGAGGACCAGGTACATGCCCTGGACGAACACCGTGCCCATGCCCCGCGCCACCGAGGCGAGCGCCACGCGCACGTCGCCGAACCGGCTCATCACCTCGCCGACCTGGCGCTGCTCGAAGAAGCGCGGCCGCAGGTGCTGCAGGTGGTTGAAGAAGTGGAGCGTGGCCGCGCTCGTGAGCCGCGCGCTCACGTGCGTCTGGAAGTAGCTGCGGATCCCGTCCATCGCGGCCACCGTGACGGCCAGCGCCAGCAGGCCCGCGATCAGCACCTCCATGAGCACCCGGTCCCGCGCGGGATACACCTCGTCGATCAGGAGCTTGGACAGGTAGGGCGGCGCCATGCTCACCATGGCGATCAGCAGCCCCAGCAGCGCGCTCCGGAGAAGGCTTCCCCAGTACGACCGCAGCAGCACCAGCAGGTTCACGTACTGGCTCAGCGCTTCGCGAAGCGCAGGAAGCTGGAGCGGGGCTCGCGGCATCGGGGCCTGGTGATCGTGTACGGTGCGCACCCGCCGCGCCCGGGCGGAACGGGACGACGTGCCCGCATCCGAACGCGGGGGGCAGCGGACGGAACCGGATGCCCGGGGAGGCGATCGGCGGCGGACGGACGTCCCGCACGCTGGCGCGCCGAAGGGCAGCGCCGGAGCCGCCGAGGGACGGGCCCGGCGCAGCGTCCGCCGGGGCTCACCATCGTAATCGGACACAACTTTAACGGATGGTGGGCCGGCAGGCAAGCGGTCGCGGAAACAAATGTCCCTGCCCGCGAACGTGCTCTCCGCCTCCGCGTGAAAGCCTCCCGCCCGGTCCGCCGCCCTCCCCCGGGCCGGCCGCGCGGTCCCTGCACCCCGGGAGCTCCAGCCGCCCATCGGCGTCCGGCGCACGTCCTTCCCCGATGCGCGATCCCCGCCGCTTCGCGGAGGTGAGCTCCGGGTGCCGTCCTTCGGCGGCGGGGGCGCAGCCCGGTGCAGGCCGGCATGCCGGGGGTGGATGCAGACCTCCCCGGCGGCCGCGTCTGCCCCCCGCATCCCATCCCCGAACGCGTCGGCGCAGGGGGGGCGCGGAAGTGGTGCGACGGGCGTGCTCGCGTGGGTGCGGCGGCCCCGGTCCAGGCGGACCCGCCGCCGCCCATCCCTGTGCCGCGCCCGCACGCCGGCTGCTCCGCCGCCTTGCGGTTGCACTGGTGTCGCGCATTCTGCGCCCGTTGCGCGCCACAAGACCAATGGGCAGTTTCCGGCCGGCCAGGCGCTGCGGAGTGCGCGGATGGCGGTACCTACACGCCTCCTCGAAAAAGGGTAGTCGCCGTGTGGTTGCAGCGGGGGACCGAGCCCTGGAGGTGGATTAGCCGGGCCGGGTGGGTTGAACCAATGGTTTGCGACAGTTATATTTGCGCTCCCTCATCCGTTTCCCAGGCGCAGCGGGCCTTTCTGGTGTGTCATGCGGATGCTGGCCCCTCGTGGGCGGCTCCCGTGCGGCACGTGCACCGGGAAGCGCCGGGACCGCCGAAGGGATGGAAGGGCGGGGGAGCAGGTGTGGGAGCCGCACCGTGTTTCACACTCTCCTTTGCTGCCGGTTCCTGATATTTCCGGCATAAAACTGGTGTGTGGGACCGGGCTCGCGCGTCGGCGAACGAGGTGGGAGCACCCGCACGGAAGGGGCGCCGGACCGGCCTCACCCCGCGACCGCCGCTCACGCGGCATCGGCGGCGGGTCGCCTCCCCCCATCCCCGCGTGCGAGGGCATTCCGCAGGGCGGAGCCGCACCACTCCCGCAACATCTGAATCGAGAAGAACCGGCTGATGACCATCGACCTTGCAGGGACGCGGAACCTCTCTCCCGACGAGAGCAGGGCGCTTGCGGAGGCCATGCGCGGGACGGGATCCGGGGTCGCGCCGCTGCCGGCGGCGGGTGCGGAGGAGTACTGGCGGCGGGTGCTGGCGGACGCACCGGAGCCGCTGGACCTGCCCGCGGACCGCCCGCGCCCCGCGCAAGCGGACGGCGCCGTCGCGCAGGTGCCTTTGGAGCTGGGTGCGGAGCTGGCCGCGGCGCTAGTGGCGCTCGGCAGGCGCCATGACGCGACGCTGTCATCCACGCTGCTGGCGGGCTGGGCCGCGGTCCTCGGGCGGCTCTCGGGGCAGACGGACCTGGTGATCGGCACCTCCACGGACGGGCCGGGCTGCGGGGAGGCGGAGGGGCGGCCACGCGGCTCCATGAACCCCCTCCCGGTGCGGGTGGACCTGTCGGGCTCGCCCGCCGCCGCGGAGCTGCTGGGGCGGGTCCAGGCGCGGGTGCAGGGGGCGCTGGGGAACCGGGAGCTTTCCCGCGCCCGGCTGGCGGAGCTCGTGCAGCCGGACGGCGCCGCTCCATCGGCGGGCCCGCTCTTCCGCGCGGCGTTCGTGTGGCGCGACGTGCCGGGGGGCGCGGAGCTGGGGGGCATCCCTGCCGACGGGGCGGCCGTGGAGCCGTGCTCGGCGGCCGGGCTCGACCTGGCCCTGGAGCTCCGGGAGAAGGGGGGCGGGATCGCGGGCCAGGTGGTGTTCGCGACGGCGCTGTTCGACCGGGCCACGGTGGAGCGCTACACCGGGTACCTGCGCCGGGTGCTCGCGGGGATGGCGGCCGACGAGACCCGGGCGGTGGACCGGCTGACGCTGCTGTCCGCCGGGGAGCGGAGGCGCGTGGTGCAGGAGTGGAACGGCACGGAGGCGCCGTATCCCGGCTCGTACATCCACGAGAGGTTCGAGGCGCAGGCCGCGCGCACGCCGGACGCGGTGGCGCTGGTCTACGAGGACCGCGAGCTCACATACCGGGAGCTGAACGCGCGGGCCAACCGCCTGGCGCACCACCTTCGCGCGCGCGGCGTGGGGCCGGACGTGCGCGTGGCGATCTGCGTGGAGCGGGAGCCCGCTCTGGTGGTGGCCGTGCTGGGCGTGCTGAAGGCGGGCGGCGCGTACCTGCCGCTGGACCCGGGCTATCCCCAGGACCGGCTCCTGGACATGGTACAGGACAGCGCCCCCGTGGCGCTGCTGACGCAGGGGGCGCTGGCCGGGCGGCTCGCCGGGCTGGACCTGCCCGTGGTGGCGCTGGACGAGGACGCGGCGTGGTGGGGAACGCAGCCGGAGACGGACCCGGAGCCCGCCGCGCTCTCGCCGGAGAACCTGACGTACGTGATCTACACGTCGGGCTCCACGGGCCGGCCCAAGGGCGTGATGATGACCCACCGGGGCGCGTCCAACCTGCTGCACTGGTACCTGGGCGCCACGCAGCTCTCGGAGCGCGACGCGGTCCTGGTCGTCACCTCGTTCAGCTTTCACCTGACGCAGCGCAACCTGATGGCCCCGCTCTTCGTGGGCGGCCGCGTGCACCTGGCGCGCGAGCCGTTCGAGCCGGGCCGGCTGGCCGCGCAGATCGTGGCGTCGGGAATCACCATGATGAACCTGACGCCCACCGGGTTCCAGGCGCTGGTGGAGGCGGACGGGGGGCGGGCGATCGGCGGGCTGCGGATCGTGGTCTTCGGCGGGGAGCCGCTGTACCCGCGGCAGCTGGCGCGGGTGCCGGAGCCCCGTCCGGTGTTCCTCAACCCGTACGGCTCCACGGAGGCGACCGGGATCACGACGCACCACTTCGCGCGCGCGGACCTGTCGGGCTACGGCAACCGCTCCATGCCGCCGGGCCGCCCCATCGCCAACGCCACGATCTACGTGCTGGACGCGGCGGGTGAGCCCGTGCCGGTGGGGGTGGCGGGGGAGCTGTACCTGGGCGGCGCGGGGGTGACGCGCGGGTACCGCGGGCGCCCGGGGCACACCGCCGAGCAATTCGTCCCCGACCCCTTCGGCACGCCCGGCGGGCGGCTGTACCGCACGGGCGACCTGGGGCGGTGGCTGCCGGACGGGACGATCGAGTTCATGGGCCGCGGCGACCTGCAGGTGAAGGTGCGCGGGTTCCGCGTGGAGCTGGGCGAGGTCGAGGCGCGGCTGGCGGAGCATGCAGCCGTGCGCGAGGCGGTGGTGGTGGCGCGCGACGGCGAGGTCGGCGACCCGCGGCTGGTGGCCTACTACGTGGGGGACGAGGCGCGCGCGGAGACGCTGCGCGCCCACCTGGCGGAGCGCCTGCCGGAGTACATGGTCCCGGCGGCGTTCGTCTTCATGCGCGCCTTTCCCGTGAACCCCAACGGCAAGCTGGACCGCAAGGCACTGCCGGCGCCGGTGCTGGCGCCGGCGGAGGAAGCGTACGTGGCGCCCCGCACCCCCGTGGAGGAGGTGCTGGCGGGGATCTGGGCCGAGGTGCTGGGCGTGGCGCGGCTGGGGGTGCACGACGAGTTCTTCGGCCTGGGCGGGCACTCGCTCCTGGCCACGCGGGTGGTGTCGTGGGTCCGCGACGTGTTCGCGGTGGATCTGTCGCTGCGGGCGCTCTTCGAGGGACCCACGGTGGCGCAGATGGCCGCCCGCGTGGAGGAGATGCGCCGCGCGGGGCTGCTGGTGCTGCCGCCCGTGGTGCCGCTGGAGCGCACGGAGGCGCCGCTGCTGTCGTTCGCGCAGGAGCGGCTCTGGTTCCTGGACCGCTTCGAGCGCGGGACCTCGTACAACCTCCCCTTTGCGCTGCGCCTGCGCGGCGCCCTGCACGTGGAGGCGCTGGAGCGGAGCCTGGGCGAGATCGTGCGGCGCCACGAGGCGCTGCGGACGGTGTTCGGGGAGCGCGACGGCACCCCCATGCAGTCGGTCGTCCCCTTCCGCGGCTTCCGCCTGCCGGTGCAGGACCTCTCCGGCCTTTCCGAGGAGGGGCGCGAGGCCGAGGTGCAGCGGGAGCTCGTGGCGGAGGGCGGGGCGCGGCCGTTCGACCTCACGGCGGGCCCGCTCTTCCGGGCCATCCTGCTGCGCCTGGGGGCCGAGGAGCACGTGCTGCTTCTCTCGCAGCACCACATCGTCAGCGACGGGTGGAGCATGGGTGTGCTCTACCGGGAGCTGTCGGCGCTGTACGAGGCGTATCGCGGGGGCGGGGAGTCGCCGCTGGCGGAGCTGGGGGTGCAGTACGCCGACTACGCGGTCTGGCAGCGCGCACTGATGGAGGGCCAGGTGCTGGAGCGGCAGCTCGCGTACTGGCGGGAGCGCCTGGCTGGCGCGCCCGACCTGCTGGAGCTGCCCACCGACCACCCCCGCCCGCCGGTGCGGACGTTCCGGGGCGGCAAGGTCCCGGTGGAGATCTCCCCCGGGCTGGTGGAGCGGCTGCAGGCGCTGGGCCGGAGCGAGGGCGCCACGCTGTACATGGTGCTGCTGGGCGCCTACCAGGTGCTGCTCTCCCGGTACAGCGGGAGCGAGGACGTCGTGGTGGGCAGCCCCATCGCGGGGCGGACGCGGAAGGAGATCGAGGAGCTGATCGGCTTCTTCGTCAATTCCATGGTGCTGCGGACGGACCTTTCGGGAGACCCGAGCTTCCGCGAGGTGCTGCGGCGGGCGCGGGAGGTCACGCTGGGCGCGTACGAGCACCAGGAGGTGCCCTTCGAGCGCCTGGTGGCCGAGCTCCGGCCGGAACGGTCGCTGAGCCACTCGCCGCTCTTCCAGGTGCTGCTGACGCTGCAGAACGCCGGGGGCGACGCCGCGCTTGCGGGGCTGCGCGTGAGCGAGGTGGAAGCGGACCGCGGGAGCTCCAAGCTCGACCTTTCCCTGGTGCTCACGGCCAGCTCGGGCGGGCTGCGGGGGCGGCTGACCTACAGCACGGACCTGTTCGAGCGCGGTACGGCCGAGCGGATGGTCGGCCACCTGGAACGGGTTCTGGAGCAGGTGGCGGCCGATCCGGACGTGCGGATCTCGCGGCTGGCGCTGCTCGGCGAGGCCGAGCGCGCGCTGGCCCTGCACGCGTGGAACCGCACGGACGCGGAGTACGCGTCGGAATCGTGCATCCACGAGCTGTTCGAGCAGCAGGTGGAGCGGGCGCCCGACGCGGAGGCGATCGTCTTCGGCAACGAGCGGTGGAGCTACGGGGAGCTGAACGCGCGGGCCAACCGTCTGGCGCACCACCTCCGCGCGCTCGGCGTGGGTCCGGAGGTGCGCGTGGGGATCTGCGTGGAGCGCGGACCGGAGATGGTGGCCGCCGTGCTGGCCGTCCTCAAGGCCGGGGCGGCGTACGTGCCGCTGGACCCCTCGTATCCAGCCGATCGCCTGCGGTACATGCTGGCGGACAGCGCACCGGCGGTGGTGCTCACGCAGGGCGCCGTCGTCCGCACCCTGGCGGAGGTCTTCGCCGGGCTGGGCGCGGAGGTGGTGGACCTGGAGACGGCCGGGTGGACGGACCAGCCGGATACGAATCCCGCGCGCGACGGACTGTCGCCGGAGCACCCGGCGTACGTCATCTACACCTCCGGCTCCACCGGCCGCCCCAAGGGCGTGCTGGTGCCGCACCGGGGACTGTGCAACGTGGCCGCCGCGCAGCAGTGCACGTTCGGCGTGGGTCCGGACGACCGGGTGCTGCAGTTCGCCTCCCTCAGCTTCGACGCGGCGGCCTTCGAGCTGGTGATGGCGCTGGCATCGGGCGCCGCGCTGTGCCTGGCCCCCCGCGAGGAGCTTCTCCCCGGCTCCGGGCTGCTGGATCTGCTCCGCCGCCATGCGGTCACGACGCTCACCCTTCCGCCCTCCGCGCTGGCCGCGCTGCCGGTGGGGGAGCTTCCCACGCTGCGGAACATCACCGTGGCGGGCGAGGCGCTGCCGGCGGAGCTGGTCGCGCGCTGGGGCGTGCGGCACCGCCTGTGGAACCTGTACGGGCCCACGGAGGCGACCATCTGGAGCACCGTCTCGGAGTGCGCCGATCCGGCCCGCAGTCCCGACATCGGCCAGCCGATCCCGAACACCCGGGCGTACGTGCTGGACGGCGCCGGGGAGCCGCTGCCGGTGGGCGTGCCCGGCGAGCTGTACGTGGGCGGGGCAGGGGTGGCGCGCGGCTATCTGGGCCGTCCGGCGCTGACGGCGGAGCGCTTCGTCCCCGACGCGTTCGGCGGGGAGCCGGGTGCGCGGATGTACCGCACGGGGGACCGCGTGCGCTGGCTGGCGGACGGGCGGCTCGACTTCCTGGGCCGGGTGGACCACCAGGTGAAGGTGCGCGGCTACCGCATCGAGCCGGGGGAGATCGAGGCGCGTCTGCGGGAGCACCCCGCCGTGCGCGAGGCCGTCGTCATGGTGCGCGAGGACGCGACCGGCGACCGGCGGCTGGTGGCGTACGTGGTGGGTGACGACTCCGCCGGGGCGGAGGTGCTGCGGGCGTACCTGGGCGAGACGCTGCCGGAGTACATGGTGCCGGCGGCGTACCTGCGGCTGGACACGCTTCCGCTGACTCCGAACGGCAAGATCGACCGCAAGGCGCTCCCCTCACCCGAGGGCGACGCCTACGCACGGGCCGCCTACGAGGCGCCGGTGGGCGAGACGGAGGAGCTGCTCGCGCAGATCTGGAGCGAGGTGCTGGGCGTGGAGCGGGTGAGCCGCGGCGACGACTTCTTCGAGCTGGGCGGGCACTCGCTGCTGGCGGTGCAGGTGATCGCGCTGCTGGAGATGGAGATCGACCTGGCGGAGCTGTTCGCCCGGCCGGTGCTCAAGGACTTTGCCCAGGCGGTGATGGACGCCGAGCTGGCCCGGGTGGACCCGGACGAGATGGCGCACCTGCTGGCTCTCCTCGGCGGCTCCACCGGCGCATGACCGGCCGCCTTCCTCACGGGCTCCCCACCCGGCGGGGCGGTTCGCCGGCACCGGGGGCGGGATCCGCCCGCCGCATCGGCGTCTTTCCCCGCGCCGCCGCTCCGCAGGGCGCGGGGAGATCCGTGCGCGCCGCACACACCCCATCCACGGGCCTCCCCACCTCATGAACTCCGTCGCCGAACTGACCCTGGACCAGCGCCGGGAACTGCTGAAGCTGGCGCGGGCCCGCGACGTGGTGGGGGAGCGGGCGGAGCTTCCGCCCATCGAGCGGGCGCGGCGCGACGAGCGGCTGCCGCTGTCCCTGGCCCAGCAGGGGCTGTGGTTCGTGGAGCAGATGGGCAGCCTGGGCGCTACGTACCACATGCCCATGCGCCTGCGGATGCGAGGCGCGCTGGACCGCGCCGCGCTGGGGCGCGCGCTGGACGGGATCGTGGCCCGGCACGAGGCGCTCCGCACGACCTTCGCCGCGGTGGACGGCATCCCCGAGCAGCGCATCGCGCCCGCGGACGTGGGATTCCGCCTGCTCGAACACGATCTGCACGGGTGGACGGAGGCGGAAGCCGAGCTGGACCGGGTGACGGCGGAGGAGGCGCGCGGCCCCTTCGACCTGGAGCGGGGACCCCTCATCCGCGGCCGGCTGGTGCGGCTGGCAGCGGACGACCACGTGCTGCTGCTCACGATGCACCACATCGTGAGCGACGGCTGGTCGATGGGGGTGCTCAACCGCGAGCTGGGCGCGCTCTACGGCGCGTTCCGCCAGGGCGGCCCGGACCCGCTCCCCCCGCCGGCGGTGCAGTACGCCGACTACGCGGCGTGGCAGCGGCGCTGGATGGATGGCGACCTCCTGCGGGGGCAGGCGGACTACTGGGCGCAGGCGCTGGCCGGCGCGCCGGAGCTGCTGGAGCTGCCCACCGACCACGCGAGGCCGGCGGAGATGGACCACGCGGGGGCGCGGCTGGAGGTGGTGCTGGACGAGGAGCTGACGGCGGCCCTCAAGGCGCTGTCGCGGCGGCACGGGACGACGCTGTTCATGACGATACTGGCGGGGTGGGCCGCCGTGCTCGGCCGGCTCTCGGGGCAGGACGACATGGTGATCGGCACCCCCACGGCCAACCGCGGGCGGCGGGAGGTGGAGGGGCTGGTCGGCTTCTTCGCCAACACGCTGGCCGTGCGGGTGGACCTTTCCGGCGCGCCCACCGTGGCGGAGCTGCTTGGACGGGTGAAGCGGCGCGCGCTGGAGACGCAGCGCAACCAGGACCTCCCCTTCGAGCAGGTGGTGGAGCGGGTGGACCCCGCGCGCAGCATGGCGTACGGCCCGCTCTTCCAGGCGATGTTCACCTGGCAGAACGCACAGCGTGAGCGCCTGGAGCTTGCCGGGCTGCAGGTGACTTCCGAGGCCGCGGCCCCGGCGGGGTGGTCCAAGGTGGACCTTGCCCTGGCGGTGGGCGAGCGCGAGGGGCGGATCACCGGCGGGGTGACCTACGCGACGGCGCTCTTCGAGCGGGAGACCGTGGAACGCTGGGCGGGCTACCTGCGCCGGGCGCTGGAGGAGATGGTGGCGGACGAGAGCCGGCCGGTGGAGCGGCTGGCGCTCATGCCCGAAAGCGAGCGCACCCGCGTGCTTCGGGATTGGAACCGCACCGGGGCGGAGTATCCCGCCGCGTCGTGCATCCACGAGCTCTTCGAGGCCCAGGCGGCGCGCACGCCCCGTTCCACGGCGGTGGTGTCCGCGGCCGGGAGCCTGACGTACGCGGAGCTGAACGCGCGCGCCAACCGGCTGGCGCACCACCTCCGTGCGCTGGGCGTGGGTCCGGACGTGCGCGTGGGGCTGTGTGTGGAGCGCAGCCTGGAGATGGTGGTGGGCGTGCTCGCGGTGCTCAAGGCGGGCGGGGTGTTCGTGCCGCTGGACCCGGGCTACCCGGCGGAGCGGCTGGAGTACATGCTGGCCGACAGCGCGCCGGCGGCCGTGCTCGCGCAGGGCCACGTCGCGGACCGATTCCGGGGCATCGGCGTGCCCGTTCTGGAGCTGGACGCGCCCGCCCCCGCGTGGGCGGACCAGCCGGCGTGCGACCCGGCGCGCGGCGGGCTCACGCCCGCCCATCCGGCGTACGTGACGTACACGTCGGGCTCCACGGGCCAGCCCAAGGGCGTGCCGTCCATCCACCACAGGGTCCTGAACCTGGTGCACTGGTATGGCCGCGAGCTGGGGATCACCGAGCGCGACGCCGTGCTGCTGGTGATGTCGTTCAGCTTCGACGGCACGTACCGCAACCTGTTCGCCCCCCTGTTCGCGGGCGGGCAGCTTCACCTGGCCGCCGACCCGTTCGATCCCCCCGCCATCGTGGCGCAGATCGCCGCGCACGGCATCAGCACCGTGAACCTCACCCCCACGGCGTTCCAGTCGCTGGTGGAGGCGGACCGCGGCGGCACGCTGGCGCGCATGCGGACCGTGGTCCTGGTGGGCGAGGCCGTGCAGCCGCGCAAGCTGATGGAGCTTCCCGAGCCCCGGCCGGCGCTGGTGAACCTGTACGGCCCCACGGAGTGCTCCGGGATCGTGGCCTTCCACCGCCTGGACCCGGACCCGGCGCGCTACCTGGACCGGCCCGTGCCGGCGGGGCGCCCCATCCCCAACGGGCGCATCTACATCCTGGACCGCGGCGGGAGCCCGGTGCCGGTGGGGGTGGCCGGTGAGCTGCACATTGGCGGCACGCCCGTGGGCAACGGCTACCAGAACCGGCCGGGCCAGACGGCGGAGCGGTTCGTGGCCGATCCCTTCGGCGGCGAGCCCGGGGCGCGGCTGTACCGCACCGGCGACCGGGCCCGCTGGCGGGCGGACGGGACGATCGAGTTCCTGGGCCGGATGGACTTTCAGGTCAAGGTGCGCGGCTATCGCGTGGAGCCCGGCGAGGTGGAGGCGCGGCTGGCCGCGCACCCCGCCGTGCGCGAGGCCGTCGTGCTGGTGCGGGAGGACGGGCCCGGCGAGGCGCGCCTGGTGGCGTACTGGCTGGGCGAGGCGGTGGAGCCGGAGGTGCTCCGCGCGCACTTGGCCCAGGCGCTGCCTCCGTACATGGTGCCGGCGGCGTACGTGCGCATGGAGCAGTGGCCGCTCACGCCCAACCGCAAGCTGGACCGCAGGGCCCTCCCCGCACCCGAGGGCGGCGCGGTGGCGGTGCGGGCGTACGAGGCGCCCGTGGGGCACGTGGAGCAGGCGCTGGCGGCGATCTGGGCGCAGGTGCTGCGCGTGGAGCGCGTGGGCCGCTGGGACGGCTTCTTCGACCTGGGCGGCCACTCGCTGCTGGCCGTGCAGGTGATCTCGCGCGTGCGGCAGACGCTGCGGGTGGAGGCGGGGCTGCGCGACCTGTTCACCTGCCCCGTGCTGGCGGACTTCGCACGGGAGCTGCGGACCGCGGCGCCCGCGGAGCTTCCGCCCATCCAGCCGGCCCCGCGCCAGGGGCCGGTTCCGCTCTCCTTCGCTCAGCAGCGGCTGTGGTTCCTGGAGCAGCTCCGCGACCTGGGGGGAACGTACCACCTGCGCGCGGGCCGCCGCCTTCGGGGCGCGCTGGACGACGCGGCCCTGGCGCGTGCGCTGCACGACCTGGTTGCGCGACACGAGTCCCTGCGCACCACCTTCGCGCAGGTGGACGGCGTTCCCGAGCAGCGCATCGCGCCGGCGGACGCCGGGTTCGCCCTTGCCCGGCACGACCTGGCGGGCCGCGCGGACGCGGACGCCGGCCTGCGGGCGCTGATGGCCGCCGAGGCGGGCGCGCCCTTCGACCTGGAGCACGGCCCGCTGATCCGCGGGAGCCTGGTGCGGATGGCGGCGGACGACCACGTGCTGCTGCTGAGCACGCACCACATCGTCAGCGACGCCTGGTCCCTGGGCGTGTTCTTCGGCGAGCTCTCCGCGCTGTACGGGGCGCACCGCGAGGGCGGCCCAGCGCATCTGCCCGCGCTGCCGGTGCAGTACGCCGACTACGCGGCGTGGCAGCGGCGCTGGGTGGAGGGCGACGTGCTGCAGGCGCAGGCGGAGTACTGGACGGGAGCGCTGGCCGGCGCGCCGGAGCTGCTGGAGCTGCCCACCGACCGCCCGCGGCCCGCGCAGATGGACCACGCGGGGGCGATGCTCCGGCTGGAGCTGGACGCGGAGCTCACCGCGGGGCTCAGGTCGCTGTCGCGGCGCCACGGGACCACGCTGTACATGACGCTGCTGGCCGGTCTTGCTACCCTGCTGGGCCGGCTGTCGGGCCAGGACGACGTGGTGATCGGCAGCCCCGTGGCGGGCCGCGGGCGCCAGGAGCTGGAGGGGCTGATCGGCTTCTTCGTGAACACGCTGGCGCTGCGCGTGGACCTGTCCGGCGCGCCCACCGCGGCGGCGCTGCTGGGGCGGGTGAAGGAGCGGGCGCTGGCGGCGCAGCATCACCAGGACATCCCCTTCGAGCAGGTGGTGGATCTGGTCGCCCCCGCCCGCAGCCTCTCGCACAGCCCGCTCTTTCAGGCCGTCTTCGCCTGGCAGAACACGCCGGGCGCGGGGATGTCGCTGCCGGGCCTGGCGGTGGAGGCCGTCGCTGCCGGTGCGCAGCAGGCCCAGGCCAAGTTCGACCTGTCGCTCAACCTGCGCGAGGCCGGCGACGGGATCGCGGGCGAGGTGACGTATTCCACCGCCCTGTTCGACGGGGCCACGGTGGAGCGCTGGATGGATTCGCTGCGGCGCGTGCTGGCGGGGATGGCCGCGGACGAGCGCCGCCCCGTGGAGCGCCTGGCGCTGATGTCGGGCGACGAGCGCACCCGGGTGCTGGAGGCGTGGAACCGCCGGACGGCGGAGTACGCGTCGGAATCGTGCATCCACGAGCTGTTAGAGCAGCAGGTGGAGCGGGCGCCGGACGCGGAGGCGATCGTCTTCGGCGACGAGCGGTGGAGCTACGCCGCGTTGAACGCGCGGGCCAACCGCCTCGCGCACCACCTCCGCGCGCTCGGCGTGGGGCCGGAGGTGCGCGTGGCCATCTGCGTGGAGCGCGGGCCGGAGATGGTGGCCGCCGTGCTCGCCGTCCTCAAGGCCGGGGGCGCGTACGTGCCGCTGGACCCCTCGTATCCAGCCGATCGCCTGCAGTACATGC
>JAQBQD010000219.1 GCA_028287185.1 Gemmatimonadota bacterium | reverse complement strand
GTGGCCGAGGCGCTGGAGGCCCTGGCCGCGGGAACGGACGCCGACGTGGCGCTGGCCGTGGAAGGCGTGGACGGCGCGGCGCTGGTGCGCGAGGCCCGCGCGGCCGGCGTGCGGGTGCCGGTGGTGGTGCTGGCGGAGGACGAGTCCGCGTGCGCGGCCGCCGCCCGCGCCGGTGCCGCCGACGTGCTGCTGGGCGCCGACGCCACGCCGGCCGCGCTGGGGCGGGCGCTGCGGCACGCCGTGCGGGTGGCGCGGCTGGAGGCGGAGCTGCGCGAGACGCGGCGCACCCTGTCCACCCTGTTCGGCAACCTGCCGGGCATGGTGTACCGCTGCCGCAGCGGCCCCGCCTGGACGATGGAGTTCGTGAGCCACCGCTGCCTGGAGCTCACGGGCTTTCCCGCCGAGGCGCTGGTGGAGGGGCGGCTGGACTACGCCGAGCTCGTCCACCCCGACGACCGTGAGTGGGTTCGGGCCCGCGTGCAGGCCGCGGTGAAGGCGGGCGCCCCATACCGCCTGGTCTACCGCATCCACACCGCCCGGGGCGGCGAGAAGTGGGTGTGCGAGGAAGGCGCCCCCGTGCCCTCCGCCGCGCGCGACGGCGAGGCGGTGCTGGAAGGCTTCGTGAGCGACGTCACCGAGCAGGTGCGCACCGAGGCCGCCCTGCGCGAAAGCGAGCGCTACTTCCGCACCCTGCTGGAGAACGCCGGCGAGGCCTTCGCCGTGCTCACCGCGGACGGCACCCTGCGCTTCGCCAGCCCCGCCGTGGCGGCCATGCTGGGCGGCGGCGGGGCGGGGCGCCCCGGTACGCGCGTGTGGGACGTGGTGGACCCCGCCGGCCGGCGCGCCCTGCGGCGCTCCTTCGCCGGCGCGCTGGCCAGCCCCGGGCGCGTGGTCACCCACCGGGTGCGGGTGCGCGGCGCGGACGGGGTGCAGCGCCTGCTGGAGTGCTCCGCCCGCAACCTGCTGCACGAGCCCGCCGTCCGCGGGGTGGTGGTGAACGCCCGCGACGTCACGGGGGCCGACCGTGCGGCGCGGCGGATGGAAGAAAGCGAGCAGCGCTTCAAGTCGCTCTTCGACCACAACCCCGACGCCGTCTTCGGCATGGACGCCGAGGGGCGCATCACCGCGCTGAACCCCGCGGCCGAGCGGCTGGCGGGCGCCGGCGCCGCGGAGCTGGTGGGCCGGCCGTACGAGCCCCTGGTGCACCCGGACGACCGCGCGTCCGTCCGCGAGCGGCTGGCGGCGGTGATGGCGGGCACGGCGCAGACCTACGAGGCGCGGCTCGCGCGCGCGGACGCGCCCACGGCCCGGGTGCAGGTGACCGCCATGCCGGTGGTGGTGGACGGCGCCATCGTGGGGATGTTCGGGATCGCCAAGGAGGTGACGGAGCGCCACGCCGCCGAGCAGCTCCTGCGCCTGCGCGACCGCGCCATCGCCGCCGTGTCCGAGGGCATCGTCATCACCGATCCGCACCTGCCGGACAACCCCATCGTGAGTGTGAACCCCGCCTTCGAGCGGCTCACGGGCTACCCGGCCGCCGAGGCGCTGGGGCGCAACTGCCGCTTCCTGCAGGGCCCCGGCAGCGACCCCGTGGTGATCGCCGGGATGGCCGCCGCCCTGCGCGACGGGCTGCCCTGCTCGGTGGAGATCCTCAACTTCCGCCGCGACGGGCACGCCTTCTGGAACTTCGTCTCCATCGCCCCGCTGCGCGACCCCGACGGCCGGGTGACGCACTTCATCGGGGTGCTGAACGACGTCACCGAGCGGCGCGAGACCGAGGAGGCCCTGCGCTCGCGCGAGGCGCGCTTCCGCTCGCTGATCGAGAACGCGCAGGACATCATCACCGTGCTGGAGGGGGACGGCACCGTGCGCTTCGCCAGCCCCGCCGTGGAGCGCGTGCTGGGGTGGGGGCGCGACGAGGTGGCGGGGCTGTACATGATGGAGATCGTGCACCCCGACGACGTGGAGCGCGTGCACGAGTCCATCGCCGCCGCCATCTACAACCCGGGCGCGCCGCAGTGGACCGAGTTCCGCGTGCGCCACAAGGACGGCACCTGGCGCACCCTGGAGACGGTGGGCACCAGCCTGCTGCACAACCCCGCGGTGATGGGCATCGTGCTGAACGCCCGCGACGTCACCGAGCGGCGCCACGCCGAGGAGGCGCTGGAGCAGAGCCGGCAGCAGTTCCTGCAGGCGCAGAAGATGGAGGCCGTGGGCCGCCTGGCGGGGGGCGTGGCGCACGACTTCAACAACCTGCTCACCGCCATCCGCGGCAATGCCGACCTGCTGCTGCTGGACCTGGCCGAGGGCGACCCCGCGCGCGAGGACGTGGAGGAGATCCGCCGCGCCGCCGACCGGGCCGCGGGGCTCACCCGGCAGCTCCTGGCCTTCAGCCGCCGGCAGGTGCTGCAGCCGCGCGTGCTGGACCTGAACCAGGTGGTCACCGAGATGGAGCGCATGCTGCGCCGCCTGATCCCGGGCGACGTGCAGCTCGCCACCCGGCTGGACCGGGCCCTGGGCAGCGCCGTGGCCGACCCCGGCCAGATCGAGCAGGTGGTGATGAACCTGGCCGTGAACGCCCGCGACGCCATGCCCGGCGGAGGCGAGCTGAGCGTGGAGACGGCCAACGAAGAGCTGGACCAGGAGCTGGCCCGCCGCTTCCCGTACGTGGTGCCCGGCCCTTACGTGCGGCTCACGGTGCGCGACACGGGGCTGGGGATGGACCGCGAGACGCGGGAGCAGGCGTTCGAGCCCTTCTTCACCACCAAGGCGGCGGGCAAGGGCACCGGGCTGGGCCTCTCCACCGTATACGGCATCGTGAAGCAGAGCGGCGGCTACGTGTGGATCGACAGCGCGCCGGGCCACGGCACCGCCGTCACCATCCACCTGCCCCGCGTGGACCAGGTGGCGGGCACGGACGGGGGCGGCGGCGAGCGCGAGGCGGCGGTGCCCGGCCGCGGCGAGACGGTGCTGATCGTGGAGGACGAGGTGACCGTGCGCAACCTGGCCGGGCGGGTGCTGTCGCGCGCGGGCTACGCCGTGCGCGAGGCCAACGACGGGTACGAGGCCCTGCGCGTGGCCGAGGACCTGGCGGCGCCCCTGGACCTGCTGCTCACGGACGTGGTGATGCCCCGCATGCGCGGCGCCGAGGTGGCCCGCCGCGTCCGCGAGCTGCGGCCCGGCACGCGGGTGCTCTTCTTCTCGGGTGACGCGGAGGCGACGGCGGGCGGGCTGGACGTGGAGCTGCCGGGGATCAACTTCATCGAGAAGCCCTTCACCCCCGAGGCGCTCGCCCGCAAGGTGCGCGAGGTGCTGGACGGCCCGCCCGCGGCGGCCCCGGAGGCCGATTCCTGAGCATTTTTGCCGCGAGGACCGAAAACGTACGATTATTTCGCCGCAAATCGGCACGGAACTGCGGAAATCGTAACGCGGGGCTGGCATCCCGGAAGCCGCCAGCACATCTTATGGCGGCCGTACCTTTCCGGGGGCCGCCGTGGACACGGCGCCGGGGTGCGGTTCCGCGGCATCCGCACCCTTGCTCCGGCGCGCGACATGGCACCCATCCCGCCGACCAGCGCACGCATCCTCGCCGTCGACGACGACGAGGCCAACCTGCGCGTGCTCCGGCGGCTGCTGCTGCGCGCCGGCTTCCCGGACGTGGCCACCACCTCCGACCCCACCGCAGTGCAGGCGCTGGTGGCCGAGATGCAGCCCGACCTGCTGCTGCTGGACCTGAACATGCCCGAGATGGACGGCCTGACGGTGCTTCGCCGCATGCGCGCCGCCTTCGGCCCCGACCTGCCGCGGGTGATCGTGCTGAGCGGCGAGTGCCCGGACGCCTCCGTGCCCCTGGTGCTGGGGGCGGGCGCGCAGGCCTTCGTGTCGAAGCCCTTCGACGCGGACGACCTGGTGGGGCGCGTCCGCGAGGTGCTGGCGCGCGACGCGGCCCCCCAGCCCGCCGCGGAAGGGCAGCCGCGCTCGCGCCGGTAGGGCCACGATTTGCGGTTTCGCGCAAGACGGACGAACGGGCGGCAGCGCTGGCTGCCGCCCGTTTTTTCCGTCCGCGTCCGCCAGGGACCCGCTCCACGCGTCGGACCCGGGCGCGGAGGAGAACCCACCCCGGGAAACGTGGCGAGGCGAGACCCGCGGCGGTTTGCGGGTCTCGCCTCGCGGCCGGCGAGACCCCGGACGGAGGGCACAGGGGGTATCGCGCCCGGAGGAGGAGGCTCGCCGGCCCCGCGGAGGAGACCGGCGGGGCGGTTTCCGCCGGGCTCCGGAGCGGTCCCCGCCGCCCGCGCTCTCCGTCGAGCTCCCGCGGAGTCCGCCGAAGCCCCGAAACCGTCGGCCTTCCGCCGGCTTCCGTGGACCCGGCCGCGCTCAGAGGGCCGGCGGCTCCTTCTCCAGGTACTGGCGGAAGGCGGCCTTGTCGTGGGCCTTGGCGAAGGCTTCCTCGGGCGCAATGGCGCCGGCCATGAGGTAGTTCATGATGGACTGGTCCATGAGCACCATGCCGTCGCGCTTGCCCGTCTGGATCATGGAGGGGATCTGGAAGGTCTTCCCCTCGCGGATCAGGTTGGCGACGGCGCCCGTGCCCACCATGATCTCGTGCGCGGCCACGCGGCCCTTGCCGTCCTTCTTGCGCAGGAGCTGCTGGGCCACCACGCCGCGCAGCGTCTCGGAGAGCATGGAGCGCACCTGGCTCTGCAGCTCGCCCGGGAAGGTGTCGATGATGCGGTCCACCGTCTTGTGCGAGCTGTTGGTGTGCAGCGTGCCGAACACCAGGTGCCCCGTCTCGGCGGCGGTGAGCGCCAGGGAGATGGTCTCCTGGTCGCGCATCTCGCCCACCAGGATGACGTCGGGGTCCTCGCGCAGCGCGGCCTTGAGCGCCGAGGCGAAGCTCTTGGTGTGGGGCCCCACCTCGCGCTGGTTGATGAGCGACATCTTGCTCTGGTGCACGAACTCGATGGGGTCCTCGATGCTGAGCACGTGCTCGGGCCGCGTCTCGTTGATGAGGTCGATGAGCGCGGCCAGCGTGGTGCTCTTGCCCGACCCCGTGGGTCCCGTGACCAGCACCAGCCCCTTGTTGAGGTTGGCGAACTGGCGGATGGCCTCGGGCAGCTTCAGCTCGTCGGCCGAGAGCACCTTGGCGGGGATGACGCGGAACACGGCGCCCGGCCCCCGGTGCTGGCGGAAGACGTTGCCCCGGAAGCGCGCGACGCCCGGGATCTCGTAGGCGAAGTCCAGGTCGTTGCTGGTCTGGTACCGCTCCTTCTGGTGCGGCAGCAGGATGGGGAAGAGCAGCGAGACCATGTCCGTCTCGGTCAGCTCGCGGAACTTGACCCGCTGGAGGTGGCCGTGCAGGCGGATGATGGGCGGGTTGCCGCAGCTGAGGTGCAGGTCGGAGCCACCCTGCTGCACGAGGACGCGCAGGAACTGGTCGATCTGCGCGGGCTGCGCGGGGGCGGCCGGCTGTGCCGGGACTTGCTGCTCTAGCATGGGGCGAACCGTTGCGTCAGGACCAGGCGAGCCCGCCGCCGTCCGTACGGAGGCAGAGGCTGAAGTCCGGGGCCAGCCCGGCGTCGTCGTGGGAGCGGGAGCGGAAGGCGACCACGGGGGCCACCTCGCGCGCGGCCCGCAGGTCGTCGGGGGAAAGGGTGTCCACGTCCAGGGTGACGGCCTGCAGCGAGAACGAGCGCAGGCCCCGCAGCGCCTCGGACAGCGAGCCGCGGACCAGCACGTACAGCAGCCCCTGGGCCACGGCCACGGGGCGGTCGCTCAGGTGGATGGAGCGGATCTCGGCGCCGCCCAGCGCCAGCGGCAGCGTGGGGAAGGTGGCCTCGAGCGTCTCGTCGGACACGGCCTGCGGGTGCCCCACGCGCTCGCACGAGTGCACCTGGATGGTGGCGCCCCCCGCCTCCACCGCCGCACGCACTGTGTCCAGCAGGGCGTCGGGCATGCCGGCCACGGCCACGGTCGCGGGAATCTTGGCCTCCAGGTCGGCCGACCACTCCACGGCGTCGCCCCGGCCCAGGGCGTGGCACTCCACCCGCCACGAGCCCCCCGGCGCGGTGAGGATGGCCGGCCAGCTCCGCACGCCGTACACGGGCGAGTGCGACAGCGGCGGAAGGGGCGACACCATGGCCTCCAGCTCGGCCGCCCACTCGGCCTCCAGGTGCCGCGACACGGTACGGTCCGTCCGGTACCAGCCGACCGTGCGCCCCGGCCGCGTGGACACGCCCATGGCCCGCGCGCCGGCGTCCAGCGCCTCGGCCACCATGCGCGCAAGGTGAACCGGGGCGCTGCCCACGCCGTGCACGGCCTCGATCAGGGCGCGCAGGTTCTCGGGCGAGGCGAGCGAGGCCTCCACCACGGCCGCGCCCGTGAAGCGCCGCACGTCGTCCAGCCGCTCCACCGAGCGCGGGTCGGCGATGGCCGCCACCACGGTGTCGCCGGCGCGCAGGATGGGCAGCACCAGGTGCGCGCGCGCCCACTCCGCCGGCACCAGCGCGGCGGTGGCCAGGTCGATGTTCTCCGGCCGGAGCTGCACGAAGGCCAGGTCGTACTGGTCGGCCAGCGTCCAGTTCAGCTCGTCGCGGGTGACGCACCCCAGCGCCACCAGCGCGTCGCCGAAGTAGCCGGCGTGCTCGCGCTGGTGCGCCAGCGCCGCCTCCACCTGCGCGGGCGTGATGCGCCCCAGGTCCACCAGGATCTCGCCGAGCGGCCTGCGCTGTCTCTCCATGGACCCGGTGCGGATGGTGGGCGTGCCCCCGTGGGGCGGTTCGGGCGGCGGCCGCGACTTGCCGGCAGGCGGCGCCCGCCGCGGCCGGCCGGTGTCGCGGACGGAGGGGGAGAAAGCCGTGCGTGAAGCGCTGGATTCGCCGGAAGATAGACCCCGCCGCGCGGGCCCGTCAAGCGCACGGGAGCCCCGCGGACCCCTCGGCGGACCCGCTCCCGCGCCCCCAATCTGCTACAAAATCCCGTTGTAGTCAGGAACTTTCAGCCGCTCCGCACGCCGGGTGTTCCGTCCGAATCCACTTCCAGGTCCGCCCTCGACAGACAGCGGCCGGCAGATGGCGCCCCGCAGCATCCAGCATCCGCGACGTACCCTGCGCCTCGATCGACCCGGCGATCGGTGGAAGCCGCCCGTCTCGATCCTCGCGGACCGCTGGCCGTCGATGAAGGAGTCCAAAACCCCCGTCCGCGCCTTCCGACGTGGATGATTCGCGGAGATGTGCGACGAGGCGCATCTGATCCACCGTGGTGTGGAACGGCGGGATTCGGATGATGTCGAGCCGATGATCGGAGATGTGGATGCACGAACGACGGCGCGCCGGCGAGGCATCTCTGCCCGCCGGCGCGCTTTCGATCGGATCCGGGGACCGACGCCGTCGACCGTCTACCGCGGACCCGCGGCGGGTGGACGCGATCCGGGCGGTGGAGCATGCGCCGTTCCCGGTGCGGGGCGCGGGGCTCCGCAGTCGGCGCAGAAGCTCCAGCCGGGCTCCACCGACGACCCGCAGGTGGCGCACGGCACGGGCTTGAGCGGCTTGCCGCAGAACGGGCAGTAGCGAGGGTCGCGACCCTCCGGAAGCGTGGACCGGCACCCGGGGCACGAGGGCCGCGCCGGGGCGGACGGGGCCGCGGGCTCGCGGCGGGCGGCCGTGGAGGGCGGCGAGGCCAGG
>JAQBQD010000217.1 GCA_028287185.1 Gemmatimonadota bacterium | reverse complement strand
AGACGCACCCGTTCCGCTTCTTCCAAGCTCACCGTATAGAGTTTCTTCATCGGCTCTCCTCATGGGGAAAGCACTTACTCTACAGCGGAGAGTGCCACGGGTCAAATCATCTGTGATTGACTACTAGATCGCCGGACTTGCGACCAACGCGCGCGCGCGGGCGTTGACACTGAACCACGCGGCCCTCACCGACGGCGGGGCGCACCGTCTGGGTCCACGCGTGCCTGGCTCGTGCGCTGCAGGGCGTTACCCTGTTGGGCGGCTCTCCGGTGATGAGGCGACGGAAGGCTGGCGTACTTGGAGGTCGTCCTGGCCGTAGATGTGAATTGAGCGGCTTCCCGGACGAGGCAGAAAGCGGAGTGGAAGGTGCGCGTGGTCGGAAGGTGATCTTTTCAGGTGAGCGGCGTCCTCGATGATGAGGGGACGGAGAGTGCTGAGGGTCGTTCCATGTGCGTCGCGGCCCGTCCGCATGCTGCCGTGCGCATCTCGGTACGCACAGCTCGGGCTCGTTCGCGTTCGCGAGCGTGTACTTTTCGCGCACCGCTCCGCGCGCCACCAGCTCGGCCAAGCGAGCGCTCCAGTATGACCACCTCGGCGTCGCGGCCGTTCAGGTAGAGCCAAGACCTCCTTCAACACTCCTGCCCGCCGGATCTCCCCCAGCACGATCACATCCGGGTCATCACGCGACCTGCCCTCGCCGCCGCGCCGTGGGAGCGCGTCCACCCCACCCACCCCCCAAGAGAGATCACACAGCCCCGCTCGCCGTACGCGAACTCCTCGGAAGCCTCGCCGGTGAGGATCTTTCAGGCGGGGCTCGTCGGCGTTTACCGGAGCCGTCATGGACGTCGACTTGCCGGCGCCCGTGGGGCCGACCAGCAGGACGAGGCCATTGGGCAGGTCGACCACGGCCAGGACCGACGCCGGCAGCCCACCTCGTCCAGCCTCCGGGAGCCCCTCCCGCCCTCCGGACCACCGGCGGTGTCGGGCGCTGCTCATAGTACGCGTTGACGCAATACCTGCCAGCGCACCCCCCGCATCGTAGGAGTAGTCACCCCACGCCGCGCCCGCCAGGGCGCGTGGAGGTGTCCGCGCATGGTCGCGAGGATCGGTGTGCCCGCACCGTGGTCCGGCGAGTTCCCGGGCCTCGTGCTGCTTGCCGGGCCGCACCGGCGCCATCCGCCCGTGGCTCCGCACCCGCGGGAGCCCGCGCGGGGGGAGATTTGGAGGTCCGAACCGTCGCAGGCGATGACCGCCGCGAGGAAGCGTTCGACGGGAGGTGTTCGAGATCGTTTAGGTGGTTCCCCGCCTTCTATCCTCTCTCATCGGGGAAGCCGCTCAACTCAGTAGCCCAGTTTTTCGCGGTCCGCCAGTTCCTTCTGTCCCCTCATCATCGGGGAAGCCGCTCAACGATTTTCGGGGTCAGAACGTGCGGGAATGCTCGGGTTAGCCCTTCTGTCCCCTCATCATCGGGGAAGCCGCTCAACGTACCACTCCACCGCGCCGGCGACGACCGCGACCGGCAGCACCCTTCTGTCCCCTCATCATCGGGGAAGCCGCTCAACGCGGCGTCCGCGATGTGCGCGACCGCGAACTGCACCCACGTCCTTCTGTCCCCTCATCATCGGGGAAGCCGCTCAACCTCTGGCAGGAGCTGGGACAGCTCGTCCCTACTGACGAACTTCGTCAAGCACTTCTGTCCCCTCATCATCGGGGAAGCCGCTCAACACCCGCCGGTCGGCTAGCGCAACACTACACCCCTGCCTTCTGTCCCCTCATCATCGGGGAAGCCGCTCAACGCGCAACTGGCAGCACCCCAAGATCGCCGGCCCTTCTGTCCCCTCATCATCGGGGAAGCCGCTCAACCGATGGCAGCGGCGGGGCAGCCGCTGCCGCTGATCCCTTCTGTCCCCTCATCATCGGGGAAGCCGCTCAACTAAAACGGTCGGCACCTGAGTTCGGCGGGGCCACCCCCCCTTCTGTCCCCTCATCATCGGGGAAGCCGCTCAACGACGCCGCTGTGCCGACCTACCTGGGCCGCAAGGTTCCCCTTCTGTCCCCTCATCATCGGGGAAGCCGCTCAACCCCCCGCGGGCGAAACGTTCGTGTCGTCGGCCACCAACGTGAACCTTCTGTCCCCTCATCATCGGGGAAGCCGCTCAACTAACTGCGCTGGTAACGCAGGAGGAAGAGGAAGTACCGCTCCTTCTGTCCCCTCATCATCGGGGAAGCCGCTCAACGGACGTGATAATGTGCGGACAAATGCACAACATCCCGCGTAAATCCTTCTGTCCCCTCATCATCGGGGAAGCCGCTCAACCAGCTGGAACTGGGTCAAGACCAAGGACCCCCAGGTGCTGAAGGCCTTCTGTCCCCTCATCATCGGGGAAGCCGCTCAACGTAGGGCGGGGTTCGAGCTGGCAGCCGAAAGCCGATTCTCCTTCTGTCCCCTCATCATCGGGGAAGCCGCTCAACGCCATGCTCGAGCGCATGACCTCAACACCGCTTCTGTCCCCTCATCATCGGGGAAGCCGCTCAACAGCGGCCCTTGGATCGCGAGCGGCGGCGCGGGGTTTTCGGGGTGGTTTGACGCGAGGCCTTTCGGTGTGGACCGAAAGGGGGTTGCGCGAGCATCCGAAGCGGTGGCGGAATCTCTGCAACCATATGCCAACGGCAGGTTTAGGCGATGTTGACGCGAACCCCGGTGTTTTTCCCCGCAAGCGTCGCGTCAACCCAGCGTGTTTGGCGACAGGCAATGTGCATCCAGACCGGCCCGTAGGCAACAGTCATGTCACCCGGCACCGCACGGGTCGTCCGCATGAGGTTAGGGGTAGGCTCCTCGATGACGGCTTGCCCGGTGCACGGCCCGCGCGTCGTCCTGGCGGGAACAGCAGCCGTATCGCCCGGTGATCGATCCCGCGCAGTGGTGAGCACGGCGCGAAGCTTTACAATCGGCGACATCCCCCTGTTCTGGACGAGGGTTTTGACGAGGGAACTTCCCGCAGGTGGGACGGACCTCCGGCCACGCGGGCCTCCTCGACACGGTCGGGATGGTCACGCACCCATCCAAGCAGCCAGGTATGGAATTGGACCAGCACCGTATCCGCCGGGATCCGGTCCCGGCTTGCGGAGAGGATGTACTCGTTCATCCTCGCGTGGACCTCGGGATCCACGATGAGGTTGCGCTCGTAGAGCAGAGTGGAAACGGCCTCCGAGGGGGCTTCCGGCAAGATCCTCCCTTCCCTACAACCTGCGGGCACGGCATCATGCCCGCAGGCCGCCGCTCCAAGTAGCATCATCACGCCGAGCCACGTGAGGCTCCCCCACCGAATCACTTGACCCCTCCCGGCCTGCTGCACGACTGCGGCGTTCCCCGCTCCGCATCTTCGTAGCCGCGCCCCTTCTGGCCCCGGTCGTCCACGTAGACGAGCGTGACGGAAACCTCCTCGCACGGGTTCAGCTCGACCGAGTAGGACGTGCCCCGGTACGTGGCGCTCCATCCCGCGCCCGCGTGCGGATCGAGCGGCGTGCGGGTCACCTCCCACCACGAGTCCACCAGGCGGCCGTCCGGGCTGGTCGCCGATCCGGTGAACCGGTACGCCGCTCCCTGCCCCGTTTTGTTGACTGTCACGATGGGCAGCTCCTGCGGAGGCGTCAGGCGCTCGTACCCGCGCGTGCAGAGCCACCCGCTCGTGCCGTCGATGCACTCGCCACCCTTCCACGCGCTCTTGTCGTGGTCCAGGTAGGCGGACTGCTGGGTGACGTTGCCCGCGGCGTCCTCCACGTGCAGGGTGATCCACGCCGCGTCCGGGGACCAGTGGGGCCCGCCGTCGAAGATCCCGGTGGCGCTGCCGAGGTCGGCGTTCAGGACGAGCGGATGCCCCTGCAGGTCCGGCTCGGATGGCCAGCCGGCGCCGCCGGTGCCGTTCGTGTCGAGGACGCGCCAGCTCCCGCGCTGCACCGGCCCGCTCGGGTTGTAGTACTGGGAATGGAAGTCGTAGCGCGCCGGGGTGCCGCCGAGGCTGAAGGTGTAGGGCGGCACGTCCAGGTTGCCGGCGTAGTCGAACGTCTGCTGGAACTTGTCGTCGGTCTGCCAGAAGGCGACCCGCACGTCGGCCCACGCGCGGCGGATCGGGATGTCGCCCTGGGACTGGTTCAGCAGGATCTCCCAGCGTGCGTTGCCGTGCGAGGCCTGGCACTGGTTGCTCCAGGGCACGTCGATGCAGAACCCGGCGTCGTACCACCAGCCCCGGTAGCGGAAGGCGAGCCGCGCCCGGGTTTCGGCGAGCGCCGTCACCCCGCCGCAGTTGGGGTCGCTCCGCTGCTCCTGCTCGTCCTCCACGACCAGGCAGACCTCGAAGCGGCCGGTGAAGTCGTACGCACGCTGCACGACGGGCGTCGCCACCTCGTCGCCGGCCACCCCCGTTGGCCCTGCCACGAACCGGGTGCCGTCCCACTGCTGGTTGAAGAGCCCCCAGCTCCAGATGTAGCGCGCGATGCGGGTTCCCGAGGGGCTGTAGGAGCGGCTGGCGTCGAAGTCGATCCAGTGCCGCACCAGCGAGGGCGACGGCGTCGACCAGAGCGCCACGGGGCGGGCGTCCGCCACCCGCGCGCCGAAGCTCGCCTGTGCCTGGTACGCGGGGGCAAGGCGGTCGTAGACGCGCGCGGCGACCGAGGCCTCGCCGCCACCCACGCCGCGGAGGGCGTGCTGGACGACCTGGCTCCCGCGCGCGGGGACGGTCGCGCACACCGGCAGCGCCGCCGCCGGGACGAGCACCGCGCTGGAAGGGGCCACGTCCAGGCACAGCTCCCGCGCGGCGTTGCTCGCGTTGGCCAGGGTGTAGTCGAGGGTCCGCACCTCGCCGAGCGTCCAGGAGACCAGCGGCGGCGTGGCCGGGACGGACACCCCCGGGTTCGCCAGCACCAGCCCCGCCACCACGCTGAACCGCCCGGTGGCGGCGAGCTGGGGGCGCGCGGCGTCGTACGCGCGTACCGTCACCTCGGCCGACCATGGGCTCTCGGCCGCCGGGGCGACGGTGGCGGCCTGTACGACCTGGGCGCTCCCGTGGGGCGGAAGGCGCAGGCATGCGGGGGGCTGCGGCTCGGGCGAGACGACGGAGCCCGCGGGCGCGCTACCGGCCAGGACCGCCGTCTCGAAGCACACCGTCTCCGTCACGTTGCTGGCGGAGGTGAGGGTCGCCGTGCTGCTGCCGGTCTCGCCGGGCAGGATGGTCGCCGCGGGGAAGGCCGAGAGCACCGGCGGCGCGAGCACCGCGCGGACCGTCGCCTGGAACGGGTCGCTCGTGGCCGTGATCCCTGGCGCGTCGCGGTCGCTGGCGGTGAGCTGCGCCGTCCACGCCGTCTCCCCCTCCGCGGCGGGATCGAGGCGGTAGGTCGCGGTGACGACGCGCTCCTCGCCGGCCCCGAACGCCTGGTCGAGGGGGGGTCCGGCCGCCGCGAGCGCCGACCCCGCGGGGATCGTGTTCTGGAAGCGGAGCACCCGCGCGGCGTTGGTCAGGTTGCGCACCCGGTACTCGACGGTGAAGGTCTCGCCGGCGTCGCGCACCTCGGCGGCGGGCGGGGTTACCTCGGGAGCCGCAAGCGCCAGGGCGGCGCGAACGTGGACCAGGCCCGAGCCGGAGTAGGCGCGGTCGCCCGCGTCCGACGCGGTGAGCGCGACCTCGGCCGCGACGTCGGCGAGGGAGCCCGGGGCCACGGAGACGCTGACCGGGACGCCCGCGGTCTCCCCGGCCTGGAGCGTCGCGGGGGCGGGCAGGCCCGGCACCGGGGCGAGCCCCGGGTCGGCGCTCGCCGTGGAGAAGGTGAAGGTGCGCGCCTCGGCGCTCCGGTTGGTCACCGGGAAGAGCACGACGCGGCTGGCACCCGGCGCCAGGACGACGTCCTCCCCGTCGCCCACGTCGGGCGGCAGCAGGTGGTCCGCCGCGAGCGGCACGGGCGCGGGCGGGCGGGCCACGGACGCCGTGTCGGCGCCCGGCGCGGTGATCGCGATGCCCGCGGGGATGGCGAGCGCGGGGTCGTCCTCGCGGTCGCGGCAGACCTTCCGGTTCCACGCGGAGCCCGTGACGGGCGAGAGGTCGAGCGCGCAGGCGTAGCCGGTGCGGCGGCTGCGGATCCGCACGTAGGTGCGGTCCCGCGTGGTTTCCACCTGGTTCAGCTCGACGTCGTCGCTCCATCCCTGGAAACCGGCGGCGACGAGCTCGTCGTAGGCCAGGAACTTCCCCTCGTCGCCGCGGGCGGTCATCTCCGCCTGGGCGTACGCGTCCAGGTCGCCCGCCACCACCCGTTCGATCGCCCGGCGCTGCATGACCAGGTGCGTCCCGGTCGCCACGCCGGCGAGGAGCCCGATCACCACCACCACGATCAGCAGCTCCACCCCCGTGAAGCCGCGCGAGTCCCCCCTCCTGTATGCCATGCTCGCTCTCTCGGACTGGACGATGGATGCCGTGCGCGCTCGGGTTCAGCGCAGGCTCACGGCGTCTGCGGGGTCGAGCAGCCGCGCGGGATCGCGCCGCCGCCCGCCGACGAAGATCTCGAAGTGGAGGTGCGGCCCGGTGGCGAGCCCGCTGGCGCCCACCCGGCCGATCACCTGGCCGCGGCGCACGCGCTCGCCGGGCCGGACCGTCACCGCCGAAAGGTGTGCGTACCGCGTCACCAGCCGCCCTCCCCAGTGCGACAGCTCGACCGCCACGCCGTAGGAGGGGCTGTGGACGGCGGCCGTCACCACGCCGTCCGCGCTCGCCAGCACGGGCGTCCCCGCCGGCGCGGCGTAGTCGCTCCCCCAGTGGGGCCGGACCACGTGCAGGATCGGGTGGAGCCGCCGCGCGCTGAAGGCGCTGGTGAGCTGCCCCGCCACGGGCATTCCGATCCCGGCCGGTACCGCGGCCCGGCCGGCCTTCCCGTCCGCTTCCCGCCCCGCGGCCGTGGCGGACAGCACCGGAACGTCGGCGGCGTACGGGGCGGCTCCCCGGGCGGGGTGGTGGTGCGGCGCCGCCGCGGGCGGAGGCCGCGTCCACCGTGCTTCCGATGCGCAGGCGGCCTCCGGCCGGCCTGCCGCACCCACCGTCCACCCCGCCGCGGCCAGGACCCCTGCGCAACCGGCCCAGGCCAGGGTGGCCCGGGCCGGTTCCCGCGCCGTCCCCCACCACCGCGCCAGGAGTCTCCCGCGCGGGAGAAGCCTCGGCCCGCGTTTCACGGGAGGACGAGGGGCGCGCCGCCGATCGCCACCTGGACGGAGTCCGTCCCCAGGCGCACCCAGCGATAGGCCACCTGCGGCTCGGAGCCGGCGCGGCGAACCGGGGCGTCCGTGCGCGGTGCGCCGCCCGCGAGGCGGGCCGCCCGCGCCTCGTCCACGGGCGTTCCGTTCACCTGCGGGTCCGTCGCGGCAGCGTCCCAGCGCACGAGCACCGTGGGCCCGCGCGCACCGAGGTGGTAGGAGAGCGGCAGCACCTGCTCGGAGCCCCGGTCCCACCGTGCGCTGTCCGTCACCTGGTAGGCGCCGTCGGGACGGAGCGCGATGCGGGACGTGAGCACGTGGTCCCGCATGCGCTCCACGAGCCAGGCGCCCGCATCCACCGGGAGGTCGGAGAGTGGGACGAGCACCGCCGCGCCGTCGTGGACGGCGGGATCGTCGCTGCCGCCGGCGGGCTCGACCGGGAGCCAGCCGAGGCGGGCGCGGCCGAGGGTCGCCACCGTACGCGGGTATCCGGCCGGGAAGAACCGCTCGGTGCGCGCCAGGCCGAGGCTGGCGAGCATCTGGTCGAGGGGGACCCGCAGGTCGGGGAGGACGCCGCGGGGAGCGGGCAGGACGTTGACCGGGCCCGTGCGCAGGCGGCGGCCGCGGCTGGACACCTCGAAGCCGCCGGGGAGCGTGTAGGGCGCGAAGAGCTGCCCGCCCTCGACGACCACCCACACGGCGTCGAGCGTCCCGTCGTCGTCGGGCGAGCCCGGGATGCCGTCCGGGCCGTCGTTGTCGTAGGCGGCCAGGTCTGCCTGGCGCGACCACGACTCCAGGGCGCGGCGGATCAGCGCCTCCAGCTCGTCCGGGCGCGGGGCGCGTCCGTCGAACGCCGGGTCGGGATCGACGAGGACGGGGAGGATTTCGGAGGAGAGGCGGAACGCGCCGCCGCTCTCGCGCGCCAGGGCGTCGCCGAGCGTACCGGCCACGCCCGGCGCACCGAAGTAGCCGTGCGAGAGGGCCTGCTCGCTCAGCCGCGGCATCCCGGTGCCCAGGGCCAGCGGGGCGACCAGGGCGCGGTAGCTGCCGAAGCCGGCGAGGTGGGCGCCGGCGAGCGGCGCGTGCCCGGCGCGCGGGCCGAACGCGGCGGGGAGGCCGCCATGCGGCTGGGCGGCGTACCGGGCCGCAGGCAGCCAGCGGCCGGGAGTCCGGGGGACGTCGCCGTTCTCGGGGCCGAGGGGGCCCGGCTGCAGGAACGGGCCCCGCGCGGACGCGCCGCAGCCTGCCAGCAGCGCCACGGCACCAAGGGTCCACAGAGCTCGACGCATCATCGGAAGGGGCATGGGTGAGCGGCCTCGACAAGGGCCTGCGGGGTATCACGGGAAGCAGAGACCGCCGGGCAGGGCGGGTCCATCTGCCCCCGTTTTTACCCCGCACGCCCAGCCCGGGAACGCTGCCATGTCCGAACCGCTCCACCTCCTGCTCGACGCGGCCGCCAATCGCGAAGCGAGCGACCTGCACCTCGCGGCCGGCGAGATGCCCTGGCTGCGCGTCGCCGGCGAGATGACCCCGCTAGCGATGGACACGGGGCCTCTCACCGCCGTCCAGATCCAGGCGATGCTCGTCGCGGCGATGTCGCCCGCCGACCGGAGCCGGTGGGAATCGGCGGGCGCGCGGAGCATCGACTTCGCCTACGCCGTTCCCTCCCTGGGGCGCTTCCGCATCAACGCCTCGCACACGCTCACGGGCGTGGCCGCCGTGGTCCGCCGGATCCCGCACGAGATCCCCACCGCCGAAGCGCTGGGGCTGCCGGAGGTCGTGACGCGGCTCGCCGCGCTTCCGGCCGGGCTGGTGTTCGTCACGGGGGCGTCGGGCGAGGGGAAGAGCACGACCCTGGCGGCGCTGGTCGACACGATCAACCGGACGCGCGAGGGGCACGTGCTCACCATCGAGGACCCCATCGAGTACGCGCACGCGCCGCGGCGCTGCCGGATCACGCAGCGCGAGGTCGGCGTGCACACGGAGACCTTCACGCGCGCCCTGGAGGACGCCGTGCGGCAGGACCCGGACGTGATCGTGGTGGGGCGAGGTGCGGACGGCGGCGACGCTCCAGCTCATCCTGGAGGCCGCGGAGACGGGACATCTCGTGATGGGGTCGCTGCACACCATCAATGCGGTGTCGGCGATCACCCGGATGGTGGGGATGGTGGAGACGGCGCGTCAGGGGCAGGTGCGCGCGCAACTCGCGGAGGCGCTCCGCGCGGTGGTGACGCAGCGGCTGGTGCCGACCGTGGACGGGCGGCGGGTGGCAGCGTTCGAGGTTCTGGTGAACACGCCGGGAGTCGCCGGGAACATCGCGTCAGGGAACACGACGGACATCCTCTCCGCGATGGAGGGGCGGCGGGAAGGGATGCAGACACTGGAGCAATCGCTGGCAACACTCGTGGCCTCCGGGACGATCACGTTATACCGTATAGGAAAATCGACTGTGCATTCGACAGGTCGTTCGATAGCCCCGCTGCCGATCTGCCCCAGAATAATGCACAGTCATGGGACGGATTTGGTATTAGAGGCCGCGAGGGATCACGTGAATGACGTGAAGGCACTCGACCGGAACCTCTTTACGGAGGTGGGTGGATCCGGAGCCTTCCGCTGGGACGCGTCACTGACATGCCCCACGTTCGTCATTGCTGACGCCTGACGGAAAGCGCTCGCCTCCATCCCTCAGTGGCGTTACACGGTGCGCAGTCGCAGCACCGAGCTGCGCGTGTGGGAGTGCACCCTGACCATCTCCAACACCAGCGGCTACAACTCCGTCTGCACTCGGCTCACTCGGAGTGAACGGGTACAGAGCCGGCGGCGTGAGCCGAGGTGGGTAGTCCGCCACGGAAGCCGTGACCTCCGGAGGGCGCACTGCCCGTCACGATGGTCAGCGCGCGCTGCTTCTCCGCTTGCCGCACCACCGTAGAGATATCCGGGAAGCGACCAATCACCGCATCGTGCGCGTACACGAGGTAATCACGGCGGATCGCACTATGCGCGCTTTCGGTGCACGGCTTAGGCGCTTGGTGATGGAGGTGTTCGCGCGTGCTGCGGTGGGTAGATCCGCGCGGCTGGACAGGTCCAGAGGATAAGGCTGGGCGAAGTGGGAACTGGGCAGTTCGCTCGCGGGAGCTTAACCGCTGCGGGACAACTCAGTCTTTACGGAGGCCCGGGGTACGCCCTCCACCCCTAGCCCATCCTTGGCTGGCGCTGGATGCGTGCTCCCAGGCTTCTAGCCCGGTGACTGCATCAAGGTGGTGTGTGGGCAGAAGGTGTGTAAATGGCTCCGGGCGACTACAAATCCAAGGAACATGAGATCCCGGCGGATTTTAGACTACTGTAGCTCCTTACAGCCATTCAGAGGCGTTGACAGTCTCTCCATGACTACACATGTTTAGTCCGGAGCTGGTAGGGAAACTAAACCGAAGCACTCCTTTACTCACCCTGTACGGAGGATAGTCCAATGAAGCTCGAGTCCCTCAACAGCAGCATGTTCGCCCCGATGAGCGCCACCGAGGCCAGCATGATCAAGGGCGGCATTTACGAGGCCCCCGCCAGCAGCAGCACCATCTTCAGCAACTCGTACGTCAACGGCACGTACATCGGCCCCGACAAGGACACGTTCACCGACTGATCGCGTAACCTGACGGTTCCGCGGTACGCAGGACCGGCCGCATCCGCGGCCACGCTCTCGATCGGCTCCCTTGGCGGAGAGGGTACGGACTCCCCCTCTCCGCCTCGATCTCTCCTAATGTTGATCTTCTCAAATTTGTAGGATTCGGAGACTTCCCCAGATCCACACCGCTCTGTTCGAGCATGATCGATCAGTTCTGCGGCCACAACCCGCCTCGTTGACGCGGACTGCGGCTTTTCAAATTTTGGCGACGGAAGGTCGATATCAGCTTGTTTGGGATAGCCGGCTGACGGCGATCCGAAACCCACGGTCCAAACGGTAGAGCGATGATCCTGGTGCTGAGTCAAGAATCGTACGAGACCGCCGCGGCAGGCCCGCGCTGCTTCTCCGCGTGCCGCACACCGTACAGGAGATCCGCGAAGCCACCCAATTCACCTCCCCGTGCGCGCACACGAGGCAATCACGGCGGATCGCACTATCCGCGCTTGCCGGTGCACGGCTTAGCCGCTTGGCGATTGGTGTTCGCGCGAGCTGTGGTGGGTAGATCCGCGCGGTTGGGCAGGTCCAGAGGACGAGGCTGCGCGACTGGCACCTGAGCAGTTCGGCGCGGGGATCGAACAACCGCTGCGGGACACCTCTCTTTGAGGGAAGTACGGGTTACGCCCTCCGCCTCTAGCCCATTCTTGAGATGGCGCTGGATGCGTCCTCCCAGGGCTTCTAGTCGGTGGCTGCACCCAGGTGAGATGGCGCAGTAAGCGTTTAATCAGCTCTAAAAGCGACTCAACAGATCACAAAACATACTATAGAGGCTGGTTTAACACTATCGTAGCTCCTTTCAGCCATTCGGAGGGTTGACAAGACTTTCGCGACTACACATGTTTAGTCCGGAGCTGGTAGGGAGACCAAACCGAAGCACTCCTTTACTCACCCTGTACGGAGGATAGTCCAATGAAGCTCGAGTCCCTCAACAGCAGCATGTTCGCCCCGATGAGCGCCGCCGAGGCCAACATGGTGAAGGGCGGCCTTCAGCAGGCCACCAGCACCACCATCTTCAGCAACTCGTACGTCGACGGCACGTACATCGGCAACGACAAGGACACGTTTACGGACTGATCGCGTAACCTGACGGTTCCGCGGTACGCTGGACCGGCCGCATCCGCGGCCACGCTCTCGATCGGCTCCCTTGGCGGAGAGGGGACGAAATCCCCTCTCCGCCACGATCTCTCCTAATGTTGGTCTTCTCAAATTTGTAGGATTGGAGACTTTCCGAGATCCGCACCTCTCTGTTCCGGCTTGATCGACCAGTTCTGCGGCCACAACCCGCCTCGTTGACGCGGACTGCGGGTTTTCAAATTTTGGCGACGGAAGGCCGATATCAGCTTGTTGGGGATAGCCGGGTGGCGCGATCCGAAACCCACGGTCCAAAGCGGTAGAGCGATGATCCTGGTGCTGAGTCAAGAGTCGTACGAGACCTCCACCGACATGGTGCAGGATTGGATCGAGTACCTGGGCGGGCACGCCACCCGCCTGAACGGGGAGGACCTCACCCGCGGCGAACCCTTCGCGGTGCGGCTAGGCAGAGAGCACGATGAGGTGCGCCTCTCTGTGGACGGCCGCGTGCTCTCCGGCGCCACCGTGGGCGCGGTGTGGCGCCGCCGCTGGCACCAGATGCAGGGCCTGGGCCCGCTCCCTGGCACCACCCCCGCGGTCCGCCAGCTCGCCCAGCGCCACCTGGCCGCCGAGCTACACGCGGTGTCCCAGTCGGTGTTCGCGCTGATGGACGAGGTGCCGTGGCTTTCGCGCCCTCTGGCGGTGAACAAGGTGCGCGCGCTGCGGCTGGCCCGCCGCGCAGGCTTGGAGATCCCTGAGACGCTGGTGACCAACTCGCGCGCCGAGCTGCTGACCTTCATCGATGCGCACGACGGGGTGATCACCAAGTGCGCGAGCGACGGGGAAATGTTTCCCGACGACCAGGACCGCACCTGGGCACTCTACACCTCGGTGGTCACCCGCGAAGACGCCCTGGCGCTCCCCGAGGCCTTCTTCCCCTCGCTGGTGCAGGCGCAGGTGGAGAAGAGCTGCGAGCTGCGCGTGTTCTACCTTGACGGCGAGTGCTGGCCGATGGCGATCTTCTCGCAGGCCGACCCGCAGACCGCGGTAGACTTCCGCGTCTACAACCACGTCCGCCCCAACCGCACCGTGCCCTATCGCCTCCCCGCCGAGGTGGAGGCCGCCATAGGACGCTTCATGGCCGCAGTGGGGCTGGAGACGGGCTCGTTGGACCTGATCCGCACGCCCGAGGGGCGGCACGTGTTCCTGGAGGTCAATCCCGTGGGCCAGTTCTCGATGGTGGGAGAGCCCTGCAACTACCCGCTCTTCCGGCGGGTCGCCGAGTACCTGATGCGCGCGGAGACTGCATGAGCGAGGAGATCGTAGTTCCGCCCCCGGCCATCGCCGAACTCTCCCGCGACCCGGCGCAGGTGCCGCTGGCGTACGGCTACCTGCGCGTGGCGCCCACTCCCACCCACATCCACCGCGTCGCCGACAGCGACTGGCACCGCGCGCGGGTGTACGCCTGCTCCAGCTACCACAAGGCCATCTCGCGCATCCTGCGCCCGGAGGGATGACCCGATGCTCCAGGAGCACACGCCATTCATCCTGTTCGCCAACTGCATTCCCGTGCGCGGCGCACGCCGCAGCACCATCTGCGATTTGCAGCGCGGCCTCGTGCACCCGATCCCCAACGGCCTGCACGAGGTGGTGACGGCGGGGCGTGGTCGCACCCTCGCAGAGCTGCGGGCCATCTACGGCCCCGGCTCGGCCGAGGTGCTGGAGGAGTATTTCACCTTCCTCCTCGCCAACGACCTCGGCTTCTGGTGCGCCGACCCCTCGGCCTACCCCGACCTGGACCTGTCGTGGGACCACCCGGGCCGGGTGAGCAACGCCATCGTGGACGTGGGCACGGAGTCGGACCACGACTTCGGCTCGCTGGTGCGGCAGCTCGACGCGCTGGGGTGCCGCGCGCTGCAGCTGCGAGTGTTCGCGCCCTGGCCACTGGGGCGCCTGGACGCGGCGCTCGGGCACACGTTGGGAAGCCGGCTGCGCACCATCGAGGTGATCTTTCCCTGGTCGGCCGAGTGGACGGCGCAGGAGATGTCGGACCTGGTGTTCAAACACCAGCGCGTGTCGTCGATGCTGGTGCACTCGGCGCCCGAGGGGCGCACCCAGGAGTTCCGCCCGGGCGACACGCCGGTGCACTACACGCCCCAGGTGGTGGACCACCACTCGCACTGCGGACAGGTGCACGTGGGCTACTTCGCCGTGACGCTGGGCGCCTTCACGGAGGCGCGCGGGGCCAACTCGTGCCTCAACCGCAAGCTCTCGGTCGACGCGCACGGCGAGATCCGCAACTGCCCATCGATGCCGCGCTCGTTCGGCAACGCCGCCACCGTGCCTCTGGCCGCCGCGCTCGAGGCCGACGGCTTCCGCGAGCATTGGGGCGTGAGCAAGGACCAGGTGGCCACCTGCCGGGACTGCGAGTTCCGCTACGTGTGCACCGACTGCCGCGCCTGGTTGCGCGATCCGGCCGACGCGCGGAGCAAGCCGGCGCGCTGCAGCTACGACCCGTACACCGCAACCTGGGGCGCCGACCCGGTGCCCGCGGCCGTGGTGCAGTTGGCCGCGAGCGCGCCGGCCGAACGCGTGGCGCGGCGCGAGCCGGCCGTGGCCTGCGTGGGCTGACGCCGCGCGCACCCTCTCCCCACGAACCCCCGACGCCCCGATGACGTCGTTCCTGCGCGCCCGCCCGCGCCTGAGACCTTCGTTCCCCGTCTATCGCCAGTACGACGCGATGGACTGTGGCCCGACCTGCGTGCGCATGGTGGCGGGCCACTACGGGAAGCGCTTCAGCCAGCGCGACATGCGCGAGCGCGCTTGCATCGACCGGGGCGGCGTGTCGCTGCTGGGGATCGCCTACGCGGCCGAGGCGGTGGGCTTCCGCACGCTCTCGGTGCGGACCACGCTGGCGGCGCTGGCGGGCGAGGCGCCGCTGCCCTGCATCGTGCACTGGCGGCAGAGCCACTTCGTGGTGGTGCACCGCGTGACTCGCGACAGGGTGTACGTGGCCGACCCGGCCGAGGGGCAGCTCACCTACACGCACGAGGAGTTCACCCGCGGCTGGCTGCAGGATGGCGGGCAGGCCGGCGAGCGCGGCGTGGCGCTGCTGCTTGAGCCCACCCCGGGCTTCTTCGAGCAGGACGACGACCCCGGCGCCGACCGCGCCAGCCTGCGCTTCCTGATGGGTTACGTGCGCGCTTACCGCGGCTTCTTCGCGCAGGTGGCGCTGGGGATGATGGTGGCGAGCCTGCTGCAACTCGTCTTCCCCTTCCTCACCCAGGCGCTGGTCGACCACGGGATCGGCAACCAGGACCTGGGCTTCGTGAACGTGGTGCTGTTGGCGCAGCTGGTGCTCCTGGTGAGCCGCACGGCCGTGGAGTTCATTCGCAACCGCATCCTGTTTCACGTGGGGACGCGCATCTACGTCTCCATCATCTCGGACTTCCTGGCCAAGCTGCTGCGGCTGCCGGTTCCCTTCTTCGACACACGCCACGTGGGCGACATCCTGCAGCGCGTGCAGGACCACACCCGCATCCAGCAGTTCCTCACCAGCACGGTGCTGCAGACGCTGTTCTCACTGATGACGCTCACCGTCTTCAGCGTGGTGCTGGCGATGTACAGCTGGGCGATCTTCGGTGTGTTCGTGGTGGGGAGCGTGCTGTACGTGGCGTACGCGCTGGTCTTCCTCAAGCGGCGCCGCGAGCTCGACTACCAGAAGTTCGCCGAGCAGGCGCGCACGCAGAGCACGCTGGTGGAGCTGGTCAACGGGATCGGCGACATCAAGCTGGCCAACGCCGAGCAGCAGAAGCGCTGGGCGTGGGAGCGCATCCAGGCGCGGCTCTTCCGGGTGAGCCTCAAGTCGCTCTCGCTCGACCAGTTCCAGGACGGCGGCTCCATCGCCATCAACGAGGCGAAGAACATCTTCATCACCTTCCTGGGCGCCAAGCTGGTGATCGACGGGCAGCTCACGCTCGGGATGCTGCTGGCGGTCCAGTACATCATCGGCCAGCTGAACGGGCCGCTGAGTCAGCTCGTGTCCATCGTGCACAACGCGCAGGACGCCCGCATCGCCGCCGAGCGGCTGGGCGAGCTGCATGGGCACGACGACGAGGAGGCGCCGGGCGAGAAGCTGGCCGAGCTCCCCGAAGACGGGTTTATCTCGCTGAAGGGTGTGAGCTTCGGATACGGTGGCACGCTGGGCGAGGAGGTGCTGAAGGACGTGGACATCGAGGTGGCCGAGGGGAAGGTGACGGCCATCGTGGGCGCCAGCGGGAGCGGCAAGACTACGCTGCTCAAGCTGCTGATGAAGTTCTACCTCCCTACGCGCGGCGAGCTGACGGTGGGCGGCACGCCGCTGGGGTCGCTCTCGGCGCGCACCTGGCGCAGCCACTGCGGGGCGGTGATGCAGGACGGCCAGCTCTTCTCCGACACCATCGCCGGCAACGTGGCCGTGGGCGACGAGGTGGTGGACCAGCGACGGCTGCTCCACGCGGTGACCGTGGCCAACATCCGCGAGTACGTGGAGGCTCTGCCGCTAGGCTACAACACCCGGGTGGGCCGCGACGGGCTGGGGATGAGCCAGGGGCAGAAGCAGCGGCTGCTGATCGCGCGCGCGGTATACAAGCAGCCGAAGTACCTGCTGTTCGACGAGGCCACCAGCGCTCTCGACGCCAACAACGAGAAGGCGATCATGGAGCGGCTGCAGGACGAGTTCCTGGGGCGTACCGTGGTGATCGTGGCACACCGGCTGAGTACGGTGAAGAACGCCGACCAGATCGTCGTGCTGGACCGCGGCCGCGTGGTGGAGCGCGGGTCGCACGGTGAGCTGGCGGCCCTACGCGGGCACTACTACACGCTGGTGAAGAACCAGCTCGAGCTGGGGAACTGACCATGCCCGCGACGATTGAGGCCCCCGGGAGCGGGATCCGCGTGGTGGTGGACGGCGCAGGACGCCGCGTGCTGCTCTTCGGGCGCGAGCGCATCGAGCTTCCCGGCATGCACCCCGGCGGCCCGGTGCCCGAGGCGCGGGTGAGCGAGGACCAGGACGGCCGCCGCATGCTGCTGCTGGGCCGCGAGGAGATCCCCATCCCCGTCGGAGACGCGCCCGACGACACCCCCGCGCCGGGCGCGCTCGACGCGCTGGCCGGCGAGGCGGCTCGGGTAGAACTCGACGACCGCGGCCAGGCGCACGCCTGCTTCGCTGGGCAGCGCGTGCCCATCCCCTCGCTGTCGCTCACCGCCCAGGAGGCCGACTCGGCCCGCGTGCTGGTGGACGACTCCGGGCGCCGCCTGCTGCTGGCTGGTCCACACCGCGTGGTGCTCCCCACCGCCGGCGCCGGCGAGCCCGCCATGGTGATCACCCACGACGACGGCCCGGCCGTGCTGGTGTACGCCGGCCAGCGCGTTGTGCTGCACGGCGTGTCGCTCACCCGCGACGAGGCCGCGTCGGCCCGCGTGGTGGTGGACGCCGACGGGCGCAGGCACCTCACCGCCGGCGCGCGCCGGATCCTGGTTCCCTTCCCCGCCGATCCCCCACCCACCTCGCCCGTTGCACGGCTCGGCGCAGCCCCGGCGCCTCCCTCTGACCCCCCGGCAGCCGCGGGCGATCCGGCTACGTTGCCGCTCGGGGCGTCCGCGGTCGCCTCGATGTCCGCAGCCGTCCCGTCATCTCCCGTCGCCTCGGCATCCCCGACGTCGACGCCACCGGCGGCGGCTCCGTCATCGCCTCCCACGCCCGACGTGCGTGCTCCGGCACGGCGGGCCGAGGCGGAGGACCGCGCACCGCGCCCCGTGGCGAGCGAGGGGTTCGCGGTGGAACAGGCGGAGCCGCAGCTTAACCTGCGCAGCGAGGAGTTGCACGAGATCATCGGCGCCGTGCCGCACTGGCTGGTGCGCTGGGGCACCACGCTGGTGTTCGCCACGGTAGGGATGCTGTTCGCGGTGGGCTGGCTGGTGCGCTACCCCGACGTGGTCACGGGCAAGGTGGTGCTGACCACCCCCGAGCCGCCGGTGCGCCTGGTGCCTCGCGTGAGCGGCGAGGTGGAGCACCTGTTCGTGAAGGACGAGGAGCGGGTGAGGCCCGGGCAGCCCCTGGTGGTGCTGCGCGGCGCGGCGCGCTGGGAAGACGTGCTGGCGCTCTCGGAGCGTCTGGAACGCTTCGAGCGCGCGATGGGCGACGACGCCGCCGTCCGCGACGCGGTGTTCGACCCCATGTTGAGTCTGGGCGACCTGCACCCGGTGTACGCGGCCTTCCTGCAGAGCCTGTCCGATGCCCGCTCGTCGCGCGCAGGGACGTTCGATGCGCAACGCGTGGCCGAACTGGAGAGGCAGATCCGCGACCAGGAGGCGGTGCGCGCAAACGCGGTGGCCAAGCAGCACGTGCTGGCCGATCAGCTCGACCTTGCCCGCCGTGACCGCGATCGCGCGCGCGCCATGGCCGCGCAGAAGCTGATCGCCGAAACCGACCTGGACCACGCCGAGGCCGAGTACCTGCAGCGCCGTGCGGCCGTGCAGGACGGCCAGAGCGCCGTGGCCTCGGTGGAAGTGCAGATCTCGGCAGCGCGCTCGCAGGTGCTGGACCTGCGGCAGCGCGTGGACGACCAGGGCCGCAACCAGGGGCTGACGCTGCGCACCGCCCTGGCCACCCTGCGCGGCGCCGTGGCCCGATGGGACCAGGAGAACGTGCTGCGCGCGCCGTCGGCCGGGCGGGTGTCGCTGTTCCGCGTGCTGGGCCCGCACCAGTTCGTGGACGCGGGGACGCCGCTGCTGGCCATCGTCCCCGAGCGCGGCCGGGCGGTCGGGCGCGTCCTCCTGGCGTCTGCCGGGGCCGGCAAGGTGGAGGTGGGGCAGCGTGTGCTGCTGCGGCTGGAGAGCTTCCCGTCGCGCGAGTACGGCGCGGTCGTGGGCCGCGTGGCGCGCGTGGCGCAGCTCCCCCTCGAGAAGCGCGACAGCGACGACACACAGTACCTCATAGAGGTGGCGGTGCCGGCCGAGCTGGTGACCACCTACGGCCGCCGCCTTCCCTTCCGGCAGGAAATGCGCGGCGACGCCGATATCGTCACCCGCAACCGCCGGCTGATCGCCCGATTCTTCGACCAGGTCCGCGGCTCCGTGGACACGGCGAGCCACTAGCCGCGGAGGCGCGGACGATGCACGCGACGAAGACAGCCTTGGCCGCTGCGGCCGCCCTCCTGCTGGCCGCCGTGCCGCTGGCCGCGCAGCAGGCGGACTCGCTGCGGAACGCGGCGGCGGCCGCGTACGGCCGGCGCGACTATCCGGCGTCGGCCGCGCTCTACCTCCGGCTCACCTCGATGACGGCGCCTACCGCTCTGGACCTTTACAACGCTGCCTGCAGCGCCGCTCTCGCCGGCCGCCCGGGCGAGGCGTTCGCCCTTTTGCGCCGCGCGCTGGACGCGGGGTTCGACGACTACGATCTCCTGCTGGCGCGCGACACCGACCTGGCATCCCTGCGCAGGCTGCCGGAATGGGCGGGGGTAGCCGCGGCGGCAGGCGACAAGGTGGCGGCCCGCGAGCGCTTGCTGGCCTCGCTGCCCGACCCGGTGAAGGCGTTCAGCGCGATGAACAGCGCGGGGTACCTGGCCACCTACCTGGCGCTGGAGGAGATGGCGGCGGCGCACCCCGACGCGCCGGCTCAGTGGCGCGGGATGCTGGGGGAGCTGCGCGGGTGGATGCGGGCGATCGTGGGAGACCCCGCGGGGGCGCTGGCGCTGGAGCCGCCGGACGGCCGCCCGCGCCCTGCGCTGGCGGCCGGGTTCGACGCGCTGGCGCCGGTGGCGGCCGTGCCTGCGATCCTGGAGGCAGCGAAGGGGCGGCGGCTGGTGATGGTGAACGAGGCCCACCACGTGCCGCAGGGCCGCGTGCTCACCCTGGAACTGCTGCAAGGCCTACACGCCCAGGGCTTCCGCTACCTCGCGGTGGAGGCGCTCGACACGCACAATGGCGACGCGCGGGTGCGCGACGGCCATCCCGTGCTCGCCACCGGCACCTACACGCGCGAACCGGTGTTCGGCGAACTGCTACGGGCGGCCCTGAAGATGGGGTGGACGCTGGTGCCGTACGACGCGTACCCCGAGGGCTGCCGCCCCACCGCCGAGGATCCCAACCGCTGCAACAACCTGCGCGAGAGCATGTCGGCGGACAACCTGTACGCCCGCACTTTCGCGCGCGACCCGGCGGCTAAGGTCCTGGTGCATGCGGGCTACAGCCACGTGGTGAAGGTCCCGCGCCCCGGCGGCACGCAGTGGCTGGCCTCGGTGCTGGAGCGCCGCGGGCTGGCACCGTTGACGGTGGACCAGACGGAGATGCGCGAGCGCGGCTCGCCCGAGATGGAGCCGGCCGCGTATCGCCGTGCCGAGACACTGGGATGGCTCACCAGGCCGGTGCTCCTGCGCGAGCCCGGCGGCGGGTGGTACCGCAGCACAGCGGACGGGTTCGGGAGCGTGGACATGCAGGTGTTCACCCCCCGCACGCGCGTCGTGCACGGCCGGCCGGACTGGCTGTTCACCCGCGCCGGGCGCACTCCCGTGCCACTGGGCCCGGGCATCCTCCGGCGCATTCCCGACGACGGCGGGACGTACTTGGTGCAGGCCTTCGCCGCGGGCGAGGGCGACGACGCCATCCCCCTTGACCAGGTAATCGTCTGCCCTGGCGAGATGCCCGCGCTAGCGCTCCTCCCCGGACGCTATCGCGTGGTGCTCATGGGCCGTAGCGGCGAGATGGCACGCACGGAGCTGTCGGTGCCGTGAGTCCGCACCGTGCTACGGCGCGGCGCCCATCCACCGCTCGCCGGGGCGGTGCTCTGGGCGGTGATGAGCGCCGGATCTTGGAATGCAGGCCGCGTCCGCTCGTATCTCCTGGCCCTCACGTCCGCTGCCATTGATTGGTCCGCGGACGAAGCCGACAGGCATGCAGTCGGCCGTCCCGCGGGATCGAATGTCCCATGAGGGCCGAGCGCCTGGTAGTCTACGGGGACACTAGCGCGGGGCACACCCGAAGTTCACGTGAGCAGAACTCCCACTCGTCCTCAACTTGCTCTCCGCCTCCCTCGAGGCGCCGAACGCACAGAACTCCTCCTGCACTGCTTCCGCCTACCCGGCCGCTTACCAATAATTGTCACGTGCAACGAACCAGTTACCGCCGCCGAACGCGCGCGGCACGGTCAGGGTAACCGGCGAGTTCCTGTGCGTGCGCGATGCGCTCCATTTCCCCCTCCGTCCGCGACGGGGTAACCGCGTACAGATAGGCATCCGCCGCATCGGACAAGGCTCCGATTCTCGCTAGTTGGTCAGCCGCCGCCATGGCCCATCGCCCATCCTCGCCATCACGCGAAGCGGCGGCTGTCAAGGCGCGCACTGTCTGCGCGCGATCAGCTTGCGCTTCATACGCAGACGCGCGCAGCAGCCATACCTCAGGGCGCACATCCGCACCAAGAGGAGCAAGGAGGCGCAGCGCTTCCGACGCATCTCCCCGCCGAATGGCTGCGCGCGCACCCTCAACCGGATCATGGCTTATCAGAGTCGCGGCTCGTCCCTGTAGCGCGTCGAACCGCGCCGAAGCCGTGGCCGTGATCCCGGCCGCCGCGATGATGAGGCCGACAACTATCCTCCGAACCCTCGACGTCGAACGGCGCGTTGTCCGAAGGGGAGGTAACTGGAACGCTCCCTGACCGCGCGGCAGAACGACCTGCGCTAAACGCTCCTCCCACGTAATCCGAGACTCACGTTGCCCCGGCCCCTCTTCACTGACACGCAGCACGAACGCAGGCACGGTCGCGGTGCCACCGGACGCATCGCGTGGCGCCGTACTTACAGAGGGCACGAGGTCCGCGGCCGCGAGAAGCACCCGTTCCCGCTGGGTATCCGGCACGAAGTCGAGAGCGAGCCCGATGCACTCCAGCACCCGCTCCGGCTCGCCGGCCCGCGCTGCCGCGTGGGCGTCGGCGAGGAAGATCCGATAGAGCGGCGCGGCAACGTCCTTCACAGCGCGAGCAGCGCCTGCAGTCGGCGCTTCGCCTCAATCAGGTCCGGCGCGAGCTTCACCGCGGACGCGTAGTAGTCGACGGCGCCGCCCGGGTCGCCCCGCTCCTCGGCGATCTTGCCCAGCCAGTAGAAGAGGGGTGCATACGCGGGGTCGCGGAGCTGCCGGCCGACCGGCACGGCCTCCTTGAGGTACGCTTCCGCCTGCGGGAGCCGGTCCAGCTCGAACAGTGCCCTCGCCAGGAGCTCTAGGCCACCCACCCGCTCGGGGTTCTCGATCGTCGCGACGGGCAGCAGCAGGTGCGCGGCCTCCTCCCACGCTTCCTGCCCGAAGAGCTCGACCGCTAGGTCGTACGAGTGCTGCAGCTCGTCCGGCGACGTGCGGCGGGCCTGCTCGGACGCGTACCGCCTCAGCAACTCACGGCCGCTCGCCCCCGGATGGTCGGCTACGATGCGGTGGATCTCCCGGGGCGTGCGGCTCGCCAGCTCCGTCCCGGCGAGGAGGGGCAGCGCGCCGTCCGCGCCGTCGTCGGCCAGCAGCTCCTGGACACGCTCCGGCTCGACGGGCGAGCGCAGCTCCTCCACCCCGTAGAGCGTCGTTCCGCCGGAGAAGAGCGCCGCGGCTTCCGGATCCGGGGCACCCACGTCCCCGAGCTCTGAATCGGCTCCGATCGCGTCGAGCAGCCTCTGGACGGACGCGTCGGGTGCCGGCCGCAGTGCCGCGGACGCCGACCCCGAAGTCCCGCCCCCGGACGCGAGCGCGAGGAGCGCATTCTCGAACTCGGGATCGGGAGCGCGGCCCTGCCACGCCATCCGGATTCGCTGGCGAACTTCTCCGGTCGCCAGCCGGGCGGCCATCTCCTCCACGGCCCGCTTCGCCCCGGGCTGGTCACCTTCGGCCACCGCGATCCCGAGGCGCAGGTCCCACGCGTCGGCCGTCTCGCGGACCGAAAGCGACGGCCTGCGCAGCACCGTCTCCACGAGCATGTGGGCCCGGGGGAGATCGCCGCTCGCGACCGCGTCCTCGGCCTGCTCCAGAACGGTGTCGAAGGGGGTCTCGGCCCACGCGTCGGCCGCGTGCGGATCCTCACCGGGAGGAGTAGCGGGGGGAACGCCCATGATCAGCTCTCGTATGCGGGAAATGCCAGCTTTCACCTGGCTCCGGTGTGCAAACTACACGCGAAGTCCGACAGCGAAAGGTCCAGGGTGAGCCCGTAGCTGCCCCCCGCCGCGCGGCGAAAACCTGCCGTCCAGCGCCGGTCGCACCGCCCCAGCGAGAATGCGGCCTCTGCGATGCTCCGATCCTTCCCCCATCCGTACGCCAGCCGGAACCGGCTTGCCGCGTCGTGCCACGCAACGCTCCGCGGCGCCTCCACGCCCGACGGATCGAGCCCTCCGCTCCGGATCGTCTCGCTGGCCGCGGCCGCGAGCGTGCCCCACCCCGCCTGCCACGCGGCGCCCACCCGGAGCACGGACGGAAACCGCGTCTCGTCCCACAGGTCCTTCGCGTGCGCTACGGCGACGGCATCCGGGTCGTCGTCCGCGATGACGGGACTGAGCGTCTCGTGAAGCGTCAGCCCGCCGTCCGCGGCCACCTCGGCCTGAACGGCCCGCGTCCGTGGCCCGCGGCCGGGACGGAAGCTGGTGGCGTACACGTTGGTGACGGAGAGGCCGTACCACAGCCGTCCGGCCGCGAAGCCAGCCACACCCGCGTCGGCGCCAGCGCCGCCCGCGTTGCCGAGCACGGTCTCGCGATAAACCTCCGCGGACGGCAGGTCCGCCTCGAAGCTCCCCCGCGCGACAGTGTGTGCCCACCATCCCTTCACCGCGACCCCTGTCCAGACGCGCCCGAGGACCGGCAGCTCGCCCAGGTACCTCCCCTTTCCGACCGTCAGCACGCTCGTGAGCGAGCGGGAGACCGGCCGCTCCTGCCAGACATCCGGGCCGACACCGCGCGCGCCCAGGTCTGCGGCGAGGGCGGTGGGGACGGCCCCTGACGTCGCGTACCGTGTGTCCACGGTGATCCCGAGATCGCGGCTCTGGATGGCAACCCAGCGCACCTGCGCCGCGGCATCGAGCGAGCTCGCCCCCCACGGGATCCGCTTCCCCAGGGACCCGAGCCGCGTGGCCTCGACGTGGCCTCCCACGAGACCAAGCCTGGCCGCGGCGCCGAAGATCTCGCCCCCCGGCAGTGCGCCGGCATCGACGCCGAGGATCGACGTGGTCCGCACGGGGCCGTCGTAGATCCCGAGCAGGGCGGGATTCCAGGCTGCCGCGTCGGCGCGGCGCGCCTCCGTCACCGCCGTTCCGGCGAGGCCCGCGGCCGTGCCCATCGATGCGGGGAGCTGCGCCCGCAAAGGGGACGCGACGGCAACCAGGGCCACCGTGGAAAGAAGCGACCGAATGGACATGGGAGACACGGGCGGAGGGGATGGAGGCGCCGGACCGTGACCCGGCGCTGCGTGGTACCCCGCCCCGGGAGCGCGGGAACGGTGTCAGCCCCGGTCCGGCACCGCCGCTCCTTCGCGGACCACCCCGCGGGCATACAGCTCCAGGTCGTCCATGAACGCGGTGAGGCGCGCACGCGCGGCAGCGCCCGGGACGCATACACGCTCGCCCTGCTGCTCCACGCGTCCCTCCAGCAGCAGGGCCTCGCCGCGGGCGCGGAACACGCCCACCAGCCGGAGGGCCGTGCGTGCTCCGCCTCGCGCGCATTCGTCGGGGGCGACCTGCCTCCCCGCCGTCCACGCGGTCGCGAAGGCGACGCTGTCCCCTCCCGCTTCGCTCACCCGGGCGTCGCCGGGCCATGTCAGGCCGCGGAGGGGAAGTACGCCCGTCGATGCGGAGATGCCCGCCATGAAGGCCCGCCCACGGCCCGCCAGCACCCGCCGCTGCTCGAACGCGCCGCGCGACTCGCCCGCGGTGTCCCTCGGTGCGGGAGAGGGCAATTCGCGCACGCCGTCAGGATCCGGGTATCCCGCGGGGTCGCGGCGCGAGCCCGGCTGATCGCCAATCCGCCCGGACGCCTCCCACGGACGCTGCGGCCGGACCGCCGCGGATGGATGGTGCCCGGACTCGGCGGATTGCGCCCCCGCGCACGCGCCGCACGCGAGCGCCATGGAAAAGAGCAGACGGCGCATCGGAATTTCCTTGGAAGCCGTGGAAACAGGAGTGATCCGGGATCATGACTCAGGCGACCCGCCACACGCGCGCGATGCGGCCACCGGGCTGAACGGCGATCCAGACGCCTTTGCCCTGCCAGCGGCCCAGCAGGCGCACGGACGCACCGTCGGGCGCTGCTTCCGACCAGAGCTCGACGGTTCGCCCCGCAGTGAGGCGGGCGACCAGCGCGCGTCGGCCGGACGCAGCCCACACACGGTCCCCTTCGACGACGACCGTCCGGGGGAGCTCGCCGCCGAGCAGTGGCGCCAGCGCCGCCGCCTCGTCCGGACGCGGCGCGCGCGCGGCACGCCACGCTGCGCTGGCCCCGGTGCAGTGCTGCCGCGGAACGACGATCGCGACGTCCCAGCCCGGGGAGCGGTCGGCCTTCCCTGCCCCGCGCATCGCCCCGAGCCCCGGCACGGCCTGCTCATAGCCGAGCCGGACCGTGGCGCTGCAGCCCCCCACGGCCGCCCAATCACCGACGAGCGACGCCCGCTCTGCCGGCGCGTCCCACGCGCTGTAGAAGGAAAGGCGGCCGCTTCCCTGGTTGGAAGCGATCAGGGGGCGCGCGAGCGCCGCGCCGCGGGTGAGTTCCTGGGCGGGGCCACCCGCCACCCGCTCAGGTGCAAGGCGAGGAGGAGGTGCCGGATGGCCCGTCTTTGCGTCCCACACGCCCTCGGCGCCCGGTCCAGCCGGCGCTGACGGGAGGGTGTCTCCCGGCGCGGCGGCCCCTGCGAGCGGCTGGTAGGTGCCGCCGTCCGGACCCCATCCCGCCGTGTCGATCAGGGCTGGGCCAGCGGGGACCGGGGTTCCGGGGGCTAGGAGCTGGGGCTGGGCGGGCGGCCCGGGAGGCATGGCGGCGGCAGTCCGCGGGGATCCTTCCACGTGTCCGGGCATGGCGGGAGCGCAGTCCCGCGTGCGCCGCGCGCCGAGGAGCACCCCGGCGGCGAGTGCCGCGGGGAGTGCCCAGACCCATACCGGCGGCGGCCTCATTCGGCGATGCCCTCCAGCACGGACCGGACGCGTTCGCACGATGCCGCCAGGATGTCTAGCACGGCCGTGCCGAGACGCGGCGCTTCGCACGCGCTTCGGGTCACCCGGGCCGCCGCCGTCGCCTGGAGCTGCGTCATGCCCGCGAAGAGCGCCACCACATCGCCGGCATCCGGCTCCGGCCCGTGCATCGCCGCAGCGGCCTCTCGGACGGTGCCGATCGCGGCCGCATAGCGCGCCATCGGTGCGGGATCGAGAGCGAGCACGGGACCGAGCCGGGCGGCAGCCCCCCAGGCGCCGCAGGGCTCGGGCACCGCATGCAACTCGACCAGGAGCGTCGCATCGCGCTCCGAGAGCTGGCGCACCAGGTCCACCAGGATCTCCGCCGTGACCAGGTGCTGCAGCTCGGGTTGGAGCCCGCGTATGGAGAAGAGAGCCCCGTCGAGAGGATGGCCCCCGTGCCCGCGGCGCGTGCCGCTCGCCAGCACGCCGGCGAGGCGGACGAGCTCGTCGCCCACCGTCCCGGTGGGAGCCTCCGCGCCGGCGAGGGCGAAGCCGAATCCGCCGAGGCAGACCCACCCGCGGCCGCGCGTCCACCGCGCCACCACCGCTTCACCCCCGTGACCGGAGCCTTCTCCCGCGCGGTGGTCCAGGAGCGCTTCGATGGCCTGCTCCGCCCACATCACGTCGGGCTCCACCACGAAGCAGAGCGGAAGCCGAAGCGCCACCACCTCGTCCAGGGACAGCGGGGGCAGCTCCGGCGCACGCCGCGGCGGCGGCTCCGCAAGGCGGGCCACGGCGCTGCTCACCTCGCCGCCCCGGCCAGGGGGAGAGGATCGCTGCGCTCCACCCACCGCGGAAGCTCGTCGCCCGGGGTCGCGAACCGCCGGACCAGGTCCCGGAACCGCGCCGCACGGTCCAGCTCCCCGGCGCGGGCGGCGAGCTCGTAGACCACGGCCGCACGCCGCGCGGTCCCGATCCACTCCTCGCCCAGGCTCTCGATCCAGCGGTCCACCACGCCCCACGCGTGCGGGGCGCGCGAGGGGTGGGCACGTACGTCCAGCAGGAGTGCGGCGAGGGTGGCGTCGACGTGCTGGCCCCATCTCGCGCCGCCGAGATCGCTGGCAAGGCGGTGGGCGGCGTGCTGGAGGCGCGCCGCGGCCTCGCCGGGGTCGCGTTCCGCGCTCAGGTACCCGAGGAGCAGCTCCTCCTCGATCCCCCACGGGCTCGCGCGCTCCGCCGCCTGGAGCAGCTCCTGGGCGTGCCGCCCCTGCCCCCACCACAGCAGCTCGCGCGCGATGCGGCTGGGCGGGAGGCCGACGGGGTCCGGCGGAAGCGAACCGGGCTGGACCCCGCCCTCCCGTGCCTCGTCCAGCGTGCGGCGGATGTCCAGGTCCACGGTGTCCACGAGCACCACGGGTCCGGGCGCCCGCTCCGGAAGGGGAGGCGTCGCGGAGACGAACAGGGCGCGGCTCCCGGCCCAGAGCGACATGGCGCGGACCCGCCCCAGGAGGTCGTCCGCTTCCTGCCGCGCGCGCGCCGGCTCGCCGAGTCGCCACGCCCCCGCGACGCCGTCGCGGCCGTCGATGGCGATCCAGCCGAAGCGCTCGGGCGTGAAGACGAGCAGGTACCCCGGGCGCTCCCATGACGCGGCGGAGCGGACGGTGTGGTTGAGCTCGCGGTGCGTGACGCCCATCGCGGCGATCAGCTCGCGTTCGGCGCCGGGCTCGGGAGCCCCCGTCAGCACCTCCCGCGCAGGTGGCCATGCGGCGCTCCGGACGATGTCCGGCACCGGCTCCGGCGCCGCCCGCACCCAGGCGGAGGGGCAGTCCGCCCCCGCACCGGCCGAGGCAACGGCGGACGCCGGCCCGACCAGGACGAGCGCGGCGCGCTGCTCCTGCGCCCGGCGCACCAGCGCCGCGGCGCGGTCGGGCGTCAGCGGGACGTCGAGCGTGCAGACGAGCGCCGCACGCTCCGAAGCTGGGATGAAGACGGACGACGCGTCGCCGTCGGGCCCCGGTTCCCACACGGCCCCCGCGGCGTATCCGAGCACCCGCAGCCGGAGGGCCGCCTCCGCCGCGACCACCGACGCGGCGTCGGGCTCGGTGGCGACGCGCAGGAGCCACGGACCGCCCTGGCCGGCATGCTCCGCGATGGCGAGGCCGAGGGGGGACGGGCGCGCGGGAGGAGCGGGGACCTGGCGGGTGTCGTAGACCAGGCCCACCTCGTCGAGCCGGGCCAGCAGCTCGGCCGGGAGCTGGTCAGGATCCTCCTCCCCGACGATCACCCAGCGCCGCCGGGCGCCGTCGCGCAGGACCTGCGCGGCTGCCCGCAGCGGCGCGAGACCCACCGCATCGGCGGGTCCCCCTTCCCACAGGACCTCCGCGCCCACGAGGGTTCCGCCGTGCCGGGCCAGCGCTTCGGCGAGGGCGCGGCGGACGGGCTCGGCGCGGCGGAGCGGCCCCACGTACAGGGGGCTGTACCGCTCCGGCTCCATCGCCAGCAGGCGCCCGAGAAGCGCCCGGAGGACGACGCGCACCTCTTCTTCGGCGGGGGCGAGGGGGGCAGGGCTGGGCGTTTCGTGCATCGGGCCGAGCGTCTCCGCGGCAGTCGGACGGGGTACCACGTCATTGCGAACGTGGTACCCCGTTCGCTTTCCGCGGGAACGCGCCGACTCCTCCCAGGCCTGATCGAACCGAATGCTCGCCTGCCCTCCATGCCCCACCCCGCCACGCAATCCGTTCAGCCTCCCCCGGCTTCGCCAGCGCCTGCTCGCGCTCGACGGCGCCTTGAGGGACGCGGCCGAGCCGGGGCCGCTCCTGGCGCGGGCGGCGGCGCTCGGCAGGAGCGGCGACCCCGACCCGCGACACGGCCGCCGCGTCGCTGCGCTCGCCGGCGCGCTGGCCGGGAAGCACGGCCTGCCGGCGTCCTTCGCCGTGGAGCTCGCCTCGGCAGCGGAGCTTCACGATCTCGGTAAGGTCGTGCTGCCCCGCTCGCTGCTGGTGAAGAGCGGTCCGCTTTCCGTCACGGAGCGGCAGCGGGTCGCGATGCACACCCGTGTGGCGACGTGGCTGTTCGGGGAGGCGCGGCACCCCGTGCTCCGCCTCGCGGCCACCGTCGCGCGGAGCCATCACGAACGCTGGGACGGCGGAGGCTATCCGGACGGCACCGAGGGGGACCGGACCCCGCTCCCGGCGCGGATCGTCGCCGGCGCGGACGTGTGGGACGCCCTCACCCACGACAGGCCGTACCGCCCGGAACTCGGGAATGGCGAGGCCGCAGCGCTCGTGCGGCAGATGCGCGGCACCGCGCTCGACCCCGCCGTCGTGGACGCCCTGCTTCCCCTGGTCCTGTGAGTCCCCGAGCCGAGCTCCGCTACGGAGCGGCCGTGCTCGCGCTGCTCTCCGCCGCGGCCGTTCTCGGAGCAGCGGCCGCACCCGCCGCCGGCGCAGCGTCGCCGGCCCCCACGGCCGCGGCGAGCGCAGTTCCTTCAGCTGCAGGGCCGCGCCGCCCGCTAGGGGCGCTCCCGGCCGCGCAGCCGCTCGACCACGCGCCCAGCCCGCCTGCACCGGCGCCCGACGCCGGTGTCCTGCTGAGGGATGCCCAGGCGCGAGTGCGCCGCGGACACGAGGACCCCGCCACCGAGGTCGACCGCTGGGCGGTCCATCTCGCCACGGACCCGGAGAGCGGGACCGCCCTGCGGCGGTATGCGAGATACCGCGCGCTGATCGAGGGCGCGCTGGCCGCGCGCGGGCTCCCCCGCGACCTGGCGTTTCTGCCCTGGGTGGAGTCGGAGTGGAAGAACGAGGCGACGAGCCGGGCCGGCGCGGCGGGGATGTGGCAGCTGATGCCGGCCACGGCGCGAGCGTACGGGCTGGAGGTCTCTGCCTATGTGGACGAGCGGCGCGATCCCGTGCGCGCGACGAACGCCGCAGCCCGCCACCTCTCCGACCTCTACCGTGAGACGCACGACTGGCACACGGCGCTCGCCGCGTACAACGCGGGCGTCGGCCGCACCGGCCGCGCGCGGGGAGCGTTCTGGTCGCGGCGCTGGACGCTCCCGGCGGAGACCCGGGCCTACGTCCCGCATGTCCTCGCCGCCGCCCGGGTCGGGCGGGCGCCGCGGGGCTGGGGCCTGGACGCCGGTGAGACCCTTCCGCTCCGCTTCCGTGAAGTCTGGGTCCCAGGCGGCATCGCGCTCGACTCCGTGGCGCACCGCTTGGGCGCGGATCCGTCCGCGCTCCGGGACCTAAATCCTCACCTGACCCGCGGGATCACCCCACCGGGCCGGCGGTGGCCGGTCCGGGTCCCGGCGCAGCCGTCCCCGCCGTCCCGCACCCTCCTTCCAGCGCCGGCGCCATGACCCCCATGAACCCCTCCGGCCGCCAGGACCGGGCGGTCGCGTGGCTCCGCGAGCAGGGCCACGTGTCCGAGGCCGACGTCCGGCAGGCGGAAGCCGCGCGGGCGGCCGATCCCGGGCGCCCCGAGCTGCTGGACCATCTCCTCGGCGCCTCGGCCGTCGCTGTGGAGCACGCCCGCGCCGCGCTCGCCGAGCTCTTCCGGGGCGAGCGAGTCGCGGATCCCGACGACTACCCTCGCAACCGCGAGCTGGAAGACATGCTGCCGCCGGAGGTCGCCCGCCGGCTCGGCGCCTTCCCGCTGGCGCGGACCAGCCGCGTCGTCGAGATCGCCGTGTGCGATCCGTTCGACCTCGGGATGCTCGCCGAGCTGCAGGGGATCTTCGGCGCGGACCTGCAGCCGCAGCCCGTCCTCGCCGACGCCCATGCGGTGTACGCGCGCATCGCCGCCGCAGTTCGCGAGCGCGAGGAGCCGAAGATGGACGTGGCGGACGTGGGCGACCTCACGCAGCGCGCGGCCACGGAGGCCGGGCGCCGCGGGGACGGCCGCGGGGCGACGCTCGACCGCGAGGTCCACGCGTCCGCGGTCGCCCAGCTCACCGACCTCATCCTGCGCGACGCGGTCGGGCAGCAGGCCAGCGACGTCCACATCGAGTTCTTCCCCGGCTATGGATGGGTCCGCTTCCGCGTGGACGGCGTGCTGCGCGAGTGGAACAAGCTCCCCCCCGAGCTGGAGCAGGACCTGGTCGGGCACATCAAGGCGCGCGCGACGGGGATGGACAGCGTCAACCGCATGGTGCCCCAGGACGGCCGGCTGACCCTGCCGAGCGGGCGCGGCACGGTCGAGTTCCGCGTCTCCACGCTGCCCACCGTCCTGGGCGAGAAGGCGGTCCTCCGTGTCCTGGACCGGAAGGCACAGGCCCTGGGTCTCGCCGATCTCGGCCTCACCGGTCGCAACCTGGAGCTGGTTGAGCAGGCGATGAAGCAGAGCTGGGGGATGATCCTCGTGACCGGTCCCACGGGATCGGGAAAGTCGACCACGCTCTACGGCATCCTGGGCGCGCTCGCCCGGCCGGAGATCAACATCGTGACGATCGAGGACCCCGTGGAGCGCCGGGTCCCTATGGTCACCCAGGTCAACATCCGCCGCACCGAAGACCAGAAGACCAGCCTCTCGTACGCGTCCGTTCTCCGCTCCGTCCTCCGCCAGGACCCCAACATCATCATGGTCGGGGAGATCCGCGACCCGGAGACCGCGGAGACCGCCACGCGCGCCGCGATGACGGGCCACCTGCTCCTGTCGACCCTCCACACCAACGACGCCGCGAGCGCGGTGTCGCGCCTCCTGGACATGGGAGTGGAGCCCTACAACGTCGCCGGGACGCTCCGCCTGGTGATCGCCCAGCGCCTGGTGCGCCGGATCTGTCCGGCATGCAAGGAGGAGTACCAGCCCGACCCTTCCGCCCTGTCGCTGGCCCAGGTCGAGCCGCGGCGCCTGGGCGGCATGTGCTTCATGCGCGGCAGGGGCTGCGACGGCTGCGGCGGCACCGGCTTCCGCGGCCGGGTCGGGCTCTACGAGATCCTGGAGGTGAACGACACGATCCGGCGCCTCATCGCGCAGGGCCGGCCGGACAAGGAGATCGCGGCCGCGGGTCTCGCCGACCACATGCAGCCCCTCCGGCAGGCGGGCTGGGCGCGCATCCGCGAGGGGCAGACCACCATCGAGGAAGTCCTCAAGGAGACCTGAGCCACCATGCCGACATTTCACTTCGCGGGGGTGAACGCCCTCGGAGAGCCCGTGTCCGGGAGCATCAAGGCGCCCAGCGAGATGGTCGCCCGGGACTCCCTCGGAAGCCGCGACCAGGTCCACGTCTCCTCCATCCGGCCGTCCTTCCTGTCGCGGGAATGGGGGAGCGGCAAGCCCAAGCCGGCTTCCGTGCTGCTGTTCACGCGCATGACCGCGTCCCTGCTGCGCAGCCTGACGCTGCAGGAGTCGCTGGAGGTCACGCGCGATGACCTGGGGGACGCTCGCATGGAGCGCGTCCTCTGGGATGTGAGCGTGCATGTGCGGCGCGGCCGCTCGCTCGCGGACACGCTGGCGGAGCACCCGGCAGTCTTCGACCCCGTGTACGTCGCGGCCGTCCGCGCCGGCGAGCAGGCCAACCTGCAGGACGTGATGCGCATGCTCGCGGAAAGCCGGAGGCGGTCCCAGGAGACCCGCCGAAAGGTGGTGAAGGGGCTGGCCTACCCCGCCACGATCCTGGGAGTCGGGACGGTGGTCTCCATCCTCATCCTCTACGTGGTGGTGCCGCGCTTCGCGAAAGCGGTCGCGGACGCCGGCGCCGAAGCTCCGCTCATCATGCGGATCATGCTCGGGGCGAGCCACGTGCTCACCGTCGCCGGGCCGGCGATGCTGCTGGGAGGAGTGCTGCTGGGGTGGGTCGGAGTACGAGCCTACCGGACGCGCGAGGGGCTGCGCACGCGAGTGGACGGGGCGATGCTGCGCATCCCCATCCTCGGCACCCTGCTCTCCCAGGCGGCGCTGGCGGCGTGGGCCCGGCTGTTCGCGATCCTCTACTCCAGCGGCTCTCCGGTCGCCGCGGCCGTCGAGATGGCGGCGCAGACGATCGGCAACCGGAAGCTGCGCGCCCAGCTCGGCGCCGTCTCCCGCGGCCACGCGCACGGCCGGCCGCTCTGGCAGGAGATGCAGCTGGCGGGGATCGCGCCAATCGCGAGCAAGCTCGTGCGCGTGGGCGAGGAAGGCGGCCGTCTCGGGGAAATGCTGGCGGAGCTGGCGGAGTATTTCGAGGAGGAGACTTCGTACAGCGTGGACAAGCTCACCAGTAGGCTGGAGCCTCTGGCGATCATCATCATCATGGTCCCCGTGGCGCTGCTGGTGGGCGGGGTATACGCACTGATGACGGCATCGATGCAGGCGGTGACAAGTTGATCCGACGCCACCGCATCACCAAAGGCGAATGCTGCCACGCTGCGCTGTCCCAGTGAGATTCATATCCGTTCGCGGGGAGCGTCCAAGCGGGCTTCAGACCCGCAGCATGACAGCCTCGCTCTGCACGGAGGACATTGCGCTCCTGGGGGATTACGGCCTCGTCCCGCCGCAATGCAGTTGGGTTGCCTGATCGGCGGCGAAAACGCGTGTTGAAACTCCCAATCGCGCCATCGACGCTGCCACCTCCACCGCTGCCCGCTCGCGCGAGTCTACCCACACCGCGACTGGCCCATCAGTGGAGAAACATCGTGAAGCAGCCGACCAACCGATTCTCCGGAGCAGGATTTCGAAAAGGCCTACTCGACTCTCGTAATAGCGCGTGACCGCTGAAGCCGAGACCGATACCGGCGAAAAGCAGACCAACTCGGTAAAACCCTCTCGGGCGTGGACTTTACATTTAGCCGGAGCAGGCGGCAGTGGCTTCGACGCCTCCGCCGCGAGGGCACTCGGCCCGTGCGTGGCAGAAGATGCGGTACGGATGATCCACTCAGGGAGCGAGAAGGGGGTGTCTGTCCAGAGACTCGACTGCGGATCGACAATTGCCTCGGCGGCTTGGCGAGTCCACGGCCAGACCGAGTCTCCGGGCGCGAACAAGGTGGGGAGACCAGCAGGTAACGCTGTTTGCCAACGCTTAATCTCGCGAAGGTAGACGTCCTCACCAGATTCCTGGAATCGCCGAATCAAGAATAGCTGAAGTCCAGCGACGGTCCCCACGGAGGTACAGAGCACGCGCTGCTCGGGTGTGGGATGGTGTTGCGCGTCTACCCAACGGACCTCACCCATCGCATTGGCAAGTTGGTAAGCCGACCTCGTGCGGCGCCTAGCTTCATCCAAGCTTGTCCCCGCATCTACGAGTAGATTCACAAGTGCCATCGCTGCCCACATGTCCGCGTGGCACTCCGCGGCTCTCCGCCAGGAGGGCGCGGTGACACTGGAAAATCCATACCGCTGGTATTGCGCGATGTGTGCGGTTTCGTGTGCGAGAAGAAAGCGGATTACATCGGAGAGGGATTTCGTGTCGAGTTCGTCACGCAATTCTGCCGTCCGGGCCTCGCTAATTACAATCCCCACATCTGGTCGCGCGTATGAATTTCGCGCACCGGGAATCCCACTCCAACGAAATTGGGGCGACACTCCGTAGAAGCGGTTCAACGCGAGACGGGCAGAGTCAACTATCACATTCAGTTCATCGTAGCTGCTGCGTGGCCGGAGTTCTAATCGGCCTGGGAGAGCATTTTCCTCAGCTGCCATGAATTTCTCTTGTGTCGAAAATACCTCCTGTGCAATGCTAGGATTTGCGATCAACAAGGCAATCACTAAAAGATACGCGACCCGAGCTGAAAGAATTCCGCGCGAGGGCACGCGGCGCACAATCATCAGCGCACGTTCGAGCATTGAGGTGGCGGTGTTTGATTTGTTGAGCACCAAGCTTTCACTATGGTCCTAATTACCTCTCGGTTGGCGAGATAGGTGGTGATTGCATGGCGCGATCCTCCTTCGTTGATCGATACATCAACAGGTCGTCGCATGCCGTTGGTCGCCATGAACGCCGGTCGCACAGGGAATGCGAGTACATCACGCGCATTCCGAAAATTCGTCCACCGTGAAATTGTCATCGGCAAAGGTACAGGTCGCGCTGTGTACGTGCCGTGAAGGCCGTCGAGTATCAAGTCGGTCCCTACTTGGGTGCCAACAGTTATTAAGTGCGCAATCCTCAGCCGTTCTTCAGGTTTGGGGATCTGAGCATTACTTCGAAGCGATGAGTAGGCAACAATGCCTCCCATACTGTGGGCCACGATGACTAGTGGTCGCCTTTGCCACTGACGCGCAGCGAGTTCGGCTTCGAGACGACTATCAGCTTCACACCGGGCTGTTGCAGAACTCAGGTACCGATACGTGTCTTCGGTCAGTAAGCGCAGACCATCATCATCGACTCCGATGCGGCGCGCGAAGGCAAGAAGGCGCTCCCGAAGAGGCGGTCCTGACGTGGACTCGGACGTAACATCCTCTTCCGCGAACATGCACCCGCCGCTCGTCGCGGTCGCCGGGGTCGTCGGATCAATCACGTCTGCATACCAGACGAAGTCCTGATTCGAGACAGGGACGACTTCACGGCCGAACCATCGACGTTGGCCACTTGCGAAAGCTCCTAAGAACTCCCTCCGCACTTCGTCTCTAGTTCGTCCCTCCTGACCACGACCATGGACAAACACGATCACCGGAGCTCCACCCTGCGCGCGAAGAACGCTAGTCTGACTCAGACAAGTAAAGAATGCTAAGCCAATTCCAGCCCTCCGGCAGGACTCGGGGATGGTCTTCATTAGAGGATGGTGTGAAGGAGGAGATGGCCCAACGCAACTCATACGACAAATACTAATAAACTGGTACGCACCCGAGAACAAGAGAGTCACACGCGGCTGTTCTCGGAATGGTACGTCGATGGCCCTTACCAAATGCCCTCGCAACCGGCAGCGGGACAACTTGGTGCCAATGCATTGGCGATCCACCATGCACCGCGGGGTGCCCCTAGAGGCACCCCGCTTCGTTTCAACCCGTTGAGGCGGACGTCAGGCACACACGGGCTTCGCCGTGCCACTCGGCCTCACCGTGATGCTGCAGGTGTAGCCGGCGTGCTTCGGGTTGGTGACGTTGATCGTGATCTGCGTGGATGTCGACCCGGTGCCCACCGCGATCACGTTCCCGTCGCTCGCGTCGAAGAGCATGTTCGTCGCGCTCGCCGTGCCGCCCGCGGTCGGCGCGATCGTCGAGGGGAACCGGTTCCAGTCCACGAAGTGCTCGGTGAGCGCGGTGTGGACCGTCTTGGCGTCGCTGGCCATCGTGTCGTCCACGCTCTTGCCGATCAGCTTCGTGGACGTGAACCCGACCGCGGCGGCCAGGATCGCGATTACCACGACGACCACCATCAGCTCGATCATCGTGAAGCCCTGCTCCGAGCGCAGCGGGCGCAGGACCGACTCGCCCGCCTTGCTGCTCACCTTCCTCCACAGCTTTCGCATACGCACCTCGTCCATCAGGGGGTGAAGCGGCAGACGGCCCACGCCGTCATGCCGATGCAGCGCGCGGGGGCATGGCCCGCGCGAGGTAACGCCGCGCCTCCGCGACCGCGAGATCCAGCGCTTCGGCCAGCGTCTCGAACACGCCCACCCCGTCCAGCGCCACCGCGGCGACCGCGGGCGCACCTCCGGGATTGAGGCGTGCGTCCAGCTCCTCCGGCGGAATGGCATCCGGGAGGTCGCACTTGTTGTACTGGAAGACCAGCGGCACTCCGCCGGGCTTCCGTCCTTCCGCGGCCAGCAGCGCGCGGACGTCGTCAAGGGCGTAGAGGTTCGCCTGCTGCCGCAGCGGGTGGCTGTCGGCCACGAAGACGATCACGTCCGCCGCCTTGAGCACCGCCGCGCGCGAATCGGCATACTGGATCTGCCCCGGGACGCTGGAGAGGCTGAGCTTCAGCTCCCATCCGTCCACGCGCTCGGCACCCAGCGCCACTGGGAGGAAGTCCCCACCCAGGGTGCGCTCCCCGGCCGTCGCCAGCTCCGCCATCCGGAACTCCGGGAACTGGGCCTGGATCTGCCGTAGGTTGGTCGTCTTGCCTCCCACGCCGGGACCTGCGTACACGACGCGCAGCGAGATCTGCCTCCGGCTGGCGATGAGGTTAGGCATCGCGCACCCCCGCGTGGGCGAGGAAGGCGGCTCCGCGCGGGAACCCCGCCGGCATCCAGGAGTCCACGGCCGCCAGGAACGGCGCGGGGTCCTCCGCACCGGAAACCCGGCGGCTCTCGCGCCCGAAGACGGCCAGCTGCCGCTGCAGCTCCTCCATCACCTCCGCCCCTTCCTCCGGTCCGCCCACGTGCCGCACCGCCAGGACGGTGTCGCCCACGAGCGTCGCCGCAAGCCAGGCCAGGCGCTCGCCGCCTTCCGGCGCCGGCGCGTGCAGCCCTCCCTCGCCACGGAGGCGTCCGACGGCGAGGTGGGCGCCGGCCCGCCCCAGCATCTCCATCAGCGTCTCGTTTCCGGCTCGCGTCAGGGCCACCGCCTCGCGTGCCGCCCGGGCGGCCCCGCTGGACGCGTCGGCCACGCTGCTCACGCGGGTGGCGCTCCCCGCGCCTGCTCCGCTCACTGCCGCTCCCGTCGCCGTCCCGGACACCCGCAGCACCCACCCGGCTCCCTCCGGCTGGACCGCGTCGACCCGGAGGCCTGCCGGTGCCAGCAGGAGGTCCAGCTCACCGTGCAGCGCGGACAGCGCGCGGCGGTACTCGATCAGCGCACTCACTCGCATCACCTCCAGCTCAGTTCAGGGGGACGGGGATCCGCGCGACCACCAGCCCGTCACGGCTGAGCGGAGCGGCGGCCGCCACGAGCTCGGCGCCGTAGCGCCAGACGGCCAGCAGGTCTTCGCGCGTGGGTCCGAGCGGCAGCCTTGCGGCGACCTTCCGGGTGGTCGTGTCGTACAGGTCCACGCCGTCCGCCCCGGCCACGGCGAAGTACGCGGAGCCCGCCGCGGTGCCCTCCACCCACGCGATGGCGCTCGGAGCGGAGATCGCCACGGTGGCCCGCAGGCGCAGCTCCGCGTCGAGGAGGTGGACGCGGTCGGCGCCGCGGACGAGCACGTACTGCCCGTCCGGTGAGACCCGGATCTCCTTCACCACGCCGATGCGGTCCTCGCCCAGCTCGTTGCGGCGTGCGAGGGCGTCGAAGCGCGGCGCGTCGGCCGCCGCCTGGTCGATCCGCATGATCCTCGTGCCGTCCCCGCACGCGAGGTCGCCCACGACGGAGGCGTAGAGGACGGCGGCGCTCCCGGGTGCCACGTCAAACGGCCCTGCGCCCAGGGACGCCGTGGGACAGCGCATCCGGTCTGGCCCGTCGAAGACGACGGAGTCTCTCCCACCAGCGCCGGCCGCGAAGATCCGCACCCGCGACGGCACGGTATCGCTCGGTAGCACCCTGGCCGAGAACGCGGGGACCACCAGCGGCGCCCCCAGGACGCCCCCGCCCGGCGCGAGCCGGCGCATCACCGCCGAGCCGTCGGTCGCGTCCACGCCGGCCAGCCGGCTCGACGTGAAGGCGACCAGCCCCGCACAGGCCGGATCGGCGCAGCCCCAGGCGAGCCCCGCCGCGTAGGGGCGCACGGCGGCCGCCAGGGTGTCGACCTGCGCGGGCGTCGCGCTGTCTCCGGCCGCGCGAAGGGTCTGCACGTCGAGACGGAGCGTGGGCAGCAGCATCCGGCCGGTGAGGGAGGGCACGCCGGCGGCGTCGAAGACCATCAGCTCGGTGCCGTCGGCGACCAGCGCGCCGAGCCGCCCGCCGCGGAAGCGCAGCGCGACCGGACCGGTAGGCACCTCCACCCCGGCGGTCTCCCGGCCGAGGGCGAGATCGAGGACACCGATGCGGTCGCGCTCGCGCACCGAGAAGAAGAGGCGCCCCGTTGCCGCGTCCAGCGCGAACGCCTGCGGCTGCCCGGCGCCCACCCCAACCACCGCTCCCGGATAGAACCGCACCGGGCGGGAGGAGGCGCCGTCCCGGGACAGCGCGGGGGCGGTGTCGTCGCTCGCGTAGATCCGGTGGCCGTCCACGTCCAGGTCCGCGCTCAGCGCGAGCGTGGTGTCGCCGTACACTGTGGCCGGAAGTCCCGTGACCGGCACCGAGACGAGCGAGTCGGACAGCGCCACCGGCGCCGACCGCCAGACCACCGCCCGGGCGCGGTCCAGCACCAGCACCTCGACGCTTCCCTGCCGCCCGTCCAGGCTGTCGACCCGCAGCGGCACGCGGTCGCCCTCGTAGAGGACGTAGCTCTCGGCCGTCAGGCGAAGCCGGGGAGCGTGCGCCACCCGCTCCGGCACCGGGCGGAAGAGGTCGCCCTGGTCCATGCACCCGCCGGCCATGAGGAGCAGCACCGCCGCGGCGACGCGATCAGTTCGCCAGCTCATCGGTCTCGATCCGGGGTGTGAGGACGATGATCAGGTCCTGGTAGTGCTCGGCGTTCTCGTCCATCCGGAAGAGGGAGCCGAGCAGGGGCAGGTCGGAAAGCACCGGAACGCCGTTCCGGCCGCGGCTCCGCGCGTGGACGGTCAGGCCGGCGATCACGATCGGGGAGCCGTCGCGGACGATCACGTCGGTGTAGGCCGTCTGGTTGCCGCCGGTGATGGAGCGCCCGTCCGTGGAGAGCTGCCCGCCGTCGCGCTGCAGGTCCACCCGCACCCGGATCAGCCCGTCCCCGAGCGCGTAGGGGGTGACCTTGAGCGCCGTGCCGGTCTGGAAGCGCGTGTAGCCGCCCACCTGCTGGCCGTAGTCGCCCTGGGCTCCGACCGCGCCGGGCTGCAGGCCCCCGCCCTGGTCGCCGTAGCCCGCGGGCGCCTGGCCGCGGCTCCCGCCGCCCTGCTGCTGCGCGCCGCCCTGGGAGCCCTGGCCGGCACCGCCGGGGAGGACGTAGCCTCCGCCCGCGAAGATGGGCTGGTTGTTCGGGAGCACGATCGCGTCGCCAATCCGCACCTGGGCCGACATCTCGCTGGTGGTGGTGATGCTGGGGGTGGTCTGGGTCTCCGCGAAGCCGCTGCCGACCACCGCGTCGATGAAGACGTTGAGGTCCACCCTGCCGAGCCCGCCGAGGTTGGAGACCAGGCGGGCGGCCGGACCGTAGCTGCTCTGCACGCCGCCCGAGGCCGCCGAGCGGACGTCCATCACGGGCTGTGAGTTCCCCGCCGAGTCGGTCGCCAGGCGGCCGAAGGCGTACGTCAGCCCCACGCGCCGCATCCGCGACCGGTCGACGCTGACGATGCGCGTCTCGACGGAGATGGTCGGCGGCCGGCGATCGAGGCGTCCCACCAGGCTGCGCACCTGCGACAGCTTCTCCGGCGAGCCGTAGACGATCAGGCGGCGGGTGGTCTCCGGCGCGCCGACGTACTCCACGCGGGCGCTGCTGCTGTCCGATCCCGAGCGGAGGATCCCGTCGAGGGCGCTCTGGATGTCGCGCGCGGTGAGGAAGCGCAGCGAGACCTCCTCCACCTGCTGGTCGTCCCGCGCGGACTTCTCGCTCACGATCTTGATCACGCCGGACGCGAGCTGGACGGGGCGCAGCCGGTGCGCTTCCAGGACGGCCTCCAGCCCGAGCGGCCAGGGGAGGTCGTGGACCTCGGCGGTGAGCTTCATGGCCCGCACGACGGTGTCCTGATCCAGCACGATGTTGACGCCCACGGCCTCGGAGAGGCTGCGCATCACGTCGGCGATGGGGTCCTCGAAGAGCTGGAACGGGATCACCGGGGGATTGGGGTCGTCCACGTGGATCCATCGCGGCGCCGGGAAGCGGTGCGCGGCGGGCCGGGTGGCCACCCGCGGGGCGGCGCTCCGGGCGGCCGGCGCGGCGGGTCCGCTGCGCGGCGCGGCGGAGGCGGAGCTGTCCAGCTTCGCTGCGCTCGCGGGTTCAGCCGGAGCGGAGGCGGATCCCGCCGGCCGGGGCCGGGGAGCGGGCGACGCGGTGGCGCGCTCCGGCGGCGGCGCGGCGGCGAGGGAGTCGGACGCGGCGCCGTGCGCCTGCCGCGCGCGCAGCTCCCCGACGGTGAGGAGCTCACCGCGCGGCGCGGCGGTCGCGCAGGCGGCGACCGCGACGGCGATCAGGACAAGACGGCCATGGGTGCGCATCTACCGGCTTCCCTCCGCGATCACGGCGTCGGCGCGCCGCATCCCGGCGCGGGGAACGAACAGGCGCCGTGGCGTGCCGAGGACGTAGAGCCGAACCCAGAGCCCATCCATCTGCACGCGGTCCACGCGGTACGGCCCGACCCGGTCGCCGGCGCGCACGACGCGCCGCTCCCGCAGGGGCGCTCCGAAGCGGGCGACCGCGTGGAGCGGCCCTCCCGCCGTGCCCATCACGCTCGTGACCACCAGCGGCGGCGCAACCTCCGCCGAGTACAGCTCCGCCGGGGGCGCGAGCGGATTCGCGCGCCCCGCCCCGCGGGGGTACGTCCACCGCTCCTGCGCGGCGGCCGCACCGGGCATGAGCGCCACCGCCGCGCACGCGGCCCACCACCTCCACCGAGCCATCACCGTACCTCCGCACTGGGGGACGCCGCCTGCGCGCCGGGCTTTCCCGGCAGCGCATACCACTGCACCACCACCTCCACCACCGCGTCGAGCGGGGCCGCGCCGGCGATCTGCAGCGCCGGGTCGGCGGGCGCGGGGCCCGCCCCCGGAGCTCCGCCCGCGGGTGGCGGCGGACTTCCCCGCAGCGCCCCCGTGAGGGAGTCCGGCACCGCTTCCAAGCGGGCGCGCTGCACGTCGAGCAGCCGGTCGTCGGCGAGCGCCTCGGTCAGCCAGGTGCCGATGGCGTGGTACTCGCCCGCGGCGCGGATCTTCAGCCCCGCGACCTGCAGGTCACCCTCGGCACGCACCGCCACGGGCTCGAAGCTCGGTGCATGCACCCCGTACCGGGCCGCCAGCGCGGCGAAGCGCTCGCGCACATGGACGCCGACCGCGTCGGCGTTCCCGGCGGGCGCCAGCGCCTCGCGGCGGAGCACCTCCGCGCGCAGGACCCGGTTGCGGGACGCGATCCCCTCCGAGCCGAGGCGCAGCAGCTCCGCGCGCGTGCCGGCCAGCCGCGTACGCTCCGCTTCGAGCGCGCGGCGCCGGCCCTCCAGCGCGGCCGATCGGGGCCGGATGCTGGCCGTCCACTGCCCGGCCGCGGCGAGTACGCCCAGCACCAGCACGATGGCGGCGGCACGGTTGCGGAGGGCGGTGTTCGGCGGAGGAGTCACGGGCGGGAAGCGGGTACGGGAGGCATTCTTTCGCCGGGGTGGTACCCCGCCGCTTCCGGCTGGGAACGGTCCCCGAGCGGGGCAAATCCGAAGTCCCCCGCGAGCGTGAACCCGACCAGCACGAAGGGCCCGGACTGCAGGCTCTCCGACCCCTCCAGCGCCACGCGCGAGGCACCCGCGCTTCCGCCGAGCGCCCGCTCGTACCGGCTCACGTCGTCCTGTGCCGGCGCCACGGCCCGCACCCGGAACCTTGCCGGGGCTTCGTGCTCGGCGGGATCCAGCTCCAGCCCCGTGATCCACGCGTAGCGCGGGAGCGTCGCGGCAGCCGCGTCCATCAGCCTCGGCCACGCGTACCGCTGCCCCTCCAGCCGCGCGAGCGTGCCCAGCGTCCCGGCGAGTCGGGTGCTGTCGGCCTGGAGCGCGGCGACGCGTGCGCTGTCCGCCGAGACCGCGGCCGCTTCTTTCCGGTAGGCCTCCCGCGCGGAGCCCAGCTCCCTCTCCGCGCGGGCGAGACGCGCCTGGAGCACGGCGGGGACGCCGAGCGCGATCAGCAGCGCGCCGGCCACGCTCCCCCACACCCTGAGATCCCTCGCCAGCGCGGCCACGGATTCTCTCGCCGCGCCCCGCGTCCTGCCCTCGGCCGGGAGCGCCAGGTCGAGCAGGAGGGCACGAGGCCCGGCGGGCCCAGCGTCCGCGGCTGCCGCAGCCCGGGCCTCCAGGGCCGCCCCGAGCGCGAGTGCGTGCGCCGGGTTCGGCACGTGCCCTGGCGGGGGATCGGGAAACCCGGGCGCGGGATCGAGGACCCCCACCGGGTCGGCGAGCGAGGTGGCAAGGCGCCTCGCGACGATGCCGAACTCCGCCGCCCCGCCCGAGATCCGGACCGGCAGCTCGTCCAGCCGGCCGCGAAGGCGCTGCTCGGCCGCGCCCAGGGCCGTGCGGTGCGATCCGCGGATGCGCGCCAGCCACTCGTCGAGCGCCTCGCACACCGCGGGGTCGCCGTCCACCGCGTCCATCTCCCGCAGCACCTTCTCGGGATCGCCGCCACCGCGCAGGACCGCGTGCACGCGCTCGTACAGGTGGTCGGTACCCAGCACGACCGGCAGGACCAGCAGCGGTGCGCCTCCGTGCACCACCACCAGCTCCGTCCGCGCGGAGCCGACGTGGAGGAGGAGCACCGCCCGGGAGGTCTCTTCCGGGTGCAGCAGGGCGTGGAGGTTCGCGAGCGCGACGGCGGGTGCGGCGAGCCGCGGCGCCACGCCCGCGGCCTCCGCGGCCGCGCCGTAGGCACGCACCGCATCACGCCGCGCGGCGGCGGCGACGAGCGTCCTCGACCCGTCCCCGGGCGCGGCTGACGGGGTATCAGCGACGGGCGAGAAGGCGCGGTGCAGCCCCTCCGGCGCGACGCCCGGAACCCGCAGCTCGGAGTCGTCCGCGAGCAGCCGACCGAGGGCGGCGGGATCCATCGAAGGCGCCTGCAGTCGGCGGACGCGGAGCACGGCGGAGGGAAGCACCACGGCTCCGCGGGCTCCCGCCGGAACCGGCGCCCCCTCGAGCAGCTGCGCGAGCACACGCCCGGCGGCGACCGAATCGAAGCTGCCATCCGCCCCGAGAATCCCGCCGGGGGTCGGCACGTCCAGGGTCCAGACCAGCTCGGGCCTTCCCTCCCCCTCGCCGACGACGGCCACCTTGATCCTGCGGACACCGAGGTCGATGCCTACCGCCACCGGGGCGGATGCGGGGTCGCCGCGCGGGACGAACCTCTTCAGCGGGTTGATCATGGGGCGATGGAGATGTGGTGGTGAGAGAACGAGTTGGAGGGTAGGCACAGCGGCTCGTGGTACCCCGCGCCGGGTGCGCGGGGACGTTCGCGGCTTCTCCGCGGTGGAGCTGCTGGTGGTCCTGGCGACGCTGGCCGTGCTGGCCACCGCGTGCATGGTCCTCCAGCGCCCATCCGAGGTCCTCCCGGTCGAGCTGGCGGCCCAGCGGCTCGCGGCGGAGATCGAGCGGGCCCGGGAGCAGGCGGTCGCAACGGACGGAGAGGCGCTGATCGCGGTGCGCCCGGACGGGCACTACGCCGCACGCGTGGGGGCGCCGGGGACGCTGTCGCTGGGTGCGACGCCCGCGGACGAGTGGCAGGAGCTGCCGGACGGGCTCGTGTGGGGAGGAGGGACGGCGGCGCGGGACCCGCTCGGGCAGCCCGTCGGCGCGCTGCCGGCGCAGGTGTTCTGCGGGGCCGACGGCGGGTGCTCTCCGCCGGCTCCGGCCGCCGTCTACCTGCTGCGCTCCGGACGGGAGGCGCAGCGCGTGGCCGCCGTCACGCTGGACGCGAGCGGCGCCGTGCAGGCGTGGCGCTGGGAGATGGGAGCCTCCACCTGGAAGCCGCTGGCACGATGACTCCGAACCGTTCCGCCCGTCCGTCGGGCTTCACGCTCGTGGAGGTGATGGTCGCCCTCGTCGTGCTCGCGATCGGCGCCGCGGGGATCATCCAGCTCCTGGGGCAGTCGCAGCAGCAGAACGCCCGCCGCCGGGCTTCGGAGATGTCCCGGCGGCTCGCGGACGCGGAGGTCGAAGCCGCCCGCGCCGGCGGTGTCTGGAACGTCCCCTCGCCCGGGACCTCCACCCGTCTCGCGGACGACGGCACGCCCGACCCGACGGGACCCTATCGCGTATTCGTGGAGCGGCAGGTGCTCTGCGACGCCGCGTCCGCCCGGCCCGCCGACGACGGCGTAGCAGCTTCGGGGTGCGCGGGCGCGCTCGCCCAGGTCGCGTTGACGGTCGAGCACCTGGACGCAGGTACGTGGACGACGCGCGCGAGCCGCGTGATCGTGGACGCCGGCGCCCGGCCCGCCACGGGGCACTGGAGCCCGGCGGGGACGCCGTGACGCGGCCCACCGATGCCCGGCTCGCTGCCGGCCGCGCGGGGTTCACGATGATCGAGCTGCTGGTCGTGCTGGTGGTCGCCGCGGCCCTCGCGGGCATGGCGTGGACCCTCGCGCAGGTCGGCACCTCGCTGCATCGAAGCGAGCTCCGCCGCGCCGACGCCGAGCGGACCCGGCGCAACGTCGAGTCGGCGGTCGGACGGGCGCTGGAACAGGCCGCCCGAGATGGCATCTCCGCCCCCAACCTGGGGATGCTCCGGGCGTCGGCCGCGACGTCCCCGGACGGCTCCCCCGCGGACACCCTGCTCGTGCTGCGGACCACCGGGGTGGCGCTTCCCGTCGCCAGCCGGCCCTGCCGCGCCGGTGCTCCCGGGAGCTGCATTGCGCTTCGCGGGGACCGGACGGGAGCGCTCCGGCCCGGGACGCTCCTCGTGGTCGGCTCGGCCCGCATCGGGTACCGGCTGCTGCTCGCCGGTGCCGTTCAGCCTGCCTATGCGGCGCCTTGCGGGGCCGACTGCGTCCCCGCAGCTTTCTGCCCCGTGACCCTGGTGCGGGGCGTGGCCGTGACCGAGGTGATCGCCGGCACGCTCGCGCCGGGCGGCACCACCGCTCCGTCCTGCGCGGAGTCGTACTATCCGGACGGCTCCCGCTGCGTGGAGACCCGGGCGGTGCGGGCGGCCGCTCCGCGCGCCCGCTCCGCCTGCGCACCGGCCGGCACGTCGGCCCTCTACACGGACGTCGCCACGACCGACCTCACGGCTGCCCTGGGCTTCCCCGCCCCGCGCGAGTGGTCCGGCGTCAGCGGCGGCGGATCTCCCGCGGTAGCGGCGATGCCGGTCGAGCCGGCGCGGTTCTGGACCGCGCCGGACGGGGCGGAACGGGCACTCCTCCTGCAGCGCGGGCTCACCGCCGGCGGGGACTGGACCCCGGCCCGCCGCGTCGCTGGTCCCCTCGCATCCCTGCAGGTCGAAGCGGCCCACGAGGACGCCGCCGGATGGAGCCGCGGCGACGGGGTCGACGGAGCCGGGCTGGCGAGCAGCCCCAACCGCTCGGCCGCCAGCAGCCCGGAGGCAGGCGCAGTCGGCTACACGTACGCGCGCGGGTACCACACCCTCGTGGCCGTCCGCGTCACCGTGGCCGTCGTCGGAACGAGTACGCAGGGAGCCCGCACCACCCAGGTGGTGAGAATCGTCCAATCGCTCGCCCCAGTAGCCCGAGGCGGCGCCCGCGAAGCGCAATGACCGACGAGACACGTACCGACCAGGCGAAGCTGACCCTCCAAGAGGCTCTTGCCGCCCTGCGCGAGCGGGCCGCAAGCGCGCCGGGGAGCTGGCGGGGCGCCGAGGGCGAAGGGGCCGCGCTGACCCTCGAATGGAACGCGGCGCCCGAAGGGCTCGGCGCTCCCGAAGCCCTCCGCGTCACCCGGAGGTACGTCGCCCCCGTCGCGGACGACCTGGAGCGCATCGCCGCCGCGCTGCCGAAGTCCCTCGAGGTGGGTCCACTCGTCTTCGACCCGCGGGCTCGCATGCTCGTGCTCGGCCTCCGTCCGCGGAGCGGCCGGGCGACGGCGGAACGGTGTGCCCGCTGCGGAGCCAGCCCACGGTACGGGACGCGCCTGTTCGGGGACGCCCAGCTCTGCGCGGTCTGTTCGTTGTACGGGGAAAGCGAGGGCGGAGGCGAGCCCCTGACGGACGAGCGGGGCAGCGCGCTGATCGGCGCGCTGCTCGTCATACTCCTGCTGGCGATGCTGATCGGCGGGGCGATGCTGAACCTGGAGGCGGCGGAGCGCACCCGCGGCGCCCATGCCGCGAGCAGCGTGCTGGACGCGGCCGGAAGCAGCGTCATCGAGACGATGACGGAGCGCCTGCGCAGCCGGGCCGCGCTGCGCCTGGGCGCGCTGGACCCCGCCGACGTCGCGGAGCTGAACGCCGGCGTGGCCACGCTCCCGGCCGTCGCAGGCGCCACCGTCGACCCGGGAGAAACGGGGTTCCGCATCGTCGCGGTCCGCGAGCTGGACCCCGTACCGGACGATGCGCAGCCGCTCGACATCTGGACGGACCAGCCCCGGCTGCGGTACTCCGCGATCCCGCGGCCGCAGGGCCAGACCGCCTCGCGGACGATCGAGATCGAGATGCGCGTCCACGTGGTCGGCGCTTCCGGCGGGCAGCGCACGCTCACCCAGACCGCGGCCATCGCCCGCGTCGCTCCCTACCAGTACGCCTTGTACCGGAGCGGCGGCACGCCCGCGGAGCTTTGCGCCGTGGGTGGCCCGGCGACGGTCGTGGGGCCGGTGCGCATCGACGGGCTCGCCTTCTTCCCCGGGTGCCCCGCCGCGGTCACGCTCCTCGGCACCCTGGAAGCGCGCGACGGCGTCCAGAACGACAACCCGCAGAGCCACATCCTCTCGGAGGACGGCGTCCTCCCGCTGGACACGTGGTCTCGCGCGGCGGCCGAGACCGGCGGATCGGCACTGCTCGGCGCTTCGCTCGGACACGTACGGGTGGTGCCGGCTGCGGGCGGAACGTTCGAAGCCGGACGCAGGCAGGATGCGTCGGTCGCCGGGACGGGTGAGTGCGCCGACCGGGCGGCGGCCTGCGGCGGGAACGGATACTTCGCGCCGGGCATCGCCGTCCAGCGGACGAGCGTGGGTCCCCGCCCAGGGTGGGCGGTGACGTGCGGCCAGGCGTACGGGTTCGGGACGAGCTGCATCCCGGTCGTCGCCGGCGCGATGCGCTACCACCCGTGGCCCTGGGCGGGTGCAGTTCCCGCCGGCGTCGCGCTGCCGGACCCCGCGGACCCGAGCCGCCTCTGGAAGGGCCTGCTCTTCGACCCGCGGCGTGAGGCTCGCTGCACGGCAACGGTGGCCGGGCACGTGTACGAGACCCACCGCTGCCCGTCCAACGTCTACGGGTGGGTGCTCGACCTGGGGGCTCTACCGGCGATCAGCGGCGGCATGCTGTACGTCCGTGCGGCTTCGGCCGATCCCGCCGGACGGTTCGCGGCCGGTGCGCAGGAGGCGCTGGTGATCCGCAACGCCTCGCGCGTCGTGGCGCCGCTCACCATCGTGTCGGACGTGCCGGTGTTCGTGGTGGGAAGCCTCAACACGGTGCCCGCTGCGGCGTGGCGGGGGCCGCCGCCGCTGATGGTCGACGCGCCCCGAGTCACCCTGCTCCCGGGGGAAGCCGACGTCCAGCTTGGGCTCGCGCCCTCAACGACTGGGTGGGCGTCGGTGTGGGATCTTGTTCCGGCCCAGGGCGCGACGACGGCCACTGCGGTCCCTCTCGTGGCGAGCACGAACACCACCCTGTACGCGGTGCTCCGCACAGACGTCTGTGGGCGGCCGGGCGGGGTGTACCAAGGGGGAGTGGTTGATCAGGCTCCGGCAGTGCTGGGCGATTGGAACGGTGCGGAGGTGCGAGTGGTGGGCGCCGTGGAGCAGACGGAAGTGGGCAATCTCACACCGGGTGCTTGCGCGTGGTCCGGGAACGGGTATGGCACTGCCGCGGACGGATCATCGTGGCGGGTGCCGGCGGCGCGCTCTATCCTTTTCGACCCCCGGCTGCTGTACGCGGGCTTCGTGCCTCCCGGCTCGTTTCTGCCGGCAAACGTTCCGGCAGCGGGGGTTCCCGTTACAGCCCGTAGGGACCCGGCCAGGCAGGCCCGGGCCGACGGCGGGTATGGTATAATGTGGCTCGCAGAAGCTGTGGGGCGCCGCTCGCCACGTCCAGCGACCGCCCTTCCCGGCGCTCTGTCATTGCCCCCCGCCCCAACCGCCGCGCCGCGGTGACGGACGGGCAACAAACGAACTCTGGAGAATGGAAAAAAAGTACCTATGTGAAATTTGCCTGTTTGGGTTGGGTGTGTGCGTGTCGCCGCGCATCGTTTTTTATGGCTCCTGAATGGACTCGAGTTGGCTAAGTCCCCGAAGATGCTGATCGCGTAAATCACTGACTCACTGGCTCGTGCCCGTGCAGTATCTGCGCAGGAGGAAGGTTTCGGACCGAGCTTGAGACAGGCCCAGAAGTTGCGGTCCGCTGGCGCCAAGCGAAGACGTGGACGACGCTCGACAAATCGACCACCGAGAGATGGTGCCCGGGCGCGTCGACTTCGAAGTGCAGGGACGCGCGCGAACGACCACGAAGCGAAGCGAGTGGAGCAGTGAGGCAAGAACGGCAACCGCGCTGCCACCGTACGAAAGACCGGGGGAACGTCAAGGGCGTAGCAGGTACGGTGTCTAGCACAGGATGGCGGGCCGCTAGCCGCCGCGCGCCACCGAGGGCGGCCACGCGGGCACCCGCTGGTTCAAGACCGCCCGCAGCACGAGGTTCTGTGGTCCGTGGTTCGCGGGCCGTCCCTGTCGAATTCACCCGAGGACAGGAGGTGTGCTGTTGCGCGGTGACATTCCAGTTCAGCTGTTAGAAGCGTTCCGAGGGCGTAAGGGCGTGCTGTTCGTCGGCGCTGGCGCTTCGGTTGCAGCCGGGTTACCGACTTGGGCGACCTTGGTGGAGACCCTTGCCAGTAAGCTAGACCCGCCCGTCAGCGAGGAGGAACTGGCAGCGGCCGACCTGCTGGCCATTCCGCAATATTACAAGAACCAGCGCGGCAAAGACGGACTCTCCAAGTGGCTTCGCGAGCAGATCCAGGTACCTAATCAAGGACATGGCGTAAGCACGGCGATTCACGACGCGATCTGCAGGATACCCGGGGATCTCATCTATACGACAAACTTCGACAACCTGATTGAAGAGCGGCTGAAGGCGGCGCGGCGTAATCCGCATGTCGTCGCCAGCGAAGATGCCGTTCGATATTTTTCGGATGAGCCTCACCGCCACGAGGTCGTGGTTCGAAAGATCCACGGCACTATCGAACACCCGTACGACGTTGTCCTGTCCCGTGAAGACTTTGCTCGCTTCCGCATTGAGCGCCCGAACACGATAGCAACGCTAGCGGAACATCTTAAGTCACACCACTTCCTCTTCGTCGGCTACAGCCTGCGTGATCCCGATCTGTCGTCCGTATACGATTACGTGTTCTACCAGAAACGCGAGGCTCACCGAAAGCACTTCATTTGCCTTGACAAAGTCACTAAACATGAACACGACGATCTAGAGGAGCGCGGTCTCCGACCCATCGTGCTTAGCGACTGGGGTAGTACAAAATCCGAACAGCTTCTTAATTTCTTAACCAAGCTGGCCGACGATACCACTGCACGTCACCACGTTCTGCGCTTCTTTCCGATTAAAGCGCATGACACAGTCCCAATAGTGGTCACGTCAACCGAAACTGACGAGAAGTGCTTCAACGTGGCCGCCGCAGATATGGCTACGGCACATCAGATAGCCAAAGACCTAAGGGATATCGACGTCGCCCCTGAGATAGTTCCAGCTATAGAATTTGTCTCCCAGATAGAGCGCTACAGGCATGGCGACATCGTGCTTATTTGTTCGCCGCTTGGGAACATTGCGACCCGCCAAATCCTCAGAGGGATGGAGCAGCAAGGAAACCCATTGTCGAAGGTGAACTATACCTTTGTGGCCGCGCGTCTTGAGGGCCCGGGCGGGTTCTCAGTGACGTCAGACTCGCTCCCGCTGACGCCTGATGGCAAGGAGATCGTTCGAGACAACAAGGAACGTCGGGAGTATGCGTTGGTTGCGCGATACGTGAATCCATGGAGCGATGCTGAATTACCAAGCGGTACAGCCCTATCCGCTGAGCCTCGGAATCGACGATTCATATTTCTGTTTGCGGGTATTCGCGCTCTGGGGACAGAACTGGTTGGCAAATTTCTCGGAATGCCGCATGCGTACTTGGAGCTTTTACAAAGTAGTGATGCCGCGTCTCCGTTCGAGCGGGTCGTCGAGATTCGGTACAACACATATAACCCTTTGAACTTTGAGTGGTCGAAGCCGCCGAAGGTGCTTGATACCCCGCCACCGTCCGGGCCTTCATAGATGTCGGCGATGGCCACGTTAACACCGGCGAGGTTGACCGCGACGCTTGAGCAGAGGTCGTGCGACGTCATCGTGATCGGTGCCGGTCTGAGTGGGTTGTCCGCCGCTCATGGTGCGTTTCGAGCACAGCCGGATTCGCGAATCTTGGTGATTGAGGCTGGCCCGCTAGGACCGCGGTGCCACGTGGACCGCCTCAGCGCAAGCGACTCAGGATTCGTGAGGTGGTGTGGCGAGGGTCAGGATCCGTACATTGTGCCGCCGTCCTATCAACGCCGGAATTGGAGCGGCGTGGCGCGTCGCGTACTTGGGGGACGAGGCATCTACTGGCATGGGGTATTGTGCAAGATCAATCCGCTGGAGTTTGCGGCAGATGCGGCAGCGACTGATTGGTTGAATCGGGGCGGGTTCCTCCACGGCGCAGACTCGTACTTCCTCGTGGAAGAGCAGCTACGAAGCATCGGAGCTTTCGTTCCGGGTGGGGAGGGTCTGCCCGGCGCGGCACGCGTGCTCCCATTCCGAACCACAGATCGCGCGATTCGCCCGAGTGGGCTGCCGTTCGCGCCGCTCGACTATTTCGATCTGACGGCGCGCGATCCGGCTGGCGTGTCCGTACTTGCAGATACGTCCGCCACATCACTCTCTAAGCGAGGGAATGTGTGGCGCGTGGAGTTGTGTCGCGGTGGACAATGTGACTATGTCGAAGCTGGCTCAGTGGTGCTCGCGTCAGGATTGTTGGAGAACTGTAGATTGCTCGAGACACATTATCGGACGGGGCAGCCCTACTCCTTTACGGATCATCTCGATGCCGGCGTTGTATGTGCGGTTCCTTCTGAGTCACCAGCGTTCAGGCCCTTGATGACGACCGTCGGGAGGCGATATCTGTGGGATCGGTCTAGTACTGACGGCTTCAATTTATTCATCACGTGCATGGCTCACGAGAAACGCTTGGTAGTCATCGCATGGGGCACTGGCGAAAAGGACTGCCGGTCGCCTCTAGTTGCCGATTTCAGCCGCGCGGTCGGATGTGTTATGGGAGAGCGTAGCGCTGTTGACCGTCAGAAGGATGCGGTCATGAGCGATGCGGCACACAGCGCATTGCGGTCTCTTCTAGATGCATATGGAGAAAGGCAGGGGATCGCGATCCAAGCGATGGTCGAGGAAACAAAGGCTGCCGTCAGGAGGTTCAATTATGATGAACCGAACCCGTGGTCCGGAGCGCCCTACGTATCCGAACTGGGATCAACGGATCACGAGGCGTGCTTAGTGAACTCCGCTCTTGAGTTCGACGTGAATGGTCGGGCGAAAGATGATCCGAGTTTAGGACTGGCAGGTCCCGCTGCCCTCAAGCGAATGGGTTCAGCGAATCCGAACTATACCGCTCTGGTTATGGCCTTGCGCTTGGGCAGAGAGCTGGCCGGGTAGGGACGTGGGATGAGCCACGGCCAGCTCGCCAGGGAGCGCGCCAGTCACCGCATCCAGGACTTCATCGAAAGGCGCGTGCAGCAGCCTTCTCGATGGGACAATCGTCGCTATCCAAAGAACAACCGAATGTTCTCAAGACCAACGGTCAGAACGGGACCGTTGGAGTGACCGCATCGGTCGCATGCGCCGCAGACCCACCGAGTGGCAGCGTCTCCAGGTGCATGAACCGCTGGCTGGCGTTCGCGTTTTGTGTGGAGCTTGCGCGCGAATGGAAGACACTGTGGCCCTTTATGCGTGGCCAGATCATTGACGACCTGTGGGAATTCTTCAGCTGGATGGACCGACATCCTGCCGGGATCAACCGCCAGTTTCGCCACATGCAGCTGTACCTGCTCTTCCCGATAGTTTTCGAGCGGGTGATGACAGGGAGCGGGCGTAGCCGGTACAGCGGCCCGGTCGCGAAAAGTCCACGCTTTAGGAACCCGCCCTGATTCGCCCAATCAGTCGCTGTGGTTCGGAATGGGAGCACGCGTGCGGCGCCGGGCAGCCCGGTCAGGATCCGCAGCGTTCCGCGCCTGTACCGCGGTACACGACGACGACGCGCTGGAGGAACTGTTCCTCATGCCCGAACAGTTCACGGCCATCCTGGACGCTCTGGGTCGGAAGAAAAACGTGATTCTGGAAGGTGCGCCGCGTGTGGGAAGGACCTCGTAGTCGGAGCGAAACGCTGCCATGAGAATCTGCACCGTACTTGTCGATGTGGCGAACGTACCACCCGCGATCCGACAAGAATACCCAACCTAGTAGCTGTTCTTCGAAACACCCTCTGCCAGAACGCGTGCGCGGCCTGCGGGCCGCCCCTCCCCGAGAACGTCCCGCTGCGCATGGAAGGCCAGCCCACGGCCTTCCTCCCCCTAGCAGCGGACGGCCATGGACTTCACCATCGACACCAGGGAACACCGGGCGGCCATCGACACGGCTGCCGACGCCCTCCCACGCCGCGAGGGCATCCTCCCCGCGCTCACGCTCGTGCAGATCGAGGCGCGGGACGACGGCGTGGTCACGTACCGGGGCACCGACCTCGACTTCTCCATCGAGGTGGAGATCAAGGGCGAGGTGACCATCCCGGGCAGCACGTGCCTGCCTGGGCGTCAGCTCGCGGAGATCGCGCGCGCCAGCGATCCCGCCAGCAGGACGCGCCTACACCTGGCCGAGGCGGCCGGCGCGATCGACGCGGGGAACTCCCGGTTCCGCCTCGCCGCCGCCGCGGCCGACGACTACGTCGGCGGCCCGGCGAGCCTGCCGCCCGGGACGAACGAAGCCACCGTGCCCAGCGACGTGCTGGGCGCGATGGCGGCGCGCGTGGCGTGGCTCACGGCGAAGGAGGAGGGGCGCGGCATCCTCTGTGGCGTCCTGCTGGAGACCACCGCGACCTCGCTGCGGATGGTGGCGACGAACGGGCGTCAGGTCGGGATCTGCGAGGCGCCCGTCGCCGGTCTGCCCGACGGCGTCCGCTGCACGGTGCCGCCGCAGCTCCTCGCGGCGGCGGAGCGGCACTTCAAGGGCCGGGGACCCGTCACGGTGCTGTTCGGCGACACCACCGTCTCGTTCAGGGTGGCCGGGCTCACCCTCACCGGGCGCACGCTCGCTGGCCAGTACCCGGATTACGCCAGGATCCTTCCCCGCGCGCCGGGCGCGGTCGTCCAGGTGCCCACCGCCACCCTCGCCCAGGCGGTCCGCCGGACGGCGACGCTCGCCCGGACGCAGCCGAACAAGGCCGTAATCCTCCGGGCCGAGAACCGCAGCCTGCGCCTCTGGACCAACTCGCCCGACGTGGGCAGCGCCCACGACCAGGTGGAGGCGACGATCCTGGGGGACCCGGTCACCCTGGCCTTCAACGCGGCGATGATGGCCGACGTGCTCGACGTGGTGTCAGCCGAGGAGGTGCGCATCCGGCTGCACGGCCCGCGAAGCGGCATCCTGCTGGACGGACGCGGCGACGACCCGATCCGGTCGCTGTGGCTGGTGATGCCGGTGTCGCTGGAGTCGCTGGACTGCACCGAGCCGGTGGCGGTCGCCGAAATCGTCGAACCGGCTCCGCTGGCCGCTGCCGCCTGAACCGTTCCCGCCACCCGCGGCGCGGGTACCACCCATGGAGAAAGGAGGATCGCGCCCGCCTGCACGCAGACCGGGACGAACAGCCATGCAGACCGATCTCCGCTTCGACATCCAGCCGCTCCGGCTCCCCAACCACATCCAGGCCGGTGCGCACCCGACCCTGCAGGACGCCCGCGCGATGCTCCGGCAGCTCTGGGGCTACGCCGATTTCCGCGGGGCACAGGCCGAGGTCGTGGAGTCCGTGCTCGGCGGCGATGACGTGCTCGCCGTCCTCCCCACGGGCGCGGGCAAGAGCGCCATCTACCAGACCATCGCCCCTCTCCTGCGGGGGACCACGCTCGTGGTCTCGCCGCTGATCGCGCTCATGCTCGACCAGGTGGACGACCTCGAGGGCCGGGGCATCCCCTCCGCCTACATCAACTCCAGCCTGACCCCTGCCGAGACGGAGGCCACCCTGGCCGCCGCGGAGGCGGGACACTTCAAGCTCCTCTACGTGGCGCCGGAGCGCTTCGAAAGCGCTGGGTTCCGTGCCCGTCTGGCGCGCCTGCACGTCCCTCTGCTCGTGGTGGACGAGGCCCACTGCATCTCGGAGTGGGGACACGACTTCCGGCCGGCCTACACCCGGCTCGGCACGTACCGCAGCCTGCTGGCAGGTGCGCCGGTCCTGGCGCTGACCGCGACCGCCACCCCGGAGGTCCGGCGCGACATCGTCTCCGTGCTCGCGATGCACGACCCCCAGGTGATCGTCCGGGGCGTCGACCGCCCCAACCTCCGCTGGGAGGTGGCGCACGCACCGGACCCTGCAGCCAAGATGCGGCTCCTGCTCGCGCGGGTCCGGGCGGAGCCGCTGGGGAGCATCATCGTCTACACCGAGTACCGCGGCGATGCGGAGCAGGTCGCCGGGTGGCTCCGCGCCACGGGGCTCCGCACGGCGGCCTACCACGCCGGGCTCTCCGCAGCCGAGCGCCGCCGTGTGCAGCAGGGGTTCATGGCGGGGGAGATCCCGCTGATCGCGGCGACGAGCGCGTTCGGGATGGGCATCGACAAGCAGGACGTGAGGCTCGTCGCACACTATGCCTTCCCCGGCACCCTGGAGTCCTACTACCAGGAGGCGGGCCGCGCGGGCCGGGACGGCGACCCCGCCCGCTGCCTGCTCCTGCACGCCCCAGCGGACCGCCGCACCCACGAGGTCCGCATCGAGGAGATGCACCCGCCGCCGGAAACGGTGGCCCGCGTCTACGCAGCGCTGGATCGTGCGGCCGGGGACGACGGTCACCTTCCGGACACCCTCGCCGCCTGGGCGCGGCAGGTCCGCGTGGCGAGCGAGGGGCAGACCGCCGCCGCCGTGCGCATCCTGGCGGGCGCCGGGATCGCCTTCAACACCCGGCGCGGGCGCGAGGGCGCGTTCGTGCGGCTCACCTGCGCCGCGGACCAGATCCGGGGGCTGCTCGGGGCCGCGGCGCTCCGCGGTGTCCTCGCAGCGCTCTGGACCGGGCGCGGCGAACGCGACCTGTACGACGGCGTCACGCTGCGCGGCACGGAGGTCACGGCGCTCGGGTCCGACCGCGCCCGGGTCCGCCGGTCGCTGGAGCAGCTCGCCGAGTGCGGGATCCTGGAGGTCGCCTGGGAGGAGGCAGGGTGCAGGGTGCTGAGACGCGGACTCGACCCCGCGTCGCTCCCCGTGGACTGGGCGGCGCAGATGCGCATCCGGAATCGCCTTCGCACCCAGCTCGACCAGGTGGAGGCGTACGCCTCCACGGAGGCGTGCCGGCGCGAGCACCTGCTCGCCTACTTCGGCGACGGGCTGCGGGAGCGGTGCGACGGGTGCGACCGCTGCGACCCGGGGCTGCGGAGAGCCGCCTGATGGTGCCGTGGGACACCGTCAACGAGACCGCGCCTTCCCGGCTCGCGGAGCACCTTCCCCTCACCCGGAGCCCGCGCGGCGGGCGGAAGTACCTGTGCCCCTTCTGCGGCGGACGGAACTTCTCGCCGCTCAAGCGGGCGTGGTACTGCTACAGCGGGTGCGGAGGGCACGCCTACAGCAACGTGGACACGGCCGCGCGCCTGTGGGAGCTGCAGCCCGCCGACGCCTGCCGCCAACTCGCGGACCTGCTCGGCATCGCCGTCGGCGAGGAGCCGCCGTGGCGGGAGGTGGCCGCGCACGGCAGCGACGAGACGGCGGCCGTGCTCGGGCTCACCGCAGGCGCGGGACGCTACGAGTGGAACTGTCCCGTCTGTGCGGGCGCGGGGACGCTCCGTAGCTACCGCCGCCGCTGGCGGTGCCGCGGCTCCCCCTGCGCGGGCGACGCACAGCAGGGGTGGAAGGGGCACGTCGACGTCGCGATGGGGGTCTGGGGCACCACCCCCGCCGACGCGTGCTTCCGCCTGGCGGCGGCGCTGCGTGGTTCGCCGCCACGCACCGCGCCGCCCCGTCCGGAGCCGCCTGAGGAGCCCGGGCCTCGCGAGCGTGCGCTGGCCGTGATCCGCACGCGTCCGGGGTGCCGGGAGCCGGCGGCGCTCTACGAGCTCCTCCTCGCGCACCTCCGCATGGGAAGCCTGGGACGCGCGGAGCTGGCCCGGCGGCGCATCGACGCGGCCGCCGCGGAGGCGTACGGCTTCCGGTCCACGGAGCCGGGGGAATGGCAGCGCCGGGTGCTTCCGCTGATGAGCGCCTTCAGCGACGAGGAGCTGCTCGCCGCCGGCTTCCCGCGCGTCGCGCCGCCGCGTGCCGATGCGCGGGCGCGCGGGAGCCCCTGGTGGCCGGGACGAGGACGGGCGCCACTGCTCGTGATCCCGGTCTGGGACGACCTGCGCCTGGCCGGCGTGCGCTTCCGCAACCTTGCGGACCCGGAGGCGTCGCGGTGTCCGCGGTACGTCTCGCCCAAGGACGCGAACCCCGACGCCCCCTTCAACGCGGCCGCGCTTGCCCGCGCGAGCCCGGCGCTCCACGTGGTGGAGGGGGAGCTCAACGCGTACGTGCTCCTCTCGGAGCCGTACCGCGCCGTCGCGGTCGGCCTGCCGGGCGCGTGGACCTGGCAGGACGCATGGGGCCTGCGGATCCCCGACGCCACGCGCCAGGTGGTGGGCTGGTTCGACGCCGACGCAGCCGGGCGGAAGGGCGCGGCACGCATCCGCGACTCGCTCGCCCGCACGCGCGGCGTCGAGTGGGCGCGCCGCCGGTGGCGCACGGTCCTGCTCGACCGCGATGCCTGCGACCTGCACCGCGAGTGGCGCCTGGGGGCGCTGCTCCGGCGCGCGCCGTGGGTCCACCAGGACGTGGGACCGCTCTGGTCCGACGCCGAAGCCGACATCCAGCCACCCGACGGACGACCGCCATGACGCCCAGCGACGTTCCTCCGTGGGAGAGGCTGGAGGTGACGAGGGACTTCCGCGAGCGGCTGTGCGAGCTCTCGTCCTCCGGTGACCGGCGCCTCTTTCATCCGCTCGACACGGGCGCGTACGTCGTGAGCATCCAGGCGTCGGCCGAGCACGCCAGCCTCCCGCGCGCCGCCGCGCCTCCCGGCGACGTGGCGGCGTGGGAAGTCGCGGTCTTCACCCGCGACGGGCGTCTACTCGACGAGCGGTGGGACGCCGAGCTCGCGTCGCTTCCGGCGGAGTGGCGGCACTACTGGGGTGCCGGGATCGGCCGCCTCGTGCCGACGCCCGTGCTGCAGGTCGTCCTCCACCGCTTCGCGCTCGGGCCCGAGGACTTCGACCACTTCATCCTGGGCGAGCCCGGCTGACGGGCCAGGGCCTGGACACCGTCTCCCGGACGCGCCGCGGGCGCGCACCCGGAGGCGAGAACGCGGGGCTGGCTCCAAACGGGGCCGGCCCCGCATCGCTTTCACCCCCACGGAGATCTCGCATGAGCGATCCGCACCCTCCCGATCCCGGACTGATGCAGGCCATTGCGCCGGTGGCGTCGCGCCGCCCGGTCCACATGATCCTCAGCGGCGCCGCCAACGGCCGCCTTCACCTCGTTGTCCAGCCGGTGCAGCTCGAAGGCGAGAGCAGCCCCGAGCTCGCCCGCGGCTTCTCCGTCGAGGCGACGCCGGCGGAGCTCGACCGCGACCTCCCCGCCCTCTTCGCCAGCCGCTGGGTCCCCGCCCACGTGGGCCTGCAGAAGGCCATCGACCAGGTGGCGTCCGCCGCGGGGAAGGCGCGCGACGACACGCTCCGCAGCGCCAAGGACAAGCCGGGGAAGGCGAAGGGCAAGCCCGGTGCGGCCGTGGACGGGCAGACCGAGCTGGTCACGGCGGCGGAGCCCTCGCCCTCGCTCACCCCGGCTCCGGCCCAGACGCAGGACAGCGCGGCACCCATCGCGGCACCGGCTCCGGAAGACGCCGCGGAGAAGCCGTCGGCCCGGCCCGGTCGGGCGGCCGCCAGGAAGCCGGACGCGCCCGCGCCGCAGCCGCACGCGGCGGTGGTCCACACGCCCGTGGTCCCGTCGGCGGACGCGGTCAGCGCCCTCTTCAACTGACTGCGCCGGCGACCCGCGCCGGCACCATCACCCCGTCCCCAGCTCCCGGAGGAGACCCATGTCCACCGCGCTTGCCGCGCCACCGCCCACCGCGCCCGTGATTCCGCTGTCCATCGTCGCGACCCCCATCGTCCGCAGGTGGAGGTACAAGGGCATCACGCTGGAGGACCCGCTGCCGGGCAGGTCGCTGGAGGCTGTGCGACGGCTTCACGCGACCCACCACGCGGCGGTGCTCAACGCCAAGATCGACGGCCCCGCCTACGAGGGGGGCGTGGAGGTCTACACGTACACGCCCCAGGGCGGGACCTTCGGGTGAGCCGTCCGGCACGCGGTCCGGCGGCTGCGCCGGGCCACGTGCTCGCCCCCCGCGGCACTCCGTCGCTCCCGACCTTGCGTGCGGTCCCCCAGCGGCTGGTGGCCACCCGCTCGGAAGGTGGCCTGCTCGATCTCGTCCACGCGCTCGCGCGAGCCGGGGAGGTCGTGCTCGGCGACCTGGACCCGGGCTTCCCGGCTCCCGGGCGGCTGGTCGAGCGGGCGGTGGAACGGGTGGCCACCCGCCTCAACCGCCGCACCTCCGGAGGACCCACCGTCTGCGCCTTCCTGCGCCCCTGGGCCGACGTCCTGAACGAGCTGTGCGCTGGCGAGGCCGATCCGGGGGAAGCGCGCTGGGCCGTCGGGATCGACTCGTCGGAGACCTACCGCCTGCGGGTCGCGCCGCTGGTCGCGGTGCTCGGCGAGACGGCGACCGGCGTCGTGCTCGAACGGCTCGTGCGGCACACCCCGCTCCACGTCGCCGACGGCGAGGAGCTCGCCTGGATCGTGGACGGGTGGCGGGATCGCGACGAGGACACGGAGGAGGCCGGCGAGATCCGCCTCCGCGCGCTGGGGGCGGACCGGATCATCCGCGACCTGGACCGGCTCTTCGCCCGCGGCCGCGCCGCAGGGTGCGCCGGGATCCCGCACCGCGGTATCCGCCGCCTGGCCTGCGGGCTCTCTGCGCTCGACCGTGAGGACTTCCCGCCGGACGACACGGCGTGGCGGGAGACCGAGGACGTCGACTGGAGCCTGCCCGCCCCCGTCGTGCAGCTGATCTGGGAGGACGGGTGCCCGCTCGACCACGCGGCGGACGAAGCCGAGTTCGTGCTCGCGCAGGACGGCGCCTTCCCGGTGCCGCAGCTCATGTGGCTGCTGGATCCCGCCGACCGGCAGCAGGTGGTGACGGGGTGGCGGCGCTGGCTCCACGCGCTCCGCAGGACACGCGCGGCAACCCGGCTCGTCGCCGCGCTCGACGCACTCTCCGCCGACGCAGGACGCCCATGACCAACGACGTGCGATGCCTACTCGAAGAGCTGGAACGATGGAAGGATCCGAACCACGTCCCGCCCGGCCAGGTGGCGCTTCGCGCCGCGCTGGAGTCGCCGCGGCACCAGCACCTGGGCGAGCGCGTGCGGGCCGCCCTCGCCGCCGCCGCTCCCCTGCCGATGGCGTGGCCCCTTCCGCCGCCCTGCTAGCGCCCGGCGCCACGCCTCGGCTCCCCGCGCTGGACGGCATCCCTCTCGTCCTTCGCCGGCACGCGCCCGAGACGCAGGCGGACTTCGCACGGCTGGCCGCCCCGCTCGTACGGGCGGGCGTGCTCACGGGCGCGGACCGGGCGCGGGACGACGCTCTCCCCACCGAGCTGGTCGGAAGGGGCTGGGCCCGCCACTCGGCCCGGAGCCTGGCGCGTGCCGGCGACGGGATGGAGGTGCACCTGACGCTCAGGCTCTGGGCCGACCTGACCGAGCTGTGCGAGGAGCCCGCCAGGCCCGGCGACGAGGCGTGCTTCGCCGTGCTGGTGGAGGTGGATACCTGCTCCGTCCTTTCGCTGGGAGCCGTATGCCGCCGCTGGGGCGAGAAGGCCGCGGCCGTCGTGGCGGCGGCGCTCCGGACGGGACTGGGACGTGTGGTCCACGTCTTCGTCCCCGACGACCTGGACTGGGTGGCGGCGTGGTGGGTGGAATGCGTGGAGAGCGTGGAAGACGACGACGAGGAGGAGCGCCGGCTGACGCTGGAGCGGGTGCAGGAGTTCCAGGCCGCCCAGGAGTTCGTCCGCGACCTGTCCGCGGACCTGCGCGGGCGCGCCGCCCTGCTGGAGGGCCTCCGCGCCCTTCCCGCGGGTCCCGTGCGGCGCAGCGCGGCCGGGCTTCTCTCCACCCGCCGCCGCGCCCGCCCGCTCCGGCGGGCAGCGGCCCTGGACCGCATCCGCAGCAGCGAGGACGGCTACGACTCGGCGGCCGTGCTCCTCACCCAGGACGCGGACGACGCCGTCCGGCACGCCTACGACGAGATGCAGGAGCAGTCCATGAACAGCGGGTTCGGCCCTCCGCCGCACGCCGTGCACCTGGTGGACACCCGGTCGCCCGCGCGGCTGGCGGCGTCGCTCCGCCACCTGCGCCGCGTGCTTCGCACCCTCGCACTGGGCCAGCACCTGGTCCGCGCCATCCAGGACCTCCTCTAAGACAGGCCGATGATCGAAACCCACGTCAGCACCGGCGCCGACCTTTCTCTCCAGCTGGAGGAAGCGATCCTCCTCTACCGCGGCAGCGGGAGCGGAGGCGCCAAGACGTACCTGGAAGCGCGGCGGATCGTGGAAGGGCCGAACGGCCCGGAGTACGGCGCGGGCCGCGCGGTGGACGCGGCATTCCTGGCCCGCGTGCTCCGCCAGGACCCCGTGCGCGCGCTCAGCGTCGTTCACCGGCGCCTCCTGGCCAGCGGCGAACGGGAGGCGATCTGGTGGTCGCCGGCCGGCCCCCGCACGCCGTTCTTCTCCAGGACGGGGCCGCTCGCGGAGCACAGCCTGCAGACGGTCGCCATGCCCGCGCTCGTCTTCCACGCGCAGAAGCGCAGGCTGCGGGTGCGCGCGCTCGCCTGCCGCGGGGTGCCGGGCGCCCGTGCCCCACTCTACCACGCCCCCCTCTGGAACGTCTACACGACGGGATGGCTCTGCATGGGGAGCATGCCCATCCCGCAGGGGCAGCCCGCGGACTGCATCGAGGCGTGGGAGGCCGCGTTCTGGGACACGGCGTTCACCACGGCGCACCACGCGCACCTCTCGCGGCACCCGTTCGGGTACGCCGCGATGCTCACCGACCTGCGCACCCTGCCCCGCTTCCCCGCACGCTGGCTGGTGCCCGCCCACGAGAGGCTGGAATCATGGCTGAACCGATGAAGACCCACCGGATCTCACCGCGACTGCTGGAAGGGCCGGTCAAGATGCTGGTGGTGGGAGCCGGCGGGAGGGGCGCGGCGTTCGCGAGCGGCCTCCCGTACCTGCACCAGGCGATGCGCGCGCTGGGCCACCCCGGCGGGCTCAAGGTGACGCTGGCGGACGGGGACACCGTGAGCGAGTCCAACTGCGTGCGGCAGCCCTTCAGCCTGCACGAGGTCGGGCGCAACAAGGCCGAGGTGCTGATCACCCGGCTGAACTGGTTCTGGGGCCTCGACTGGTCGGCCAGCCCGCACTTCGTCGCGGCCGACGACGAGCTGACGGGCTACCACATCGTGGTCGGGTGCGTGGACAGCCGCGCCGCCCGCGCCATGCTGGCGGAGTCGTCGCGGCGGGCGTGGAGCGTGGTGTACTGGCTGGACGCGGGGAACGGGAACGACTTCGGGCAGGTCGTGCTGGGCGAGCCGCGCGGGGGCGGCGGCGAGATGCGCCTTCCCACCGTCGCGGAGCTGCTTCCGGACGTGGTCGCGCCGGGGCGGGAAGAGGCGGGCCCTTCGTGCTCAGCGGCGGAAGCGCTGGCCCGCCAGGCACCGTTCACCAACCACGTCCTCGCCTACCACATGCTGTACCTGCTGGGGCAGCTCTTCCGGCACGGGGAGCTCAGCCACCACGGGCTCTTCCTCAACCTCGCCGAGGGGACGACGCAGCCGATCCCCGTCGATCCCGAGCAGTGGGCGCAGATGATGGCGGACGGTCCCGCCGTGGGCGGCCGGGGTACCACGGGCGCGAGCACCCCCGCCCCGCTCCTGCCCCTGGCCGCCTGAGTGATCAACGTGAGGAACCAGCCGCTGGACACCGGCGACCGGGTCGCCTGGACCGAGCGCGACCGCGGCGTGGTGGTCGCCCGCAACCCGCCGGAGCGGGACGGAGGCGAACGGCTGACGGTGGCCGTGTGGCGCGACTTCGAGAGTCTGGGGCACGTCGCCCGCATCCCGTCCGCGCTGCTCCACGGCGTGCAGTGCCTGCGCCCTGCGGCGATGCCCTGCCGGAGCCGCGCGGATCACCCTCTCTCGCCCGACCGCGCTGGAGCACCCCGACCGTGAGCGACCCGACACCTGATCCCCCTCCTTCCCCACGAAACCTGCCGTCGCTCGTCCAGGCTGTTCTCGGCGCCGGAGGGCACCGACTGGTGGTCGGTGCGCTTTTCGTGTCGACCCTGGTGATCCTCGGCGGGCGGCCCCACGGAGCACCGGCCGCGACCCGGCCCGGGGCGTCCCTGGATGCGCGGGCGACGGGGCCGGCACCCGGCGTCCTGGTCTCGCCCGCTCTCGAAGGGGTGCCGGGCACCGCTGACGAGGCCGTCGCGCTGGACAACCTCCTGTCACGGTACGACGTGCTCATCCGCCTCGCCGAGGCACGCGCTCTCCGCTCCAGCGCAGACGACAGCGCCATCTACGAACTCCGGACCCTCCGCGTCCGCACGTACATCGCCGCGCGGCGGGCGCTCACCGATTTGGTCATGGCGCAGGTCCATCCCGTGTGCCGTTCGCGCGACCGTGAAGGTCCGGTTCCTGCTTTTGCGGAGGGAAACATCCTTTTTCCCCGCAGACGTGAGGCTCCGGATGCGCCGCTGGTTCCTGCTGCTGATGCTCATGTTCGGCTTCCAATCGCCGCTCGTCGCACAGCGTCGGCCGGCTGCGAGCCGCTCGGCCGCAACGCGCGTGATCCTGGTGCGTCACGCGGAGAAGCGCACCGACAATCCGCTTGAACTCAACCCCCACCTCACCGCCGAAGGGCAGGTCCGGGCGAGTCAGCTCTTTCACGCGGTGAAGGGATACGACGTTAGGGCCGTCATCATCACCCAATTCCGGCGCACGCGTGAGACGGCGGCATTCACGGCCGAGAGCCTGGGTATCCAGCCGGTGGTCGTGCGTACGCAGGGCAAGGGAAACCGCAATGCGACAGACATCGCGCGGCTCATCCGGGGCAGGTTCGCCGGCCAGACGGTGCTCGTGGTGGGCCACCAGACCACCATCCCCCGCATCATCCGCGCGCTCGGCGGCCCTCAGATGGGTGACCTGTGCAAGGAGGCATACAGCAACGTGTTCGTGCTGGAGCTGCGTCCCAACGCGGCGCCCGCGCTGACCCGCCTCCACTACGGCGCAGCCGACCCGCCCGACGACGAAGACTGCGTGGCGGGTATCCGCCAATAGCAGGCATTTCGGTGGCAAACCCGCTGGGCCGGGCGGCATCGGAGAGTGCGGGTTCCGAACCGCCGCTCCCGGATCCGCCGGGGCCGACCGTCGGCGGATCACGCGGAAGAAGCCGCCGAAGCCGGACTTCGCCAGGGGCATCAGCTTTCGCCGGCGCGACTGGTCCACGGCCTTGCGAAAGACCTCCGCCTCCGTGGGAGGTGGAGCGTGGTGTCCTGGCTGGACGCGGGGAACGGGAACGACTTCGGGCAGGTCGTGCTGGGCGAGCCGCGCACCGTCCCCGCGAAACCTGCCGTCGCTCGTCCGGTCTCTTCTCGGCGCTGGAGGGCACCGCCTGGTGGTCGGCGCGCTTTTCGTGTTGACCTGGTGATCCTCGGCGGGGGCCCCACGGAGCGCCGGCCGCGACCCGGCCCGCGGCGGCCCTGGGTGCGCAGACGACGGGGCCGGCGCCTGGCCCGCTGGTCTCGCCCACACTCGTCGCGGCATAAACAATGGAAGCGTAGGCACTTCCCCCCCACTTGTCCACGTGTGCCGAAATAGCTTACTTGCCGCCGTTTATTTGGAGCGCTACTATCTGACCGGACCGGCAGGAAGGCAAACGCATTCTGCGATGGCCACTTCGGTGCTGCCTGGAGCGGGTCGAGATGCCCGACGGGCGCGCCGCGGCTGCTCATGGACCGCCGAGCCGTGGCACGCTCGCCGGCCGCCGCCACGTTCATACCGGAACTGCTTCGAGGCAGGTCTTTACCCTTCAAAGGAGAGAACCCCGATGACCCGTCTGAGAATCCTGCTGCTTACCCTGTCCACGTTCATCGTCCTGGTCGGCGGCACGCTGCTGCTGCCGTCCAAGGCGCGCGCGGCCACGTGCAGCAACACCAAGTGCAGTTCGTCGAGCACGTGCGACTTCGGCGGCGGCAGGTCGTGCTCGCTCAGCGCCACGCCGTTCGCCAACATCTGCGCGGATGGGGCATGCGCACAATGAACGACCCCCAGGGCCCCATCGCGGGGCCTTGAAGTCGGTCGACCTTGAACATTTGCGGATCCTGCCTCGAAGCGTACTCCGCAGCATCCTGCCTCCTCCACCCATCTCGCGAGCTTCCATGCCTAAAGTGTGTTTGGGCCTGGTGCTGACCGCGGCCCTGTCCGCCGCCGTTTCGCCAGGGCCGGGCAGCCAGGCGCAGGCTGCGCCCCAGCCGCCGATCACACTGGTACGGATCGCCGCCCTCCCTGGCCGATCGCCTGCCGACGCATCGCGCTACCTCGACCACCCCGCCGTCCAGGCGGGAGGGCACGTGTTCGCGCTCAGGATGCCGGACCGCAGGCTCGTCAGGCTGGAGGTGCGCGGCGGCACGCTGACGGCCGCCGAGGTTCCGCTTCCCGCTTCGGTCTACGTCCCGCTGGCACTCGCGGTGGACCACGGAGGACGGCTGCTGGTGCTGGACCCTTCCGTGCGCCGCGTCTTCCGTTTCACGCCAGCCGGAACGGGCCTGCGCGACGCGGGGTCGTTCCCGGTGGAAGACGGGGCCGACGGCATCTGCGCCATGAGCGGCCGCGTCTACGTCTACCGACCGGGGGCGGAGCACCCGGTCACGGTCTACAGCGATGCAGGCGCGCCGGCGGGCAGCTTCGGCCAGCAGTTCGGTGCGGGATCGGCCCGGCGGCGCGAGGCGCTCTCGCAAGGGCAGATCTTCTGCTCCGTGGCCGAGCGGCAGGTGATCGTGGCAACGAGCCTTTCGGGCGACCTCCGAAGCTACGGCGAATCGGGACGGTTGCTCTGGAGCCGGCGCCTTTCCGGGGTGCAGGCGCAGCCAGTGCTCGACGCGGGAGAGGGTCGGATCAGCATCGTATCGCCGCGCGACGGATCCCACGTGCTGCTCTCCGTCACGTCGATCCGTCCGGGTTCGCTCCTCGTTCAGCACGGATTCCGCCTTCCAGGACAGGGTTCGGCGAACCGCCGCGTCGAGTCGAGGACCATCGCGTCCGGGTCGGGCGCCGAGCTGGGGCGGCAGGACGACCTTCCGGGATGGCTCACGGCGCTCGGCGGCGACCGGGCGATCTCGCTGGACCAGGCGACGGGCGCCGCCACCGTGTGGCGCGTCGCCGGCCCGCGGAGGCAGCCGCGATGAAACGGCCCTGGGAATCGTGGGGCGTGACGGGCGTGATGTGCGCCGCCGCCCTCGGCGTGCTGGCGGTCGGCGCGCATCGGGAGCTGGCGGACGGACAGGTGCACGCGCGGCTCTCGCGCGCCGTGCTCAACCAGGTGCTGCCGTCGGGATCGGAGCTGCCCGGCATCCAGCTCAGGCCCGGAACCAGGCACCGCGAGCTGGTGGCCGTGCTGATCGCCACGTCGGAGTGCATCGGCACCCGCAACCCGGATTTCGTGCCCGCCGTGCGGGCCATGAAGGCCGAGCTGGCACGGCGGGCGGCGGCACAGGGCCTGACGCTGCGCCTGGTGGGCGTCGCGCTGGACGACCAGGTGGCCGACGGCCTGGGCCTGCTGAACCGGGTGGGGCCCTTTCACGAGGTCTCCGCCGGCGGCAACTGGCTGAACACCGACGCGGTCGCGTACATCTGGCGCAACAGAAGCCACTCCACGTCCGTGCCCCAGTGGGTCCTGCTGGAGCGCGACGTGGCGCTGGGCCGGTCCGAGATCGGCGTGGCGCCCGACCATGTGATCGCCGTGGTCGCGGGCGCCGACAAGATGCGGGCCTGGGTCCGGGCCAGCCGGGCCGAGGTCCCGCCGGTGGGGAACGCGTCCGCCAGCGTGCCGTCCCGATGACGCCGCGGGTTCTCGACGCGCTCGTCGTCCTGGGCGTCCTGGCCGCCGTGGGCGTGAGCGGGCTTCTGCTCGGCCGCGAGTTCTTTCCGGAGCGCTTCGGCGCGGCCGGGAGTGCGCCGGCGCCCACGCGCCGAATCACAGATCCCGGTCTGCGGCAGCAGCTCGCCGGCACCGCGTTCCGGTCTGCCGCCTCCCTCGCCCGGCCCGCCATGACGATCGTGGAATTCGCCGACTTCCAGTGCCCCGCCTGCCGCGGAGTGGAACCGGCGCTGCGGCAGGTGCTCAGGGAGGAGCAGGGCCGCGTCGCGCTCGCGTACCACCACTACCCGCTGGAAGCGATCCATCCCCACGCCTTCGACGCGGCGGTCGCCTTCGAGTGCGCCTCGGAGCAGGGCCGCGGGGAGGTGATGCACGACCTGCTGTTCGCCGCCCAGGACAGCATTCCCGGCGCAGACTGGCACCGGTTCGCGTCGCGCGCGGGCCTGCCTGACCTGGCGCGGTTCGGCGCCTGCATGGCGGGGACGGCTGCGCCCGCGCGCGTGCGGGCGGACGCAGCGATGGCGCGTTCGCTCGGACTCGCGGGCACGCCTACGCTGTTCGTGGGGGAGACGGAGGTATTCGGGGCGGTCAGCGCCGATTCGCTGCGCACCCTGGTGCGGAAGGCCACCTCCAGGTGAGCGCCCGCACGCTTCCGCTCTGGCTGCGGAGCCTGCGCCCGCTGTTCCGCGAGGGCTGGTTCGCCGCGTGGGTGGTGCTGTCGCTCGCGCTCAGCCTGGGCGCCGTCGCCTCGGTTTTCTCCATCGCCGACCGCCTGCTGCTGCGCCCGCCTGCCGGCATCGTGGAGCCGGAGCGGGCCGGGCGCATCGCCGCGCGCTCCATCTCCCTGTCGTCGGGCGCTACGTTCGACCAGTCGGCCTTCTCGTACCCGGCATTCGAGGCCGTCCGGGAGCGAGGGGCCGGCCGGCTTGCGGTCACGGCCTTCACCGATCCGTCGCGGGACGAGTTCGTCTTCGGACAGGCGGAAGGCGAGGCGCGGATCTCGCTCGCCTCCGGGAACTACTTCGCGGTACTCGGTGCGCGTCCGTCGGCGGGCATCCTCTTCAGCGACGCGGACGATCTCCCGAGCTCGCCGCCCGTCGTGGTGCTGTCCGAGGCGTTCGCCCGGCGGCTCTCGGCCGACCCACGGGCGGTGCTCGGACGGACGATCCGACTGGATGGCCAGTTCTACACCGTCGTCGGCCTGACTGGGGGCGGGTTCACGGGTACGGAGACCACCGCGACCGACGCGTGGCTGCCCGTGCGCCCGGCCGGCGAGCACGCCTTCGGCGCGAAGTGGACCGCGAGTTCGGCGGTCTACCCCCTCACCCTCCTCGGCCGGCGCGCCGCGGGGGTCGACGCGCGCGTCGCTGCCCAAATCGCGCTTGCGGGGCTCGCGGCCGAGCAGCCGTCCGACGGCCGGTCGCTCCGGTACCTGTCGGCGAGCCTCGACCCGCTCCTCGCGGCGCGCGGCCCGACGCCTTCCCGGCAGGCTATGCTCACGCTTTGGCTGGCGGCCACCGCGCTCGCCATGCTCCTGGTCGCGAGCATCAACGTCGGCTCTCTCTACCTGGCGCGCGGGCAGCGCCGCGCCCGCGACCTGGCCGTGCGGCTCGCGCTGGGGGCCACGCGCTGGCAGATCGCGAAGTCGCTCATCGGCGAGGCGCTGGTGCTCACCGCGGCGGGCGAGCTGCTGGGACTCGTCCTGGCGCACTGGGCGGCGGCGGCGCTCCGCGCGCTCGTTCTTCCAAGGGCCGGCTCGGAGGGCCGGCTCGTCGACCTGCGCGTGGCCTGCGTCACGGCGGCGCTGGCGCTGTTCGTCGCCTTCGCGACGGCCATCGTCCCCGCCCTCCGGTCGTCCGCGCTGGACCCGTCCACCTGCGTTCGCGACGCGCCCGCCGCGCACCGTGCCGGCGGCCGGACCTGGCGCTTCGCGCTGCACACGGTGCAGGCCGCGCTCTCGGCCGCGCTGCTGGTCGCGACGGGGCTGTTCCTACGCAGCTCGATCCTGGCCCAGCGTCTCGACCTGGGGTTCCAGCCGCGGTCGCTGTACGTGGTCACGCCCGAGTACGCGCCCGGCACCATCACGCCGGCCGCCCTCGGTCAGGCCGTGGCGCAGCTCCGTGAGCGGGTTGCATCGGCACCGGGGATCGCGGGAGCCGTGGCCGCATCGGGCGCGCCGATGGTCTCCTCGGGGCTCACCCTGGTCTATGCCGACGGCGCGCCCGAGGACGTGGGCGGAATGCTGGAGGGCCCATTCCTGACCGCCGCGGGCCGCGACTACCTTTCGGTGACCGGAACGCGGCTGCTGCGGGGACGGGGCATGGACGCGGCGGAGCAGGTGGGCGGCGCCCTGCTCAACCGGAGTGCGGCGAGCCGGCTGTGGCCGGGCAAGGAAGCACTGGGGCGCTGCCTGCGCCTGGGCTCCGAACGAGCCCCGTGCATGCCGGTCGTAGGCGTGACGGAGGACGTGGTGCGCGGCGCCATCACCGATCCTCCCGCATTTCAGGTCTACGTGCCGCTCGCGGCGGCGCCGGGGATGGGAACGCTGCTGCTCGTGCGCGCCTCCCGCGACGCCGCAGACGTCCCGACGCTGCTGAGGACTCCGCTGGCGGGTGCATTTCCCGCCTCCGTCACCCCGCGCATCCGTTCGATCGAGCAGGTGACCGAGGCGCAGACCGCCCTGTGGAGGAGCGGGTCGGCGCTGTTCCTGGTGCTCGGCGGCGTCATGGTCCTGCTGGCCGCGGTCGGCCTGTACGGCTCGCTGTCGCTCCTGGCGACCACCCGGTTCTACGAGTTCGGCGTCCGGATCGCCTTCGGGGCGCGACCGCTCGGCATCGCGCTGGGGTTCGTCCGCTTCGGCGTGCTGGTGACGGGCGTGGGTCTTCTCGTCGGTCTCGCGCTCCTCCGGGCCGGCCAGCACCGGCTGCAGCCGCTCCTGTTCGAGACCGAGGTGTTCCAGCCGGGAGTGATCGCGGTCGCCTTCGCGCTGCTCCTCGCGGTGAGCGTGCTCGCGACCGCCGGCCCCGCCGTCCGGGCAGCCCGAACCGACCCGCTTGCACTGTTGCGAGGTCGAGGTGCGTAGCTCCGCGTTCGGTTTTTCACCGACGAACTCGTGTACTTGGCTGGAATTGCCGTAGTCGGCGGACTGCGGCTGTCGAGCGGATCGCGGTCTCACTCGTAGAAGCCTGCTCGAACAGAAGCCGGCGCTGCGACGCAGGGGGTCCGAATGAGGTACTGACCTGTCGCGGCTGGTCCAAGCGGTCTTGCGCGGCTGCGCTGGCGGAATGAATGGTGGAAGACCCACCCGGCATGACAACGAGGTGCAGGCGCGAGGGTATTCTCGCGCCTGTATAGTTCTTCAGCAGGTTGTCGTAGCGGCCGCAACGCACGTCGGCGTTGCGGCCGTTCCGTTTGGGACCCCGTCGGTCCGGTTTCCGGACCCGGTAGTGAACGGCCCTTCGTCACTACGCGGGTGAGTCGGAGCCGCCGGTGCCGTGGGGCTCATGGAGGAGCAGGCGGCGGTGGCCGCGGCGGCAACCGCAATAGCGAAGGCGCCGAGTTTACGCATCGTGGATTGCTCCCAAAAACGGTGGAGGTCAGACGGTTACCTGGTCAAAGAAATTCCACACCCTTCCCGCCGCAAACACCGTCTAAACCTGCATCCGACTCAAACTCCGCCTTACGAGGGGCGCACCCTTCGCCGTACGTATGCGTGTTCTTGACCGGCACCTTGTCCCGACTGGACGGAGAACGTCCCAGACTAGGACCCGCTACCCAGCCAGTTTCCGTTCTCGATGTGAGCCGGCACGGGCGCCCTCGACCCGGCCGGGATGGGAGCGGTGCAGTCAGTGGCGAACAACGAAAGCGGAAGTATTGCGACCGGCGGAATCCTCATCTTCCCATCCTCGGATCGAGGGAAGCGGTGCGGGCTGTTTCGGCCGCGAGCAATGACAATGTCACCTCACGCGCCTCTCGATAAACCATCTTTCTGCCCCGAGCGGTGCGCACTCTATGTTAGGTACGGCCCTAAAGTTAGGAATCTGGGAAGTTAGCCAGGTCGACGCGACCGAGGGCGTAAAAGAAGCCAGCATGGGCAAACTCCTTTACAAATCGACCGCCAACCCTAAGGGCCGATACCGCAGGAAGGACAGCTAGATTGCTCGAAAGAGCATGGATTGCAAGGGCTAGCGCGCCTCGTCACACCTCAGTATTGTGTCCGGTAGTGGAGTGTCTACCTCTAACGCGATATCAGACTGACCAATGGGCGAAGAGAGAATTATCCCCCTACCGCCGCGTGATGCCCATCGCGAAGCTGACATTCTGAATGAATTACCTAACGCTACGGGTCTCGTGCTGTGGCAGGACCTTCGTCATGTTCGTGACTGGCTTGAATCTCCTCCCGAGATTCGTGTTGACTTGTTCAAGGAGCTGTCGCCGGCGGTCCTTGCTCGTCGGCGCGCAGTTGGCAATGAACACGGAGAGTTGATCGACGCTCTGGGCACGTTCGCATCAATGAAATCGGGCCCGCTCAGTGCAAGGCCAGGTGAGGTCGCCCGTGCGTGTGAACAAGTGGTGGAGTGGGCGTCAAGACACGAATACCCGCGGACGGGGATCGAATGGGCTGAAGCAGCAGCCCGTTGCGATCCAGAAAACCCCCGGCTCGCGAACTTAGCAGGCCGCCTCATCCGGAACTCCAACGACTACGACCGCGCGGAGGTTTGGTTCAAACGGGGCATTGGCGTAGCGCGGGAACAGAATAACATCGTCGAACAGGTGTGGGGGCACCTGGGTTTTGGCAAGCTTTGCCAGGAGTTGGGCCGCATCGCCGGCGCGCGACGACACTTGAATCGGGGTTCGCGATTGGCGTGGCAAGGTGGGCCGCCTTCACTCGCAGCCTCGGCCCAGCACGATCTTTGTTTCATGCTGATTGTGCGGGGCCATCTGGCCGAAGCAGCCCAGCGGGGCCGCCGGGCATTGTACTGGTACCCGAAAACGCATGCTCGAATTCCTTTCTTTGCGGCCGACATCGGACTAATGCTGGTACTTGACGGTCGTTTCTCGGCCGCCGTCCACCTCCTCCGTCCCGTTCTGCGAGCTGTCGAGCAGCCAAGCGCGCGCGCAACCATACTCGCATTAGCCGCACGAGCTTACGCCGGGGCGGGAGTGCCGGAGGAGTCCGCTGTCTTACGTCGGCGTGCACTGAAGATCCTTGATAAACATCGTGCAATGGAACCAGTAACACGCTGGCACCTAGCTGACGCCCAGCGTCTTGCCGGGAATTGGCTCGCAGCCCAAGCCGAAGCCGAAACGACGCTTGCTGTGGCTATCGCCCAAAACGATCGCGAAATTGAGCGTCTGACCCGTAAGCTACTCAGGCAGATTGCAACGCGGAGACGAGGTGGACCCAGGCACATTCCTATCGATGAATTACGGGATTTCGTTCGCGACTTGGTGGACAGGGTAGCACAGTGGGCCCCACGGCGCGAGCGTCAGTGGTCCGGGCCGTGGGGTAACAACCGCGCCGCGTAATAGAAGACGCAGCTCAGCTTCCCGAGCCAAACCCCGCCCCTCCCCTCCCGGCCGTCGATCCCGAATCGGCGGCCGTCGTCGTGTTCTCGGTGAGGCTTCCGGATCCGAACGTTGTTCCGTTCTCGAGGACGGAGCTGTTGTTCGCCGCACTCGTGGTGCGGCTCCCCGATCCGAACCCAGCACCATTGTCAGTTGGAGCGGTGCTACTCCCAGAACCGAATCCAGCACCTCCGTCACGCAGCGGACGGCCGGGAGCGGCGAAGTCGCTGGTGGGGTTCACACCCGAACAGGCGGCCGCGGCAGACGAGAGCGCGAGGAGCATCGCCAAGGCGGTGCGGCGGAGCACAGTGTTCATCTCAAACTCCAGGGTTTAGAAGGGGGAGAATCGCGTCATGAGGACGCCCCCGGAACGATAGGGCGCACACACTCTTTCCGCCAGCAGTAGGGGGTGAAGCCACAGCGGTTTCGCCCCCTTCGTGTGGCGCGTCGTGGATACTGCATTTTACGTCGCTAGCAGGGGGTCAACTTTGTCCAGTTGACCCCCTGCCCTCGGCGTCCTGTGGTTTGGCGCTTCGTGAGCGTGTCGACGTTATTTGTGACGGAGGGTACGCGCCTGATGGAAGTCGTCCAAACGATCTGTGAGCGCGATTCCTTGACATGCTATGCCGTCGCAGCAGCGGTTTGCACCTGCGACAGCTCCGGATCGTTCAGCCTCCCCGCACCCGGGGGAAGCGAAAAGCGGAGGTCGACTTGATCGCAAAACGGCAATGGTGCATACCCGAGGCCTTACGGACCACGCCTGGCACCGCCCTGGAGGCGGAGGACCTTCTGAACGAAGCGCAGGGCGCCGCAGGGCTGCTGTACTGGATGACGGTTCGGGACGTTCACGTATGGGCGGGCACCGGACCCGGCGAGCGACCGGGCCTGTTCCGCGAAGGGGCGGCAGAGCACCGGCTGCGGCTCATCTCGTGGGCGGGACTGCCTGCGCGCGCGCAAACCGCGTTGAACACGATCGCCGCGATCCTTCGCATCCCGGAACTCGCGTCCCCAGGCGAGATCGCCACCGCCTGCCTGGACCTGGCGGAATGGACGGCGACCAACGTCGGGCGTCTCACCGCGCTGGCGTTCGCCCAATCGGCCGCCGTGGCGGACCCGGACGATCCAGACGCCGCCTTGCAGACTGGCATCCACGCGCTGGAGGAAGGCCAGCTCGTCCGCGCCGGCACGTGGTTCCGGCGTGCGATCGCGTTGTCGCGCCGGAGCGGGAAGTGGGATTCGTACAGCGCCGCGTACATCCAGCTCGCCACCGGGCTTCTCCGGCAGGGCCGGCACGATGCGGTACGCCGGGCCGCAATGAAGGCCATGCGCGCGGCCCGACGGCACGGAACACCGCACCGGCGAACGCAGGCGCTCCACGTCCTCATGCTCTCCGCGCGCGAGCAGGGCGACGCGGTGATGGCGGAGCGGTTCGCCCACGCGGCATGGAGGGCGGCCAGGCGCGAGAAGCCCGCGTCCGTTCCGCTGCTGATGGACCTCGCCCGGTGGTGGACGGACACCAATCCGGCCCGCGCTCGAACCGTGCTGCGGGAGCTGCTGGCTCGAGAGGCGCAACCCGGCGACTGGGCGCTGATGATGGCCCTGATGGCGCGCGCCGCAGCCCACAAGGGCGATCGCGCCGCGTTTGACGAGGCGTGGGCGGGAACCCAGCGTCTCCTGCGCCGCCTCGCGAAGAGCGAGGTACCGGACGAGGTGGCCGTGCACCTCTCCCATTCGGCGGCGCTCTTCGCGCTCGCCCCGCGACACGGGCCGGAGCCGCGCCCGCGCAAGGACGAGGGGGACAGGTGAGTGCGTACCGACCCCAGCCCGCGGCACCGGCGGCCCCCAGCCGTTCCGATCTCGCTCAGTACAGGGATGAGCTGGGGGAGCGTGGGCTACCGGACATGCAAGGGGCGGTGGTGGCGCTGCTCGCCGACCTCTGGCGCTGGGCGGCGGACGGACGCGATGCCCCGCTCCGCAAGCGTCGCCGGCCGGGGCTCCGCCTCGTCCCAAGCCTGGTAAAGCCGCTGACCGCGCTGGACGCAGCCTTGCGGAGTGCGCCGACCTCGCCCGGCGCGCGCGTCGACGCCGCCCAGGCGGCCCACGACCTCGCGGAACGGCTCGACGCAGCGGGCGCCGAGGAGACGGCCTGGGGCTTCTATGCCGCCGCGGCCGCCGTGGCTCCCGACGAGCATGCGTACGCCGCCGCCGCGGGCCGATTCGAGCGTCGGCACCAGCGGTACACGGCGGCGGCGCAGTGGCTGGCGCGCGCGGCGCGGCTCGCCGATCGCGCGGGCCGTTCGATGGACGCGACTGCGGCGCTGATCGCGCTCGCGGGGACGGTGGAGGACCAGGAGCACCACGCGCTGTCCGCGCGGCTCCTCGCCTTCGCCGCCCGCTATGCACGGCATCGCAGGGCGCCACTCGGTGAGGGCGACGCGCTGCTGGCGCTCGGGCTTCAACGGCATGGGCTGGGCTACACGGCGGAGGCGCACGGCTTCTTTACGGACGCCGTGCTCGCGTACGGGACGGACCACCCGCGCCTCGTTCGCGCAGGACTGGAGATCGGCCGGTGCTGGCTGGACGAGGCCGAGTTCGTCGCCACCCTGAAGCTCCACGAGGTACTCCTTCGGCACGTCTCCGCGCCCCTCGACGCGATGCTCGCGGCCGCGCGGCTGACGCGGGCCGCCGCCGCAACGGGCAGCGAGCAGCTCATGGAAGAGTGGTGGAACGGGACCATGCGCTTCCTGGGAATGGTACCGACGGGAGTGGCCACCGCCACCGCACTCGTGGACCTCGCGCGCGCCGCCGGCACCTGGGGCCTGCGGGTACGCGCGCGGGTCGCGGCCGAGGCGGCGCTTGCCCTCGCCCAGGAGGCATCCGATCCGGTCCTCACGAGCGCCGCCGCGTACATCATGGCCATCACGACCTTGCCGCGAGTTCCGGTCGAGCTTGCACGGACGGTGTTCCCCGACATCCCCGGGGATGACGACGGCGACGACGATGCGGAGCAGGAAGACGCCTGGGCGGAAGACGCCGGGGCGGCCGACGCCAGCGAGGAAGACCCGTGGAAGGAAGTCCATGTGGAGCAGGACTGGGAGGCCACCGCGCCGCTCGACATGGACCCCATGAACCCCGCGCTGGAGCCGCTGTTCAACGCCATCACCTGCGGCCTGGGCCCACGCGGGTCTGGTTCCGAACCGCCGCTCGTCCCCCGGGGGTGACGGTGCGGGAGCCGCCATGCAGGCTTCACCGCGGCACCCTGCCGGTCCGGAGGCGCGTCCCCTGCCCGGTCTCACCCGCGACTCGGCAGACTTCCACGATCCCTGCGGGAACCCCGTCGTCCCGCGTTCACGACCGCGAGGCTCGGACCCGCAGAGCCCACGACGCGAGTGCCGCCGAACGGCCTCTGCTTGCCAGCGGCCGCCGCGGCGCACCCCCGGCACACCCTCAGCGAGGGACGGCCGGCGACGGCTCCGCGGATTCCCTTCGCAGCCCGCATGCGGCCGTAGCTCGCGGCACCAGAGGCCACGTATGCCGAACCCTCACCGTTGCGGCCGTCGCGTTGCTCGCGGCCGCGTGCAGCGTTGCCGCCGGGCCCCGCGCACCGGCCGATACCCGCCCGGCCTCCGCCGCGGGCGGCTCCGTGGCCATCCGCACCTCCCACGGCGGCTACCGCCTGGCGCCGGACGGGCCAGGGTGGCGGCTGGAGCTGGCAGCCACCTACACCAACCGCACGGGCCGCACGGTCCACCTGGACGGCGGCGGCGGAATGCACCCGGCGTTCGTGCTGGAGAAGCTCCAGGGCGACGCGTGGGTGCCGGCCTTCGCGCCCGTCTCACTGCTGATGGCCGCCCCGCCGCTGGAGGTCGCCCCCGGCGCCTCGCGCACGGACACGCTGGTGCTGCTCGCGTCCCGGCCCGGCCTGGGAGCCCCCGCCTTCACGGTCGATTCCGTGCCCGGCACCTACCGCCTGGTCTACGCCGCGTACGCGTCGAGCACCGTCGAGAGCAGGGCGGCACGCCTCTCCGATCCCCTTCCCGTGGAAGCCTGCTCCTCCAATCCCTTCCGGGTCGAGTGGTGAGGCGATCCAGGCTCGGCCCAGGAACCCGACCACTCTATCCACGGCCGGGGGCGCGGCAGGACGGCACCGGCGCAGCTCTGGCCCGGTCCACGCGACCCTCCGGCGGCACATCCGACAAGGGGAAGAAGATGGGGCGAGCTGATCGCGAGCCGCGGTACTCAACCTATTGTGACGGGGGACCATGCGCGCGCACGCGCGCTGCGACTGCAGCCCCATTTTGGGCAGGCACACGTGGCTGCGATGAACGATGTGGAAGCGGGGTGGCAATCCTCCGGCCGGTGCAGCTCGCTGAGGAAGACGCAATCGCCCGGAGCGGACCGTGCTCCCCCGCACAGCACCGGGAGGACATCGCATCACTTCTCGGTCTCTTCGACCGGATGCACCGGGAGTGCGGGGCGGAACTGCCCCCTGGCTCCGGCTCGGAGAGTGGCTCTACGGCCGCTTCACATACGGACACGTACCCTCACCACACGACGCACGATCGCAATCACACGGACTGACCTCGACCTGTTCACGCTGGATGAGCTGCGCGCCGGCCTCGCCTTGATCCTGACGCGAGAGTGCGCCGCCGAGGTGGTCAACCGAATTGCCGCGATCCCTGAAGCCGAGCAGCGGTTCTATCGGTGGGGCTACGAGCTGGTGCTTGCCGTCTCGGAAAACGTCGCCGGAGGCTGTGGAGCGGGTGCGTGAACACTATGGCGGCACACCGGACGAGCGGGAACGGGTCGCGGCCGACCAACGCACGTTCCACGGTTGGGTGCTGGCGACCGCCTCCGATCCGTTCCGGGTCACGCTGGGCTTCGCTGACCTGGTGATCGACACGCGCGACCCTGCGGCCGGTCCGCACGCGATGATCTACGAAGCTCCACCGGCCAGCGCAAACACGCCCGCCGACTGATTTGCATCAGGATTAGCGGGGAGCACAGGGCGCCGTGGATCGTAACACCAGCACAAGGAGGTGACGATGCCGGGACCGCAACCCATTGCGGGTGGATTCGTGCGGATGGATTTGGGATGCACTCTCCAGCCCCAGGCACTGACGTTTCACGCCTTACTTCCGCTCTCCTCCGGCCGCGCCACTCGGCTCTTCACTGGCAATCACAGTATCCAGCGAAGGAATCGTCCACTCGGGCGGGTGCCCGGCTTCCTGACACTTCTTACCTTTGGAGTCGCAATGAGCAAGTCCCTTTCGTGGCGGCCTCTCGCTGCTTTATCGTTGTTGGCGTCGCTGGCATTCGCTGCGTGCCAGAGCGACCGCAACCCGACGGTGATCAACGCCGCGCCGAGAGCGCATAGCGGGCGTGAGGGAGCAGCGGCAAACCTGAACGCGCACGGGCTCGCGTATGCATCAGCGCAGGACCCGCACGTCTGCTTCACGAGCGTGGCGACGGGTGGAACCCCCACCTACAGCTATGGTCGCATCTCCCTACACTTCCCGTCTCCGGCGCTCGCCACGGATGGAGCTACGCACCTCTACATCTACGGCGGGCGCAACTCCGCCAGCGAGGTGGTCTTCATCGCCGAGTGTGTGATTCCGGCCACCCGAACGGCAGTGGAATGGATGAACCGCCGATTCGGAGTCGTGGACCGGAGCGGAAACCCCCTTCCGGTCGGGCATGCACCTCGGAACGGGGATGTATCGACAATGGGGTGCGTGATCGACGGGCAATGCGGACTTGAAGAGATTACCGTGGCCGTCTCTCCCTTGCCGGTGGACAACTGCAACGTTGCGGGGTGCTCCACCACCGGGGGAACCGCTGGAACCGGGGGAGGTACGGGGTCGACCGGCGGCGGCAGTTCCTCCCCCGGCTCGCCGACCCCAGACGATTCTACGGAGGTATCCAGTGGCTGCCCGTATCTCCTCACTGGAAGCCCTGTGACCGCCTTGATCCCGGTCGGCGGCAGCAACCACGAATTCAAGTTTGAAACCCCGATGACGAAGATTTCCAGAACCTCTGCTGGGCGGTATAACATCCGACCGACCGTAAGCACGGATACGAAGTGGATGGCCACAGAGGGATGGATCGAGGTCAGCTGTTTAGGGGCGTTCATGCCGGAGATTTTCGAGACGCAGTTGTGGGTCGGCAAAGCCTGGTTCACCGGTGCATCGGACCTTCACATGATCTACGGTCCGGGATACGGCGCGTTCTGACTGATCGCAGACGTGCGGAGCGAGGGCACCCAACTGACCTAACCGTGCACCAGAGCAAGAGGCGACGAATGACACGACGTGACGACGTGGCGCTGTTCTCCGTGGAGGAACTCGCTACGGGCCTGGCGCGCCTCAGCACTCCGGAGAACGGGGAGGAAGTCGCCCGGCTGGTCGCGGCGCTCCCTCAAGGTGAGCGTCCGTTTTACCGCTGGGCGCATGAAGCGGTGCTCCTCGTTTCCTCGGTAAGCCTTGATGTAGCGGAACGGGTGCGTCGGCACTACGGACGTGACGAGGAGAGTCGGGCGCTTATGGCCGAGCATCAGGAGCTGTTCGCGCGCTTCTTGTCGAGCATTGGGGAAGCGCACCCGGGTAAATGCTACCGCCTTCAAGACGTCGTGATCGACATTCGGCCGGAGGCATCGCCGAATCTGGTGCCTGCATACGTGGCGCCTCGGCGGCGGGCCGGGGGGAACGTGCTCGACATTGCGAGCGAGGACGAACTGCGAGCCGGTCTCGCTCTCGTGGCGTCCGACGATAACGCGCGGGAGGTCGCCGGGGCGGTGTACTCGATTCCTCCGGAGGAGCAGGTGCACTATGACTGGGTCCACGAAGTGGTCATGCTGCTGAGTTGCGTTTCGGAGTCGCTGGCCGCGCGAGTCCGCTCCCGCCTCGCTGTCTTCCCGGAGGAGCGGGAGGAGATTGCGCGCTTACAACGGGCTTGGGCGGACCATATCCGGTCGCGCCGCGGGCCGCGAGCGGGTTGCTTTGACGTGGACGGCGTGATTCGGGACCGGCGCTTGGACGCAGGACATTGACGTAGAGCCGCTTGCTCGAAACATCCGCGTGTGCACCCCTGTGGACCTCTGAACAGGTGCTCGCGGAGAAGCGCCGAATCATGCAGGCGGTCGGGCCTCCCCCCTTCCGAACCGACCTGTGGGTCCGGACGACAGACCAATACGAGGAGGCGCGGGGAGTGCCCGGCTGCATGGAGCACGTGATGGCAATGGAAGGAGTGGATGTGTACTCGCGCCCACTCACGCGCCGCCCGATTGTGCGGCGCACAAGGGAACAGGTGCGCTGCCAGAACGCGTGGGATTGGCTGGAGGATGCCCTCACGGACCTCGACCCCTCGGTGACGCTGGAGCGCGGCGGGCGGCCTCCGCCGACCGCCGGTCGAGTCCCCACCGATCCAGGGCACTACGCGCGGCGATCCATCCAACGGGCCATCATCGCGACGTGCATCTGGCATCAGGCTGCGCTTCCGGCGAATTATCAGTCCATTTCCGAAGCGCTTTCGACGCTCGCGCCGTTGGACGCTGAGCTATCGGAGGTGGGTATTGGAGGCTCTTGCACGGGGGGAACGTTCGCCGTCGACCGCGCACACCGTCCTCGCAGCCGTTGTCGAACGGCTCGCACGCGAGCGGGCTCTGGAGCGCTGCCTTACGTCTGTTTGAGAACGCTCACGCGGCAAAGGTTAGTTTCGTGGCGAGGGGCTTTTACGCCTCCCGCCGTTCACCGTCTCTGCGCTGGAGTGGCGCCGTGAAGACGACTGTCTTGGTCACCGCCCTCATAATTGTGCTGTCCACCGCCGCGAACATCGGCGCCCAAACGCAAACAGGCGCAGCGACCGCGGCGGCGGCGGTGCTCTCTGAGGCGATGGCGTACCGCTCGGTGTGGATGGGAGATTCCACTCGGTTCGACGCGTGTTCGGTATTCAACGCGCTGGGGCGCCCGGCGGGTTTTCCGGAGGGAATCTCACCGAATGTCAGAGGGCTGCTCGACCGGGCGAGCGATCCGTGCCCACCCGCGGCGACGTTCAGGGCGGCGGCGGATCGTGAGGTACGCGTTGATGACGTCGCCGTTTCGGATACGACTGCAACCCTCCGTGCGACAGTGCGAATCGGAGACAAATTCCACCATGAGCGATACGGGTTGCAGCGGAGCGCGAGCGGCTGGCATGTGCGAGAGGTAGCGGTTTCCGGAGCGATGTCCGCAGTCGTCAGACTGCCCGCGCATCCTGGGGGCGAGTTCGGCCCGCGGGATACGGCTCTCCGGCCGCTCGTAGTCGTGGATGGGATTCCACGGTCAGAACCATCGCCGGATACACGCGGAACGCCGGACGCGGCGCTCACCGACATCCGGCCCGAAGACATCGAGGCGGTTGAGATTGTGAAGGGTCCGTCCGCGGTGGCGCTCTACGGTCCGGCGGCGGAGTACGGGGCGATTCTGATCCGGCGCAGGCGTCCCGCGCAATCGGCATCGCCCATCCCGGCGAGCCCGCGAGCTGCCCTCGTCAACGCGGTCCTGCTGCACCGCATCGACTGGATGAACGACAGCACGCGAGTGGAGGCGTGCTCCGTGGAACGCGCCCTCGCGAGCCCGGCAGATTTTCCCGCAAGCATCGATGCCCGATATCGTGCGCTGCTTACCACGACCGAAAAGCCGTGCGCTGCGGCTCCGCATCCCGCGCCGGCTTCAGAGCTTGGGGACCCCGCGTGGCGGAAGGTCGCGCGTGTCGATTCGGTTTCGGTTGCCGACAGCATCGCGACCGTGTACTTGGGCGTGAGCCACGGAGAACAGCACCATTCAGAGGCGTACACACTAGTCCGCGGTCGTTCTGGCGGGTGGTGGGTCAATGAGGTGCGGCAGTGGGGATTCACGAGGACCTACTACATTCGTCGGCCTCCTATCCAGCGCCACTGACCAGCGGCTGGGCTGAGCAGGTGCGCTGCGAGTTTGTGAGCGCCAGGGTGGTCGTGCCCCAACTCGTGGAGAGACGTATCCGTCAAAGAGTTGTCGTTCCATCCTGCTCCTCTGCCAGTCGGGAGCGTCTGAAAGTGAAACCGCCGGCCGGGAGATCGCCATGTCGGCGCCGCCACCAAGACCCCTCCGGCTCGAAGCGCTCGACGCATCGTTCCACCTGACGCCCGAGCAGAAGGCGAGGCTCAGGCCCGAAATGGATGCGGCCGCCGTCGAACACCTGGTTCGCTGGCTTCTCCCGGAGGATCGCGAGGCGATGCTGGCGAACTTCAGCATTCCGCCCGTTCCCGAGTACGTGCCAGGGAAACCCTACCGAGTCTCCAACCAGACGATCGTGGGGTTCAGCGATCCGGTTCTCCAGACCGCCCTTGAGGCGATCTGGGCTCCGATCTGGGCACGGGCTACGGACGCCCAGCTGATACGCCAGGCGGATGCGCCCTTCCCGGGACTGGACGCCGAGCGCCGGAAGCGGCAGCTCGACGACGAGGTGCCGGACAACGACCCGTAGAGGGAAGCTCACCTGCCGAGCGACGCTCGCCCGTCGCGCTCCTCTTCCAGCCTCTCTCCAACGAAGTTGACCTACCGATCACCCCGGTCCGCGAACAGCTGCGGTGCCGGGATGATTGCGTTCCCAACCGACCAGCTCCCGCCCGCGGGCGGGGGCCGGGATTGCTGGCGCAGTAAAGAGAACGGACCTCGGTGCTTCCACGCTGCTGCGGTCTGCCCCGGCGCCAGCCGAGGGCGGTCCCGTGCACCGCACCGACTCCGCGCCCGATGCAATTCGACCTGTTCTCCGCGCTCTCCCCACGGGTACGCGCCGCCGCCGCAGTCACGCCCGCCTCCGACCCCGCACCCCCTCTCGCAGGCCTGCCACTCCAGCGCCTCCTCGACGCCGCCTTCGAGGAGCTGAGCCAAGGGGTCCCCTTCCGGACCCCTGGCGAGGCGGTGGCGTGGGGCACCCGCGTAACGGACACGCCATACGTCCCTGCCGGTCCCTGGACGCTGGACGACGTGTACGACGCCCTGGAGGGCGCGGCGCACCGGGTGGTCGGGGCAGATCTCGCCGGGCTCGTGCTGCAGGAGCGGCTTCTCCGCACGCGCGAGCGCGAGGCGGAGTGGTTCCACGGCCGCGCCCTGACCGAGGCGGCGCGGGCGCAGGCGCAGTTCTCCACCCCGCTGCCGATCGCCGAGTCGGCGGCTTATCTCGTCGCAGCAGCCGCTTCCGTACGCACGGTGCTGGAGCCCTGCGCGGGAACCGGGAGCCTGGCGCGGCCGCTGCTGCCGCTCGCGCGGGTGTCGCTCCGCGCCAACGAGACCGACGCGCGCCGGAGGGAGGTGCTGGCGTGGCTGGGGCTTCAGCCGACCGGCCGGGACGCGCTGCGCCTGCCCCTGGACCCCGCCCGCTTCGACGCGGTGCTCTCCAACCCGCCCTTCGGGGCGATGAACCGCGGACACGGCGGGCGCGGAGCCACGGAGTTCGCCGCAACGAACATCGCGCAACGCTTCGCGGCGGCCCACCTGCGGAGTCTCAATCCCGGCGGGCTCCTCGTCGCGCTGCTTCCCGCCAGCACGCTCTCCGACGCCGGCGCCGACTTCAGGCGCTGGCTGGCCGAGCACCACACGCCCCTGCTGTACCTGGGCTGCCCGGTGGCGTCCTACCGGACGCGCGGCGCCCTGCGCGACGCCATGCTCCTGGTCGCCCTCCAGGGGAAGACCGCGGGTAGCGTCGCCCGGGTGGTGCTGGCAGAGCCGTCCTGGGACGAGTGGCGCACGGCCATCGAAGCCGTCGCGGAGCAGCTGCCCGGCGACGGACCCGTCGCCGTCGAGACGGGCGGCGCGGCGCCGCTCTCCCTGGGCGCGGGCCCGGTGGCGCTCCCGCCCATCCTCGCCTGCGCAGCCGGACCGGCCGCGAGCCCGCCCGGACACCGCGATCCCCATCCAGCGCCCCCCTCCGACCCCGCGGCTCACGACCCCGTCGATCGCCCTGCGCAGACGCCGGGAGATGGGCCCCGGGCCGCGGTGGATGCCTTGGGCGACGACCGCCCGCTCCTCGACCACGTCCCGCCCGCGGTCACGCTCGGCGCTGCCCTCGACATCGAGTTCGCTTCCGCGCCGCCGCCCCGAGCCGTGCCGGATTGGGAGCGGCAGGCCCGCGAGCGCGCCGAGGCGGAAGCGAGCGCCGTCTTCGCCCCGTTCGTCGTCTCCCTGCGGGAGCAGCGAGCCCCCCACCCGCGGCTGGTCGTGCAGACGCGGAGCATGGCGGGGATGCCGCCGCCGCCGGTCGTACGCCAGGGGTTCGAGAGCCCGTTCGCGGGGGACGCGTGGGGCCGCGCGGGGGCCGCGGGCGGCGCCAGCGACGAGCAGGCGGAGCTCAGCCTGCGCGTGCTCGACGCCTGGGACCGGCGCCACGGGTTCCTGTGCGCGGACGACGTGGGCGTCGGAAAGAGCCGCGAGCTCGCGCTGCTGGCATTGGAGGCGATCCACGAGGGAGAGACGCGGATCCTCGTCACCACCAAGAACGAGACTAACATCCGCGACCTGGAGCAGGAGCTCCGGCGGGTCGCCTCCGGGGACGAGCACGGGCCCTTTCCGGCGCAGTTCGTCGAGGTGGCCAACTACGTGGAAGCCAAGGGCGAGGGCGGCGTGCTCCCCCGCCCCGCCGGGGCGGCGGTGTACCTGGCCCACTCGTACAACTTCGCGGACTTCGCCCCCGCCCTCCTCGACGTCCGTCCCACCGTCTGGCTGGCCGACGAGGCGCACGAGTACGCCAACATCGCCGACAGCAAGCGCGGCCTCGCGTGGGCGGCGCTGCACGAGGCGATGCTCGCCTACACCCCGAAGATCGCCTACTTCACGGCGACCCCCGCCGTGACCCTCGACCAGCTCTGCTACCTGTACGGGCTGCGCCAATGGCGGGTGGGCGCGTTCGACCTGTGGATCGAGAAGAAGACCGGGAAGGGCGAGCCGGAGAAGGAGGGCGAGAGCGACGCGTCCGAGCGGGCCGTGCGCGCGCACGTGCAGGAGAGCACCGCCGTGGGCGACACCGACGGCGTGGACGCGGACCAGGCGGCGAAGGAGGGGAAGCGGCGCTTCATGGTCCGCCGCAACGACGCCTTCACCATCCGCACGACGCCGGCGGAGACCGAGCAGGTGATGCGCGAGCTGCAGGCGTCCGGGCACTACATGTCCCGCGACCTCTGGCGCGGCGGCGTCACCTTCGCCGTCGAGTGGATCGACCTGCTCGGCGACCCCGCGGCGCGCCGACGGTACGACGAGGCCGCCGCGATCTGCCGGGACCTGTCGCTCGCGTCGCGGCAGTTCGGCGCGATGAACCAGAAGGTGAAGACGCAGGGGCTCGACCGCGCGATGGTGCAGTCGTACCTCAAGCAGCTGCTCTTCGACCTCCGGCTCGACGCCGTCCTGGCCCGCGCGGACGTGGCGCTGGCGGAGGGCCGCCAGGTGGTCATCAGCGTCCACTCCGTGGCCGGCGACGAGGACGACTGCGAGGCGCTGGGCGCCGACGCCCAGGAGCACGCAGTCAACCGCCGCCTGGAGTCGGCGATCAACCGCATCAACGTCCAGGAGATCACAAAGGAGACCGAAGGAAACGAGACGGTGTACCGCGACCTGGGCGAGATCCCGGAAGCCCTGCTCGCGCGCGAGGCGCTGCGGGAGCGCGTGCGCGCGCTGCCGCGGCTGCGCGACCCGGTGCGGGTGGTGACGCAGCATTTCGGCGCCTCGGCCGTCGCCGCGATCACCGGCCGCATCCCCGCTCGGCTCCGCACGCAGCGGATGGGGGACTTCCAGGCCGGCACGCGCCGGGTGGCGCTGATCAGCAAGGCCGGCAAGGTGGGGATCAGCCTCCACGACACCAACGGGCACCCGCGGACCATGCTGGCCGCCGACTACGAGTGGTCGGCCGACCTCTTCAAGCAGGAGCTCGGGCGCGTGGACCGCACCGGGCAGCGCTCCGCGCCGGAGATCGTCCTGATGGCCTCGACGGCGGCAGGAGAGCGCAAGTTCGCGAGCACGATCGCGGCGCGGATGGCCTCGCTCGGGGCGACGTGCAAGGGGTCCGCGGAGGCGACCGGGACGGACGCCCTGGACCAGTTCGACATGTCCGGCGGGATCGCGCTGGAGGCCATGAAGAACGCCGTCCAGCGGCTGGAGGCGTGGGAGCGAGCGCACTTCACCGGCAGCCAGTTCCTGGAGCGCCAGAAGACGAGCAGCGGCGCCGTCGTCTGGACTCCGAAGCTGCGGCCGGAGGAGGGCACCCAGATGCGCCACTTCCTCCTGGAGATGCTGATGTTCCCGATGGAGGACTCGCACCACGCCCTCGCCCTCTGGGAGGAGGAGCGGGACGCGCTGCTCACCATCGAGACGCTGGAAGCGCTCTCCGCCCGCCGGACCGGCCGCGCTCGCGGCTCCGTTCTCCGCGAGCGCCCGCTTCCAGCGAGCCCGCCCATGACCCTGGTCGACGTCCGCTACGAGGACGGCGAGCACGGCGTGATCGCGCAGGGGCACGTGACGGAGCACATGACGCGCATCCAGCGCGCGCGCGGCCCCGACTCCGAGGGGCAGCCGCGCACGCGGCGGTACCTGCAGTTCACGGCCGACGACGGGCGGCTGGTGAGCGGGCTGGACCTGACCACCAGCGAGGCGCACCGGATCCGCTGGGCCTTCGGCAGCAAGGAGGCGCGGGACGCCACGCCGGAGGCCCTGCTGCAGGACCTGCGGGTCGGCGAGAAGATCCCGCTCCTCGGCGCGGACGGTGCACGCTGGGTGCTGCACCTCCGCCGGGATGGACGGATCGAGGTCCGCGGGGCGAAGCTGGGGCGCGACCGGACCCACCTGATGCGTCCGAGCCTCCAGGGCGCGGTCGCCTACGAGCCCGCCGGGAACTTCCTCCACCTCACGTCGCACGACGCACTGGCGCTCTTCGTCGAGCACTTCCCCGTCGCCGACGCTCCGGCGGCGCTGGCGGAGGCGGCGTGAGGAAGGCGTCTTTCGGGGGCGGGAGGCCGCCACCTATTTTGTCCGCCTCCCTTCGCTGTCCGCTACACCTTCGCCGTTGCCTCACCGTGTCACTGAGCTCCAACCAGCTGGATCTTCTCCGCGCCCTCGCCACCCGCGGTCCGCTCCCGCGCGAGGAAGCGGACGGGCGCTCCCTGCGCGCGCTCGTCTCCCGCGGCCTCGCCCAGGTCACGGGCAGCTCCGTCCGCGCGACCCCAGCCGGCGAGGCGGCCCTGGGAGGCGGGGGCGGCGAGGCACGGAACCGAGCCGCCGCGGACCCGGGCCGGGCGCGGCTGAGCGAGGCGCAGGAAGACGTCCTCCGGAGCATGGTCCGCCAGACGGCGCCCCTCCTCGCGGACCATGTCGACGGCCGTGTGCTGCGCGCGCTGGTGGGGCGGGGCCTGGCTCGCGTCGACGGCGACTGGGCATCCGCGACCGACTCGGCCGCCGCGCACCTGCGGGCATGGGACCGGGCGGAGCGGAAGCTGCGGCACCGGAGGGCCGCCACCTCGCCCGAGGCCGTCCGCGCCGAAGTCGTGCTCCGCGCCGTCGAGCAGCTGGAAGCCGCCACGCCGCCGGAGTCCGTGGTCCTGCTCGCGGGACATCCCGCCTACGCCGACGACCTGCTGGCGGGCCTCCGCCGCTATGCGCGCGCCCTGGGTCGGCGCGGGCAGGAGTAGCCGTCGGCCGGGCGCCTCCCTTTCCAGCAGGCGGGACCACGCGTCGTTGCACGCGTGCAACGTCTCCCCCGGCGAGCCCCGGGGTATCAACAGCGCCGCCCCCCGACGGCTCCGCACCGGCTCGGCTGCATTCCGGCACCTCCTCACCCGCCCCGGCCGAAGATGCTCGCATCCGCGATCGCGCGTACCCACGTGGCCGAAACCGCTGGCCTGCACCCCGGCACCCCGCTGCTCTGCCGGTTCTTCGCGGTACGCGACGACGGCGACCCGGACGAGATGCGCCTGCTGGAAAGGTGCTTCGAGATCACGGCGTGGGTCACGAGGCACGGCGGCGTCATCGCGGAAACCGGGCGCGCGCCCCAGGAGTCGCACGCGATCATGGTCGTTGCGCTGCTCAGCGTCGCGCAGGCGGTGGCGATGCTCGCCGCCGAGGCACACGAGGAGGTCCGCGAGGGAGGAGTGCTGGCGGCGTTCGCGAGAGGCATTCCCGGTGTGGAGGACCAGGTGCTGGGCGAGTGGATCGGCCGGGGCGAGGAGGACGCGCGCAGGCTGGGCGTCGAGCGCCTCGCGCGGCTCCTCTCCAGCACCGGGATGGACGGCGACGTCGAGACCGCCGCGGACGGGCTCTGGACGGACTGCGGATACTGACCATGGGGGAGCCGATGAAGCACGAACGGCGGGATGCCCCAAGTACGTGCGACCGCGCGCTTGCCGAGCCGTCCCCGCTGGTCGCCTTCGTCTTCGAGCGGCGGTGGCTCCCCTGGGGCGCCGGCCTCGGCAGGGTCGCGTGCACGAACGTGCCGCACGTGGTCGCCTGCGGCTCGGCCCCCTTCGACTGGGGAAACCATTCCCCCGGGGCCTACGAGCTGGCGCTGAACGTCCTGGAGTTCGCCCTGGAGCACCTCCGCCACCGCGGCCCGCGCACGACCGACGGCGGTCGCACGTGCTTCCTGGCCGCGCGCCTCCTGCAGCGGCTCCTCGTCGAGGAGATGATCGCCGACGCGCCCGACGAAGGAGCGACCATCCCGATGGTGGAGATGGAGCGGTGGCTGGGGTCGATAATGGACAGAATGGACAGCACCATGCGCCGGGTGCTGGCGCCCCGGTACCGCTTCGACTCCGCGGCGGAACCGGGGACCTGGTGCGCCGACGAGGTGGAGGCAATCCTGGGCGGACCCGTGACGGAGGGACCCGAGGGGCTGCTCGACGCCGCCGGCCGGCTCGTCGCCACGCCCGTGTCGCCCCATCCCCTGGACACCGCCGACTGGGAGCTTCCGCCCCTCTGAAGCGCGAACCGCCACCGCTCGCGGTGTCCGCAGCCACCGGCACACCAGGCCGTGCCCGACCTTCCCTGCCCCGCCCCGTCACCCGACGGAGCGGGGCGCTTCGTTTGGGGGGAATACCCGCAGCCGATGACACAGCTTTCCCTGTTCCCGTTCGAGAAGCGGTGGACGCGCCGCCGCGAGCGCTGGGTGACGCCCGCGGACCCGTTCCGCCCCGGCGGATACGCGGTCGACGTCGTGTCGGAGGCGCTCGCGCGCAGCTTCGTCGTGCGCGAGCACTACTCGGCCAGCTTCCCGGCTGCGCGCCTTTCCGTGGGCCTCTGGGGTCCGGGGCCCAGCCTGGCGGGGGTCGCCGTGTTCTCGGTGCCCATGTCGCAGGCGGTGCTGCGGCGGTGGACGGGCCCGGACCACCACCACGCCGTGGAGCTGGGCCGGTTCGCCTGCGCGCCGTCGGTGCGCTTCAACGGCGAGACCTGGTTCCTGAGGCGAGCCCTCGCGGCGCTCGGACGGGAGAAGGGGTGTCGCGCGGTCCTCTCGTTCGCGGATCCGCTGGAGCGGCGGACCCTTGCCGGCGAGCTGAGCAAGGGCGCCCACTACGGCACGATCTACCAGGCCAAGGGAAGCCTCTTCGCCGGACGTGCGCGCCCGCGGTGGGTGCTCCTGGCACCCGACGGGTCGGTGGTGAGCGCGCGAACGCTCTCCAAGATCCGCTCGGAGGAGCGAGGGATCGGCTACGCCGTGCGGCAGCTGCGCGCCTACGGAGCCCCCGCCCGGGCGCGGGGCGAGAGCTGGAGGGCATGGACCGACCGTGTCTGCGCGCTGCCGCCGTTCCGGCGCGTCCGGCACCCGGGAAACTTCGCGTACGTCATGGGGCTCGACGCCCCGGCCACCGCGCGCCTGGCCGCGCTCCACGAGGGCGGCCTGCCGTATCCGAAGCGCCGCTACCCCGCAGGGCCGTAGCGCTCGGGCGCGGCGGCGCCCGGCCCGAGGAAGAACGGAGGGGGGGTCCCGGTCCCGGCGTCCCCGGCCCTCTTCGGCGGCTGCGTCGTAGTCGCGGCCCGCGAGGACCTGCTCAACGACGACGGAGGTACGGCGCGACGATGCAGGGGCAGATGATGATCGACTTCGGAGGGCCGGAGGAAGTGCCTGCGCGCCCGGTCCTCCACCGCGGGCTGTCGGCTGCCGCTCCGCTGGCAGCCGTGGATCAGCCCGGCGGCGCGCCGGGGAGCGACGGGCTTCCCGCCCTGCGACTGCTCGCCGGCTACGAGGTCTACCGTGATGCCACCCGGACCGTCCTGCGCGTCCCGGGGGAAGCGCGCTGGGCGGCCACGATCAGGACGGGGCCCACGAGCCACCGGTTCGTTGCGGCGGGCGCGGATCCGGCGGCCCTCTGGCGAGCCGCGGGAGAGGCGGCTCCCGCGGCGGACGCGCGGCCGTACGCCGCCCTCAAGGACGGGGGGAAGGAGCCGTGATCGCCCAGTCGCCCCGTGCCTGGGGCGAAGCCCTGGACCGGCGCCGGAGCGGACGGTGAGCGCCGCCCACCCTCCCACCGCGGCACCGCCGCACGACGCGGGGGAGTGCCGGGGCATCGACCCCGCGCGGCCTCTCGTCATCCTGCGACGGTGCCGGGCGAGGGACGTCGAACGACTCGCGCATCCCCTGGCCCCGGGTCCGCTCACCCGTCAGGCGATCTCCGGATATCAGCGGAGCGCCGCCGGGAAGCGGGCGCGCCACGCACGCACCTGGGGACTGCTGGCCGAAGTCGTCGACCCGCCACTCGTGCCCTCCCTCGACGAGCACCGGGCGCGGAAGGCCGCCGCGGCGGAAGCCGCCTGGAGGGCGGCCCGGAAGGATTGGGCTGACCAGTGGCGCCGCGCGCGCGCCCGCCTTCGTGAGCTGCCCAGGGCGCGAGCGCGCGAACTGCTCGACGAGTGGAACCGCCCGCGCGACGACCTGCCGACCGGCGCGCGCGCCGCGCCCTCGGACCTCCTGATGTTCCTCAGCACGCGCGAGCCCCCGGAGGCGCTCCACGAACACCGCCGCCAGGGGCGCCTCCACTCGGCGGCGATCCACCGGGACGTGATGCGGCGGATCGAAGCCTGGTACGTCCAGCACCTCACCTGCCCGGAGGGCGCGCTGGGGATCGCCCACGTGCAGGAGTTCCCCAGGCGCGTCGTCCGGTGCATCGCGTGCGAGCGGGAGTGGCGTACCCGCGCGGAGGTGGCTGCCGCCGAGGAGACGGGGGAGCTGCGGATGGTGGACTGCCGCCTCGCGGAGCAGCTGGAGCTCGCTCCCCTCCCCGCTGCATAGGGCCTCAGGGGGACCACCATCCATCGCAGCGGCACATGCGGGATCTTCGCGACGACGGCCCGCACAGGCGAGCGCGGGCAAGCCGACACCGCCGCGCTCGCCCGCTCCATCCGCGATCCGCGGCCGCGCCTTCGATGGATTCGCGCGCACCCTCCCTCCACTCCGATCCATGCGATACGAATTCCGCACCTTCGTCGAGAGGTTCAAGATGTTCGAGCCGGGCGAGCGAATCCGGCCGGCTTCCCCGAGATGCGAGCTCCCGCCCGGCGGCGAGTACGTCGTGGTGCGCTGCATCGAACCCATCACGCCCGGCTACGACTCGATCGTGTTCGTGGAGGGCCACGCGAGGGGAGCGGACACCGGGTACCTCAGATCCGTCGAGGACGACCGCGACCCGCCGGCCGGCCCGGAAGACGGCATCCTCGCCCTGGGAGACATGCTCGCGAGCGCGGCCGCCGGATGGACGCGGATCGAGCCGCTGGTGCTCAAGGCCGGCCACGACCGCGACGGGGTGCTCGACCGTCTGCTCGCGTTCGTGGAGGCATACGGCCTGGGCCCGCAGGTCCAGGCCTACCTGGAAGCGCAGCACCGCCGCCAGGCCGCCGACTCCAGGGGGGCGGAATGAGCGGCCCGCGGCTGGCGCTGGGGCGGGACGACCGTCCGGCGAAGATCTGGGAGCGCTTCCACGTCGGGATGCGCGTCACGGTGCGGGAGCCGGTCGAGGCGTACTACAGCGGCTATGCCGGCAATCCGGAGTGCGTCCTGGAGCCGGGGGTGGAGGGCGTGCTCGCCGTGCCGGACGTCCCGTACGTCCGGCACCGCCGCGGCACTCCTCCTCGTTCGCGTGCGTGGACTTCGAGGGTCCCATGCACGGCAATCCCAGGTGTTCCGAGTGGCGGGCAGGCGTGGATCCCAAGAACCTGGTCCCGCTCGGCCCGCGCGGCGCACGCTTCGTCCGTCCGCCGGACGCGGTCCGCGTCGTCCGTAGCCCGGACGGTCCGGGCCTGGTCGGCTTCACCGCGGGCGACAAGGCGGTCCTGGCCGTCGTGGCGGGCGCAGGGACCGGGATCTTCGGCGGCCCGGCAGCGTTGGACGCCGTACGCGTCCGCCTGGCGGACGCCGGCTACGTGCTGGAGCTGGTCGGGGACTCCGCCCCCGCGGCGCCCCTGACCACCCCTGCCGGCGGTACCGTCCAGGGAGGCGGCCGATGACCCTCCCGCTCGATCCGGCCATGGCGTCGTTCGACCGAGAGGCGGCGGATGCGGCGCGGGACGTCCTCCACAGGCACCGCCGGCGGCACGGGGCGACGACCTCCAGGGACCGAATCCTCACCCACGACCCCGGCGACCTCGCCCTGCACGAGCTCCTGTCCATCCTGCTCGAGCCGGGGCTCGGGCGCGAGCGAGCGCACGCCGGGGCGATCGGGGTGCTGTGCGGTCTCCCGGGGCTCGGCGGCCGCGGTCCTCTCCGCCGAATGGCGCGCGCGACGGCGTCCGAGCTCTGCGCGGCTGCCGGCATCACCCCCACCGCCACGGCGCGGCTCCTGGCCGCCCTGGAGCTCGCGCGCCGGTTCGCGGCCGAGCACGCGCTGGAGCCAGGCGAGCGAATCGTGGACTCGGACGCGGTCTTCCGGCGCGTTCACTCACGGATGCGCGACCTGGACGTGACCGAGTACTGGGCGCTGGTGCTGAACGAACGGAACGAGATCGTCCGCGAGGCCGTGGTCAGCCGCGGACTCCGGTCGGCCGCGCTCGTGCATGCGCGCGAGGTGTTCCAGCCCGTCCTCCGGGAGCACGCCCGGCGCCTGATCCTGGTCCACAACGACCCCGAAGCCCGCGGCGTCCCCGCGGCGTCCGCCTTCGACCGGCGGCTCACGCACCAGCTGGGTCAGGCGGCCACGACACTGGACCTGGAGCTCGTGGACCACGTGATCGTGGGGGACGCCGGCTACTTCTCGTTCGCGGAGGCGGAGCTCCTGGTGCCGTCGTGGGCGGCAGCGATGCCGGACGATGCCGACTCCCTCCCCTTCGGTCGCTCCAAGGGCCGGACGCGGAGGCCGCGCGGCGCGGGGGAGGGGGCGAGTCCGGACGTACTCGCGGCGTAGCGGGCCAACCTGGGCGCGCGGCCGCGGGCCGCTCCGCCGTGAGAACGGAAGGGCGATCGGCTCCAGCGACAGCGGCCGTCCCGGCATTCCGCCGGGGCGGCCGCCGCCGTTTCCCCTCGAACAGGATCGGTTCCATGGCACGCAGCGTCTGGAACGGCACGCTCGGCTTCGGGCTGCTGAACATCCCCGTCGCCCTCTACACGAGCGTCCGCGAGCAGGACCTCTCGTTCAAGCAGCTCTGCCCCGAGCACCGGGTCCCCATCTCCATGAAGCGGTGCTGCAGCCACGACGACGCGGAGCTCGCGTTCGCGGACCTGGCCAAGGGCTTCGAGGTGACGGCCGGGGAGTACGTGGTCCTCACCGAGGAGGACATGGATCGCGCCGCGCTGCCCCTGTCCAGGAGCTTCGACATCAGGCTCTTTCTCGCCGAGAGCGAGGTGGACCTGCGCTTCTTCCACACCCCGTACTTCGTCGTCCCCAAGGCGGAGGGCGCGCGCACGTACGCGCTGCTGCGGGAGGCGATCCGGCGCACGGGCAAGGTCGCCGTCGGCAAGATCGCCCTGAAGAGCAAGCAGCAGATCGCCGCGCTGCGCGTCTCGGGCTCCGCGCTGGTCCTCCAGCTGATGCACTGGCCCGACGAGCTGGTGGCGCCCGAGTTCGCCTTCCCCGACGCGGTGCACGATCCCGCGGAGCTGGCGCTGGCCGAGCAGCTGGTCGCCGGCTTCGACGGCACGCTCGCCGGGGAGGGATGGACGGACGAGTACCGCGCGAACCTGGAGCGGATCATTGAGGCGCGCGTACGGGGCGAAGAGGTGGAGTTCACCGCCGCGCCCGCCCGCGAAGCCACCGACGTGATCGACCTGGTGGCGGTCCTGCGCGCCTCGCTCGCCGCCAGGAAGGCGGCCTGAGGCGTCCATGATCGGGATCCAGCCCATGCTCGCCGAAGCCGCCTCCGTCCTGCCCGCGGGGCGGGGGTGGCTCTTCGAGCCCAAGTACGACGGGGTCCGCGTGCTCGCCCGCGCGGGCGACGACGGGGTGACCCTGACCAGCCGGAAGGGAAACTCCCTCACCCGGCAGTTCCCCGACCTGGTGGAGCCCCTTCGCGAGCTCCGCCCCGGCGTGGGCCGCGACTTCCTGGTCGACGGCGAGATCGTCAGCACCACGAGCGACGGGTTCGCCGGGTTCCAGATGCTCCAGTCGCGCCTGGGCGTGGAGCAGCCGTTCCGGGTCCGGATGCTGGCGCTCCGCATCCCCGCGGCGCTCGTCGCCTTCGACGTGCTCGCCGTGGGCGGCGCCGCCCTCCTGGACCGGCCCCTTGCCGAGCGCCGGCAGGTGCTGGAGGCGCTGCTGTCCGATCCCCCGGCGGGGATCCGCCTGGGCGAGCAGGACGAGGATGGGCCGGCCCTGCTGGCGCGGTCGCTCGCGGAGCGCTGGGAGGGGCTGGTCGCCAAGCGGGCGGACTCCCGCTACCAGCCCGGCCAGCGGGCCGCGACGTGGCTCAAGATCAAGGCCGCGCGACGGCAGGAGTTCGTCGTCGCGGGCTTCACGGTCTCCGCGTCGGAGCACCGCGAGTTCGCCGCCCTCGTCCTCGGCTACCACGACGAGCGCGGCGATCTCGTCTACGCGGGATCGGTGGGCTCCGGCTTCACGCGCCGGGAGTTGGCCGACGCGCACCAGCGCCTCCGCCCCCTGGAGTGCCCGCGGTGCGCCTTCGCCGCGCCTCCCGCCCTGGACGATCCGGTGCGCTGGACCGAGCCCCGCCTCGTGGCTGAGGTGCGCTTCGCCGACTGGACCGCGGACGGCCGTCTCCGGTCGCCCGTCTTCGTCGCTTTCCGCCGGGACAAGGAGCCGCGGGAGGTGGTCCGCGAGCCCTGATCCGTCCCGCACGTCCACCCACACCCCTGATTCGATGACACACGACCTGGACACCACCCGGCCCCCGAGCCGCTTCCGCGCGGTGTGCGCGAGCGTGCTGCTGATGGCTGCACGTGCGCTGCGCTCGCTCGCGGGGGCGGCCGAGCGACAGGCGGGCCGGCCCGGCAGCTCCGCCGACGCCGCGGGCGCCCCCACCGCCACCGCCGGGCGGGAGCAGGACGGAGGCCCGTACCACTTCGCGTACCCGGCGCACGTCGCGTTCGAGGTCGCCTGCCCCGGGGGAGCCGAATCGGCGCAGGCGCTCGCGTCCGCGCTCGTCGCACGGCTCGCGGAATCCGATGCCCCGCTCGTGTCCGTGCCCGGTGGACTCCCGGCCGAGCCGCGCATGGCCAACCTCGAGGTGTGGCTGGGCTCAGTCCGCGGTGAGGGCGACGCACTGGAGATGGAGACCAGCGGCTGAGCGGCGCGACCCGCCCAGCCTGCACGCCCCCCCGCCGTCCCCCATCCGGCGGTCGCCCGCCCGTGGCCGCGCTCCGCCGCGGCCACGGGCCGCTCCCCCAGCGAGAACGGGAGCGCCGACCGGCGGCTTCGCCGGCCCCGCGGTGCCGCGAGCGGCACCGCGGCAATACGTCCATCCCCTCCCCAGAGGAGAATGATCGCAAGAGCCCATCCGGCTGGACCTCCGGCCCAGGACCCGCTGCCGGGAGCGGCGGGCGCGGAGGACCGCCGCGCCGGCGGCCTGGCCCGCTCGCTCAAGGCCGCCCGGCGAGTCAGCGTGCCGCTGGTGGCGGTCACCACCCCGGACCCGGCGGCCACCATCGAGACGATCGGCCGTGAGCTGGCGGCGGAGGTCCCGCAGGTCGAGTGGGACGGCGCGCGCGGGATGCGCGGCCGCAACGACGCCGGCCACATGGTCCGCCAGGCCGTGCTCGGGACCGCCTACGACCCCACCGTCGCCAACCCGCTGGAGCTGTTCACGCAGGCGCAGCGGCTCCCGGAAGAGACGGTCCTGTGGGTCCACATGGCCAACCGGTGGATCGCCAGCCCCCCGGTGATCCAGGCGCTCTGGAACCTGCGCGACGAGTTCAAGCAGGACCGGCGCACGGTCGTGCTCCTCGCCCCCGCCATCGACCTCCCGCCCGAGCTCGCCGGCGACGTGCTCGTGCTCGACGACCCGCTCCCGGGCCCGGCGGCTCTGGAAGTCATCGTCCGCGAGGTGTACGCGGCCGCGGAGCTGGCGCCGCGCGAGGAGGACGTCGGTGCGGCGGTCGAGGCGGTGCAGGGCCTCCCGGCGTTCCAGGCCGAGCAGGTGGCGGCGATGAGCCTGACCCCCGACGGGCTCGACGTGGACGCCGTCTGGGAGCACAAGCGGCGGCAGATCGAGCTCACCCCCGGGCTCAAGGTGCAGCGCGGCGGAAGCCGCTTCGCGGACGTCGGCGGCGTCGAGACCGTGAAGGGCTTCCTCGGGCGCGTGCTCGCCGGAAACTCCCCGCCGGGCGCCGTGGTCTTCCTCGACGAGATCGAGAAGTTCCTGGCGGGGGCGAGCGGCGATGGCGCGGACAGCAGCGGCGTCTCGCAGGACCAGCTCGGGACGATCCTGAGCTACATGCAGGACGAGGGCGCGATGGGCGCCCTCTTCGTCGGGCCCCCGGGCAGCGCCAAGTCGATGGTCGCGAAGGCGTGCGGCAACGAGGCGGGCATCCCCACCATCCAGCTCGACCTGGGCGGAGTGAAAGGCAGCCTGGTGGGGGAGAGCGAGCGCCAGCTGCGCGCCGCGCTCAAGGTCGTCACGTCGGTGAGCAACGGCCGCTCGCTCTGGCTCGCGACCTCGAACAGCATCACCAGCCTGCCGCCCGAGCTGCGGCGGCGCTTCGGGCTCGGCACCTACTTCTTCGACATCCCGACCGAAGGCGAGCGGGAGCGCATCTGGGAGATCTGGCTGCGGAAGTACGGCCTGGACCCGGACGGCGCGCTCCCGCGCGACCACGGGTGGACGGGAGCGGAGATCCGGCAGTGCTGCGACATCGCGTGGAGGCTGCGGTGCCCGCTCGCCGAGGCCGCCGACTTCGTCGTGCCCGTGAGCCTGTCCTCCGCGGAGCAGCTCGACCAGCTCCGCCGCGCCGCCGACGGGCGCTTCCTCTCCGCCAGCGCGCCCGGCGTGTATCGCCACCTCGCCACCCGCCCGGCGCCGGCACCCAGGAGCCGGCGCGTCACCCACGACCCCAACCGGAACTGACCATGGCGAGCGCACTCGCACTTTTCCAGGACGACGAGGCGACCCGCGACTTCGCGTCGGAGCTGCAGGACCGCACCCTCGCGTGCCGGGTGCACCACGAGAAGCTGGGCACCCGCAAGGCCCTCACGCGCGAGCAGCTCGCGCAGGTCGCCGACAGCTTCGCGGCCGACCGCCGGCTCCTGGCGGGCACCAAGCGGCTGCTCGACACCAGCCATCCCGCGTTCCGGGCGGTGATGCGCGTCCACGCGGCCGCGACCGAGTTCTGGCAGTCGATGACCGTGCCCTTCCCCGAGCCGGGGATCCGCCTGCTGCGGCGGGACCAGGTGGCGGTGTTCGACCAGCGGATGCGGGGCTTCCAGGCGGAGCTCCGCGAGGCGGTCGCCGGGCTCGTACGGGCGTACCCCCAGCTCCAGGACCTCGCCCGCGACGACCTCGGCTCCCTCTTCTCCGAGGGCGACTACCCGGCGCGCGTCGACGACGCGTTCGCGATCACGTGGGACTTCCCGTCCTTCGAGCCGCCCAGCTACCTCCGCAGGCTGCACCCGCAGCTCTACGAGCAGGAGTGCGTGCGCATCCGCTCGCGCTTCGACGAGGCCGTGCGGCTCACGGAGGAGGCTTTCCTCGCGCGCCTGAACGGGCTCGTCGCCCACCTGGCCGACCGCCTCACGGGCGAGGAGGACGGCAAGCCGAAGGTGTTCCGCAACAGCGCGCTCGTGAACCTGAACGCCTTCTTCGCGGAGTTCCGGCAGCTCGACATCGGCTCCAGCGCCGAGCTCCAGGAGCTGGTCGGCCGCGCCCAGGAGCTGGTCCGCGGCGTCCGGCCCGACGACCTGCGCACCGACGCCGACACGCGCACGACCGTCGCCAGCGGGCTCGCCCAGATCCAGCAGGCGATGGACGGGCTCATGGTGCCCAAGCCGCGCCGCGCCATCAGCCTGGTCGCCGACTGATCACCACGGGGGCTGCGCCGGGCCGGCCGGCGCCGGCGCTGCTCCCGCCACCCGAACACGGAGGAGACCGACCCTATGTCCCACGTAGCCGAGATCGAGCTGGAGGTCCGCGACCTCGACGCCCTGGCGGAGGCGTCCCGGCGCCTCGGGCTGGAGTTCGTGCAGGGGCAGGAGACGTACCGGTGGTACGGCGCGACGGTGGGCGACTACCCGCTCCCCGCGGGCTTCACCGCGGAGGACCTGGGCAGGTGCGAGCACGCCATCCGCCTGCCGCCGGGCAGCGCCAGCGGGCCGCAGCCCTACGAGATCGGCGTGGTGAGCCGGCGCGACGGGCGGCCGGGCTACTCGCTGCTCTGGGACTTCTGGATGGGGGGCTTCGGCCTTCAGGAGAAGGTGGGCGCCGGGTGTGCCCGGCTCCGGCAGGAGTACGCCGCGGAGACCACCCGGCGCGAGGCCCGGCGGCAGGGGTTCGGCGTGCAGGAACAGCTCGGGGCCGACGGGATGATCCGGCTCCGCCTCACCCGCTGACGGAGGGAGATACCGTGGAAGTCGTGATCGTGGAGATCGATGGGGAGGCCGGCGTCACCGTGCGCGCGGAGGGGGTCGCCGGACCCGGTTGCCGGACGCTTACCGCAGGCATCGAGGCGTCGCTGGGCAGGACCACCGGCGACCGCCCCACCCCGGAGCTGTACCAGGAGGCGCCCGCCGATGCCGGACTCGCTGCTGGTCGTCGTTGAGCCCGGCGGCAGAGTCCGCTTCCTGTGGGACGACCGCCTGGCGGCGCTGGCCGCGGAGGGCGTCGCTGCGGTCCGCCGGGCTTCCCACGTGGAGCCGGACGGCGGCGGCGGCTGGACGGCCGACCTGGCGCCGAGCGACGGGCCGGTGCTCGGCCCGTTCCCGCTACGCGGCGAAGCGCTGGATGCGGAGCGCCGCTGGCTCGAAGAGCGGATGTAGTCCGGCTCCGTCCGCTCTGCACATCCCGTCCACGCCGCGGCGCCCCTCCTGGGCGCCGCGGCTTTTTCGTCTTTCACCTCACCTGCACCCGGTGCGACATGCCCGACATGTACGAGGACTACCTGGCGGCGCTCGCCTCCGACGAGGGCATGCCCGACGCACCCGAGACGCCGCCGCCGCCGCAGCCGGCCGACGTCGTTGCGGCGCCGGAGCCCTGAGCCCGACGGCACGCATGGGCGATGAGGCATCCATCTTCAGCGGCGACCAGGCGTTCGGGATCGAGCTGGGGCGACTGGAGCGTGCCGTCGCGCTCCAGGCACTCCCTCTGGGTGACCGGCGGTACGAGATCACCGGCGGGGACGAGCCGCACTTCGTAGACCTCCCGGCAAACGCAGCTTGCGCGTGCAACTGCGGAGATTTCGCATCGCGAGGAGCGCCTGCTGAACCAAAACTCGATGCACGGGAGGTCACATCGGCTTCCGGGTCCGGAGGGCAGTGCGCAATCGAGCTACGGGCAAGTTTCTAAGGTGACCTTCTGGCGGCGAGACCGTTGATCAGTGCATGCTTGTCGCTGTGAGACCGCTACATACAGGGGGGTTGAGAGGACTGCACCCAACAGGTAGTGCTCGGCAGCTATTGACGGAAACTGTGATGAACGGTTTCCCTCCAGCCACTGTCGTAGTACCTTACCTATCCGGTGGCGCCACCAGAGGCTGCCGCACCCGTCTCCGCCGATCTCGCCATGCAACCCATCAACCAACTATCGTTCGACGGTTCAGCCCGAGCCGCCGCCGTCGGTCCGGCGTTCGCTCGTCATGAGACCTTCCATCCCCGCCACGGCTGGCTGAAGAAGGGCTTCGACGCTGCCCTGATCGACTCCCATGTGTTTCTCCGAGCCGATGCACCAGTCGTCCTCGGGGTTGGTAAGAACATGGTTAGAGCTATTCGGTACTGGTGTCACGCGTTCAGGGTACTGGAAACAACGAGTCACGGGAGTGTGCCAACTTCATTCGGGCGTCAACTGCTCGGGCCGAGTGGCTGGGACCCCTACCTCGAGGACCTCGGCTCCCTCTGGCTGCTTCATCAGCAGTTGCTCGCCGCACCCTCGTTTGCGAGCGCGTGGGAGTATGCCTTTCTAGTCGCTGCACGGCCGGAGTTCACGCCCGAGGAGCTCCTCCGGGGACTGTCTGAATACGCTGGACGCACATATCCGACGGCGCGGAACGCGGAATCATCGCTCCGGAAGGATGTGACGTGCATCCTCCGGATGTATGCGTCCGGTGAGACGACCCGCTCGTTAGGTGAAGAGTCGATCCGCTGTCCGTTCGTGGAACTCGGACTCATCAGTCCGGGTGTGGCTCCTGGCTCATTCGCCTTTTCATTCGGCGACAAGCCTGGCCTCACTCCAGAGTTGATTTGTGCTGCCTCCCTGCGGTTCGCCACCCGCACTGCCCCCGGTGCTCGCACGGTCGCGCTTGCGCGCCTCCTGCGAGACCGGGAAGGGCCCGCCGCCGCACTCAAGCTGACCGAGGCTTCCCTGTACAGTGCCATCGAAGAGGTTGTGGAACGCTACCGCGGTATCGATCTCTCAGAAGCTGGAGGAATCGTACAACTCACCTACAGCGATGCCGCCGCTGCCGCGGACGAACTCACCCGTGCCCATTACGAGCGTGCAATGGTCGGAGGTGCCCTGTGACGACTCTCGCCCTTGCCGATGGGATCCGCCTGAGGCGACGCTATGCGCGCTCTGTCAACCTGGAGCGTGACCTCGCTCGCACGGACGCGCTCGAGGGCTACGTCCCGACTGATCGCGCGGTGGAGGCGTTCGACCGTGTGGTTGGGGCCCTTGGCCGGGGCGGGAGCCATCGCGCGTGGACTGTAACGGGGGTGTACGGCACAGGCAAATCTGCGTTCGCTCACCTCCTCGCCGTCTCCTTCGGTCCCGAAGAGCATCGCGCCGCGGCTTTCCACGCTCTCACCACGCATCCCGACGGACAACGCGTCGCGAACGAACTGCAGGCGCGGATCTCGCCAGATGGTTTCGTCCGCGCAGTTGCGACGGCTCGGAGGGAGCCCTTGGCCCATACGGTGCTCCGGGCGCTAGCCGCAGGCGCAGAAACGTTCTGGGCCGGCCGGCGTGGCCGCCGCCCCACCGCCGTCGACGAGTGCCGTGTCCGCATGGAGACGCTGGCCGCAGGGCAGCCCCCTCGGCTCGACGATCTGCCGGATCTCGCATATGCGCTCGCACAGGCGTCGGGAACAGGGCTGCTCCTTGTCATCGACGAGATGGGGAAGAACTTGGAGGCGACGGCGCGCTCCGGTGGCGCCGACGATCTCTACCTACTCCAGCGTCTTGCGGAGCTTCCCGCCGGCGAGCGGGACGCACCCGTGCTTGTCGTTGGTCTGCTGCATCAAGCGTTCGTCGAATACGGTGCGACCCTCTCCGCCGCACAGCGTGCCGAGTGGGACAAGATCCAGGGCCGTTTTGAGGACTTGGCCTTCACGGAGTCCCCGGAGGAGATGCTCCGGCTGATGGCCAGTGTCATCGATGCTGATCTGCCTGCACCGATCGCGACCGCGGTCGCAAAGGGCGCCGAACACTGGCACGCCCGCCTCTCTAGTGTTCTGGACGGGACTGCGCTCGCGGATGCACTTTCCGCACAGCGACTCGCAGCGGTCTATCCGCTCCACCCCGTGACCGCCCTGACGCTGCCGGCGCTCTGCGCCCGTTATGCACAGAACGACCGCTCCCTCTTCACCTTTCTCGCGAGCCCCGCACCGAACTCCCTTGCGAGTTTCGTTGCGACGGAGACAGCCGAAGCGGAGCGGCTCCCGCTGCTGCGCCTGCCCCGCGTGTTCGACTACTTTCTCGATGCGGGATCGCCCGCCTCACGGCCGCAGTTCCAGCGGTGGACAGAGGTGCACGCACTCGTTCGCGACGCCACGGGCCTATCTGAGGACGAGACAGCCGCACTGAAGACTATCGGAGCACTAAACCTGGTAGCTCTCGGCGGCTCCCTGAGGGCCAGCCGGGGTCTTGTTCTCGCGGCCCTTTGTGAGCGGGCCAGTGATGCAGACGAAGAGCGACGCTGGACCACTGCATTGGACCGCCTTACGGACCGTCGACTGCTCACATACAGGACTCGCGTGGACGAGTACCGATTGTGGGAGGGTTCCGACTATAACCCGGAAGCGGCTGTGCAAGCACGTCTCGATGCTGACAGCCGGCTCCTGGCCGAGGTGCTGGAAGCGGTTGCACCGATGGGACCTGCGGTCGCGTCTCGGCACAGTTATCAAACGGGTACCCTGCGCTACTTCGAACGGGAGTACGCCGACTGCGCGACAGACTTGGAAGCCGTCAATCCTCGGTCCTCCGAGAGCGACGGGCTGCTGCTGTACTGGGTAGACGAGACGCCGCTTCCGAAGCTACCAGCCACGCTTCCCGATGGAAGGCCGCTTGCAGCGGTGAGAGCGCGCGTGACCCACGCCCTCAGTTCAGCGGCCCGTGACCTCGCGGCACTGGAGGTAATCGAGTCCGATGATCCCGCGCTTGCCCGAGACGGCGTCGCCCGAAGAGAGGTCCGCCAGCGGCTTGTGCTGGCGCGGCGTGGGTTGGAGATCGCGTTGCGCGAATCGTTTACGCACGCGCCGCCCGAGACTGGTGGTGTGCTGCTGCCGGGTCGGGTCGGCGCCGCGCTGTCCGACCTGTGTGACAGAGCATACCCCTTGAGCCCGGTGCTGTGGAACGAGATGCTAAACCGGCGAGAACTCACCTCGCAGGGCGCGCGTGCCCGCCGGGAATTACTGGAGGCGATGCTTGCGCGCGGTGATCAGGAGCGGCTCGGGATCGTCGGCGAGGGGCCGGATTACGCGATGTACGCTTCCGTGCTGCTTCATACAGGAATTCATCGGCGAGATGGGAGCGGCGCTTGGGGCTTCGGCCCGCCGACGACCGACGGGCTTCGGTCGTTTTGGGATGTGATTGAACGATTCTGCATTGCCGCGGATACCGCTCCTGTAACACTGGATGGGCTGTACCGCCTCCTGGAGCAGCCGCCGTACGGAATTAAGCCGGGCGCCGTTCCAGTCGTCTTGGCGGCTGTGCTCCTACACCATGCCGACGACATCAGCGTCTACCGGGATGGAACGTTCCTCCCGCAACTCGGGCCCGAGCACTTCGAACTTCTGGTCAAGCAACCAGGACGTTTCGCGGTCAAGCATCTCGCGTTGGAGGGGCTCCGCTGGGAGGTTTTCCGCGACCTCGCCGAAGAGTTGGTTACGGGTGGAGGAACAAACCCCAAGGCCCTGCGAGTGCGAAATGCCACCCTCCTTGGCGTGGTTCGTCCGCTGGTCCGCTTCGCCATAGCGCTTCCGCCGGTTACCCGACGTGCGAACGACCTTTCACCGGAGGCAACGGCAGTCCGGGACGCGCTGCTGTCCGCTACGGAGCCCGACCGCCTGCTCTTCGAGATTTTGCCAGTTGCGGTCGGACACGCCGCCATTCTAGACCCCATGCCGGCTGGGGAGGGACCGTTGCGGCTGCGCGCCTTTCGCGGCGCCCTCTTTCGTGCCATTCGGGAACTCCAAGGGTACTATGATCGCCTACTGGATCACTGCCGTATCATGATCCACGAGGCGTTCGGAGTGCAGAGTGACCCGGGCAAGCTCCGTGAGGATCTTAGGGTTCGGTCACAGTATCTGTTCGGCAGATGCGTCGAGCCCACGTTACGGCGCCTCACAGCTGCGGCCGTGGAACCGGACACAAGTGACCGGACCTGGCTGGAGTCAGTGGTGATGGTGATCGCTGATCGTCCTGCGGAGACGTGGACCGGCGACGACGCCTTGGCATTCGAGATTAACCTCGGGGAGGTGGCGCACCGCTTCGGGCGTCTTGAAGCGCTACTACGCGAGACCGTTGCCGACCCTCATGAGAGTTTCGACGCTCGCCGCGTCACTGTGACGGACCAGGACGGTCGCGAGTTGCAGCGAGTGGTATGGGTGGAGCGTACGAAGCAGGCGCCCATCCGAGAATTTGCCCAGGGGCTGATCCACAAAATTCGCGAGCTCGGTGACCCCGGGATGCGCGAGGCCGTGGCTCTCGCCATCCTCGACGAGGTCATGGGCGAGCGTAAATTGAACACTGCGCCGCCGCAAGCCGACGGACGCCACGAAACTGTGATGCGGAGGAAGAATGGCTAAGGAAGTCCGACACATCCTCGGCCTCTCAGGGGGGAAGGACAGCGCGGCGCTGGCGGTGCTGATGCACAAGCGAGTTCCCCAGATGGAGTATTTTTTCTGCGATACTCATAAGGAACTGGATGAGACGTACGAGTACCTCGACCGTCTCAAGGCTCGCCTTGGGATCCGGATCGAGTACCTGAGCTCTGAGCGAGGCTTTGATCATTGGCTCGACGTGTACGGTGGGCTTCTGCCCTCACCGCGCATGCGGTGGTGCACGAACAAGCTGAAGATCGCTCCTCTTGAAGCGTTCGTGGGCGATGATGAGGCGGTCAGCTATGTGGGCATCCGCGCGGACGAGCGGCGATCCGGGTATATCTCGACGAAACCGAATATTTCACCTGTCTTCCCCTTCAAGGAGGAAGGCTACGACTTGGCGGCAGTTAAGCGGCTTCTGGAGGAGAGCGGTATCGGGATGCCGTCGTACTACCAGTGGCGGAGCCGCTCGGGCTGTTTCTTCTGCTTCTATCAGAAGAAGGTGGAGTGGGTGCGCCTGGCCACTGAACACCCGGACCTCTTCGCACGCGCCGTCGCGTACGAGCAGGCGCATCGCGACGGACGCACGTACACCTGGACGCAGGGTGAGACGCTGCTGGAGCTGATCGGACGCCGCGACGAGATTATCATCGAAAACGAGCGTGCCGAAGCAAGGGCGCTCAAGGTGCGCGACCAAGCTAACGCGCCGCTCGCGCAGGTACTTGCTGCCACCTTGGACGAGGAAGAGGAGTTCGGCTGCATCGCCTGCCATGTCTGAGGACTCTCGGATCTACTTGGACCACCATGCCACCACGCCGACAGACCCTCGGGTGGCCGAGGTGGTCCTGCGCCATCTGACGCAATCCTTCGGAAACGCGCACAGCACGGACCACTCCTTCGGTTTAGAGGCCGAAGAAGCAGTTCAGTCGGCACGGGGGCACGTGGCCAAGCTGGTGGGGGCGAGCCCTCGTTCGGTGGTGTTCACCTCGGGGGCCACGGAAGCGCTGAACCTTGCCATCCAGGGATGGGTGCGCGAGCGGTTCGCACCGGGCAGTCCCGCACACGTGCTGCTCACACCGGTAGAACACCGCGCGGTCTTGGAAACCTGCGAAGCCTTGCGCCACGAGGGACTCGCGGTGCTGGAGTTCCTGTCGGTCGATGAGATGGGCCGGCTCGATCTCGATGAATTCGCGGAGGCGTGTGCGCGCGGCGCCGACCTGGCGTGCGTCATGGCGGCCAACAACGAGATCGGAAACGTGTACCCATTGCCGGAAATCGCGGAGATCGCGATGAGGCACGGGGTGACCTGGATCTGCGACGCCACGCAGGCTGCGGGCAGGATTCCGCTCGACGTCGACACCTGGGGAGTACAGCTCCTAGTCCTATCCGGGCACAAGATGTACGGGCCCAAGGGAGTAGGCGCGCTCATCGTCCAGCCAGGGGTGCGCCTCCGGCCGCTCTTCTACGGTGGCGGCCACGAGCGCGGGTTCCGGCCCGGTACCCTCGACGTTCCGGGTATCGCGGGATTGGGTGAGGCTGCCCGACTCCGACTCACTGAGATGGCGGCGGACGAGCCCGTGATCGCCGCGCGCCGCGACCGGCTGTGGGAACTTCTCCGTAGTGGCCTTGCCGGCCTCGTGATGAATGGAGACACCGAACACCGATTGGCCGGCAATCTTCACCTCTCCATCCCCGGCGTGCCGAACACTGCGGTGATCGCTCGCGTGGGGCACCGCGTCGCTCTTTCCACCGGATCAGCTTGCTCATCTGGCACTTTGGCACCTTCCCACGTCTTGCGGGCATTGCGCCTGCCGGACGCGCGGATCGACGGCGCGCTCCGGTTCGGGATCGGGAAATTCACGACTGACACGGAGATCGACACCGCTGCGGATCTCCTGCTAGGGGCTACCGCTGCAGTGCGCGATGCACTTGCATAGCGGTATTGAGTCCTCACGGATAGCCGCGCCGCCCACGCCGGCGCGCGGGGAGAGACCAGTCTGCGTCGTTCCGGCCGAATCTTTCTGAGAACCTCGGCTGCTCCAGCCGGTACTGGCCCGGAAATGCCCACAGCATCCAGCGGACTAGGATTTGTAACGTCGCTGCTGGGTCGTTGGTTGTAAGAGGAATGTTGTGCTCGAGCCAACTGCGCAGCGGACCGAAGAAGCGCGGGGTCCGTAGGTAGTCGTCCAATCTGGCGAAGAACTCGCTCGTTGAGAGAGCGGCCGCGGCCGCCACGCGGAAATCCTCGTAATCCAACCCCTCCGGAGGCTCGATACGCGCGAGATCGTGCGCCGCCGCAAGTAAGGCGTCGGGTACGGCTCCGGCGTCAGGATTCGCGTAGAGAGCGTACAACTCGCCAGGGTGGCGAAAACGTGGAATCCACGAAGGTCCGCGCGCATTATCGGAGGTGAGTCCCCCCTGCTCCTCTGCTGATGCTGGGGGAGGGCGCGGGAAGTCTCGGCGCAACGCCTCTGCAGCAGCCGCTATCCTCACCCGCTCGATTTCCTCGGCAGCATGACTTCGGGACTGGATCATCTCGGCGAAGCGTAGCAGCGACAGTGGGACCGGCCGGAATTCCCCAAGCAGTTCGATGTTTCCGCCTTCGGCAAGCGCCGCGTTGGTCAGGTTCGCCGAGCCGGCGTAAGCGCGTTCGGTTCCGAATAGATAGAGCTTTGCGTGCAGCGAGGGGCAGAGCAGGAGACGCGCGCCAGGCCGCTCCTGGACGCGGTCGAACACTTCAAGATCGCTCACCCCAGCTGCGACCTCATCGGCGCGCCACCGCGTCACCACCGTAACAGCGATGTCCTGCGGGACCGTTGCTAGAAGCCGGCGCAGTACCGCCTCCTTGACGAAGGGAGCGATGAGGCATACGTCTCCTGCTGCAGCGGAGGCCGCCCGCTCCAGCAGGGACAGGTACTCCCCCGCAGGCCATCGCACTCCCACGGTGCCTACCCGCGCTGCGCGGCCTCGCGAAGGAAGTCGCGGGCGATACGACCCCAGTCCTCCCTGCGATCCTGAAGCCAAGTCAACTGCTTGGGGTTAGTAGTCTCGTCCTCCATTCGTGCCCACGCGCACAGGAGGAGCTTCAGACCCTCGAGGGCTTTGTTAGATGCGCCTGCCTCCTGTTCTTTGATCACCTCGTACAGGGACTCTGCAGCCGGGTGCTTTAGGTTGATGTAGACGATGATAGCACCACCGCGCGAAGCAACCGAGAAGAACGACGCACCCTCGTAGCTTGCTTCTTGGAAGATATACTTGATCTGCGACTCCACGTGTTCTACGGCGATGTCGCGAGCTTCGTCCTCCGGTACCCCGGTCGACACCATCTCCGCTACAATCTGCGCCGTGCGCTCTTCGGCCGGCGCACCCTCCTGTCGGTCACTTTGGCCCTCATGGCCATCCTGCCGGCGTGCATCGGTCGCACGCGTCGCCGCTGTCTCTGCCGGATCCACCGGCGTATCCACACCACGCACGCGACGCCGCCTCGCCCGCTCCCGAATTTGTGCGCGAAGGGGCTTAAGGTTGGCTTGAATGCGCGCGGCAATCTCGTACATCGCGGCGCGCACATCAGACTCCCTCCTGAGGGTCTCTAGGTAGTCCGTCTTCGACATCTCTGCGACAGCGGCGTCCTCATCCAGGTCGAGTGCGGCAAATGCATGCGCGCTCTGCTTGTTGTTCGACACCCCGAAGACCTCGTCCAGCGCCGGCGGAAAGCAAACTTCCGCGCCCCACCACCTCTCTCTCGGATCGTACCCGATAACAAAGGCCTGGCTCATGTCCAACTCGCGGTCAGCTCGGATCAAAGAGATCCCGATGTTGTAGCGTGCGTGTTGCCCGAGGGGACTCTCACCGCCGAGTTCACGCGCCGTAGTCTTCGCAAGGGAAAACGTCACCGTAACCGGGTGCACCTCCTCCCGGAAATGGACGTCGATCTTCACAGGCTCACCGAACTGCTCAAAAGCCGGCTCGTAATCATACGGCGCCGGAGTCGATGTCCCGGACATCAGGTACAGCGGGTCGTTCGGTTTGATGAGGCGCTCATACGTCGTGTCCCATGCGTCGCTCGCCTCGTCCGGAGCGAAAGCCGCCGCCCTTATTCTCACCTTCCCCTGCTTTAGGAAGTAACGGTAGATGCGACCGATAAGGACCTGCGAGTTCTCCAGGAGTGCACGGCTCGTACGCCACCGAACCCGGTCTAGCTTGGACCACACAACCAGGGACCCACTCTCCCCCGGCTGCTCTGAGAGGAACGGCCGCCAGTCATCTGGGAAATCAGCCTCACGCGGCTCCGGGACCTCCTCCGTAATACCCCTCTCGATTTCTCCAACGTCCAAATACGTGTGGTAAGTCGTCCCACCCTGCCAAGTCCATACGTCAAGCCGCTTGCACTGTGAGATGGAGGAGTTCGGCAAGCCCATCCCGAATTTGCCCATCCCTACCGGGTTCTTCTGGCCCTGATGGGACCCGCCCCCGAACGTGAGCGCTGCCTCCAGCAATGCGGGATCCATCCCGTCACCGTTGTCGTATACGGCGATCTGATCGAGCCGCCGAGAACGACGGGCGCCCCCTTCATCCACCGTGTCCCGGCAGAGAATCTCGACACGGTTGGCCCGCGCTTCGATACTGTTGTCAACGAGTTCAGCGATTGCATACGCGGTGTCTCGATACCCTGAACTGCGCATCGACGTGATGGCTAGGTCCGGCGGGATGATTCTTTTCGGCATTGCTTGGGATGAGAAAGGGTTCGGATGGAATTGGGTGGGTGCCTTACCAGACGTCTTCCCAGTGTGAAAAGCCCTCGTAAATGCTCCTGAAACCGGGGAGCCTGTCCACGATCGTGACGACACGGCAGGTCGCATTCCCTCCAGAGCGCGGGCCGCGGATCACGCGTCCAATCATTTGTGAGTAGAGGACCACTGACTGAGTTGGGCGCGCGATTATCGCCACACGAGCATTCGGTGCGTCGAAGCCCGTAGTCAGCACCCCATAGTTGGTGAGAATCTGAAGGGATCCGGGCTCGTCGGACCGAAAAGCGTCGATAGCGAGTTGCCGCGCCGCCGGCGGTGTAGTGGCGGACACCGCCGCACACCGGTAGCCTAGCAGGACGAGAACGTTAGCAAGCAATTCCGCGTGCTCAACCGATCCTGCGAAGACCAGCATCTTATCGCCCTTCGCGGCCTCACGGAGGACAGCCTCCAACAGGAGCACGTTCCGTCCCTCCTCCACGACAAGGCGGCGCACTACGTCCTCGGTAAGATCAAAACCTTCGCGAACGGCCTGCAAAGCGGCAGCCGGAATGTCCATCTCCGGATCATACCGTAAGTACTCGTACTCTGGAACCGCTAGGTAACCCTCGTTCTGCAGATACTCCACGGGCGTTCCTTCCCCGGGAGTTCGGAGCACAACCTTTTGCCGTTCGAAAAACGCTGACAACTCAGCGTCCTCATCCGCATCAAGCCAGGTACGCCCTGGAGTAGCGGAAAGACCGAGGATTCCGACGCCGCTGAAGGCGGGCGCCAGAAGCTCCAGAATATGCCGGTAGCTCCGCGCCGTCGCCTTGTGGGCTTCATCGATCACGATGAGCCGCAACCGCCGCTTTAACTGCAGGTATTCTGCCTGCTCACGCTGGAGCCCGGCGGCTACTTTGGCCAGACCGGCGACAACAAAGCTACCCTCCAGCTGCCCGACGGCAATCCGGTGGCTACCGTAGTGCCGGGCAACGGTGACCGGGCGATCACCCAGGCTGCTCCAGGCGCGGCGGAACTCTCCGGCTGCCTGATCACACAGCTCTTCCGAGTGCGCGAGCCACAGGACCACAGAGTCCGGGGGCAAATGCCGCAACGCGGAGGAGACCACGTTCATGGCGGTCCGAGTCTTCCCGGAACCGGTGGGCATGTGGAGCAGGACACGCGGCGCCGCACTGCGCAAATAGGCAGTGGCCTCGTCCGCAGCCAATCGCTGGTATGGGTACACGGGGTAGCGCGGCTCACAGAGAATCTGAGACTCCGCGTGCTCCACGTCCGGAGCGTTGGGAAGTGGCACCTCGAAGAAGGCAAACAGCGCGTCCCGCTCCGCGGTACCCCGCCGGAACGCGCGTGCGCAGAGCGCGTCCCAGACTGCGCCCCCCCGCTTCGCTAGGCCGATCTCTGCCGCGAGTGTCTCAGCCTCGATCTGGGGCAGAGCGCGGAGCACTTCCTCACGAGTGGTCCGCGTCTCCAAGAGCGAAACAGCCCGACGATCTACGAGGAGCGAAGCGAGTGTGGCGGGTGCCGTGCGGCCCTTCCCAAGCTGGCCCAGCAAAGCCGCCGTGGAGGTGCCGATCATACGTTGGAGTCCGACATCCCCCACCCGGAGTAGCGTCCTGTGGAGCCGACTCACACGCCCGTCCTCTTCAATTCAGCCACTCCCACATTCTCTCCCACAGCAGTTCAGCGATCCGGTCGGTTCGCCTCTTAATCAGTTCCGCATCCCAGGTTCCCGCGATCCCGAGGCTTGCCACGGGTTCCATGTGACGCGCGTATTTCGACGTCTGGAGCATCTTGATCACATCGGGCGACAGCATCGTCCCGCGGCTCTTCGCTAAGGTCTGGAGCTGTGCCTCCTTCGCAGGATCCGCGAGCTGGAGATGTTCGAAGTAGAGCCACTTGACGGCCCAGTCTCGATTGGCGGCCGCGGTGTTGAGTTCCGACCGAAGCAGCACCAGGTTGCCCACGCGATCCACCAAGTTGTCGTCGTAGATAGCTTGATCCCATGCGTGCCCGTCCGGAGGACCGACCGGCGCGACGTGCTCGAGGGACTTCAGGTCAGCGTCACTCCAGTTGCGGCCCGTGAGGTACTCAGAATAACCCGGTTTCGCTCGCTGCATCAATCCGGGCGCGTGAGGATCGGGATGGGTATCGTGGGCGGCCACGAAAAGCGCGAACCGGCAAATCACCCGCACGTTGTCATAGCGGAGGTTCTGAGTGGCGAACCGCTGCCACTCCACCATCGTTCCGATTTGCTTGGCGGTGAGTACAGAACGGAATCGCTCCTGAAGATTCGCGAGTGTAAGCGCCGCATCGTTCGCTGCCCAGCCGAAAGCCTGGGCGAACATCTTTCGATAGACGTCATCTAACCCTGAGTTGCCCCGGGCGGAGCGCCATAGGGTGTAGAATGCCGCCACCGCTTTGCACGCGGCGACGAAGTCCTCTGCTGCCCCAGGCGCGCCGCGAATTACGCGGCTATAGAAACGGCTCAGCACCGTGTGCGCCATCGCATGATCGACAGCTTTCAGGTAGAGGACGCAGAGGGCCGCCGCCTCGTCATCGGCAACTCCGCGGGTTCCCGGCAGCACGGTGTCCGAAGCAGGCTCGAACAGCGCTACGTCGGTCCAGTACCGGGCGAGGTCGCCCAACTCACGAACGAACTCCTCGTGCGCGGCCGGGTCGCCCTGCAGCCCGTGGAAGCTCTCATAAAGCCAACGACGTTGCTTGCTGAACTGCGCGGGTAGCTTCTCGCCTTCTCGGGCGATTGCGAAGGCGGTAAGCAGCTCGTTCGTCTGCCGCGACTTTGCCGCCGCATTCTTACCAAGGCCCAGAAGTGCGTCAACGGACGCGAAGTATTCCGCCGCGGGAGAATCCCGGAACCCTTCACCTACCGCCTGTACCACGAGTGGGCGGAACGTCTCCAGCGCCGTAAGTGGAGTTCCGGTCGCGTTCAGCGACTGGAACATGTCAAACGCCCACTCCTCAGATGTGGGCTCAATTACCGTGAAGCAGCACCCGTCTGAGAGAAACCGGCAGAATGCGAGCAGCTGAATCAGAGCACAAAGATCATTCACCTGCGGCTTACCGTCCGCTTCTCGATCCAACACTGGCTGGAGGAGAACGGGCCGCTCGTAAGACCAAAGACGTTCCTGCGCACCTTCAGGTTCGAGGATCTCCCACGCTGGGGGGTAACCACTGTCTTTGCGATGCGCTTCCTCGATTGTTAGCAGGTGCTCGTCCATAGTCTCCAGATTAGACTTGACGAGGCCCTTCGCTTCTTTCGGGTTCGGATACGGCCCTTGATTATCAGCAGCCCGGATCGTGGCAGCTAGGTGAGACGCCACGTCCGAAAAGTAGTGAGCTGAATCCGCACCGTTATAAGTCCACATGTCCGTGTGCCCCCGGATGATGATCGGTTTCCGCGTCGGGGCACCATCACCGATATCCACTGACACCATCTCGAGTAGTAAACTCCGATATTTCTCGACAGGTTGGGTGAGTTCGGTGCGCACCTCACCGTGCGGAATCCGCGCAAATACGTCAGTAATCCGCTTGAGGAGGAGGGCTGCCATCAATGCAATCGTGGAGAGACGCTGCTGCCCATCAATTACATTGTAGATCTTCGTTGGAAGCGCGCGCACATCCTTCGGGTCCACGCCCGGGTACCGGGGTGGCCGCTCTGCTACCAAAATCAGAGTCCCAAGAAACCAGATGAGGTTGGCTTCCGCGTTGTCGTCCGCCGGGCTCCGAAGCATGTCCTCGGCGCTCCGGAGCAGATCATCCATTAGATGCTCTACGTTATCCCGATCCCAGCTGTAAGGGCGCTGGTACACGGGAATGTAGTAGCCGACCCCGGGGGAACGGACAAGGTCGCCAAGCGTCTTGGCGCCGGTGGTGAATGCTCTGGAGATGTCAGTCATAATAGAGGGCAACGTAGGACAAAAGGCGTGTTTGTAGCGGGCGGCCGAAGATAGAGTTTCATCCGCCGGACTGCAAGCCCGTAGAAGCCCTGCCACAAGGTTGTGTGCGCGCAAACCCACCTGCGGGGAACCTGTCGCAACCGCCTTGGGGGAAAGGCGCTACCGTCAGATGGTATGTGGCGGCTAGTGTGCAAAATGGCTTGATCGCGTTCGGTGGGGCCGACAGTAGAATGGGAGCGTACCTAGGATTTTCCGGCTGGAGAAGCCATAACGCGTCAACCCAAGGCATATCGACGATTCGCGAAATGGAGGCGCCTCTTATACTGAGTTTACGGGCAAAGTTCTGGATCGAACCTCGATTCGTCTCCTCGCGGGCTGAACCAGTTGGGACGGATTCCAGAACTGTCCTCAGCAGCTCAGTATTACATCGAGCCGGACGGTTCACCGGGGTGCCGGCAAGCGCTGCGGTTCGGACAAGGGAAGAACCGAGGAGGATAAATCCTTCTCCTTCTTCCCGTCCGCCGCACGGAGCCCACGATGCCCGGCACTGCACCCGCGTTCTCGCCCCCTGCCCCACCCACCACCCTCCCCGCGGTCCGCACCCTCCAGCTCGCCGAGCTCCAGCGCGCCGCCGCCAAGTTCGGATTCGACCCCCTCCCCAACGAGCTTCCCTTCCCGCTCGACCCCGAGCCCGCTCGCGACGCCCTCGTCCGTCACCTCTCGCACCTGCGGCTCGCGGGGACGGTGCTCGACCCCGGCCACCACCCGAAGCCGCTCCTGTCCGAGCTTCGTGCGCTCGACGGGGTCCCGCTGCGGGTGGACGTCGTGGACCGGTACCCCGTCCTGGAGCGCTGCATCCTCTGCGGCGGTGCCAAGGGCGAGACCTACACGATCTGCGCGGGGTGCTACACCACCCAGCTGCGCTACGCGGAGCGCGCGCTGCTCCAGCTTCTCCCCGACATCCCAGAAGGGTCCCTCACCGGGATCAAGGCTCTCACCCGCGACCAGTTCGTCCGCGCGATCCGCAGCACGCCCCGTCTCCAGCCCCGCCTCCGCGCCCGCCCGGAGCCCGCGGCCGAAGCCGCCCGGCGCCGGACCCTGGATGCGCTCGCCGCCGCCGATCGCGCGACGCGGCTGGAGGCGATGCGGTCCGCCGCGAGGGACCCCGCCCTCGCGCCGAAGGAGCGCGGACGCCGCAATCGGCAGCTGAGGGCCGCCGAGGCGGCCGAGCCGTGGAGCGCAGGGGCGTGGCACCGCGAGGCGGCAGATCTCTCCCTCGACGGGGCCTGGCTCGACCTGCTCGCGCGCGGCGACAGCGACGAGCTTGGCGCGGACGACGACGAGTACCCGGTGGAGCACCTGGAGGCCGACTGGCTCTCCGCCCCCGACCGCGTCACCTCGCAGGACGAGCTCGCCGCGCCCTTCCTCCCCCGCGCCAACACCGCGGCCGGGGAGCCAGAGCACGCCGCCGCGCTCGAGCGCAACGCGCTGCTGGACGCGTGGCGCGGCGCGCGGGCGCGCATGGCCTACGACGAGGACGCCGGCGCCTACGCCGAGTGGCTCGCGGAGCAGCTGGAGGGCCACGGCGGAATCCCCGCGCTCGACCGCTCCCGAGCGCCGCAGCCCCGAGACAGCGAGGAGTGCGAGCGCTGGGACCGGTGGGTGGACGCGATCCTCGGCGGAGAGCCTGCGCCGGCGCCCGCCACGCTCGACCCCTTCGACGCCGGTCGGTGCCGGCTCTGGGGCGAGGCGGTCACGACCGGCGAGTGCGACTGCCACGAGCCCGTCCGGCTGCCGCAGCTCGACCGCGGACTGCCTTCCGGCCGCCTGCGGTGGCCGCACTTCGTCCGGGAGGAGATCGAGGGGGAGCTCGCGGCGTGGGGGCGCTGGGAAGAGATCGCCGAGGACGGAGGCCGCACCGTGCGGGCGTGGGTGGACCCCTACCCCGTCCCCGTTCCGATCCAGGGTCGGCGCCGCCGCCGCCTCATCCCGGGCGCGCTGCAGAAGCTGCGGCAGCGCCGCCTCGATGCGTGGTCGCGCGAGGGCGCGAAGCCGCAGGACTCTCCCGCCCCGGCCGCCGCACCCCTGCCCGTGCCGAAGGGAAGCCGGAGGGCATGGGAGTGCGAGATCCGCCGGGAGCGGCGCCGGCGCCGGTTCGAGCGGATGGCCCGCGCCCACGCACTCGTCCACGCGACCCACGCCGAGCACGCCCGCACCCAGACCCACTGACCCCTACGGGGCCCGGCCCTCCCTGGGCCGGGCCGAGGCGAGCCCATGTCCGAGATTCCCACGCCCGCGCTGCTGCGCGCCGGCATCCGCGCGGCGCTCACCGCCGAGCGCGAGCAGGACCGCACCTCCAACCAGCGCCGCGCGCTGGACCGGCCCGCGCGCGTGCGGTCGGCCGCCCCGCAGCAGGGCGGGACGACCCTCCTCCACCTGGAGCGGGCGGTGCAGCTGCAGCGCGGCGACGAGGTGCTCGTCACCGGCCCCGGCGGACCCCGCGCCAGCACGGTGCGGGACGCCCAGTACCGCACCATCGTAGTGGAGGGCGTGCACGGAGGTGCCGAGCAGGTGATGGGCAGGCCGCTCCACCTGTCCGAGCGCCTGCAGCGGGAGCTGGACTCCGCCCTGGCAGCCCCGGGCGACGTCCTCCGCGCGGCGGCCGGGTGGAGCGCCGCACGGCTGGGGCGCGGCTCCGCGCCCGCCGCGTCGCTCACCGAAGGGCTGGAGGACGACCAGGCGGACGCGCTGGAGCGGTCGCTCGCGAGCAGCCTCCTGCTGGTGCTGGGCCCGCCCGGGACTGGGAAGACGGGCACCATGGCGCGCACCGCCGCCGCCCTGCTCCTCTCGGGCGAGCGCGTGCTCCTGCTCGCGCCCACCCACGCCGCCGTCGACACGGCGCTCGCCCGGATCCGTCGCACCGTGGGGGAGTGCGGCCTCCCGGAGGCGGCGCTCATGCGCCAGGGCCGCCACGGTCCGCTCTGGCGGGGTCCCTCGCTGGAGGGAGCCCACCGGCGAGGCCTCGACGCCGCGCTGGGGGAGCTGGAGCGGCGCGCCGAGCACCTGAACCACGAGCGCAACTGGGCCTGGATCCTGGCGGATGCGATCAGCGGGGGCGGAAGCGCCGGCCCTCCGGAGCGCCTGGAGCGGCTGGAAGCCCGCGCGCACGGTGTGCTCCGGGCCGACCCCGACCGCCTGGACGCCCGGGCGCTGCTGCGCGACGTCCGCTCGCTCCGGCAGGCGGTCGGGGCCGCCGCCGCGCCGCCGCGGCTGGTGGGCGCCACCCTGGCCGAAGCGCTCGTCCGCACGCCGGCGGGGCCGTGGGACACCGTGATCGTGGACGAGGCCGCCATGGCCAGCGTGCCCTACGCGCTCTGGGCCGCGTCGCTCGCGCGCCGGCGACTCCTGCTGTGGGGCGACCCGCACCAGCTCGGGCCGGTCTGCACCGTCGCGGACCCCGCCGCGCGCCGCCTGCTGGAGCGCAGCCTCTTCCACCAACTGGGATGCGAGCGCGCCGGCGTGGAGGACCCGCGCCGCCCCGTGCTCCGCGTGCAGCACCGGATGGCCCCGGCGATCCGCCGCCTGGTGGCGGGGACGTTCTACGACGGGATGCTGGAGGACGGCGCGGCCGTGCGCGGGCAGACGGGCACCGTCCAGGTGATCGACAGCGGCGGGCTGGCGCGTGCGCGCGCGGCGGGCAGCAGCCGCGTCAACGAGGTGCACGCCCGCATGGCGGCCGCCCGCGCGGAGCGCCTCTGGACGGCCGGCACGCGCTCGCTGGCCGTGCTCACCCCGTACCGCGCGCAGGTGGACTGCCTGCGTGCCGCCCTCGCGGAGCGCATCCCCGGCTTCGAGCAGGAAGGCGGCCTGGTGGGCACCGCGCACAGCGCACAGGGAAGCGAGCACGACGCCGTGGTCTTGGACCTGGTCGCGACCCGCGACAACCCCGGCCGCTGGCTCGACGAGCGCACGAACCCCGAAGCGCCGTCGCTGCTCTGCGTCGCGATTTCGCGCGCGCGGACGTCGCTGACGGTCATCGCCGACCGCGCGGCGCTGCCGGCGGGCGGCGTCGCGCAGCGGGCCGTCGCCGCGGCGATGCGGGCCGCCGCCTGACGCCGCGACCGTTCCCGGGAAATGGGGCCGGGGTAGCACGGAAGAGCGAAAGACCGCCCCGCAGGCGGATCCCACCTCGATCCCGGGCACCCCATGTCCGACCCTGCCACGTCCGCCCGGCGCCCCGCTGCGCCCGCGGAGCTGTCCCCGGAGGCCGCGGCGGTGCTCCGCTCCATGCGCGAGGAGGTGCGCGCGCAGACCGGATACCGGAGCCGCATCCTCGCGGCCCGCCCCGCGCCGCAGAGCGACCTGGACGTCATGTCGCATCCCGACGCGCGCCGCGCGGCGGAGCGGATCGAGGCGCGGCTCGCCGCCATGGACCCGGCCTCCGGCACCATCGCGGCGCCCGCGCCCGAGCGGTCCACGGACCCCGGCAGCGGCACCGCCGCTCCCGCGCCGGAGCTGCTGGAGCGCGTCCACACCCACCTGCATGCCCAGGCGGCCGACGCGCGCACGGCCGCGGACGCGCTGGAGGCCCGCGCGCACCTGATCCGCCCGGCGACGGCCCGGCAGGT
>JAQBQD010000216.1 GCA_028287185.1 Gemmatimonadota bacterium | reverse complement strand
AGACGCACCCGTTCCGCTTCTTCCAAGCTCACCGTATAGAGTTTCTTCATCGGCTCTCCTCATGGGGAAAGCACTTACTCTACAGCGGAGAGTGCCACGGGTCAAATCATCTGTGATTGACTACTAGTCCGCCGACGCGCCGAAGGTTGGGAGGTGTCCGGGCTTTTCGACTTCGAGCCGGCGATGGTCGGCGCGCCGGAGTACGACTTCGCGTCCGTCGGCATCTTCCTGACCTGCGGCGATTCGGCGCTGTTCCGTGCGTTCCTACTCGGCTGCGGATACACGGACGCGGACTTCACGGTGGAGCTGCCGCGGCGCATCATGGCGTATGCGCTGCTCCATCGATACAGCAACCTGCGCTGGTACCTGGAAACCATCCCGCCGCGCACGGCGACGACGCTGGACGAGCTGGCGGCGGAGTGGTTCGCGGCGGCGTAGCCGCGCCTAGGAAGGGGGTAATTGCACTTGGAGGTGGACTCTAGTTGCCAGGCTGGCAGGGAAGTCGTCCGTTGTGGCACTGGTAACGCCGCGTCGGATCAGTTCGTTGCGCGCCTCGACCGTCACATGCTCCACGGCAGTGTAGAAGATCATTAGGGCTTCCTTCAGGAACTTGCCGTCCAGCGCGATCCGCTCCCCTGAGAAGTCTATCCCGCGGCGACTCGCGAATTCGAGTCGTGCCTTCTCCCAGTCTTTCGCTCGTGCACCGGCGCGGGTGCCACCAGCGTGCACCAGCAGGTTTCGTAATCGGTAGAGCCGGCGCAATTCTGCTTCCTGCTCGCCGGAGGGAGTAAGGGTAAAGCCGAGGTGCTCACTGAAATACCGGGCGGAACGAGCTAGGAAATCGCCTGCCCCGTTTCGGTCTGTGAGCGCGAATGGAATTGCGAGCCGCTGCCTAAAGTGTTCCGCGATGCCTGCGACTGCGGATTCGTAAACTGCCCATCCAGAAAGGTAGATGGGGGCCCGGATCGTGTTCCGGAGCATCTGGTTGAGCATTATCTGATGCATGTGCGCAACAGCGGACTCTCCCGGATGCTCACTTGTGCGTGACGGAGAACGCGCCGCGACCAGATCCTCGATGTTTTCATCAACCAGCTCGTGAAGCTGGTACAGCGCTGTTAAATCCCACGAGGGCGCTGTGAAGTAGTAATCAGTCCAAGGGCGGGACTTCGTCACCATAGTACCTCACCGCGTCAAATAGAAGCGGAGTCACAGGCGGAGCTTCTCTCCAACGGTCAGCCGCCCATCGCCTCCAGCTCGCGCTCCACCTTGCCGAAGCGCCGCCCGACCGAGACGACGTAACCGAACAGCAGCAGCCAGGCGAGCGTGAACGCGATCCACACGTGCCAGTACGCCCGCAGCGTGCGCGGCGGCGCCGGCTCCGTCGGCAGGCCGTTCGACAGCGCCGGGGCCGAGGTCGACGGCGTGGCGGTGGACGGCTGCGCCTCCGTGGAGGTGGACGCGGTCGAAGGCGTCGATGCCGGCGCGGACGCGGACTCCTGCGCGAGCGCGGGCACCGCGAGGGGCGCGGAGATGCAGAGCGCCGCGGCGGCGGCCAGGAGCAGGCGGAACCTGCGGGACGTATGCGAGCGCATCAGCGGAAAGCTCCCTCGATGGGTGCGGCGGGGCGCGCGTCCGCGGCGCGGAGGCGGGCGGCCTCCACGCGCGCGCGCAGGCGCTCCAGTCCGTAGCGGTACAGAAGCAGGGCGAAGAACAGCAGCGTGAAGGCCAGCAGCGACACCAGGAGCGTCTGCACGATCTCGGGATCGGCCGTGGGGCCCTCGGGCCTGAGGATGACGGGCTTGGGGTGCTGCGAGCGGAACCACTGCACGGACAGGTGGATGAGCGGGATGTCCACCGCGCCCACGATGCCGAGCACGGCGGCGAAGCGCTTGCCCCGCTCGGCGCTCTCGGCCGCGCCGCGCAGCATGAAGTATCCCACGTAGATGAACCACAGCAGCAGCGTCAGCGTCAGCCGGGGCTCCCAGACCCACCACGCGCCCCACGCGATGCGGCCCCACAGCGGCCCGGTGAGCAGCACGATGGTGGTGAACACCGTGCCCAGCTCGGCCGCCGAGACGGCGATGGCGTCCAGCCGCTCGTCGCGCAGCCACAGGTATCCCAGCGAGCACAGCGCCACGATGCCGAACGCCATGAACGCCACCCACGCCGACGGCACGTGCACGTAGAAGATGCGCTGCACGATGCCCATCGACGTCTCGGTCGGGGCGTAGAAGAAGACCATGTACAGCGCCGCGAGCACGCCCGCGGCGGCCAGCAGCGCCAGCACGGCGGCGGCCGTCCGGGTGCCCCGCAGCGACTGGGGTTCCGTGTCCATCCTCATTCCTCGACCACGTGGCCGAACGCCCACGTGCACACCAGCAGGTATAATAGGTCGAAGGCGGCCAGCACCTTCACGGCCGACATCACCTCCGAGGGCGGCCGCCCCACCAGCAGGCGCTGGGTGGCGGACGCGGCAAAGATAACCACCGGCAGCAGCAGGGGAAGCAGCAGGATGGGCAGCAGCGTGTCGCCCAGGCGCGTGTGCGCGCTCATCGCGGCGAACAGCGTCCCCAGCAGCATGAACCCCACCGTCGCCAGCCCCACCACCCCCGCCAGCGCCGCCGGCGAGCCGCGGAAGTCCAGCCCGAAGAAGAGCGCGTAGACGGGGAACACCACCAGCTCCACGCCCAGGACGATGACGAGGTTGGCTGCGAACTTCCCCAGGAAGAGCGCGCCCCGGTCCACGGGCGACAGCAGCAGGCCCTGCAGCGCATCCTGCTCCGCCTCCAGCGCGAACGAGCGCCCCAGCCCCAGCGTGCCCGCGAAGAGCACCGTCACCCAGATCATGGCCCCGGCGATGCCACGGGCGCGGATGGTGGGGTCCAGCGCGAACGAGAACACCACGGCGACGAGCACGGCGAACACGCCCATGGAGACGATGCGCTCGCGCGAGCGCATCTCCAGGCGCAGGTCCTTGGCCGCCACCGCCGCCGCATGGGCCAGGAAGCGGGCCACGCTAGACCGCCGCCGCCACGCGGTCCGTGTACACCCGCTCGAAGGCCGCCGCGTCCACCGACCCGCGGGGCTCGTCGCTGATCCAGCGGCCGCGCACCTGCACCGCCACGCGGTCCGCCATCTCCAGCCCCTGCGACAGGTTGTGGGTGACCAGCACGACCGTGCGCCGCTCGTCCCTCAGCCGGGCGAGCGTGCGGTTCAGCATGGCGGCGGCGTGCGGATCCAGGCCCGTGTACGGCTCGTCCAGGAAGACGACGGCGGGATCGTGCAGGAGGGTGCGCGCCACCGCCAGGCGCTGCTGCATGCCGCGCGAGAACGTCCGGACGAGATCACCCCGCCGCTCCGCGAGCCCCACGCCTTCCAGCGCCCGCTCCACCAGCGCGCGGCGGTCCGGCAGGTCGTACAGCTTCGCGTAGAACTCCAGGTTCTCCGCCGCGGAAAGGCCGGGGTACAGGAAGGTCTGGTGCGACAGCAGGCCGATGCGCCGGCGCCACCCGCCTTCGCCGTCCGCCACGGGCTCGCCCTCGACGTGCACGGAGCCGCGCGTGGGGCGAACGGCGCCGCACAGGATGCGCAGGAGCGTGGTCTTGCCGGCGCCGTTGGGGCCGAACAGGGTCAGGAACTCGCCCGCCGCGAGCGAGAACGAGACGCCTCGCAGCGCCGGGACGGGACCGTACCGCTTCTCCACCTGCCGGGCCTCCACCGCCGGGGCGGTGGCGGAGCCCGCGTCGACCGTGGTCAACGCAGGCGCGCCCCGCACCCCGCGCAGAAGCGGCTGCCGGTGGGGTTCGCGAAGCCGCACGCGTGCACGCCGGCCTGTGACGCCAGCGCCGCGTCCAGCCGCGTCGCGGGCTTCACCTTCGCGCCCAGCGCCGCGTTGCCGTCCCAGGCGCCCGCCACCTCGTCCGCCACACGGATGGCCCGCAGCGCCTCGGCCGAGAGCAGGTCGCGCTGCGTGCGGTAGTCGGCGTCGTCCAGCTTGCCGGCCAAAAAATCGTACTCCAGCTCCTTGAGCGAGGCCAGCGCCACCCGCTTGCGTGCCTCGGCGTCCAGCACCGCGCCCGGTGCCGCGTCCGCCACCAGCGCCGTGCGCCGGGCCCAGAGCGGCGCGACCACGTACGCCGCGGCGGCCAGGGAGACCAGCGCGGAAAGCAGCAGCAGGCTCACGAGGCCGCCTCCTCCCGCTCCATCTGGCGCAGCGCGCGGTCCAGCAGCGCCCGGTCATCCGCCGTGATGGGCGCCGCCGTCTCCGGCAGGTCGGCGGACGCGCCGCGGCGCATCCTCCGCATCTTCGCCGTGAGCGCGCCCGCGCCGACGAGGAGAACGAAGGGCGGGGCGATCCACGCCAGCAGCCCCGTCCCGGAGTGGCGCGGCACAATGCGCATCTCCTCGCCGCGCCGGCCGATCACGTCCTCCACGATCTGGTCCGAGGTCATCCCCTGCTTCGCCTGCCAGAGCACGGTGTCGCGCAGGGCCGAAGCCTCCGCGCTGGGGCACATGTCCAGCGTGTGGCCCGGCGTCACGGGAGAGCGGAGCTGCGTCTCGGCCGCGTTCGCCACGCGCATGGCGTCGTCCGCGCTGATCGGCGACGTCGCGGGATCCTGCGCCCGAAGTGGGACGGAGGACGCCGCGGCGAGGACGGCGAGGGCGAGGGCGCGGATCGTACGGATGCGCATGCTCACGCCTCCACCAGCTCGGGCTCGGGCACCCGCGCGGGGCGGGCGCCGGCGGACAGGCGCGGGGCGCGGACGCGGGGCGGGGCTTCGGCGGAGGGCCACAGCGCGGTCAGCGTGCCGATGGCCATGATCAGCCCGCCCAGCCAGATCCACGGCACCAGCGGGTTCACCAGGATGTGGAAGGTGGCCAGCGGGCGGGGGTTGGTGCCGCGGACCACGCCGTCCATGTCCTCGATGCCGGCCAGGATCACGTACAGGTCCTCGTTCCAGGCGCGGCGGATCCCCACCTCGCTGACCACCTCCTCGCGCTGCCGGTACGAGCGCTTCTCGGAGGCCATCACCCCCGCGCGCCGGCCGTCGATGCGAACGTCCATCGACGCCACCAGCTTGGTCATGTTGGGCGCCGTGTACCACGACATGTCCTGGTACGTCAGGCGGTAGGTGTGGCCCCACGCCGAGCGGATGTCGACCCACTCGCCGGGGCTCAGCGCCACCTCCTTCTCCGTCCCGAACGCCTTGCCCGCCAGCCCGCAGAACAGCACCACCAGCCCCGCGTGCACGATGTAGCCGCCGTAGCGCCGCCGGTTGCGCTGCACCAGGTGGATGAGCGCGACGGCCGCGCCCTCGCCCTCGATGCGCGCGCGCGCCCGGGTGCCCTTCCAGAACTCCACCACGACCGTGGTCATGGTGAAGGAGGCCAGCACGAAGGTGAGCAGCGCGTACACGTGCCGCACCCCGGTGGCGAGCAGCACGGTGCCGACCACCAGCGCGACGGAGACGGGAAGGGTGAAGTTGCGCCGCAGGTTGCGCGCGGTGGCCTTGCGCCAGGCGATGACGGGGCCGATGCCCAGCAGCGCCAGCAGCAGCAGCCCGATGGGGATGTTGACCCGGTTGAAGAAGGGCGGGCCCACGGTGATCTTGTGCCCGCTCACCCCTTCGGAGATGAGGGGGAACATCGTGCCCCAGAGCACCGCGAACATCGCGGCCACGAAGAGCAGGTTGTTGAGCAGGAAGGCCGCCTCGCGCGACAGGAACGACTCCAGCCGGCTCTCGGGCGCCAGGCGGTCGCGCCGCCACCACACCAGCCCCGCCGTGCCCACCACCATCACGCCCAGGAAGGCCAGGAAGGTGTAGGCGATGGGCAGGTTCTGCGCGAACGAGTGCACCGACTCGATCAGGCCCGAGCGCGTCAGGAAGGTGGCGAAGATGCTGAGCAGGAAGGTGCTCATCATCAGCAGCACGTTCCACATCTTCAGCATCCCCCGCTTCTCCTGGATCATCACCGAGTGCACGAAGGCCGTGCCGGTGAGCCAGGGGAGCAGCGAGGCGTTCTCCACGGGATCCCAGAACCAGAAGCCGCCCCACCCCAGCTCCACGTACGCCCACATCATCCCGAAGATGATGCCGATGGTCAGGAAGAACCACGCGACCAGCGTCCAGCGCCGCGTCGTGGTGATCCAGCGCGTGTCCAGCCGGCCGGAGAGGAGCGCGGAGACGCAGAAGGCGAAGGGGATGGTGAAGCAGGTGAAGCCCAGATACAGCGCCGGCGGGTGGATCGTCATCCAGTAGTTCTGCAGCTGGGGGTTCAGCCCGCGTCCGTCCGTGGGCGTGAAGTCCAGCGTGGTGAACGGGTTGCTCTGGGTGACGATGACCGTGAGGAAGAAGACGAGCACCACCAGCAGGGTGCCCGTCACGTACGGCATGAACTCGCGGTTGCGCCGCCGGTTCTGGAAGACGACGATGGACGAGAAGAGGGCCAGCAGCAGCGACCAGAAGACGAGCGACCCCGTCTGCCCCGCCCACAGCCCCGTGACCTTGTAGAAGAAGGGCAGCTCGCGGTTGGAGTGCCCCGTGACGTACTCGTAGCGGAACTCGTCGTGCAGGAACGCCGAGATGATGGCGCCGGCCGTGGTGGCGAGCAGCGCGAACACCACCCACACCGAGCGCTCGGCCGACAGCACCAGGTCGCCGCGGCCCGTGCGTCCGCCCACGAAAGCGAGCGTCGCCCCCCACGCACCGACGAGGAGGGCGACCCAGAGCGCGATCTCGCCGATCTGCGTCACGAGGGTCCGCCTCCCCCCTGCTGCTGCATCCCCTCGTAGCGCGAGCCGCACTTGGTGAGCACGGTGGCCGCCTCGAAGGTGCCGCCCGCCGTGAGCTGCCCCTCGGCCACCACGTCGCGGCCCTCCTTGAAGGTGTCGGGCAGCGGGCCGTGGTAGTGCACCGGGAAGCGTGTCCTGCCGCTGGCGATGTCGGTGATGGTGAAGCGCAGGTCCAGCGTGCGCTGGTCGAACACCACCGTGCCGGGCACCACGCGCCCGCCCACCTTGACGCCCACCTCGTGCATGGTGGGGTCGGCGTGCACCTTGGCCGCCAGCTCGTCGGGGGTGAAGTAGTACACCATGGAGTCACGCATGCCGGTGACCATGAGGTACCCGATCACGCCCAGCACCGCGACGGCGCCCGCGACGAACCTGCTCTGCTTCTTCACGGCCACGAGCCTCCGCGGGGCGTTGGGATGGACAACGCAGGAATATAAGGCGGAAGGGATTAGCGAGAAAGTGCCGCGTTATCGGCGTCCGCCGCCGCTTCCCATCGCTCCGGCCCGAAGGCCTGTCCGCCGTACACGGAGAAGGCCGCGGATCATCCCGATCCGCGGCCGGTGTACCCGCCCGCATCGCTTCCGATCCGCCACCGTCCATCGCGTCGCAAGAGCACCGGTCGTCAGGGTCAGTCGCCGGACGAGACACCTGCATCGACGTCGACCCACAACGTGGGTTCGAAGCCGTCCTCGATCGTGTCTCCGACGCCCCGTCCCTGCCCTATGCGCCGCGAGGCGGCGTCAGCTCCACGCGCAGGTCCCAGCGGCAATGCTGGCAGGTGACCTTGTGGGGGAACTTCATCCGCCCCGTCTCCGTGAACTCCTGCTCGGTGCCGCACTTGGGGCAGGGGCCGTGCAGGGAAAGCAGCGTGGCGTGCTCGTTCCACCGGCTCCAGGCCCGCATGCCGCCCAGGACCAGCACGATCAGGATCCACGGGAAGTGCGGCGGGACGAGGGCGACCAGGGGAAGCAGCAGCCAAAGCGCGAGCTGCTTGAGCGCCCCCGCGCGCCGCCACTGCGCGCTGCGCTCCGCGATGCGCGCCCGCGCCTCCGTCACGCCGGGGCCCGGATAGGTGAGCCAGACCGTGCGCTCGGGGACGGCGCCGTCGTCCGCCGTGCTCATCGGGCCTGCGCGGCGACCACGACGCCGGTGCCCACGCCCGCCAGGTCCCACGCGAAGTCGCGCAGCGAGGGCGTGGCGCCGGGGGTGTGGCGGTCGCGCATCTCCTTGTACGCGCCCGCCGCGACGCCCGCGCCGGCGCCCACGTACAGGCTGCCGCTGCGCCCCGCGCCGGCCGCGCGCGCACCGCTGGCGGCCAGGCTGGTGACGACGAACGAGACGAAGTAGTGCTTCCACTTGTCCTCGCCGATCCACCGGTCCGCCGGCGGGTGCGGCGCGGTGTGGTGCGACAGGGACAGGCACAGCGCCAGCAGGCAGGTGCTCATCGGCTCTCTCCTTGGGCCCAGGCGCACGCCGCGTCCACCGCGCGCCGCCATCCATCGATCCACTCGTCCCTCCGCCCCACGTCCGCGGCTGGCTGGAACAGCGTCTCCTCGGGCTGCGCGGCGGCGAACTCCTCGGGAGACGCCCAGAAGCCGGTCGCCAGGCCGGCCAGCCCGGCCGCGCCGCGGGCCGTCATCTCCAGCATCGCGGGCCGGCGGACGGGAACGCGCAGCACGTCGGCCTGGAACTGCATCAGCCAGCCGTTGGCCGTCGCGCCGCCGTCCACGCGCAGCTCGGGCAGCTCCACGCCCGAATCGGCCTGCATCGCCCGCACCACGTCCAGCGTGGAGAAGGCCATCGCCTCCAGCGCGGCGCGGGCCAGGTGCGCGCGGCCGGTGCCGCGGGTGAGGCCCACGACCATCCCCCGCGCCCGCGGCTCCCAGTGCGGCGCGCCCAGCCCCGTGAACGCGGGCACGAAGTGGACGCCGTCGTTGCCGTCCAGCCCCGCCGCCAGCGCCTCGGTCTCGTCCGCGTGCTCGATGATGCCCAGCCCGTCGCGCAGCCACTGCACCGCGGCGCCGGCGATGAAGACGGAGCCCTCCAGCGCGAACGCCCGCTCCCCGCGCGGCCCGCAGGCGGCGGTGGTGAGCATGCCGTGCGCGGACTCCACGCGGCGGTCGCCCGTGTGCAGCAGCAGGAAGGCGCCCGTGCCGTACGTGTTCTTGCCGGTGCCCGCCGTCCAGCACCCGTGCCCGAAGAGCGCCGCCTGCTGGTCGCCCGCGATGCCCGCCACCGGCACCTCCGCGCCCAGCGCGCCGCCGTCGGTGAGCCCGTACACCTCGGACGACGCGCGCACCTGGGGCAGCACGGCGGCGGGGATGCCGAACAGGTCCAGCAGCGCGGGGTCCCACGCGCCCGCGTCCAGCCCGTACAGCAGCGTGCGCGAGGCGTTGGTGTGGTCGGTCAGGTGCAGGCGCCCGGCCGTGAGCTTCCACACCAGCCAGGTGTCGATGGTGCCCGCCGCCAGCTCGCCCGCCTCCGCACGGCGCCGTGCGTCCGGCACATTGTCCAGCAGCCACGCGAGCTTGGTGGCGCTGAAGTAGGGGTCGATGACCAGCCCCGTGCGCGCCCGCACGTCCGGCTCGCGGCCCTCGTCCTTCATCCGCCGGCACACGTCCGCCGTGCGCCCGTCCTGCCACACCAGTGCGCGGTGAACGGGCCGGCCCGTGGCGCGGTCCCAGAGGACGACCGTCTCGCGCTGGTTGGTGATGCCGATGCCGGCCAGCTCGTCCGCGCTGATGCCCGCCACCCCGCACGCCTCCCGCGCCACGCGGCGGGTGACGCTCCAGATCTCGTCCGCGTCATGCTCCACCCAGCCCGGCCGCGGAAAGTGCTGCGTGAACTCGCTGTACGCCCGCCCGCGCACGCCGCCGTCCCGGTCGATGATGAGACAGGTGGTGCCCGTGGTGCCCTGGTCGATCGCGAGGATCATGGCGTAGGCCGGAGAGTGGTTGCCGTCTTCACCCGCGCGGAGCATCGGCGTGCGTGCGGCTTCGCTCGATCCCTCACGGCGCGCCCGATCCACCGAGCCGCACGATGACGGACGGACGGTCGCGCCCCGAACGCATGGATCGGTGACGTCGATCCATCGCGGCGGCAGACCGCGGTGCGCGCTACTCCGCTTCCAGCCGGCCGAAAGCGTAGCGCCAGCCGAAGAGGGAGATCAGCTCCAGCATGCGCGACACGGGGAGGCCCATGACGGCGAAGTAGTCGCCTTCGATGCCCTCCACGATGGCGGAGCCGTAGGCCTGGATGCCGTACGCGCCGGCCTTGTCCATGGGCTCGCCCGTGTCCACGTACTGCTCGCACGCGCGCTGCGTGAGCGTCCGGAAGCGAACGCGAACGCGCACCAGGTCCGAGCGCACCACGCCCCCGTGCGCCACGGCGATGCCGGTGCAGACGAAGTGCTCGCGGCCGGACAGGCGCAGGAGCATCTGCACGGCGTGCTCGCGGCCGCGCGGCTTGCCCAGCACGTCGCCGTCCACCACCACGATGGTGTCGGAGCCGATGACCAGCGCCTCGGGCCGCCCGCCGGCAATGGCCTGGGCCTTCTCGCGCGCCAGGCGCTCTGCGTGGCCCTCCGGCAGCTCGTGCGACAGGTAGCTCTCGTCGATGTTCGCGGGCGCCGTCTCGAACAGCAGGCCCAGCCGCCCGATCAGCTCGGCGCGGCGGGGAGACTGCGAGGCCAGCACCAGCGGCGGCACGGTTCGCGGAGCGTCGGTCATCGGTCGTCGTATGGGAGCCAATGCAAAGAGCGGTCCCGGCAATCTACGCACGCGCCGCGCCGCACGCCAACCGGTCGCCCCGCGTTCGATCCCCCGGGTCGCGCGGAGGTCTCGCATCGGCGGTCGAACCCAGGCAGGGCGCGTCATCTACACATCCGATCGATCGAGCTCTGGACAGGGGATTCGATGCGCGGCGCGCAGGCCTCGTCGGCCGATGCGGAAGCCGGAAAGGCGGAACGTCCGCCGCCGCGAGCTGCGGGGGCGGACGTTCGGATCGACGCCGAAACCGCGGGAGCCGCGCCGCGGCGTCAGGCGGGGTGCGGCTGGCGGGCGCGGGCGGCGGTCTTGCCCTGCTCGTTCAGCACGTCGGTGACGGCCATCAGCGCGCCGGTGGCGACGGCCAGCACCAGCGCCGTCTCCATGCCGCGCCGGTGGCGGACGGTGGTGGGCAGGCGCGGGGCGCCGGTCTGGTGATGCATGGCCTTGCGCGTCAGGCTGCGCGCCGCCTTGGACGCCACACCGCCCACGACCGCCCACATCAGCTTCCGTCCCAGTGTATTTGCCACAAGCCCCTCCTCATCAACGGTTTCCGCCTCTCGCGACGACGCACGCCCGTGCAGAAGCCGCGCCAGCGCGCGGGCCGTCGAAACCGCACCAAGGATGCGCATCGCGTGTGCGCGCGACGCTACCGCTCCAGCACCAGCGTCACCGGACCGTCGTTGACCAGTTCCACGTCCATCATCGCCCCGAACTCCCCCGTCTCCACCCGCCGCCCGGAGGCGCGCAGCAGCGCCACGAAGCGCTCGTACAGGGGAATCGCCACCTCGGGCCGCGCCGCGTCCACGAAGCTGGGGCGCTTTCCCTTGCGCGTGTCGCCGTAGAGCGTGAACTGCGAGACGACGAGCAGCGCACCGTCAGCCTCGGCCACGGAGCGGTTCATCTTGCCCTCGCCGTCCGCGAAGATGCGCAGCCCCAGCACCTTGTCGGCCATCCACGCGAGCGTATCGCCGGTGTCGCCGTGCGTGAAGGCTGCCAGCAGCAGGAGCCCGCCGCCGATCTCCCCCGTCACCCGCCCCTCCACCATCACGCGTGCCCTGGACACACGCTGAAGCACGATCCGCATCCGATTCTCATCCGCGGTGAGATGGGCTGACAGCCCTGGAATCACTTCGACCCTCGGGATTCGCCCCAAGCGCGCCGAGCGTCAGGATTCCCGGGATGTAAGACGAGAGCTACACGCCCAGCGCCCTCCCACCCGGCGAAGCGCGCCTGGTGCCCCGCCGACGTCGCGGCTCATCGTCCACCACCGCGTCACGGCAGGCCGATGCGCGTGCCGACGCCCGCGTAGGCGTAGCGATCGCCGAACACGCGCTGCAGCGTCGCGAACGCCTGCTCGCCGGTGCAGTGTCCGGGGGCGATGCGCTCCACCTTCCACCTGTCGTGCAGCGCCGTAGCCAGGCGATCGATCTCGGCCTGCGGCGTGGTGACCAGGTGCAGGCCACCGACGACCAGGGCGATGTGCGGGTCGCGCGCGGCCACCGAGGCCAGGATGCGCTCGATGCCGGGGTGCGAGCATCCCACGAAGACCACCTGCCCGCCCGGCGTGTCGATGACCAGCGAGATCTCGGGTGTCTCGTTGAACGGCCCGGACGGCGCCAGGTTGCGCACCAGCCGGAAGCCGGGCGCGATCTCGGCGGCGCTGTCGACGCGCACGAAGCTCGCCGTCTGCCACGCCGTTCCGTGCGGGAGGGAGCGGGGGATCGTGCCGCCGTAGTAGCGCATCCGCGCCGGCAGCGTGGGCACGCCCTGCCGGAAGAAGCCCGCGGGCGTGGTGCCGCCGAACGCCTCGTCGTCGGGCACGTAGACCTTCACGTGCGGGTTGATGCCCAGCACGTGCCGCAGGCCGGAGGTGTGGTCCCCGTGGCGGTGCGAGATCACCACCGCGTCCAGCCGCGTGAGGTCCACCCCCAGCCGCCGTGCGTTCCGCGCGAACCCCGCCGAGTCGTTGCCCGTGTCGAAGAGGATGCGCTTCCCGCCGTACTCCACCAGCGCCGCGTATCCCCAGTCCCTTTCCAGCCCCGGCCGGTCGCCGAACGCGTCGACGATCGCGGTGATGCGCTGGCCCGCCCTGCCCGTGGACTGGGCCTCGCTGGGATGTGGAGCCAGCGACAGCGCAGCTGCGACCGCGAGGAACACTGCCATCCTGTGTACCATGCTTCACTCCGCGTCGCAGGTACGTCATCCCCGGATCCCCGTTACCCTGCCCTCCACCGTCACGCGCGCCCTGACCACGCGATGAAGCACGATCCGCATTTCCACAAATGGCGCAGGTGCACCGAACGCCGAGAACGCCCCGACAAGGACAAAAACAACAACCCCACTCTACCCTGACGGAGAGCGGGGTGGCTGAGACCAGATCTGAGCGATGGCTTCGCGCCCTGCAAGCTCGACGGACAGGCGGAGAAAAGCATCGGGAGCAGCGACATGGCGGCAGAAGCGAACGAGACGTCGCCGATCTCCCCATTCCCTGGGTCACGTCACCGTTGGACTCGGATCGAACCCGTTACCTCCACCCGAACGGGGACACCATCAAGATGCGACGGGACGAGGTCGGCAGACGTCGGATCGCTGAGGTTGAGCATCACGGCGTAGTCGTTCGCCACTTTTGTGATTCCGACACCTACCAGCCCGAACAACCCATGAAAGCGCTGAATGGCTACCGCCTTCGCCGCTCTGGCCTCCTCGAGTGTCACATGCTGCATCGCTACACTCCTCTCTGGTATCCGCCGGCCCGTCCACGGCGCCCGGGACGTTGCATGGAGTGCGCCATTCCATTCTCACAGCAGCAGTTGTGCTCCGGTTGCCGTGAGAACGGTATGAATCGGATTGGCATAGGTCAAGCCCAAGCCGTTCGTACCTCCCGTATCACTTCCGGCGAAGAGCAGACCCATCGCCCGCATCTCCTCGTCGACGATCAGCGATCCGCTGTCTCCTCCATCGCTGAACGGCCGGTCGCCCACACCTTCAATCTCTACCTGCCCGTCGAAGCGCAGGTTCCCGATCCCGTAGGTAGCCACAACCCCATCCACTTCGATGGCCACGACGCGTCCCCTGGTCGGACCTGTCGTTCGCCCGATCTTGAACACGGTTTCCGAGATATCCAGGTCCATGGTGCGGACCCCAGTGAGCACCCGATTCGCACCCGACACGATGCCTTTCAGGAGTGTAGGATCGAACGGAAGGTGCGCCGGCATGCGAGCGAGTGCGGCGTCCACCAGGTTCGCTGCCTTCCGCTTCAGCTTGACGGCGGCTGCCAGGACACCGACAGCATCCGCAGGGTCGGAGCCGCCGTCATAGGCCGCTCGTTGGAGGACGGGATCGCCTCGCGCCGCGCGATCCTCGTCCGCAAGGACGTGATTGTTCGAAAGGATGTGGGGGACACCTCCGCGGCTCACGAACGCTCCGAGCGTGCCCGCCGTGACGTTGACGTGGCCCACCGACGCTCCGATCTGCAGCGGTCTCGTATTGGATCTGTACCAGGCCGGCACCCCCGTGTTCGCACTTACCAGACGGAGATTCCCCGCGGCGATCCGGCGGCCGCCACCCGGCGGGCGGCGCTTGTCCACTCTGCCGATAAAACGAATGTCCACTTCCTCGCACGCCGCGCGCCGGATATGCTCCAGAAGGGCGCTGCCCATGAGGTCCGAGCGCTGAACTCGTACGGCCAACTGGTACTCGTCGCCGACTCGCGCCACGCCCAGGGCCAGAGACCGATGTACGTGCGGAAGCGTCTCCGGCCTCGCCGCCGCGACGGCGAACGAGTTGGTCCCCGCGAGCTCGCGGGCCATTGGGGAGATCGAGCGAGAGGATGCCTTCGGTCCGGTTCGGGGAGCGGCAGCGCGGACGAAGGGCTCTACGACAGAAGAAAGCAATTCCGATTTCAGGTCACGAGCGGAATCGAGGCGCATCTGAGGTTCAGGAGTGATGGCGGCAACGTGCGGAGTCCAGGCCCGGGGCCTCAAACATTGTCTGCAACGATTCGAAAATGCAAGAACCACGCATTCCCATTCCAGACTCCGTGCGGAGCTCCATGGCGCCGCGGTGTGAAGGCCTTGTGCCGCGCCGACGCTTTCGTGCACTGTTGAAGCGAGAGTCTCGAGATTCCTCCCCGCGCCCGCACTCGCATGGAACCCTATCGCTGCACCGTGACCGCCGACCCGGCGCGCAACGTGATCTTCATGACGCAGGAAGGGCATGCCGAGCGCGCCGACATGCTGGGGTTGCGCGATGCGTACCGGGCAGCGCTGGCCCAGGTGCGGCCGGGGTTCGTGCTGGTGAACGACCAGAGCGCCATCCGCTCGTTCAGCGACGACGCGCTGGAGGTGGGCACCGAGCTGGTGTCGCTCACCACCACCCACGGCGCCAGCAAGGTGATCCGCGTGGTCCCGCAGTCCCTCTCGCAGCGCGCCCGCATCTCGCGCGTGCTGGCCAGCGGAAACCTGCGCTACGAGAACGTCCGCGTCTCGACTCGCGCCGAGGCCGACGCCCTCCTCGCCGGAATGGACTCCGCCGGTGCCGCATAGACCTTCCGCCGAGATCCGGCGGACACCATCCACCCGCGGTCGCGCCCGCGCCCGAAAACGACAGATCCGTCCACACGACCGCCGCCTCGCTCGATAACGGCGACGCCGCCCGCTCGACGTGACGAGCCCGCGACGGCGGGCTTTTTTCCGACGGCCGCCCCGGGTTTCCAACCCGCGGGCGGTGGCCGGCGCCGCGCCTCTCCCCGCCGCCGCTTGCGCAGGGTCCGCCTCGTCGGGCGTGGGCAGAAGTCCGATGCATCCGCGGAGACGAGACCGACCATCCACCGATGAACGAACTTCGACGGGCCCGGAAGCGACCATCGCCTCCGGGCCCGCCGTCCATCATCCCGCCGAATGCCCTACTTCCCGGCCACCACGCGGTACGTCACACCGCCCACCACGCGGCCCTCCACGCGGTGCGCCACCGTCACCAGCGTCTCCGGGTCCACGCCCGGTGGGAGCGTCGCCGGGTCCACGGGATAGAAGACGCCCTCCGTGGGCTGCAGCCGCCGCTCGACGCCACCCCAGCGCTCCAGCTTCTGCGCGACGACGGGGAAGTGGGCGAACGCCACCTCCGTGGGCGGGTTCGTGGCCGGCTTCAGGTGCACGCGGGCGTAGCCCTTCCACGCCGGCAGCACAGCTCCCTCCACCTTGGCGTGCGCGAAGGTGAAGCGCGGCCCGCGGGGGATGACGTCGATGGTGTGGTGCAGGTGCCCGGCGGGGAAGCGCAGGAGCTGGCTCAGCCTGTCGCCGTCCGGGTCCACCACCACGTGGCCGAAGTTGCTGAGCACGAGCTTGTCGTCCGTGTTGGCATCGCCCGCCACGGTGATGCGCACCTTCACGCAGTAGTGCGGGTGATGGGTGCCGTCGTCCACCGGCGCCCAGCTCACCGACACCCACTTCTCGCTGCCCGGGCTGCCGTGCGCCGCCAGCGACTCGCCCGAGATGGACTGCGTGGCGAGCAGCACGTCCTGCACGGGGATCCATGCGCCGGAGCTGAGGAACGGCGTCGCCTTCTGGTACCAGAAGTCCACGTGGATGCCCGTCGCGGGGGCGTTGCCGCGGTTGCGGATGCGCAGCTTCAGCTTGTTGTTTACGCCGAAGAACACCGAGCCGTCCGCCATGCCGTCGTCGTCCGTGTCCACCATCACGTCCGGCGACACCCAGGTCCACGCCCACCCGCGGGGGCTGGCCTCGAACTCCGTGCCCACGGCCGAGTTCCAGCGCGTCACCATCACGTCCGTGGCGCTCGCCACCTCCTCGAACCGCAGGCTGAAGTCGCCCGGGTGCACGCGCGCCGAGACGATCACCACCACGGCGCTCAGGCCGTCCATCGCCACCGTCTTGCTCCAGCTGGCCGAGTCCGAGCGGTGCAGGTCCACCAGCGCCGAGCCGGCGCCCAGGCGGACGACCTGCACCAGCGGGTCGGTCATCCCGGCGGAGGCGGTGAAGGTCACGCGCAGCAGCCGCGGCACGGGAGCCCCGGGCGTCACGCGGTAGTAGCGGGCGGAGTACGCCTTCTGTCCCACCACGCTGCGGGTGACGTCGGTCCCCGTCGCCAGCGTCACCGCGTCGCCGGCCAGCACGGCGGCCTGGAGCGCCGCCAGGTTGGCCACGCCGGCGCCGGGCCAGGTGATGGCCTCGTCGTCTTCCTTGTACTCGAAGCGGGCGTCCGGCACGGGGCTGCCCGTTCCGTGCAGGTAGTTGGCCACCAGGTAGTTGCCCCAGGTGGTCTCGTTCGATCCCAGCTCCGTGTGCCCGGCGTCGTACCAGCCGAACTCGTCGAAGCTGCCGTACCACGGCATGTTCGCCCGCGCCGTGCGCAGCGAGGTGGGGTCGTAGCCGATGCCGGGGTCACCGGGCAGCGCGGTGGCGCTCGCCTCCAGCACCTTGCGGTACGCGTCGATGCCCACGGCCGGCTCGTCGCCCGCGCCGGTGTGCTCGCTGTGCTGCTCGGCGATGTACTTCCAGAACAGGCCCGCGGCGTAGCGGATGGGGGTGCTGGTGCCCACGGGAAAGTCGATCAGCGACTGCGTGGGGTTGCCGGTGATGTCCGCGCCCTGGCTGGCGTAGCGGTTCGGCGCGTCGTTGATGCAGTCCTCGATCAGCCGCGCCCCGCCCTCGCGCAGCGCGCCGTATATGCCCGAGCGCGTGGTCGTGGGGTTGTAGCGGTACTGCACCTGGTGGAAGAGCTCGTGCGAGACGGTGTGGATGTTCTGCAGGTCCGAGTTGGCGGGCGCCACCTCCACGTGCGACCAGGCGCCGCTGGTCTGCCCCGCCACGCCGGGGTCCTGCTGGCGGATGCGGTACTCCATGCGCGGCGCCCCGTTGCGCGGGTCCCGCATGGCGAACACGGGGCCCACGTAGCGCGACAGCGCGTGCTCGGCCACCAGGCCCACGCGCTGCACGTAGGTGGGTGCCAGCTCGGTGTTGTCGGGGTGCAGGCTGGCCAGCGCCGCGCGCACCTGCCCGATCACGGTGCCGTCGCTCAGCGTCACCGGCGCGTCGGCCGCCGGGACCGCCGGGTTCACGGCGTCGCTGGGGAACGCCGCGTCCGTGGTGTACTTCACCTGGATGTTGGCCGTGTAGAACCAGTGCACCGTGGCGCCCGCCGGCAGGTCGTCCGCGTCGCCCATGTCGGCGTCGAACACGCCGCGCTCGCGCAGCATGTGGCGCAGCACCTCGTGGCCGCCCTCGCCGCAGTCGTCGCCGCCCGCGCGCCAGCGGAAGAGGCCGGGAAAGGCGTGCACCGCCAGGTCCGGCACCTTCTCCTCGCGCCCGCGCAGAAAGCGGTACGTCTGCACCAGCTCCGCCGCCGTCAGCCGCTGCGCCGACGTCACGCGCACGGGCTGGCCGTGCACGTGCGGCAGGTCCTCGTGCTCGCGGCCGTGGTGCGGGCGGTGGACCTTGCCTCCGGGTGCCTTCGCGTCGATCCGGGTCTCGCTGCCCGCGTTGCGCACCACGGCGTCCTCGGTGGTGGCCACCATGCGGCCCGCGGGGTCGAACACGCGGATGAACAGGTCCGGGTGCTGCTCCAGGCGGATCAGCGGCCCCGTGAAGTCGTTGCGCCCGAAGCGGATCTCGTACTCGCCGCGGTCGTCCGTCACCGCCTCGCCCAGTGCCTGGTTGCGGAACAGGTCGCTGTCGAAGGCGCGGATCACCAGGCCGCCCGCCGGCAGCCCCGTGGCGGGGTCCAGCACGGCTCCGTAGACGCGGAAGGTGGGATCGGACATGGCGGCTCTCCTGGGAGGGGTGCGGGAGGCGCGCGTCCGGGAAGGAGGGCCGCGCGCCGGGAAGGGCGAGAAGGGCACGCGTGGTCCGGTCCGCGCGGCCGCCGGCGCAGGGGAAGGCCGGTGAAGGTTTCGCAGCAACGCGCATGCCCGGACCCCGCCCCCCGTGATCCGTTTCGCATCCCCTTCCGCGTCAACAGTTTCGCCGGTCGGCTGAATCGACCGGCGATCCTTGGACAGGGACACGGGGAGGACAACCGGGACGCGGATGGTACGATCGGCGCCACTTGTTTCCGCCGAACCCGCGGCGGGGCGCGGAGAAAGACCCTCCCCCGCAGTGCGCAGGAGAGGGTCTTTTCGGGTCAATCAGGCGGACGGACGAGCACCGGCGCTACTCCCATTCGATCGTCGCCGGCGGCTTGGACGAGATGTCGTAGCAGACGCGGTTGATGCCCGTCACCTCGTTGATGATGCGGGTGGAGATGCGGCCCAGCACGTCGTGGGGAAACGGATACCAGTCGGCCGTCATCCCGTCGCGGCTGGTGACGGCGCGCAGCGCGCAGACGTTCTCGTACGTGCGCTCGTCGCCCATCACGCCCACGGAGCGCACGGGCAGGAGGACGGCGAAGGCCTGCCAGATGTCGTCGTACAGGCCCGCCGCGCGGATCTCGTCCAGGTAGATGGCGTCCGCCTGGCGCAGGATCTCCAGCTCCGGCCGGTCGACCGCGCCCAGGACGCGGATGGCGAGGCCAGGGCCGGGGAAGGGGTGGCGGCCCACCATCTCCTCGGGCAGCCCCAGCTCGCGCCCCACCTGCCGCACCTCGTCCTTGAACAGCTCGCGCAGGGGCTCGATCAGGCCGAACCTCATGTCCTCCTTCAAGCCGCCCACGTTGTGGTGCGTCTTGATGGTGGCGGAAGGGCCCTTTACCGACAGCGACTCGATCACGTCCGGGTACAGCGTGCCCTGCACGAGGAACCTGGCGTCCGAGCCGATGCGGTCGGCCGCCTCCTCGAAGACGTCGATGAAGGTGTTGCCGATGATCTTCCGCTTGCGTTCCGGGTCCTCCACTCCGGCCAGGCGCTCCAGGAACAGCGCCGACGCGTCCACCACCTCCAGGCGGATGCCCATGTGCTTGCGGAACGTGCGCTCCACCGACTCGCGCTCGCCCTGCCGCAGAAGCCCGGTGTCCACGAAGATGCAGATCAGCCGCTCGCCGATGGCCCGGTGCACCAGCGACGCCGCCACCGCCGAGTCCACCCCGCCGCTCAGGCCGCAGATGGCGTGCGACTCGCCCACCTGCCCGCGGATCTTCGCCAGCTCGTTCTCGATGTACGACCCCGCCGTCCACGTGGGCTCGCACCCGCAGATCTCGAAGGCGAAGTTGCTGATGATGTCCGCGCCACGCGTGGTGTGCGCCACCTCCACGTGGAACTGCACACCGTACACGGGCCGGTCCCGGGCCTGGAACGCGGCGTAGGGGATGTCGGCGCTGCTGGCGGTGATGCGGTAGCCCGGGGGCGGCTGCACCACGTGGTCGCCGTGGCTCATCCACACCTGCGTGCTCTCGCCCCCGGCGAAGCCCGCGAACAGGCCGCCGGGCTCGTTCACCGTCACCTGCGCGCGCCCGTACTCGCGCCGCCCCCCCTCCACCTTGCCGCCCTCCAGGTGGGCGATCAGCTGCATCCCGTAGCACACGCCCAGCACGGGGATGCCCATGTGCAGCAGCCCCGGATCGGCCGTCGGCACGTCGTCGCCGTACACGGACGAGGGGCCGCCGGACAGCACGATGCCCTTCGGCGCCCACTCGCGGATCCACTCCAGCGAGCGCGTGGGCGGCTGGATCTCGCAGTACACGCGCTCTTCGCGGATGCGCCGCGCGATGAGCTGCGTGAACTGCGAGCCGTAGTCTATGATGAGGATGCGGTTGGGGTCCAACGGGGTCCCTCGCCGTTCGGGTGCCGGTTCGCGTGCTGGATTTGGGCGCCGCGCGTCCGCGTGTCGGACAGGCCTCCGGGGACGCCGGCGCGGCGGGAAGATACCGCCCCGGCACCCCGGCGGAAAGCGCCGCGCGTGGGCCTTCGCGAAGCCGGCGGGTCGATCTGGACGGGCGGCGTGATCCCTTCGACGGAGGGACGAGCGTCGCATCACGCGGGCCTCGCGGACTCACGCGCACCGGCTCTGCGCCCCGCGCCGCGAGACGAATCCGTCGCGGATGAATCCCTCCCCGCGCCGCAGGGTATCATCCGTCCCGGTTCGCCGCCGACCATCCACACGTTTCCGTCGGAGCTCGATGAAGATCCATCGTCTGACCGCCGCCGCGGTCCTTGCGCTGGCCGCCGCCTGCGCCCGTGGGGGCGACGACGGGGGTGCCGTGAAGTCGCGCGCGCCGGAGCCGGACACGGCCCGCGGCGTGTATCCCGGCACCGCCAGCGCGGCCCCATGGACGGCGCTGGAGCCGGGCGGCGGCGGCGGCGTTCGCCTGGCGGCCGACGGCACCGTCTCCGCGGGCGGACGGCCGTTCGAGCCGCGCCTGCCGCTGCGCGACGCGGCGGGAAGCGCCGTCCGCTACCGTATCTCGCCCCCCAGCCCGGGCGCGCGCTACGCCTTCGTGGAGGGCCGCGTGCCGGACGGCGCTTCGTACCTGTACGTCGCGGACCTGCGCGGCGCGAGGCTGGTGCCGACCCACGTGCTCAAGTACGGCCCCACCGACTGGGTGGCGTACGCGTCCACCCAGCCGTACGGCCTGCTGGTGAGCCGGCAGGAGGGCACGGCCGCGTTCTTCGCCATCAACCTCACCGACGGCACCTCGAAGGAGGTGGACTTCGCCGCGCTGGCCCGCAAGCCGAAGACGGCCGTGGTGGACGAGAAGACGTTGCGCTGGAAGGACGGCGACACCTTCACCGTAAGCGCGGACGTGTCCTGCAACGCCGGCCTGGAGGACTGCCGCCGCGACGACGGAGCGCGCGCCGTCGCCCACGCCGAGGTCGACCTTCCGTCGATGGCCGTTCGCCCGCTGCCCTGACCGCGACGTCGGACCGGGTCCGGGCGAGCTTGCCCGGGCGAAGCACGCGCGATCGACCGATTCAACGAACGCGCGAAGACCCCGGCACCGCGTGGATGCCGGGGTCTTCGCGTCCGTGGCGCCCGCGCGCTCAGGCGCGGTCGGACGTGTGCTGCGTCAGGAGCGTGCAGTAGCAGCTCAGCGACGCCCCGGTCCCCGCGACGGCATCGAGTCCGGCGCGGACGTCCTCCTGCGTAGCGAAGGTGGAGACCGTCAGCGCGTCCAGGTCCAGCGTCAGCTTGGGCATGTGGCCTTTCGGTGAAGGGTGTACACCTTGCCGCGCCGGTCAGGCCGCGACGGCCGTCTCCGGGCACGTCCTGCCGAACGAGGGCGCGCAGAACGGCGACCAGCAGGCGAGCTGCTGCGTGTCGATCGCGCCGGCGAGCGGGGCGGCCCCGTCCGCGGCGGTGATGAACGACACCACCTCGAGGTCCTGGATGTTCAGCTTCTGCATGGCGGACCTCCCGGGAAGAGGAGCGCGGCGAGAGTAGAAGGACTGCGGGGGGGATCAGAGCGCGACGGCCGCCGTCTCCTGGCACGTCTTCCAGAACGTGGGCCCGCAGAGAGGCGACCAGCACGCCACCTCCTGCGTCTCCACCGTGATGGGGACGGAGGACGACAGGTCGGCGGTGCTGGTGGCGAACGAGACGACTTCCAGGTCTTCGACGTTCAGCTTCGACATGTGGGGCCTCCGGAGGAGCGCGGCACCGACCGGTGGCCGCGCGTTGGTGGGAGCGGACGGGATGATGCGAAGATAAAACGCACCGACCGAACACACAACCACGGCGTCGCAAAAGGCGCTTGCAGCTGATATCGATCGGCTCGATTCCCTGGAATATGGTTCCGATCCCTCTCCACGAAGCGTCCGAAGTGGAGTTCCACGCCCGACTGGCGGGTTCCGGGCCTCGAGCGGGGCGAGGCAGGCGTGCCAGGTCTCCACACCCGATCTCCACGCGTGTCCGACCGGCGCCGGGGAGCGATCCCGACCATCGATCGAGCGGGGTGGCGAAGGCGCGCGGACACCGGACGGCGGCACCGTTTTCGCGTCGGCGGCCAAACACCTGTTGGCGGCGCGAAGCCCTCCCGCGCCGCCGCCCGCCCGGCACCGTTCATCGCAGGACACAACCGGCATGACCCGCTCGCACCGCCCGGCGCTGGCCCTGGCGCTCGCATGCGCCTCCGCCTGTGGCGCACCCCCGTCCCACCACGATCCGCGCGCCGTGCTGGCCGGCGGATCGGCGGTCGCCTCCTTCCTTCCCTCCGCCGCGACGGAGGCCTCGGCCCAGCCCCTGCGCCGCCCCGCCGCCGCGCAGGTGGCGGACGTCCCCCCGCCGATCCCACGCCAGCGCGCGCCGGACCACGTGCGCGGCATCTACGTGACGGCCTACGCCGCCGCGTCGCCCCGGCGCATGCCGCAGCTCCTGGCGCTGGCCGACAGCACGGAGATCAACACCTTCGTGGTGGACGTGAAGGACGAGAGCGGCGTGCTGTTCGAGAGCGCGGACCCGGGCGTGCGGGCCGTGCGCGCGGGCTGGAAGCGGCCCGTGGGTGACTTACGGAAGCTGGCCGACACGCTGCGCGCGCACGACATCTGGTCCGTCGCCCGCATCGTCGTCTTCAAGGACCCCGTGCTGTCGAAGACGCGGCCGGCCTGGTCCATCCGTACGGCGGGCGGGGCGCTCTGGCGCGACAAGGCGGGCAACACCTGGGTGAGCCCGTGGGACGAGCGGGTGTGGAGCTACAACCTTGCGGTGGCCGAGGAGGCCGCGCGCGCCGGGTTCGACGAGATCCAGTTCGACTACGTGCGCTTTCCCGAGGCCTACAGGAGCCTGCCCACGCAGGTGCACCCCCGCGCCCCCGCCGGCGCGCGCAAGTCCGACGCCATCGCCGCCTTCCTGCAGCGCGCCTCCGAGCGCCTGCGTCCGCTGGGCGTCGCGGTGGGCGCCGACCTGTTCGGGCTGGCGATGAACGACCCCGGCGACGTGGAGATCGGCCAGCAGTGGGAGACGCTGTCCGTGCGCGTGGACCACCTGTATCCCATGGTGTATCCCTCGCACTACTTTCCCACGCACCTTCCCGGCGTGCGCCACCCCAACCGCATGCCGTACGAGACGGTCGCCGCCGCCGTGGGCATGGGCGTGGTGCGCAACGACCGCCTGCGCCACGCGGGCGGGGCGCCGGCGCGCACCATCCCCTGGCTGCAGGCCTTCGACGCGCCGTGGGTGGACCGCCACTTCCCCTACGGCCCCCAGCAGGCGCGGGCACAGATGGACGCGGTGTACGCCGTGGGCCTGGAGGACTGGGTGTTCTGGAACGCCGCCTCGCGCTACGACCGGGTGGCCGGGGCCTTCGCCCGCGAGGCCGATCCCCGGGCGCGCCCCTACCGCGCCCCCGCGCCCGTCCTGCGCCAGCTCGCGCGCTTCGAGGGCTGGGGCATGCGCGCCGCCCGCGCGAAAGCCGTCGCGGAGTCGCCGGAAAAGCAGACGCTTCGGCAGGGCGACGAAGCGCTCCCCTGAGATCGCGGACGAAAGAGGTCGGCGGTGTGACTTGCTCGCCCATGCGCTGGATCGCGCCGACCTTCGATCGCCACGTGCGAGTTCCACGCGACCACAGCGAGGGGGCAGCCGATCCGCCGGCTGCCCCCTCGTGGTTCTGTGGCTCGCACCCTGCGCCGTTCTCGAAGCGGATTCCGTCCGGTGTGACGGTGGCGATGCGATCTTATACCAAATCCGTCCCATGACTGTGCATTCTTCTGGGGCAGATCGGCAGCGGGGCTATCGAACGACCTGTCGAATGCACAGTCGATTTTCCTATACGGTATTAGGCGAGGCTCGCGATGGGTGAAGCAGAGGGAGGGGGGATGGACGTCTTGTCGAAACGCCAGAGGCCGTCCGCGGCCCTGGCGACCCGACCGAACGCAGATCAGATCCCCGTCTCCGCCGCGACCAGGTCGTCCAGCGTCTCGCGCCGGCGGGCGAGCGTCGCGGTGTCGCCGTCCACCATCACCTCCGCGGGGCGCGGGCGCTGGTTGTACTGGCTGCTCATGGAGAAGCCGTACGCGCCCACGGTGTGGATGGCCAGCAGCTCGCCCGGGCGCGGAATCTCCATGTCGCGGTCCAGTGCCAGGAAGTCGCCCGTCTCGCAGATGGGGCCCACCACGTCCACCTGGCCGCGCGCGCGGCCGGACGCCACCACCGGCTCCACGGCGTGCCACCCGGCGTAGTGGCTGGGGCGGAGCAGGTCGTTCATCCCCGCGTCGGTGATCACGAAGCGCTTTCCGCCGCCCTCCTTGATGTACAGCACCCGCGTCAGCAGCACCCCCGCCGCACCCACGATGTAGCGCCCGGGCTCGACCAGCAGCCGCAGCCCGCTTTCCTGCACCCGCGGCACGATCTGCTCCGCGAAGTCGCGCGCGGACAGGCCCTCGCCGCCTTCGTACGAGATGCCCAGCCCGCCGCCCAGGTCCACGTACTCCAGCTCGATGCCCTCGCGGCGCAGGTCGAGCGCCAGGTCCGTCACGTGCTCCAGCGCGCGCAGGTACGGCTCCACGCTCAGGATCTGCGAGCCGATGTGCACGTCCACGCCGCGCACGCGAATGCCGGGCAGCTTGGCCGCGATGCAGTACAGGTCGCGCGCCCGCTCGGCCGGGATGCCGAACTTGGTGGCCGCGTGCCCGGTGCGCGTGTAGGCGTGCGGCGTGGGCGAGTCGATGCCGGGGTTCACCCGCAGCGCCACCGGCGCGCGCATCCCCATGGTGCACGCCAGGTCCGACAGCGCGCACAGCTCGCCCTCGGACTCCACGTTGAAGGCGTAGATCCCCGCCTGCAGCGCCGCCGCCAGCTCGTGGATGGTCTTGCCCACGCCGCTGAAGACGATGCGCTCCGGGGGGATGCCCGCCAGCATCGCGCGGTGCAGCTCGCCGCCCGAGACGATGTCGGCCCCCGCCCCCATCGCCGCAAGCGTGCGCAGCACCGACAGGTTGCCGTTGGCCTTCACCGAGTAGGCGATCATGTGCGGCACCGGCGCCAGCGCCTCGTCCAGCTCCGCGAAGCGCTCGCGGATGGCGCCTGCGCTGTACACGTACAGCGGCGTTCCCCAGCGGGCCACCAGGTCCGTCACGGGAACCCGCTCGCAGTGCAGCAGCCCGTCGCGGTGCGCGAAGGCCTCCAGGCGGGCGGGTGCGGAAACTGTTTCCATGCCGGAACCGGTTGCGGGGCTGCGGAGAACGTCGTCGTGCCGGGAAGATAAGCGGTCGCGCGCGAGCCGGGCCAGTGCCGCCCGCCGGCCCGCGAGTTGCCGCCAGCCGCTGCGCCTTCCCGGCTCGCTTCCCCGCGGGCCGTCCGGACCAGCACCCGGAGACGCCATGACGACGCCGTTGCTGGCGGCTCCCGCGTCCGCCACGAGCCCGCTGGCACGGGAGGAATCGCGAGAAGCGTCCCGCCGCCGGCCGCGAACGATCGGTCGGCGGGGACGTCCATCCGGCGCTCCGGGCCGCGGGCGTGACGACGTTCGTCGCCACGACGGCGAGGGGCGCCGGCTCGATGCCGGCGCCCCAGGCGCGCTGCCTTCCGGACGAGCCGCGTCAGTACGCCTTCGCCCAGATCGCTTCCGCCGTGGACGGCTGCCCGCAGACGATGCACGTAGCCGGCGCCTCGGGAGATCGAAACTCCTCGAACGGCAGGCAGCGGAGGGTGGCCTTCACGTCGTCCTTCACCTTTGCCTCGCACTCCGCGGACCCGCACCACCCCGTGTACACGAACCCGCCCGCGCCGTCCAGGATCTCGCGGAACCGGTCGTACGAGTCCACGCCGCGATACGTGTTCGCGTCTCGCCGGGCACGGGCGCGCTCCAGCAGCAGCGCCTGGTAGTCGTCCAGCCGCCGGCCCATCGTCGCCAGCGCCTCGGCCTCGGGCAGGAACTGCTTGCGCTCCTCGCCCTCGGCCTGCACGCGGGACACGAGCACCACCTGCTGCTTGGCGATGTCCTTGGGGCCCACCTCCAGGCGCAATGGCACGCCCTTCAGCTCCCACTCGTAGTACTTGGCGCCGGGAGTGAGGTTGTCGCGCGCGTCCACGTGCGCGCGCACCCCGGCGGCGGCCAGCGCGGCGGACAGCTCCTGCGCCTTCGACAGCACCTCCACGCCCTCCTGCGGCTTCCGGAAGATGGGCACGATCACCACCTGGATGGGCGCAATCTTGGGCGGAAGCACCAGGCCCTTGTCGTCGCCGTGGGTCATCACCAGGCCGCCCACCATGCGCGTGCTCACGCCCCAGCTCGTGTTCCAGGCGTACTCCTCCGTGCCCGCCTCGCTGGCGAACTTCAGCGCGAACTGCTTCGCGAAGTTCTGCCCCAGGTTGTGCGAGGTGCCGTTCTGCAGCGCCTTGTTGTCCTGCATCATGGCCTCGCACGTGTAGGTGCGCAGCGCCCCGGCGAACTTCTCCGACTCGCTCTTGCGCCCCGTCACCACGGGCATGGCCAGCCAGCCCTCCATGAACTCGCGGTACACGCCCAGCATGCGCAGCGTCTCCTCCTCCGCCTCTGCTTCGGAGACGTGCGCCGTGTGGCCCTCCTGCCACAGGAACTCGGTGGTGCGCAGGAAAAGGCGCGTGCGCATCTCCCAGCGCACCACGTTGGCCCACTGGTTGTACAGCAGCGGCAGGTCGCGATAGCTCTGCACCCACTTGCTGAACATCTCGTAGATGATGGTTTCCGACGTGGGCCGCACGATCAGCGGCTCTTCCAGCTTGCTGGCGGGGTCCGGAACCAGCGTCGCGTTCTCGCCCTCGCCCACCGACATCAGGCGCGTGTGCGTCACGATCGCCGCCTCCTTGGCGAAGCCCTCCACGTGCTGGGCCTCGCGCGCCAGGAACGACTGGGGGATGAAGAGCGGGAAGTACGCGTTCTGGTGGCCCGTCTCGCGGAAGCGCAGGTCCAGGCGGTCGCGCATCAGCTCCCACAGCCGGAAGCCGTACGGGCGGATCACCATGCAGCCGCGAACCGGCGAGTAGTCCGCCAGCTCCGCCCGCAGCACCACCTCGTTGTACCACTCGCTGAAGCTCTCGGCGTGCGTGGTCAGGGCCTTCTCGTTCGCCATGTCTCTATCTTCGGAAAGCGGGGATCGGTTGAGTCGTAGCCTGCGTTCGTCGCGGGGGGACCGCTCCGGAGCCCGGCGGAAACGGCCCCGCCGGTCTCCTTCGCGGGGCCGGGGAGCCTCCTCCTCCGGGCGCGAAACCCCCGCGCCCTCCGTCCGGGGTCTCCCCGGCCGCATCGCGAGCCGCCCGAAACCGCCCGGGCGTCTCGCTCGCAACGGAGTGTGTTGGATACTGCGTACCCGCGCCACCGTGCCCGCCGGCGCGAGCGTCACGGGCGAAGCAGCTCCTCCACCGGCACGCGCCGCTCCTCGCCCGTCTCCATCGTCTTCACGTTCGCCACCCCCGCCGCCACCTCGTCCGCACCCAGCACCGCCACCCGCGCGGCTCCCAGCGCGGACGCGGCCTTCATCTGCTTGCCCACGCCCTGCACGCGGAAGCCGTACTCCACCGAGTGCCCCGCGTCACGCAGGCCGTGCACCAGCGAGAGCGCGGCGGAGCGCTCCGCCTCCGTCACCGCGATCACGTAGAAGTCCACCCGCCGAGCGGTTTCCGGCAGCAGGCCACGATCCGCCAGCAGCTCGCGCAGCACCACGTCCCCCATCCCGAAGCCCAGCGCCGGCAGGTCCGTGCCGCCCACGCGCTTCAGCAGGTCGTCGTACCGCCCGCCTCCGCAGATGGCCCGCAGCTCGCCCCGCGTATCGAAGAGCTCGAAGACGATCCCCGTGTAGTAGGCCAGCCCGCGGACGATCGTCAGGTCGAAGCGCACGTAGTCGCGCAACCCCATCGCCTCCAGCATGGCGAAGCACTCCGCCATGCGCGCCAGCTCCGCCGCCACCTCGGGATCCGCGCCGTACGCCTCGCGCACCGCGTCCAGCTCCCGGTGCCGGAAGATGTCCACCACCGCGCCCGCCGCCTCCTCCGTCAGCCCCGCCTCGCCCGTCAGCCGCGCGATCAGCCGCTCGCGCCCCTCGCGCTCCAGCTTGTCCACGATGTTGTAGACCAGCGTGAGCTGGTCCTCGGGTGTGCCCGCGTGCAGCAGCAGCGCGCGCAGCAGGCGCCGGTCGCTCACCCGCGCCACGAAGTCCGCCGCGGTCAGACCGAACGCGCGCAGCATGTCGACGGCCGCAGCCAGCAGCTCCGCGTCCGCCGCCACCCCCTCCTCGCCCAGGATGTCCAGGTTCAACTGGAAGTGCTCGCGCAGGCGCCCCCGCTGCTGCCGCTCATAGCGAAAGAGCTGCGGGACGGAGAACCACTTGATGGGCTTGGGTATGCCGCCCGCGCGCGCGCCCGCCATGCGGGCCAGCGTCGGCGTCATCTCGGGCCGCATCGCCACCTCGCGGCCCCCCTTGTCGGTAAAGTTGTAAAGCTGCTGGACGATCTCCGGGCCCGATTTCTCCACGTACAGCTCCAGCGGCTCCAGCGGAGGGCCGTCATACTCCTGGAACCCGTACCGCCGCGCCACCTCGCGCCACGTGCCCACGATGTGCGCGCGCACCGCGAAGTCGTCGGGATAGAAGTCGCGAAAGCCGGGAAGTGCTTTGAATTTGGACATGGCGCGGAAGGTAGCCCGCCCCCGCGAGCCCCGTCAACCGGCCGCCGGACGTTCGAGAGTTGGGAACATCGATGAAGACGAAGGATCGAAGGGGTCCGTGGACGAGCGCACCCGCGGAAGGAATGCGCCGCCCGTCGGCTCAGTCCTTCGCCTCCGGGCCGTACGGCGCTCGCGTCTCGGCCACGGCGCGGAGCGGCGTCGGCGGCCGCACGTACGGCTCGCCCGGCGGCTCGACGAGGGACGTCGGCTCCACCAGCAGGGGCCGGCCGCTGTCCGCGAACCGCGCCTCCACGCGCCCGTCGCGCTCGCCGCGGTAGCGCAGCGCCACCACCCGCCGTCCCCGGTGCGTCGCCGCGCCGGCGGGATCGACGACGTACTCCGCGCCCGCCACGACGGCAAGGCTCCCCCCGGGCCGCTCCACCATCACCAGCACGGTCCCGCGCGGCTCGGGTTCGTCCGCCACGCGCGCCGGCCGCCCCCCCCGCCGCCCGTTCTCGCGCGAGGACGCCGCCTTGGCGCCCGTCCGCACCCGCCCCGCCTCCGCCGCCCGCTCGCGCTTCCACCACTCGCCCAGCCCCAGCACGTCGGACAGCAGCCCCGGCACGTACAGGTCCGCGTCCAGGGGGGGACAGGTGATGGCGGCCCCGCCCGGCCGCAGCGCCACCTGCGCCAGCTCCGCGTCCGTACCTGCCGCCAGCTCGGCCACCTGCCCCACGGGCAGCCGCACCTCCACCCCCGTCGTCATGCGCAGCGTCACCATCCGCGCGCGCGCGTCGAACGCGACTGCCTCCGCGCGCGGCTCCCAGCGCTCCCGCTGCGCCCCCCGCCGCCGCGCCGCCCGAAGCTGCGCCGCGAAGTCGTCCGGCAGCTTGTGCTCAGCCATGCTTCAGACTCCAGATGTGGTGCCACTGCCGAAGGAACGCTTCGCGGTTGCCGGCCACCAGCAGCCATGCCTTCCCCGCGTTCTTCCGCTTCATGCGGCTCTCGCGGACGGCCATCGGCTCCAGCTCGATCACGATGAGCTCTCCGGCGTGGAACACGTGCACGTGCGGAGGCGGATGCTCGTCGCGGGTGAAGATCACCACCTCGAACCCGTCCTCCCGGTAGATCGTCGGCATCAATCTAAAACCTATCCAGTTAGATTTCAAGTCCCCAGCCGCCCCCAGGCCACTCATCCACGCAGGCGACCGCGACCACACGGCGCGGCATGATACGAGCGTCCACCCCTTCGTGCCAGAGGCCACTCCGGACGATGCCCGAGCCTTCACCCCGTCGACAGTGGTTCCCCGGTGTCAGCCGGTGGCGAATCCGAGCGCAGACATCGCGTCGCCCACCGTGTGCACCGACCCCGTCACCAGCACCGTTCCATACGGCGCCAGCGTCTCCACCCGGGCGAGCGCGGCGTCGAAGTCCGGGATCACGTGGAGCGTGAAGCCTGGACGAAACGCCAACCCGTGCGCGGCCGCCTCCGGGTCCCAGCGGCGCTCCGGCGGCGCGGTGGGGGCCACGGTGAGCACCGCCGCGTCGACCCGCTCCACCAGCGACGGCAGCATCTCGCTCCACACCTTGTCTGCGAGGATTGCGACAAGCAGCACGACTGGGCGCGGCAAGTTCAGCGCGTCAAGGGTTTCTGCCAGGGCGGCCACCCCGGCGGGGTTGTGGGCCACGTCGAAGATCCACGTCTGCCCGCGCCGCACCTCCACCTGCAGCCGCCCGGGCCAGCGGACGCTGCGGAAGCCCGCGTCGACCGCGTCCCACGTCGGCCGGTCGGTGTCCGGCAGCGCGCCGAGCACCTCCGCCGCGAGCGCCGCGTTGCGCGCCTGGTGTCGGCCGATCAACGGGATCGCGACCTCCTGCGTGCCCCATCGCTCGGAGTCCAGCCGGAAGCGCGTGCCTTCCAGCGCCACCGAAACGTCGGAGATCCGGCAGATGCGGTCCAGCTCGGCCAGAGGCGCACCGACGCCCGCGGCGACGGAACCGAGAACGGCGAGCGCCTCCGGGCCGCGCTCCCCCGTGATCGCGGGGACGCCTGGCTTGAGGATGCCGGCCTTCTCGCGGGCGATGGAGGCGAGCGAGTCGCCCAGGTACTCCACGTGGTCGCGGGCGACGTTCGTGACGGCGGAGACGAGCGGGAGGATGACGTTGGTGGAGTCCAGCCGGCCGCCGAGCCCCACCTCTACGACGGCGAGGTCCACGCCGGCTTCGGCGAAGCAGAGGAAGGCGATCGCCGTGGTGGCCTCGAAGAAGGTGGCGCCGCTGCCCTCAATGGCGGGGCGGAGGCGCGCTTCGCAGGCCAGGAGGAGGTCGCGGTCGACGGAGCGGCCGGCGATGCGGATGCGCTCGGCGAACGACACCAGGTGCGGCGAGGTGTACAGGCCCGTGCGGCGCGCAGGGTCCGCGGCGCGCAGGGCGGATTCGCAGAGGGCGGAGACGGAGCCCTTGCCGTTGGTGCCGGCCACGTGCACGGCGCGAAATCGCCGGTGCGGATTCCCCGCACCGGCGAGCATCGCCTCCGTCCGCTCCAGCCCCCACCGGATGCCGCCGGCCGGCCGGTCGAAGAGCCAGGCGCCGGGCTCCGGCGCGCTCACGCCGCGGGCGACGGGAGCGCGAACTCGTCGGGCGCCGGCAGCCCGAGCATGTGCCGCAGGAGCTGCACGATGTCGGGCTTCATCCGCCGCCGGTCCACGATCTGGTCCAGCATCCCGTGCTCCAGCAGGAACTCCGAGGTCTGGAAGCCTTCGGGCAGCTCCTGCTTGATGGTCTGCTCGATCACTCGCGGGCCCGCGAAGCCGATCAGCGCGCCGGGCTCGGCCAGGTTCACGTCGCCCAGCATGGCGTACGAGGCCGTGACGCCGCCCGTGGTGGGGTCGGTGAGGATGGCGACGTAGGGGATGCCCTCCTCCGCGAGCTGCGCAAGCACGGCGGAGGTCTTCGCCATCTGCATGAGCGAGAAGATGCCCTCCATCATCCGCGCGCCGCCCGAGGCGCACACGATGAGCAGGGGCGCACGCTTCTCCAGCGCGCGGAGCCCGGCGCGGGCCAGCTTCTCGCCCACCACCGAGCCCATCGACCCGCCGATGAAGGAGAAGTCCATCACCCCCAGGCACACGGGGATGCCGTCCATGGTGCCCTCGCCCGTGATCACCGCCTCGCCGTGCGCGCTCTTGCGCTCGGCCGCCGCCAGGCGCTCGCGGTACGGCTTCAGGTCGGTGAAGCCCAGCGGGTCGCCCGAACGCAGGGCGCGGTCGTACTCGCGGAAGCTGCCGTCGTCCAGCAGCAGCCCGATGTAGCCCGTGGCGGGCAGCCGCATGTGGTGGCCGCACTCGGGGCAGACGTTCCAGTTCTCCTTCAGCTTCTCGCGGTAGATGATCTCGCCGCAGGAAGGGCACTTCTCCCACACGTCGCCGGGCAGGTCGCGACGGTCGGTCGCCTGCAGGCGCGTCTTGGGCTTGCGGAACCAGGCCATGGATCGGTGTCGTTGGGGGATGCGGAACGGGCGGCGTGGGAAGCGTCCCCGTGGACGCCTCCTCCTTGCCGTCCGGCCGCGGCGCCCGGAGGCTAGCCGCGGCCCGTTTCCGCGGCGATGCGCTGCACGATCGCCATCGCCAACAGGTTGACCAGGAGGAAGGATCCTCCGTAGCTCACGAAGGGGAGCGGGATGCCGGTGATGGGCATGATGCCCACCGTCATCCCCACGTTCACCAGCACGTGCGCGAACCAGCTTCCGAACAGGCCGAAGGGCACCATGCTGGCGAACGGGTCCGACGAGCGCTCGGCAATCTTCACCAGGCGCCAGAAGATCAGCCCGAAGACCAGCAGCACCGCCAGCACCCCGATGAAGCCCAGCTCCTCGCCCACCACCGAGAAGATGAAGTCCGTGTGCTGCTCGGGGATGAAGGCCAGGCGCTTCTGCGTGCCCATCGTGAACCCCTTGCCCAGCCACCCGCCGCTGCCGATGGCGACGCGCGACTGGATCAGGTTGTACCCCGAGCCGCGCGGATCGACTGACGGGTCCAGGAACACCAACAGGCGGTTCTTCTGGTAGGGCTTCAGGTGCTGCCACAGGGGAAGGGCGACCACGCCCGCCACGACGTTCAGCAGGAAGATGGTGACCTTCTCGGACAGGAAGGCGCTGCGGCGGAAGAACAGCACCGCCAGCAGCAGCACCACGTACACGCCCCAGACGATGGTGTTGATCGAAAGGAACAGGCTGAGGACCGGGCTCACCAGGAAGAACAGCGTCACCAGCGGCGTCCCGGCCCAGAACAGCGCCCAGATCAGGATGGAGGTGAACACCAGGCCCGTGCCCAGGTCGGGCTGCAGCAGCACCAGCGCCATGGGGAACATCACCACCGCCACGGGCTTCCACAGCGCCCAGAGCGTGGAGGGGGGCTCGCGCCACTCGCCCAGCACGCGGGACAGCATGAGCACCACCCCGATCTTGGCCAGCTCCGAGGTCTGGATGGTGACGGGCCCCACGCGGATCCAGCTCTTCTCGCTGGCCGCCACGCCCTCGCCGCCGCCGCCGATGAAGAGCGTGAGCACGAGCAGCACGATGCAGAACGCGTACGCCGGCTGGGCGGCCCACTCGATCCAGGCCACCGGCACCCGCATCACCACGGGGATGACCAGCATGGAGAGCGCGAACCAGGTCACCTGGTTGCGCCACGCTCCCGCGGTGATCTTGTTGGGGACGTCCACCACGCCCGCGCTGTAGATCATCAGGATGCCGAAGACGGCGAGCGCCACCACCAGCACGAAGAGCGGTACGTCGCCGATCCGGGTAGAGCGGTACCTTCTCATGGTGCGGGCGGCCTCAGGCGACAGCGCGGTACGCCATCACCGCGGCCACTCCCGCCGCCGCCGCGTACAGCGCCGCCGGGAGCGAGAAGACGATCAGCGACGAAGCGGGGCTGGCGTGCGCCGTGGCGACCGTCACCCCCCAGAGCAGGACGTCGTACGCCCACTTGCCGGCCAGCAGGTAGAAGGCCATCAGCACCAGCCCGTCGCTGGCGATGGCGTCGCGCGAGCGCGAGGCCAGGTAGCCCAGCACGGCCAGCACCAGCGAGCTCGCGCCCACGGTGTAGGTGACCGAGCCGTCCAGCAGCCCCAGCAGCACGCCGATGCCGGCGGCGGTGCCCGGCTTCGCCTCGCGGGCGTACACCAGGAAGCCCACCACCAGCAGGTCCGGCGCGAGCGTTCCCAGCCCGAGCCCGATGCGCAGGGCGAAGTGCAGGACGACCATGGACACCAGGAAACCGAGCAGCTTCAGCCGGGCGTCCACGCTCATCGGCGCTGCCTCCGGGGGCGGATGGTGTCCGGGAGCGCCTGCCCCGCGGGTGCAGGCGGAGGCGGAGCGGGCTGCGCCTGCGTCACCGGGCGCCCCAGCAGGTGCGGGCCGCGCGGACGTCGCGGCGTGCGTGGAGCCGCGGAAGGCGCGGTCGGCTG
>JAQBQD010000192.1 GCA_028287185.1 Gemmatimonadota bacterium | reverse complement strand
GCGGCAGCAGGGGCTTGATCCGCGCCCACTCTGCGTCGCTGAGATCCGTTGGGTAGGCTCGTCTGGTATCCATGAGGCCAACGATAGCCGCTGCTCGTCCGTCAGGGAAGATTCTTAAACACACTCTCAGCCCCCCGCGCGGCCGCCGAGCACCGGCAGGATCTCGCCGGTGATGTAACTGGAGCAAACCGGCGAGGCCAGAAAGACGTACGCGGGCGACAGCTCCTCGGGCTGCGCTGGGCGCTTGAGCAGCGTGTCGCCGCCAAACTTCTTGATCTTCTCCGCGTCCTGGTCCGCGGGGTTGAGCGGCGTCCAGACGGGGCCGGGGGCCACGGCGTTCACACGGATGCCCTTGTCGGCCACGTTCTGCGCCAGCGCCATGGTGAAGGCGTGGATGCCGCCCTTGGTCATCGAGTAGTCCAGCAGGTTCTGGTTGCCGACCATGCCCGTGACGGAGCCGCTGTTGATGATGCTGCCGCCGCGCCTCAGGTGCGGCATGGCGGCCTTTGCCATGTAGAAGTAGCCGTACAGATTGGTCTTGAGCGTGCGGTCGAAGTGCTCGTCCGTCAGGTCCTCCAGGCTGGCCACGTGCTCCTGGAAGGCGGCGTTGTTCACCAGCACGTCCAGCTTGCCGAACTCCTTCACCGTGCGCTCCACGGCCTGCCGGCAGAAGGCGGAGCTGGTGACGTCGCCGGGGATGAGGATGCAGCGACCGCCCTCGCCCTCCACGGCGCGCTTCGTCTCCTCGGCGTCCTCGTGCTCGTTGAGGTAGACGATGGCCACGTCGGCCCCCTCGCGCGCGAACAGCACGGCCACCGCCCGTCCGATGCCCGAGTCGCCGCCCGTGATGAGCGTCGCCATGTCCTGCAGCTTCTCGGAGCCCTTGTAGCCCGGCGCCATGTACTGTGGCCGGGGATCCAGCTCGGCCTCGATGCCGGGCTTGTCCTGGTGCTGCGCGGGATATGGCAGGCCGGGATGCTCGCGGCCGCCCGTCTGCACCGACTCGTCCTCGCCGCCGCCCTCCTTCTGCTGCTTCTTTTCCGTGGCGTGGCTGCGGCGCTCGGCCTCGGCCTGGATGCGGCGGTGGTCCTCGGCCGTGTCTTCGGCCTTCTGCTCCCAGCCGGTCTGCCGCTCGGCGTCGGCGCGCGTGCGCGACCCGGGCTCGCTGAGCGTCGCCGGAGACGCCTTCATCTCCTTCCGCTCGTCCTTCCGCTTGTCGTCGGCCATCGGTCCCTCCGCGTGCAATCGCATGTCCTGTCGGCAGATGCCGGCGCACCCGAGCGCCGCCCCGGCCGGAGGACGAAGCAGGATCGCGGCCATCGGAGCGACAGCGCGGCGCCTCCACCGGGACGCTGTTCGCCACCTCGCGCTTGACACTGCGCCGACGCAAACCTACTTCGCCTCTCCACCATGCATCTTCGTCACGCGGCCTCTCCGCGTTTCTGAGTCGCTGGCCTGCGGACGGCCGGTCTGCTGACCTGGTCCGACTGCTTCGCGTACGCGGATGCGCGATGGATCGCTTCCTTCGCCGATTGCGGCGCGTAGCCGGACGGATCGCCTGATCGACCGACTCCTGTTCGGATGTCGTGCGGGATCGTAGACATCCTGCGCTTTTAGGGCGAGACCCTCCACCACCACGGAGTCCCACCGAGTGCACACCTGGACGCTGATCGGGATCGCGATCGTGATCGTGGGATTCCTGCTGCGGCTGAACCCGCTGCTGGTGGTGACGGTGGCGGGCATCGCCACGGGCCTGGCGGGCGGGCTGGGCATCACCGCCACGGTGGAGGCGCTGGGCAAGTCGTTCACCGAGAACCGCTACGTGGCGATCGTGTGGCTGGTGCTGCCGGTGATCGGGCTGCTGGAGCGCAGCGGGCTGAAGGAGCGCACGCAGGAACTGGTGGGGCGGGTGAAGGCCGCGACGCCGGGTCGGGTGCTGCTGGCGTACCTGGGCATCCGCCAGGTCACCGCGGCGCTGGGACTCACCTCGCTGGGCGGCCACGCCCAGATGGTGCGGCCCCTGGTGGCGCCCATGGCCGAGGCGGCCGGCAACCGGGAAGGCCGCCTCCCGGCGCCGCTGCTGGAGCGCATCCGCGCGTTCGCGGCGGCCACGGACAACGTGGGGCTCTTCTTCGGCGAGGACATCTTCATCGCCATCGGCTCCATCCTGCTGATCAAGGGCTTCCTGGAGCAGAACGGCATCCTCGTCGAACCCGTGAACCTGGCCGTATGGGCGATCCCCACGGCCCTCGCCGCCTTCCTCGTCCACGGCACGCGCCTCCTTCTCCTCGACGGCAGGCTGCGACGCGACGCATCGATCGTCGCCTCGTCGGCTGAGCCGTCGACGGTTGAGGGGACGGAGGTGGAGGGATGATCGGCCTGGGTTTCATCTACGTGCTGATGGGCCTGCTGGTGGGTGGCGTGGCCGTGCTGAACCTGCGCGACCGGACGCAGGCCAAGCGCTGGGGAAGCGCGGTGTTCTGGGGCATCTACGCCGCCACCTTCCTGTTCGGCGGGCGCCTGCCGCCGCTGGCGGTGGGGACGATGGTGATCGGGATGGCGCTGCTGGCCGGCCTCGGCGCGCTGGCGCCTGGACGCGGCGTGGGGGCGAGCGCAGAGGAGCGGCAGGCGGGCGCGCGGCGCTGGGGCAACCGGCTGTTCGTGCCGGCGCTGCTGATTCCCGCCCTCACCGTGCTCGGCACGCTGACGCTCAAGACGGCCACGCTGAACGGCCGGCCGCTGGTGGACGTCAAGCAGGTGACGCTCATCTCCCTCGGCCTCGCCACCCTCGTCGCGCTCGCCGTCGGCATGGCGATGCTGCGGCCGCCCCCGCTGGCGCCCATGCACGAGGCGCGGCGGCTGCTGGACACCGTGGGCTGGGCCGCCGTGCTGCCGCAGATGCTGGCGGCGCTGGGCGCGCTGTTCGCGCTGGCGGGCGTGGGCAAGGTGGTGTCCGCCCTCGCCACGCAGTACATCCCGCTGGAGAGCCTGCTGGTATGCGTCGTCACCTACACCGTGGGCATGGCGCTCTTCACCATGCTCATGGGCAACGCCTTCGCCGCGTTCCCGGTGATGACGGCGGGCATCGCATTGCCGCTGCTCGTCCACCGCTTCGGCGGCAACCCCGCGGCGGTGTGCGCGGTGGGGATGCTGTCCGGCTTCTGCGGCACGCTCATGACGCCCATGGCCGCCAACTTCAACATCGTCCCCGCCGCGCTGCTGGAGCTGAAGGACGAGAACGGCGTCATCAAGGCCCAGGTTCCCACCGCGCTGATCCTTCTCGCGGTGAACACGGCGCTCATGTACTTCCTGGCCTTCCCGCGGTGAGGTGACGATGGATGTGACGCTGACGGCGGAGCTCGCGTCCAGGTTCGCCCGCCTGGCACTGGGCCACGTGACGCGCGAGTACCCCAACAAGCTGGACCACGTGATGAACGGGCCCGACGACGTGCGCGGCCCGCGCGAGCTGCACCCCATCTTCTACGGCAGCTTCGACTGGCACTCGTGCGTGCACGGCTGGTGGCTGATGATGCGCCTGCTGCGCCGTTTCCCGCGGATGCCCGAGGCCGTGGAGATCCGCGCGCTGGCGGGCTCGCACCTCACCGACGCGAACGTCGCGGCGGAGGTGGCATATCTCGCCCAGCCGCTGCGCGCCACCTTCGAGCGGCCGTACGGCTGGGCGTGGCTGCTGATGCTGCAAGGCGAGCTGGCCCGCCATGACTCGGCGGATGGACGGCACTGGGCCGCGGCGCTGAGGCCGCTGGCCGATGCCTTCGTGCAGCGCTACCGGGAGTTTCTGCCGAAGGCGACGTACCCCGTGCGTACCGGCACGCACTTCAACACCGCGTTCGCGCTCGCGCTGGGGATGGACTATGCGGCAGCGGTAGGGGACGCCGGGTTCGGGGAGACGCTGGGTGCGAAGGCGCGCGAGTGGTACGGCGGCGACCGCGACTGCCAGGCGTGGGAGCCCGGCGGGGACGAGTTCCTTTCGCCCGCGCTGATGGAGGCCGAGTGCATGCGCCGCGCGCTGCCCGCGGATGCGTTCGCCGCGTGGTTCGATGCCTTCCTGCCGCGTATCCACCAGCGCGAGCCGGCGACGCTCTTCCGCCCCGCCACCGTCAGCGACCGCACGGACGGCAAGATCGCCCACCTGGACGGCCTGAACCTGAGCCGCGCCTGGTGCTGGCGTTCCCTCGCCGCCGCCTGGCCGCCCGGCGATCCGCGCCGCGCCGTCGCCGCCGAATCCGCGGACGTCCACCTCGCCGTCAGCCTCCCGCACGTCGCCGGCGACTACATGGGCGAGCACTGGCTGGCGACGTTCGCCCTGCTCGCGCTGGAAGCGTAGGGGGCGAAGTCAGCATCGTAACAAGACGAAGGACCTGCCGGCCCAATCGCCGAGCGGGTCCTTCGCTTCAGTAGCCTCTTCGCTCTGTCGGATGGCCCTATTGAAAGGCGCCCCCCCAATGGTCGATACCGCTGCGGCGATTCGAAAGCGCTCACTTGCGGCGCTAACGAGACGATGATAGTCTACCCACCCTCTCGACAGTTCACCCTCCGCTCTTGCCAATGTATATACACGTGATTAGATTGATGACGCCACCGACTGGGTTCCAGTGGGATCCGGCGCAGTGCGACCGTTGCTCCGAGACGTTCGGCTTCACCTTCGCTGAGGTGGCGGACGTCTTCGAAGACGAGGAGTTCGACTACCTGCGCATTGGACCGATGGACCACGACGGAGAGATGCGCTACCGGGCGATCGGGCGGATGAGCTGGGGGTTGATCGTGGTCGTCGCATATACGATGCGCGGTACCGACCGCCGGATCATCTGGGCGCGGCCGGCGCGGAAGGACGAGCGGAGGGCGTTCGAGGACCACAACCGAGGAGGAGCACGATGAGCAGCGAACCGAGGCAGCGGCGTACGTTCACCGACGACGAGATCGAAGCCCTGGCGGCGGCCGACGAGCTGCTGCCGCCCATCTCGGCCGAGGAGCTGAGCGCGGCCGTCGCCCTGTCCGCGGGTGGGCGTACCAAGGTGCCCATCTCCATCCGGCTGGACGAGGACGCACTCGCCACCATCAAGGCACAGGGGCCGCGCTACCAGACGCGCCTGAACGACCTGGTCGTCGCCTATGCCGCCGGGCGCGTGGTGTCGGAGTGGCCGGACGAGGTGGCCGCGCACTTCCGCCCCGACATGCCCGGCTTCGCGGACCGCGTGGCGGAAGCCCTTCGCGAGATCGTGCGGCAGGACGAGGCGCGGCCGCCGCGGAGTGCATGGCCCACCGACGCCAGCCTCCGCCCGGCCCGTCCGCCCGCGCGCGACCACCGGCGTCCCACCAGCGCAGACGCGCCCGGCGCCCGCGGGACCCGGCGTAGCGCGGGCGCGTAGCGCATCGGCCGGCCGAACCATACCTCGGCGACGAAGCTCGTCCGTGGCGGGTTCCCTGCGTGCCTGCTTCGATGACGCCGCCCGCGCCGGCTGGAGAAACGATCGCCCGCGATGCTCCGAGGCCGACGGCGTTGGTCGGGGAGCGCGAATTGTCCGGCGTGGTGATAGATTTGCATGCATCGTTCAACCCTGCTGCCGAACGGGAGCGTCCCGGCGGCCGGGCACCGTGGTGGCGCGAAGCTCGCGGGGTGCGGCAGGTGAACGATGGGGCCGGTCCGGGACACCGTCGGCCCGTGCTCGGCGTCGGGCCGCGGTGCTTCCGCGCCCGGCGGAGATCATCATCCCCAGTCCGGAGAACCTCGTGATCAAGACCGCTGGATATGCCGCGGCGAGCGGCACCACGCCGCTCGCACCCTTCTCCTTCGATCGCCGCGATCCGGGCGCGTACGACGTGCAGATCGAGATCCTGTTCTGCGGCGTCTGCCACTCGGACCTGCACACGGCGCGCGCCGAGTGGGGCGGCACGATGTTCCCGATCGTGCCCGGGCACGAGATCGTGGGCCGCGTGGTGCGCGTGGGCGACCACGTGGGCACGTTCCGCGAGGGCGACCTGGTGGGCGTGGGCTGCATGGTGGACTCGTGCCAGAGCTGCAGCGCATGCGCCGAGGGCGAGGAGCAGTACTGCGAGAAGGGGATGGTGGGCACCTACAACGGGATCGAGAAGGAGACGGGGAGCCCCACGCGCGGCGGCTACTCGGAGCGCATCGTGGTGAACGAGAAGTTCGTGCTGCGCATCCCGGACGGCATGGACCCCGCCGGCGCGGCGCCGCTGCTGTGCGCCGGCATCACCACCTACTCGCCGCTACGCCACTGGAAGGTGGGGCCGGGGCAGAAGGTGGGGGTGGTGGGGCTGGGCGGCTTGGGCCACATGGGGGTGAAGCTGGCGCACGCGATGGGCGCGCACGTGGTGCTGTTCACCACCTCGCCCGACAAGCGCGACGACGCCCTGCGGCTGGGCGCGGACGAGGTGGTGGTGTCGAAGGACGAGGAAGCGATGGCCGCGCACGCCGGCACGTTCCACTTCATCCTGAACACCGTGGCCGCCGCGCACAACCTGGACGCGTTCCTCACGCTGCTGCGCCGCGACGGCACCATGACGCTGGTGGGGGCGCCCGCGCACCCGCACCCCTCGCCCGGCGTGTTCAACCTCATCATGCAGCGCCGCAGCCTGGCCGGCTCGCTCATCGGCGGCATCGCCGAAACCCAGGAGATGCTGGACTTCTGCGCCGCGCACGGCATCGTCTCGGACATCGAGATCATCCCCATCCAGCAGATCAACGAAGCCTACGACCGCATGGAGAAGGGCGACGTGCGCTACCGGTTCGTGATCGACCTGGCGTCGCTGAAGAGGGAGGTGGCCGCGGCGGCGTGAGGGCGGTGGGCGTCTTCACCCACGACCTGACGCGGGGGTGATGGGTGGCGTACGGCAAGGGCTCGGCATCAAGGTAGATGCCGGGCCTTTTTCCGCAGACGAAGATCAGGGAAGTGGCGTCCGCAGCCGCCAAGGTTTGACGCGATGCCTGCGGCAGGCGCGACCGGAACGTAGCCTGCATCTCCAGGGAATCGTCGCGCGCGACTCGGCTGGAGAGATGGACCGGTGCCATGGGAAACGACACCAGCACGCGCCGCGGCCCGTCGCCCGGCCACTCGCGACGGCGGCGGCGATCTCGCGGGCGGACGCGCGTGCGTGGGAGCGGGCTCCGGCCGATCTGCTCCACCGGACGGCGGTGGCTGCGAGACGCTTTCTCCACACGACGTCCTTTCCTTGCAGCGCGCCATCGGGAACCGTGCCGTCGCGCGGCTGGCGGCCCTACTCGCCGGACAGGCGGCCCGATCACCGCGTGGGGTTCAGCGTGCGCTGTCGAAGACCGACGCGTTCGCGCTGGAGGGCAGCAACTACCACGACGCTCTCCAGGCGTTCCAGCACGGAGTCGACCTCTCCAGCTTCGAAGACATGCCGGGCGCTGACCCTGGTGATCCGCAGCGATCCGGACCTGGGCCGCGCCGGCGAGACCCACATGCACGTGGAGGTGGACGGCCAACTCGTCGTCGCCGCTCGAACCGGTCGCCGTCGTGGCTCACCGCCGGGATCGGCGAGGCGAACGTCACGGTGGAGCTAGTGCTGAAACCGATTCGGCCGGGCCTGCGCATCGCTACCGAAGCCGCATCCATCGCCATCGTCCAGTCCCGCCGTCACAGCGAGCAGACGTTCGCCGTCCGCTCTTCTCCCTTGCCCGAGAAGTGTTACCTTGCGAGCGCGCCCGCGGCGTGACGCTCCGTCCCGCCCGGCACCATTCCGCACGTTCCGCATCGTCCTCCCGTTCCCCACCCGATCGCATCGCATGAAAATCCTCTGCAGCGGAGACCTGCACCTGGGCCGGCGTTCGTCGCGCCTGCCGGACGGCCTCGATTCGCGCGCGCACTCGGCCGCCGCGGCGTGGACCGCGCTGGTGGACCTGGCCGTGGAGCAGCGCGTGGACCTGGTGGCGCTCAGCGGCGACGTGGTGGACAAGGACGCCGCCTACTTCGAGGCGTTCGGCGCCCTGGAGCGCGGCGTGGCGAAGCTGAAGGCGGCGGGCATCCCCATCGCCGCCGTCGCCGGCAACCACGACTTCGCCGTGCTTCCGAAGCTGGCATCCAGCCTGGGCGGAGGCTTCAACCTGCTGGGCCGCGACGGCAAGTGGAGCGGCGTCCCCATCACGCGCGACGGCAAGCCCGCGCTCTACGTGGTGGGATGGTCCTTTCCCGAGACGAGCGGCGGGTACGTGGCGGAAAGCCCCGTGCGCTCCTTCCCCAGCTTCCGTGCGCCGGAGGTGCCGGTGCTGGGGATGCTGCATGGCGACCTGGACCAGCCGGCCAGCCGGTACGCGCCCGTGGGTGCCGGCGAGCTGCGCGCCGCACCGGTGTCGTTCTGGCTGCTGGGCCACCTGCACGGCCCGAAGCTGCACGAGCATCCCGGCGCGGCGACGCTCCTCTACCCCGGGTCGCCCCAGGCGCTGGACCCCGGCGAGACGGGCGCACACGGCGCGTGGATGCTGGAGCTAGCCCCGGGCCGCACGCCGTCCGTCCAGCACCTGCCCCTTTCCACCGTGCGGTACGATGCGGTGGAGGTGGACGTGACCGGCGCCGCGCACTTTGACGAGATGGAGCGTCGGGTGGCCGAGGGCGTGCGCGCCCACGTGCAGCGGGTGGCGGAAGGGGGATGCGGCCCGCTGCGCCACCTGAGCTGCCGTCTCCGCGTCACCGGCCGCACGCCGCTGCACCGTCAGATCGACGCACGCCTCCGCGACCGGCTGCACGAGCTGGCGCCGGAGCACGGCACGGTGGCGGCCCGCGTGGAGAAGCTGGAGGTCGCGACGCGGCCGACCGCCGACCTGGCGGAGCTCTCGCGGGGCAACGACGCGCCGGGCATCCTCGCCGGCTTCGTGCTGGCGCTGGACGCGCGGGCGCTGACCGAGGGCCATGAGCGGCTGATGGGCGACCTCACGGCCCGCGCGATGGAGGTGCGCCGCGCCCGTCCGTACCAGCCGCTGGCGGACCCGCCGCTCGCGCCCGAGCACCTCCGCGAGCTGGCCCGCGGGCAGGCGCTGCTGCTGATCGACGAGCTGCTGGCGCAGAAGGAGGCCGCGTGAGCCGCGCCCCCCTGGCGTTCCGCGCCCTGGGCGTGCGGCGCATGCCGGGGATTGCCGACGGCGGATGGGAGCTGGCCGGGCTGTCGCCGGGCGTGAACGTGGTGTGGGGGCCGAACGGGGCGGGGAAGACGACGTCCGCCTCGGCGCTGGAGCGCCTGCTGTGGCCGGGCGCCTTCCACGACGGCCGGCCGGTGCTGGACGCGCGCCTTTCCATCGGGCCGGAGGAGTGGAGCGTGGCGATGGACGGCGCCGCGATCCGCTGGCAGCGGGAGGGACAGGAGACGTCCGCTCCCACGGGGCTGCCCCCCGCGACCGAGCGCGACCGCTACCGCCTGTCGCTGCACGAGCTTCTGGACGCGACCGACCAGCCGCTCGCCGAGCGCATCCTGCACGAGTCCGCCGGCGGGTTCGATGTCGGGCGGGCGGCGGAGGCGCTGGGCTTCCGTGCGTCCGCCCGGAACCCGACGACGCAGCGGAACGCGCTCTCGGACGCCCGGGCCCGCGTGGCCACCGCGGCCGACGACCAGGCGCGGCTGCGGGACGACGCATCGCGGCTGGAGGACCTGCGGGCCGAGGCCGCGGGCCACCAGGCCGCCGCGGCGCGCCGCGACCTGCTGACGCGCGCGCTGGAGCGGATGGACGCGGGCGACGCCGAGCGCGCCGCGGGCGAAGCGCTCGCCGCATTCCCGGCCGAGGCGGGGCAGGTCCAGGGCGACGAGGCGGATCGCCTGCGCGCGCTCCGGAGCGCCATCCAGGACGCGCACAAGCGGGCCCGGGATGCCGAGCGGGACGCGGACGGCGCGCGCGGGATGCTGGCGCAGACGGACCTGCCCTCGACCGGCCTGCCCGGCGATGTGATCGCGCGCATGAACGCGGCGCTCGGGCGGCTGCAGGACCTCGAGCAGACGATCCTTCGCCTGGGCCGTGAGTTGGAGGGCGCGCGCGAGGCCTGCCGTGCGGAGCGCGCGTCCGTGGCGGGTGCGGTGGGCGACGAGGCGATGGCAGCGCTGGTCCTGCCGGACGTGGAGGACCTGCTGGCCTTCGCGCGCGCGGCGGAGCAGCACCGTGCCGCGACGGATGCGGCGAAGGCCGAGCTGGAGTGGCTGGCGGGGGATGCGCCCGTGGCCGACGTTGACGCGCTTCGCCGCGGCCGCGACGCGCTGTCCGCCTGGCTGCGCGAGCCGGCGGCGGAGGCGCGCGGCGGCCCGGCGCGGACGATCGC
>JAQBQD010000186.1 GCA_028287185.1 Gemmatimonadota bacterium | reverse complement strand
GGCCCGCCTGGCGCGCGCCGGCCGCGTGGACGCGTGGTCCCTGCGCCTGCGCGCCCACGGCGGGCCCCTGCGAGAGGTGTCCGCCACCGCCGTGGCCGCGCGGCCGGGGGCGGGCGGCTCGGCCATCCGCTGGCTGCTGCGCGACGTCACCGAGCGCCGCCGCGCCGAGGAGGGCGCCCGCAGCCTGGCCCGCACCCGCGAGTCGCTGGCCCAGGCCGAGGCCGCGCGCGCGCACCTGGCCGCCGTGCTGGAGGAGACCACGGACGCCTTCTTCAGCGTGGACGCGGGGTGGCGCTTCACCTACGTGAACCGCCGCGGCGAGGAGTACTGGGAGACGCCCCGCGACGCCCTGTTGGGCCGCGGGATCTGGGAGATGTTCCCCGCGATGGTGGGCTCGGTGGCGTGGGAGAACCTGACCCGCTGCATGCGCGACCGGGTGCCGGTGCGCTACGAGGCCGTGTCGCAGGTGACGGGGCGCTGGGTGGAGGGGCACGCCTACCCCCGCGAGGAGGGGATCGCCGTCTTCTTCCGCGACGTGTCGCGGCGCAAGCGGCAGGAGGAGACGCGGCGCTACCTGGACGAGCTGAGCGGCGCGCTGGCCACCTCGCTGGACTACGCCGCCACCCTGCAGAGCATCGCCCGACTGGCCACCGGCGCCCTGGCCGACTGCTGCCTGGTGCACGTGGAGGAGGGGGGCCGCATCCGCAGCCCCGGCATCGCCCACGTGGACCCCGACCGCGAGGCCGAGATCCGCGGGCTGCTGCGCACGCTCTCGGCCGACCCCGGGGGCGGCACCCCGGTGGCGATGGCGCTCCGGGCGGAGCGGCCCCTGCTGTTCGCGCGGGTGGAGGACGAGGACCTGCGCCGCGCGGCCCGCACCCCCGAGCAGCTCGAGGCGCTGCGCGCGCTGCAGATCGCCACGGGAATGGTGGTGCCGCTCCAGGCCCGGGGGCGCACGCTGGGGGCGCTCAGCTTCGCGCGGCTGGGCGGCGCCCGCCCCGCCTACACGCCCGACGACCTGGAGCTGGCGGCCGAGATGGCCCGCCGCGCCGCCCTGGCGGCGGACAACGCCCGCCTGTACGACCAGGCCCGGCTGGCCGTGCGCGCCCGCGACGACGTGCTGGCCATCGTCTCGCACGACCTGCGCAACCCCGTGAACGCCATCCTGATCTCGGCCACCATGCTGCACGAGTTCGCGCCGCCCGAGCGCTGGGACCCGCGCGAGGCCAAGCAGGTGGAGGTGATCCGCCGCAGCGCCGAGCAGATGAGCGCGCTGCTGCAGGACCTGCTGGAGGTGTCGATGCTGGAGGGGGGCGCGCCCTCCATGTCGCGCGCCCGCACCGAGGTGGCGCGGCTGGTGGCGGGCGCGGCCGACATGTTCCGCCCCCTGGCCGGCGAGAAGGGCCTGGAGCTGAGCTGCCCCGAGCCCGGCGGCCTGCCCCCCGTGGACGCGGACTACGGGCGCGTGCTCCAGGTGTTCAGCAACCTGCTGGGCAACGCGGTGAAGTTCACCGCCGCGGGCGGCTGGATCCGCCTGGCCGCCCACGACGCGGGCGACTTCGTGCGCTTCGAGGTGGCCGACTCGGGCCCGGGCATCGACCCCGCGCACCTGCCCTTGATCTTCGACCGCTTCTGGCAGGCCCGCAGCACGGGCAGGGCCGGCGCGGGGCTGGGCCTTTCCATCGCCCGCAGCATCGTGCTGGCCCACGGCGGGCGCATCAGCGTCGACAGCACCCCGGGCAAGGGCAGCACCTTCGCCTTCACCCTTCCCGTCTGGCGCGGGGGGGAGTAGGCCGATCGTCGAAGGCGCCGGGAGGCGGGAAATACGACGGGGACCGGGGAACCCGGATGGCTTGGCGATTCGGCGGAGCCTGCGGTGGAGCGCGACGGTCGGTGGGAGAGCGCCGGGAGCTACGGCGCCGGCGCGAGGGGGATGCGGAGGGTGAAGGTGCTTCCTCGGCCCTTGCGGCTCTCGACGGCGAGGGAGCCGTCCATGGCCTGCGCGATGGAGCGGCTGATCGCCAGGCCCAGCCCCGTGCCCTCGTGCTCGCGCGTGAGGTCCGAGCGGACCTGGACGAAGGGCTCGAAGATGGACTCCAGCTTGTCGGCGGGGATGCCCATGCCGGTGTCGCGGACGTGGAACCAGGCCGAGCCGTCGCGCGCCTCGCAGCGCAGCGAGACCCGGCCGCCGGGGCCGGTGAACTTCACCGCGTTGGAGAGCAGGTTCACCAGGATCTGCCGCAGCTTCTCCGCGTCCGCCCGCACCTGCAGGTCCGCGTCGCAGGCCTGCACGTGAAAGCGCAGCCCCCCGGCCCGGGCCAGCGGGGCGACCATCCCCGCCGCCGCGTGCAGGGCCTCGACCACGGGGACGTCGGCCATGTCGTAGTGCACCGTGCCCGTCTCGATGCGGGCGTAGTTGAGCACCTCGTTCACCAGCCCCAGCAGGTGCCGCTGGCTCTGCTGGATGCGGCGCAGGTACTCCCGCTGGTCGTGGTTGACGGGCCCGCGGATCTCCATCTCCAGCAGCTCCGCGTAGCCCCCGATGGCGTTCAGCGGGGTGCGCAGCTCGTGGCTCATCACGGCCAGGAACTCGCTCTTGGCCTGGTTGGCCGCCGCCGCCTCGGCCGCCGCCTCTCCAGCTCGCGCTGGTACGCCAGCTCGCCCTCCAGCGCCTGGGCCCGCTGCTCCAGCGCCGTGATCCCGCGCAGGCGCTCGTCCTCGTCCAGCCGCGTGTAGCGCTCGGTGGGCACCACGTGGTCGTGCTGCCCGCAGATGCGCGCGAACGCCTCCGTGTCGCCGGCGCGGCCGAAGTTGCCGATGGCGTAGCCGCAGAGCAGCGAGAACGAGTAGCTGGCGGCCAGCTCGTTCCAGAGCGCCTCCAGCCGGATGGCGCCCTCGGGGTTGCCGTCCTTCCAGAGCAGGTCCACCATCTCGCCGAAGGCGCTGACGGTGGCGCCTTCGCGTACGCGCAGCGCCCGGTCCAGCGCCTCGCCCACCACGCCGCGGAAGCGGGCCTCGTCGGGCAGGCCGCCGACCATGAAGCGGTCCAGCACCTCGCGGGCATCCAGCAGGGTGAGCTGGCCGCTCACGCGGGTGCGCGCGACCTCGACTCCCCGCGCGGCCAGGTCGCCCGCCAGCGCCTCGCGGTGCGCCTCCGTGGCGATCACCAGCACGGGCCGCCCCGCGTCGAGTCCGCGAGCGACGAACTCCGCCAGCGCGTCCATCAGGAACGCGTCGTCCTCGTAGAACTGGACGGCGTGCCTGTGATGCGAAGGGTCCGCGAGGGCTGCCAGCGTGCCCGGGTGGGTGCCGAGATCGAGCATGGGGATCCTCCGGCTCGATGCCGCCCCGTGTGACGCGGGTGCGGCAGAGCGGAACGTGATGCGGCGGCTGCCCCGGCCGCCGCCCTGCAACCACCCTGCGTGCAGCAAGATACGAACCGCGCCCGCGGAGCGCCGCCCGTCCGCCCGCCGCGGCGTCGATGGAAGGCTCGCCTTCCTTGCCGCCGCGGGCCGGCCGGGAGGGACCCGCGTCGAGAGCGGTGGCCAGGAGGTCGATGTACGCGAGGGGCCGCGGATGTCGTCCGCGGCCCCTCGTCTCGTCCCCCCGGTCGCTCCGCCGCAGAAGCTACGGCGTGCGGGTGCCCTGGCTGCAGAGAAGCTCCAGCTCCTCGTCGCTGCACCGGTCCCAGCCCTCGGGCGGGGGTGCCAGGCGGCGCTTCTCGGCGTCGCTCTGGAAGCAGATCCAGCCGTAGGCCAGCGCCGGGTGAAAGGGCCGCGTGCGGCGGTCCGAGGTGGCGCGGCGCTCCGGACGGACGGCGGCTTCCTGCGACGCGCGCCGGTCCACCGGTGAACGCACGGGCGCATGCACCTGCGGCGGCCGCACCTCCCACGCCATCCAGCGCCTGCCCTTCGAGTCCTCGAATTCCAGCAGCGCCACGGCACCACCTCCGGAAGCGGGTTCGCACGCGTTTAGGCAAACCCTATGCCTGCAAACACTTAGCGCATTCAATACCGTACTTCGCCCATCGGGTTCCGCAGATCGCCGAACCTTCCGCGCATGCGCCGCGACGGACGGCGCCTGGTACGGATGCCGGCGAATCCCCGGTGGTCGTCCGCTTACGCGGCGCGCCCCGCCCGCGAACGGGCGAGCCGCTCGTCGATGCTCCACGCGCCGGCGCCGGAGAAGACGAAGTAGAGGAAGACGAAGCAGTAGAGCACGGCCGGGACGCCATTGTTGGTGGTGGGCCAGAACGCCTTCTGGAAGTCGAAGTGGAACTGGAAGTACGCCACCGCCATCTCGCCGGCCAGGATGAAGGCGATGGGGCGCGTGAACAGGCCGAGGATGAACGCCAGCCCGCCGAACGCCTCCAGGATGCCCGCGATGCCCACCTCGGACATCAGCACCAGGGGCCCCATCGCGCCCTGCGGCGGCGGCGGGTAGCCGAAGAGCTTCATGGTGCCGGCCGTCATGAACACCAGCCCGGCCACGATGCGCAGCACGGCCAGCGCGCGGCTGGGCCAGGGGGAGGGCGCGGGATCGTAGATCGACATGGGGTTCGCTCCTGTGGGGGGTGCCCGTGGCGCCGGTGCGCCGCGGGGGTGCTTCGTCATCAAGGATTCACTGCGGTCCAGCCTTCTCGACCATCCGTCCGACGTGGAGTGACGGCCCTACGACTTCGCCGGCTCCGTCGCCGGGTGGGGCGGCAGCTCGCGCGCGCATCTGGCGGCGCGGGAGAGCAGAAGGTCGCGCTCGCGGCCGTTGCGGGTGAGCGTGGCGGCACGCTCGAACTCGGCGCGGGCCTCGTCGGGGCGGCCCAGCTTGGCGAGCAGGTCGCCGCGCACGCTGGGCAGCAGGTGATATCCATCGAGAGACCCGTCCGCGACGAGATCGTCCACCAGCTCCAGCCCCGCCGCGGGACCGAACGCCATCGACAGCGCGACGGCCCGGTTCAGCTCCACCACGGGCGACGGCGCGATCTCTGCCAGCGCGTCGTACAGGGCGGCGATGCGGGCCCAGTCCGTCTCACCCGGCGTGCGGGCGCGGGCGTGGCAGGCGGCGATGGCGGCCTGCATGGCGTAGGGCCCCAGGGCGCCGCCCAGCTCCTCCGCCCGCGCAAGCGCCGCCAGCCCGCGGCGGATGAGGAGCTGGTCCCACCGCGCGCGGTCCTGCTCCAGCAGCAGCACGGGCTCGCCGCCGGGCCCCACGCGGGCGCGGGCGCGGGATGCCTGGATCTCCATCAGCGCCACCAGCCCGTGCACCTCGGGCTCGCCCGGCACCAGCCCGGCCAGCACGCGGCCCAGGCGCAGCGCCTCGCCGCACAGCGCCGGCCGCATCCAGTCGTCGCCCGCGGTGGCCGAGTAGCCCTCGTTGAAGACGAGGTAGACGACCTCCAGCACGGACGACAGGCGAGCCTGCATCTCCTCGCCGCGCGGCACCTCGAAGGGCACGCGCGCGGCGGTGAGGGTGCGCTTGGCGCGGACGATCCGCTGCGCGATGGTGGGCTCGGGCACCAGGAAGGCCCGCGCGATCTCGCCGGTGGTGAGGCCGCCCAGCAGGCGAAGGGTGAGCGCCACGCGGGCCTCGCGCGAAAGCACCGGGTGGCACGAGATGAACACCAGGCGCAGCAGGTCGTCGCCCACGGGGTCGTCCAGCCCGGCGTCCAGGTCGGGCACCGCCGCGTCCAGCGCCGCCTCCATCTCGATCGCCACCTGGTCCTGCTTGCGCTCGTGCAGCGTGCGGCGGCGCAGCAGGTCCACCGCGCGGCGCTTGGCCGTGGACATCAGCCAGGCGCCCGGGTTGTCGGGCACGCCCGTCCGGGGCCAGCGCTCCAGCGCCGCCACCAGCGCGTCCTGCGCCAGGTCCTCGGCCAGCCCCACGTCGCGCACCATGCGCGCGAGCCCCGCGATCAGCTTCGCGGACTCGATGCGCCAGACGGCGTCGATCGCCCGGTGCGCGTCAGCCGTCGACAAGGCCGCGCAGCGGAAGCGTCGTCGCCGGTCGTGTGAGACGCGGAGTGCGTCGGGCCGCGCTCACCGTTCGGCGACCGCCTTCAGGTTGGCCAGGCCGACGACGAAGTCCTTGCCGATCAGGTCGTCCATGTTGACGAAGATGCCCATCACCCTGGTGATGAAGGCGTTGGTACCGTCCATCGCCCATACCACCTCGGTCCCGCCGTCGCGCGGCGACAGCGTGAAGCGCGTCACGTTGTTCGCCCGGAACGGACGGGTGAAGTCCAGCGCGATGCGTACCAGGGACGGCGGCACGGCCTCGGTGATCTCCATCTGCCCCGCGCCGGCCTTTCCGTTGCCGTCCCACGTGTACACGGCGCCCTTGCCGCTCGCCGCGCCCGTATAGGTCCGCTTCATCGCGGGATCCAGCTTCTCGTACGGCGACCACTCGGTCCAGCGGTGGAAGTCCTCGATCAGCGGGTAGATCTTCTCCGGCGGAGCCTGGATGATCGCGGTGCGCTGCACGTGGAAGGTGCCCGGCCGGGTGGCCGCGTAGCCGAGCAGCGCGGCGAGCAGGACGATGACGACGAGCAGGACGGTGAGCATCGGGTGCTCCGGCGTGGGGCGGGATTGGATGGAGAGGGGCGGTCGGGATCGACGTTCCGTGTGAGGCGTCCCGCAAGATGGCCCGTCCGCGCGTCCACGCCAAGATGTCCTTCGGCCGGGCTTCGATGCGCGACCGCGGAGCACCACGCATCCGGCCTCCAGCCGCACCGGTCGATCGACCCGCCGACGGCCGGGCGCCGCGCATAGAAGCGGACGCCCGGCCCTTCACACCGACGATCTGCGGACGCCGTCGCTACCGGTTCGCGGCGGCGCCGACCTGCCGGGCCTCCTCGCCGTCGAAGGCCGCGAAGTCGTGCATCAGGCGGATCTCGCTCTCGCCCTCGCCCATCAGCGCCAGGAAGCGCTTGGTCCAGTGGATCGCTTCGTCCTTGGACGCGACGTTCACGATGGCATAGCCGGCGATGAGCTCCTTGGTCTCGGCGAACGGGCCGTCCGTGACCACGAAGTCACCGTCCACCAGCTTCACCCGCGCGCCCTTGGAGCTGGCCTGCAGGCCGTCCGTGGCCAGCAGCACGCCGGCGGCGGCCATCTCGTTGATGAACGCGCCCATCTCGGCCATCCGCTTCTCGCTGGGCGGTCCGGCGGTCTCCTGGTCCACGCCCGGCTTGTAGATCGTCATGAAACGCATCGTTACGTCTCCTTCGGAGTTGAGTTTGTCCCGCGGCGCCGGACCGGTTCGGCCGTCCGGCCCGCGCATCCCGGGAAACCCGACCGCCTCCACGCCGAAGGCGGTCGAGCGTTGATCGATATCGTCGCCGACTGCGGGCCTACCCGTTCGGCTGCGCCTGCGCCACGGTGAGCATCCAGGGCACGCCGAAGCGGTCCGAGACGGTTCCGAAGCGCGAGGTGAAGAAGGTGGTGATGAGCTCCTGCCCCACCTTTCCCCCGTCGGCCAGCGCCGCGAAGACGCGCTCGGCGTCGGCGTCGGTCGCGACCTCCAGCGCCAGGGAGAACCCGTCGAAGTTGGCGCGGCCCAGGCAGTCGCCGTCCGAGCCCAGCAGCACGGTGCCGCCGATGCGCAGGCTCATGTGCATCACCTTGCCGTCCGAGCCCGCCGGCACGCGCTCGGGATCGCTCGGCTCCGGGCCATCGCCGAAGTGGATCATCATCTCCACCTCGGCGCCCAGCGCGTCGCGGTAGAAGGCGGCCGCCTCTTCGGCGCGGCCATCGAAGAACAGGTAGGGCTGCAGCTTCATCGTGTCTCCATGGGGCAATCGTGAATGCAGGCGACGGACGCTCGCGCTCCGCCGCGTGGATGTCGAAGGTCGATTGAGCGACGGGCTACTTCGGCTTCGCGAAGCCCACCTCGCGCATGCGGTCCAGGTGCTCGCTGGTGCCGAAGTCCTCCAGCTCGTACAGCGGCCGAAGCTCCAGCTCCACCTCTCCGTGCCCGTCGATCTGGGGCCAGCGCTTCATCCACTCGATGGCCTCCTGCTTCGAGTCGACCTGGACGATGGAGAAGCCGGCGACCAGCTCCTTGGTCTCGGAGAACGGGCCGTCCAGCACGAGCGGCTTTCCGCCCGAGAACTTGACGCGGGCACCCTGCACGCTGGGCTTCAAGCCGTGCCCGTCCAGCATCACGCCGGCCTTCACCATCTCCTCGTTGTACGCGCCCATCGCGGCGATGAGCTCCTCGCTGGGCATCATGCCCGCCTCGGTCTCCGCGTCGGCCTTGCGGATGATCATGAATCGCATGTCGTAGCCTTCGTTCAGGTTCGGCGACGGGCGGGCGTCCAGGTCCTTCCCGGGCGCCCGCCGCTCCGTCGATAGAGCGGGATGCTATGCGTTGGCCGCGGCCTGGGTGCGCAGGCGGTCCTCGGCCTCGCGCAGCTCCGGCGTGAACGCCTCGCCGAAGTCCTCGGGCGAGAAGACCTGGCGGATCTCGATCTCGGACTCGGTGCCCGGCATGGGGTTGGGCGCGCGCTTCACCCACTCGATGGCCTCCTCCTTCGACTTCACCTGGATGAGCCAGAAGCCCGCGACCAGCTCCTTCGTCTCCGAGAACGGCCCGTCGACGACCAGGCGCTCGCTGCCCGAGAAGCGCACCCGGGCGCCCTTGCTGCTGGGGTGCAGCCCCTCGCCGGCCAGCAGCACGCCGGCCTTCACCAGCTCCTCGTTGTACCTGCCCATCTCGGTCAGCAGCTCGGTGCTGGGCATGACGCCCGCCTCGGAGTCCTGGTTGGCCTTGACGATCAGCATGAAGCGCATGGGAGTGTCTCCGCGTGGTTGGGCTGGGAGCCGGGTGCCCGGGCCGCCGTTCGGTCCGCCGCTTTCTTCCCGGTTTCTATGTACACGTCGAACGGCGATCCGCGAGATCGACACGCTCGGCGGCTGCGCCACAACACGGCCACAACGCGCAGGATCGACGGGATCGACGGGATCGACGGGATCGCGGACGACCGCCGGACGGCCTCAGTCATCAATGGCGGCGTACACGAGCGTGCGGAAGTCGGCCGCGACGGGGGGCAGGACGGGGGACGTAAAGCCGCGCTGCGTGAGGAGGATGCCCACCAGCTCCTCGCGCGGGTCCGAGAACCACAGGGTGCCCAGCCCGCCCGTCCAGCCGAAGCTTCCCACCGAGTCCGCCACGCCGCCGCGCCGGGTGACCATCGACAGGCCGAAGCCGTAGCCGGTGGCGTCGAACTGGCCGGGGAAGAGGCCCGACACGGCCTTCTGCGCGGACGTCAGGTGGTCCGCCGTCATCGTCTCGATCGCGTGGCGCGACAGGATGCGCTCGCCGCCGGGCGCGCGTCCGTCCAGCATCATCCGCCCGAAGGCCAGGAAGTCGTCGGCCGTGGAGACCAGCCCGCTGGCGGCGGCGGCGAAGGCGGGCGGACGGCTCCAGCCGCCCCCGGCCGCCTCGTCGAACACCCGCAGCCCACCCGTCTCGGGATCGACGGCGTAGCTGGTGGCGAAGCGCCCGATCTTGTCCGGCGGCACGTGGAACGCCGTGTCGCGCATGCCCAGCGGCTCCAGGACGCGCTCGCGCAGGAAGACGTCCAGCGGCTGGCCGGCGGCGCGCGCGACGAGCACGCCCAGCACGTCCAGCGCCAGGTCGTACTGCCAGCGCTCGCCCGGCTGGTACATGAGCGGCAGGGTGCCCACGCGGCGCATCCACTCGTCCATGTCGGGAAACGCCTGCGGATGCGGCGGGCCCTGGAGGATGCCGAACTCCCGGAACGCCTGCTGGATGGGGTATGCGCCGCCACCCTCGAACGCGTAGCCCAGTCCCATGCGCAGCGTCAGCAGGTCGCGCGCGGTGATGGGGCGGTTCGCCGGAACGGTGTCGTCGAGCGCGGCGTCCAGGCGGCGGAGCACGCGGCGGCCGGCCAGCTCGGGAATCAGCTCGTCCACCGGCTCGTCCAGCCGCAGCCGGCACTCCTCCACCAGCACCATCGCGGCCGCGGCCGCCACGGGCTTGGTGAGCGAGGCGATGCGGAAGAGGGTGTCGCGCCGCATCGGCTCCGCGCCTCCGACGGCCCGCGTGCCGATGGTGTCCACGTGCACCTCGCCGCGCCGCGCGACGAGCGTCACCAGGCCCGGCATCGACCCGCTCTCCACGTGGCCGGCCATCACGTCGTGCATCCGCGCGAGCCGCGCCCGCGACAGTCCTCCGCTGCTCATCCCGTGTCCCCGTGGCTGGTGGATACTGCTCCGTCGCCGTGGCTCCATCGCGCGTCGATGCGATTGGCGTCGAATGCCCTCGTCAGGCGTCCCGGGCAGCCTCGGCGGCCTTCGCGGACTCCGCGGCGCCGGGCACGAAGCCGAAGAACACCTCCACCGACACGAGCTGATCGCCCCGGAAGCGGAACAGCTCGGTGTTGCGGAAGGTGCCGCCGCGCTTGCCGTCGGTCTGGTACAGCACGAAGCACTCGTCGCCCTGCGCGAAGATCTTCATCTCGTCGCAGAAGCGGAACGATCCCGCATGCGGCCAGCAGCGCTCGAAGTAGGCGGCGCGGCTGATGTGGTCGTCGTACGGGCTGGTGAAGGTGAAATCCTCCGCCAGCCCGGCCTCCATCGTCGCGCGGTCGGCGTTCTGGAACGCGTCGAAGTACCGCCGTGCAAGGCGTGGAATGCGATCCTCGTCCATGATCACCTCCGTCGTTTCGGGAGATCGGGGAGACACGCGCCCGTCCTGCAGCGCGCGACCGGCTTCGTGCGTGGGTCGATGTAAGACCGGGCGGCTGCCGCATGCCGCGCGCCAGCCGCCGCAGCGGACGGCGCACGCGTCCCACCGGGACGGACGCCGTCCGCCGTCGCACCGAACGCTACTGTTCGGCCAGGTGCTCGGCCAGGCGCTCCAGGTGCTGCAGCGCGCCCTCCACGGCGCCGAACTCCTCGACGAGGCGCGCGCGCTCGGCGGCGGACGCGACCACCGTGCGCATATCCAGGCGAGTGCCGGCGCCGTCGTCCGCGAACGTCACCGTCACGTGGAAAGGGGGATCGGCGCTGCCCTCGCCGCCGTCGTGCACGTACACCAGCCGCTCGGGCCGCACGAGCTCGGTGAACACGATGCGGTTGTCGTAGTCGGTGCCGTCGGGGCCGTGCATGATGAACAGCCACGTGCCGCCGGGCCGCACGTCCATCTGGTGCGTGGTGGTGGTGAAGCCGCGCGGACCCCACCAGCGCACCACCTGCGCGGGGTCGGTCCACGCGTCCCACACCCGCTCGCGCGGCGCGGCGTACACGCGGGTGAACGACAGCTCGCGGGCGTCCTCGGGCTCGGCGGCGGCGGTGGATGCGGGGGCGGGGGCGGGGCTACGGGTCGACTCGGTCATGGCGCTGCTCCGGGGGTTGTAGTTCGCGGAGGTACTCGTCCAGGCGGTCCAGACGCTCTTCCCACAGGCGGCGGTACTGCTCCACCCAGTCCGCCACCTCGCGCAGCGGCTGCGCTTCCAGCCTGGCCGGCCGCCACTGCGCCTCGCGCCCGCGCGACACCAGTCCGGCGCGCTGCAGCACGCGCAGGTGCTTGGAGACGGCGGGCAGGCTCATGGCGAACGGCTGCGCCAGCTCCGTGACGCTCGCCTCCCCCGACGCCAGCCGCGCGAGGATGGCGCGCCGCGTGGGGTCGGCGAGGGCCGAGAAGGTGGCGCTGAGCTGGTCCGTCTGCATGGTGTACGATCCCTCCGCGTGTATTATACCTGTTGGTTAAATACACGCCGCGGACACGCGCGTCAAGAGGGCTTCGTCGAATCCGCCCGGAAAGACGAATGACGGCGGTTGAGAACTTCGGCCGAGGCATCGATCGATCGTGCTCGGTTTTCCCTCCATCGCTCGTGGATACGACGAGTCGATCCGTCCTCCGGGGATGGAGAACGGATCGAGGGGATGACGGTCGACCGATGCAACGAGACGCGCGATCGCCGGATACGAACCAGCGATGGACGAGCGGCGGATGACCGGAGGATCGTCGCGTGCGGCCGCCGCGCGGCGACGGTGGCGTGGGCTACTCGGCCGTCTGCCAGTTCAGCGGAAGCGTCACCCACGCGCTGGCGGGGTGCCCGGCGCTGGTGGCGGGGGTGAAGCGCATGTGCGGCACCACCTTGCGCGCGGCGTCGGCGAAGGCGCCGCTGGTGGACACCAGCACGTCCACGCTCTGCGGATGCACGGTGCCGTCGGGCATCACCTTGAAGCGCACCATCGCCATGCCGGGCACGCCGCGGTAGCGCAGCGCGGGGGGATACGCGGCCAGCAGCGCCTGCCTCACCTCGTCGCCGTTCGCCAGCACGGGCTGGCTGTCCAGCACGTCCGTCTGCGAGGCGTTGGCCGTGTCGAGGTCGTTCCAGTCCACCAGCTCCGCCTGCTTCTTCGCCTCGGCCGCGATGCGGTCCACCCCGCCGCGCGCGCCGCGGTAGATCATCCACACGCCCAGGCAGGCGAACACCGTGAGCACCGCCAGCCCGATCGCCACCCCGCGCACGAACGGGCTGAGCGGCGGCGCGGACGCGGAAGTTCGGCTGCGGCTCGCGGGAGCGGACTCGGCGGCGGGCGAATGGGGACGGGTGGGCTCGGAGGCGCCGTCCGGCGACGTGGGATCGGACATCGGTCGGATAACGAGTCTGCGGGAGTGGTGGATGCGGACGCGAGGCACGTCCGGCGCCGAAACATGCGTCGGTTCGCGCCGTTCGGCCAGGCTCGCGGGAAGGGGCGGCAACGACGGGGGCCGCGACGCACTCCTGACGCCGCAGCCCCGCCGATCTACAGCCGTTCAGGCCCGGGCGGCCCGCTGTCGCCCCGCCGGCTCAGGGACAGCGGCCCCGCACCGCGCTGAGGGTGCCCGCGAGCACGAAGCCGGTCGGACCGTTGCTGTCGTTGGTGACCACCACTCGCAGCACGTTGATGCCCGGCACGAACGGACCGGCCACGCTCGCGCCCGCAATGGTGCTGAAGTTGGGGTTCACGCTGTTCGCCGCCGGCTGCTGCAGGACCTGGGTGCCGTTGAGGAAGACCGTCGCCCGGTCGTCCGCCAGCATCCGGAACGTGATCGCGGGGGCCTCGAAGGCCTTGCACAGGCAGAACCGCAGCTCGTAGACGTACGTTCCGGGCGCGGTGGACCCCGAGAACACCCATCGCGCCGGACTCAGCCCGGTCCCCCACACGGAGGGCGGCGCCGGGACCAGCGTGACCGGGGTCGGGGCGACGGGGCCGGAGGGAGTCTGCACCACGGTCCACTGCGCCGCCCCCGTGTTGAGCGTCGCCTGCACGGGCGCGCAGACCCCGATGCGCGTGCCGGGGCACCGCTCCACGTCCATTGTGGTCACCGTGCCGGCACCCGCCGTGTACACCGCGGTGATGTCCAGCTCCACCGGGCTCTCGATCACGGCGAAGCCCTCCACCAGGCCGGCGCCCGTCACCCCGGCGTGGTCGCGGATGTCGGGGCACGCGATGGTCAGCGCCTGGCCGGGGCCCATCGGGGCGGTCGCGGCCGGTGACACCTTTCCCGTCCGCTCCAGCGGCAGCGCCAGGGCGAAGCGCTTGCGGATGGTGATGGAGTCGGCCGAGCGGTTCCGGACGTTGATGGCCGTGAAGTACCGGCCCGGCGCCAGGAGCTGCGGAGCCGCCGGCCCGCCGTCCGGAGTGCCGCACACGAACTTGGCCGGATACTGGTAGACGCTGTCCTGCGCGCCGGCGGGCTGCGCGGGGCCCTGCGCGGCCGCCGCGGCGGCGGTGCAGAGGGCGCCGGCGGCGGTGAGCAGCGCCAGGAGGGCACGCACGGCGGCGCGCGGCCGGGGCGGGCGGGCGTCGGAGGAGCCGTGGGAGGAAGGAGTGGTGATACGCATGGTGGCCTCGCATGAAGGGATCGTGCATGATGGAACTGCGGGATGACGGCGTGCCGCACCCCTCCACGGGTGCGTGGTCGCGACGGACGGATCGGCTTCGGGGGGGGAGGCGCGGCGGGGGAACTTGCCACGCAGCCGGGAACCGTGGGGCGACCTGGGAGGAGGAGCGAAGTGCCGCCGCCTGTGACCAGGGGCAAGTCGCGGACCGCTTCCATCCACTTCGAGCCAATTACTTTCCGGTAACGGAGATAGGCGAGATCGGCGGCGGCGGCGGGCGAACCTCGGTGGGTATCAGGAGTCCCGCATTCCGGGTCACCCGCGCCTCACCCGCCGCCGCGCCCCGCCTACCGCGAGCCCGCGCCGCATCGCCGGAATCTAGGCAACCGGCGGTCGGCGAGCGTGGCGGGTTGCCGTCGTGGCGCCGGGAGCGGAAACGGCGTCGAAGGCCCCGGCGCCCTGCGCGCAGGCGCTCGATCTCACGCCCGCTTCCCGGCTGCGGCCGGCGGGGAGCCGGCCGTCGGGCCCCGATCACTTCGCCCTCAGGATGGCGGCGCCGATGCCGGGGATCTCGAGCGTACCCTTCTTGTCGACCTCCACCTTTCCCCCGCCGCCGCCGAAGCGCGGGTCCTCCGTCCAGAGCAGGGGCTTCCACTGCTTGCCGGCGGGTGGACGGGTCTCGAACGACGGGTTGAGGGAGATGCGGGCCGGTCCATCGAACGAGACGACGAGGAGCAGGCCCGTTTCCTTCTTTCCCGTGCGCCGCAGGGCGAGCACGCCGGGGGCCACGCACGCCACCGCGAACGAGGCGCGGTCGCGGGGCTGCAGCGCGGGATCCGAGCGGCGCAGCGCCAGCAGCTCGCGGTACAGGGTGAGCACGCCCAGGTGCGGCTGCCGCATGCGCTCGTCCCAGTCCAGCTTGCTGCGCAGGAAGGTCTCCTCCGCCTGGGGGTCGGGGATGCGCTCGCGGGCGGCGGGGTCGGAGAAGGCGGCGAACTTGGCGAACTCGCGGCGGCGGCCTTCCGTGACGGCGTGCCCCAGCTCCTCCGGGTGGTCGGTGAAGAAGAGGAACGGCGCGGACGCATCCCACTCCTGCCCCATCCACAGCAGCGGCGTGTACGGCGACAGCAGCAGCAGCGCGGACGTGGCGCGGTAGACGGCGGGCGGCACGTCGTGGCCCAGGCGGGTGCCCAGCGCGCGGTTGCCCACCTGGTCGTGGTTCTGGATGCAGTGCACGAAGCGCGGCGGGGCGATGCCGTCCGCCGGCGTGCCGCGGGCGCGGGCGTGGTTGGGCGACTCCTGGCCCTCGTACAGCCACCCCTTCCGCAGGGTGACGGACAGGTCCTCCACGGTGCCCGCGTAGTCGGCGAAGTAGGCCTCGCGGTCGCCGGCGGCCAGGGCGCGCACCTGGTGGTGGAAGTCGTCGGCCCACACGGCGTGGATCCCCAGGCCGCCCTCCTCGATGAGCGTCACCACGCGCCGCTCGTTACGCTCGTCCTCGGCGAAGAGCACGAAGCGGCGGCCCGCCGGCACCGCGTCGCGCAGGGCGTCGGCAAGCTCGGCCAGCAGGTGCGGATTGCCGTCGTCCAGGATGGCGTGCGTGGCGTCCAGGCGCAGGCCGTCCACGTGGTGCTCGCGCAGCCAGTGCAGCGCGTTGCCGATCACGAAGCCGCGCACGGCCGCGCTGCCCTCGCCGTCGTAGTTGATGCCGTCGCCCCACGGCGTCTTGTGGTGCGGCGTGAAGAAGCGGCCTCCGGTGACGGCGTGCAGGTAGTTGCCCTCGGGACCCAGGTGGTTGTAGACCACGTCCAGCACCACGGCCAGGCCCCGCGCGTGGGCCGCGTCCACCAGGCGGCGCAGGCCCTCGGGGCCGCCGTAGGCGCGGGCGGGGGCATAGGGGTACACGCCGTCGTATCCCCAGTTGCGATCGCCCGGAAAGTCGGCGACCGGCATCAGTTCCAGCGCCGTGACGCCCAGGTCGCGCAGGGCGTCCAGGCGGGGGATCAGGGCGTCGAAGGTGCCCTGCGGCGTGGCGGTGCCCACGTGCACCTCGTACAGCACCATCTCCTCCAGCGGCAGGCCGCGCCAGCCGCCGTCCGTCCAGCGGAAGGCGGCGGGATCCACCACCTCGCTGGTGCCGTGCACGCCGTCGGGCTGATAGCGCGAGGCGGGGTCGGGCCAGGTGTCGGCGCCGTCCAGCCGCCAGCGGTAGCGCGCGCCGGCGCCCACGTCGGGCACGCGGCCCGCGAACCAGCCGCCCTCCTCGGCCTCCAGCACGGCCACCCTCTCGGACGCGGGGCCGTACAGCACCACGTCGGCGCGGCTGCTGGCCGGGGCCCACACCCGGAAGTCCGTTCCCCCCTCGCTCGGCCGTGCCCCCACCGGCCGCAGGTCCGCCGTTCCTGGCACGTCATCCCCTCCGTCCCATCAGGACCACCATCGAGCGCCCTTCCAGGCGCAGCTCCTCGCCGGGCCGCCAGGCGCGCGCGCCCTCGCGCAGCCCGGGGTCGTGCGTGTCCAGCACCAGCTCCCATCCCGTCTCCACCCCGCACGCCGGCAGGGTGAAGGCCATCGCCGCGCCGTCGGAGTTGAAGAGCAGCAGGAAGTCGTCGTCGCGCACCTGCGCGCCGTGCGGGTCCCACTCGTCCATCGCGTCGCCCCCCAGCACCATCCCGAAGCAGCGCACGAAGCCCGAGTTCCACTCCTGGTCCGTCATCTCCTGCCCGTCGGGGCGCACCCAGGTCAGGTCCTTCACCTCGCTTCCACGGATCTCGCGGCCGCGGAAGAAGCGGCGGCGGCGGAAGGTGGGGTGGTCGCGGCGCAGCCCCGCCACCCGCCGGGTGAACTCCAGCAGCTCGCCGTCCGTCTCGGCCGGGTCCCAGTGCTGCCAGGCAAGCGGTCCGTCCTGGCAGTAGGCGTTGTTGTTGCCGCCCTGGGTGCGCCCCATCTCGTCCCCTCCGCAGATCATGGGCACGCCCTGTGACAGCAGCAGCGTCGCCATGAAGTTGCGCTTCTGGCGCGCGCGCTGGGCCACGATGTCGGGCCGGTCGGTGGGGCCCTCCACCCCGAAGTTGTAGCTCAGGTTGTCGTCCGTTCCGTCGCGGTTGCCCTCGCCGTTGGCCTCGTTGTGCTTGTGGTTGTAGGTGACCAGGTCGTTCAGGGTGAATCCGTCGTGCGCCACGATGAAGTTGATGCTGGCGTGCGGCCGGCGCCCGTCGTCCTCGTACAGGTCGCTGCTGCCCGTCAGCCGGTAGCCCAGCGAGCCCAGGGTGCCCGGGTCGCCCCGCCACCAGGCGCGCACGGTGTCGCGGTACTTGCCGTTCCACTCCGCCCACAGGATGGGGAAGTTGCCCACCTGGTACCCCCCCTCGCCCACGTCCCACGGCTCGGCGATCAGCTTCACGCGCGAGATCACGGGGTCCTGGTGGATCACGTCGAAGAAGGCGGACAGCCGGTCCACCTCGTGGAGCTCGCGCGCCAGCGTGCTCGCCAGGTCGAAGCGGAAGCCGTCCACGTGCATCTCCTCGATCCAGTACCGCAGGCTGTCCATCACCAGCTGCACCGTCTGCGGGTGGCGCATGTTCAGGCTGTTGCCCGTGCCCGTGTAGTCCATGTACAGGCGCGGGTTGTCGGGCCGCAGGCGGTAGTAGGTGGGGTTGTCGATGCCCTTGAACGACAGGGTGGGACCCAGGTGCCCCCCCTCGGCCGTGTGGTTGTAGACCACGTCCAGGATCACCTCGATGCCCGCCCGGTGCAGGGCGCGCACCATCTCCTTGAACTCGCGCACCTGCTCGCCGTAGTCGCGGGCGCGGGCGTAGCGGCCCGCGGGGGCGAAGTAGTTGAGGGTGGCGTATCCCCAGTAGTTCCTGAGCCCCCGCTGCACCAGGAAGGGCTCGTCCGCGATCTCGTGCACGGGCAGCAGCTCCAGCGCGGTGACGCCCAGCGACCTCAGGTGCTCCACCACGGCCGGGTGCGCGGCGCCGGCGTAGGTGCCGCGCAGCTCCGGCGGCACGTCGGGGTGCAGGCGCGTGAGGCCCTTCACGTGGGCCTCGTAGATCACCGTCTCGTGCCAGGGAATGCGGGGCGGCCGGTCGTCCTGCCAGTCGAAGCGCGTGTCCATCACCACGCCCTTGGGCACGCCCGCCGCGTCGTCCGTGTCGTCCAGCACCCAGTCCTCGCCCGGCTGGTCGAACGGGAACGAGAACGGGTGCGCCTCCAGCCGCACGGGGCCCGCCAGCGCCCGGGCGTAGGGATCGACCAGGAGCTTGAAGGGGTTGCAGCGGCGGCCGCGGCCCGGCTCGTAGGGGCCGTTGATGCGGTAGCCGTAGCACTGGCCGGGCCCCACGCCGGGCACGTAGCCGTGCCACACGTACGCCGTGCGCTCGCGCAGCCGCACGGAGCGCGAGGGCGCCACGGCGTCCGGCCCGTCGAACAGGCACAGCTCCACCTCCCACGCCAGCTCGGAGTAGAGCGCGAAGTTGGTTCCCGCGCCGTTCCAGTGCGCGCCCAGCGGATACGGCTCGCCCATCCACGCCGTCGCCGCGCCCTCCATGAAGCCGGGGACGCTGGGGTGCGACTTGCGGGTGGGGACGGGGACGGGAAACGGGATGGGCTCCTGCATCGGTCTCCGGCTGCGTGGCGGCGGTCGGTCGGTGTCGTGTGTCGGTGGATCGGTTCCGTTCGGCTGCCCGCCGGTCGAACCCGTTCGTCGAATCCGTCGGATCGCACCCGTGGCAGCCGTCGATCCCTCGAGTCCCGTGCCTCGGCACAGGCCCGGGGTCGCGTGTCGGCCGCGGCGTCAGAATAACCGAAACGCGGCGATGCGACAGGCGCGCAGTTCCACGGCGTGCCCGGTTCTTGCCTTGGATGCGGGGCCGCGCCACGGGGCGCCACGACCACCCATCCAGCGAAAGACAGACGTGCGAACGACGACGGACGAGTCCCCGGGCGGCGGGGCGGGCCCGCGCATCCCGCGTGCCACCTATCGGCTGCAGCTCAACCTGGGCTTCACCTTCCGCGACGCCGAGCGCATCGTGCCCTACCTGCGCGAGCTGGGCATCTCGGACGTGTACGCCTCGCCCTACCTGCAGGCGCGGCCCGGAAGCCTGCACGGATACGACGTGTTCGACCACGCCGCGCTGAACTCCGAGATCGGCACCGAGGACGACCACGCGCGCATGGCGGCGGCCATCCGCGACGCCGGGCTGGGGCTGCTGCTGGACGTGGTGCCCAACCACATGGGCATCGGCGGCAACGGCAACCGCTGGTGGATGGACGTGCTGGAGCACGGCCCCAGCTCGCCGTACGCCCCCTTCTTCGACATCGACTGGCGGCCGATGAAGGCGGAGCTGGCGGGCAAGGTGCTGCTGCCCGTGCTGGGCGACGCCTACGGACTGGTGCTGGAACGCGGCGAGCTGCAGCTGGCGTACGACGACGAGGGCTTCGCCGTGCGCTACTTCGAGCACCGCTTCCCCTGCTCGCCCCGCTCCGTGGCCTCCGTGCTTCGCCTGGCGGTGGAGGCCCTGCGCGCCGATGCCCAGGACCCGGACCGCATGGAGCTGGAGAGCGTGGCCGACGCGCTCGACGCCCTGCCCGAGCGGTCGAGGGACGACCCCGACAGCGCCGCCCGCCGCCGCCGCGAGTGGACGGTGTCGCGCCGCCGGCTGCGCGCGCTGCACGAGGCCTCGCCCGCGGTGCGCGAGGCGCTGGAGCGCGCGGTGAGCCGGGTGAACGGCACGCCGGGCGAGCCGCACACCTTCGACGCGCTGCACGCGCTGCTGGAGGAGCAGTCGTACCGCCTGTCGTACTGGCGCGTGGCGGCCGAGGAGATCAACTACCGGCGCTTCTTCGACGTGAACGACCTGGCGGGGGTGCGCGTGGAGCGGCCGGAGGTGTTCCACGAGACGCACCGCCTGGTGCTGCGGCTGGTGCGCGAGGGCACGGTGACGGGGCTGCGCATCGACCACCCGGACGGCCTGTTCCACCCGCGCGCCTACCTGCGCCGCCTGCAGGACGAGGCGGCCGGGGGGGACGGCGCGGCGCCCTTCTACGTGCTGGTGGAGAAGATCCTCACGGGCGACGAGCCCCTGCCGGACGACTGGCCCGTGGCGGGCACGGTGGGATACGACTTCCTGAACCAGGTGAACGCGCTGTTCGTGCCCCCGGCGGCCGAGGAGCGGATGGACGCCGCCTACCGCCGCTTCGCCCGCTTCCGCACCCCGTCCGCGGACCTGGTGTGGGAGAAGAAGCGGCTGATCCTGCGCACGGCGCTGGTGAGCGAGCTGACGGTGCTCACCACGCTCCTGTCCCGCATCGCCGAGGGGGACCGGCGCTCGCGCGACTTCACCTGGGGCGCCCTGCGCGACGCCCTGCGCGAGACGGTGGCCGCCTTCCCCGTGTACCGAACCTACATCGACGCCGAGACGGGCGCCGTCACCGCGCGCGACCGGCAGTATGTGTCGAAGGCCATCCGCGCCGCCAAGCGCCGCAACGCCAACACCAGCGCCAGCATCTACGACTTCATCGCGCGCACGCTGCTGCTGCAGTGGCCCGCGGAGCTGACGCCCCCCCAGCGCGCCGAGCACGCCCGCTTCGTGATGAAGCTCCAGCAGCTCACCGGCCCCGTGATGGCCAAGGGAGTGGAGGACACCACCTTCTACATCTTCAACCGCCTGCTCTCGCTGAACGAGGTGGGAGGCGAGCCCGCCCGCTTCGGCGTCGAGCCGGCCGAGTTCCACGCGTGGATGGCGCAGCGCGCGGCACGCTGGCCCCACGCCATGAACGCCGGCAGCACGCACGACACCAAGCGAAGCGAGGACGTGCGCGCCCGCATCGACGTGCTGGCCGAGATCCCCGACCTGTGGGAGGAGCACGTCTTTCGCTGGGCCCAGCTGAACGCCGCCCACAAGCTGGAGACGGAGGACGGGCTGGCCGTGCCCGACGCCAACGACGAGTACATGCTGTACCAGACGCTGCTGGGTGCCTGGCCCCTGGGCGAGATGGACGCCGACGCCCGCGACGCGCTCGCCGCCCGCATCCGCGCCTACGCGCAGAAGGCCACGCGCGAGGCCAAGGTGCACACGAGCTGGATCAACCCCGACGACGAGTACGACGCCGGCCTGGCCGCCTTCGTGGACGCGATCCTCGATCCGGCGCCGGACAACGCCTTCCTGGCCGACTTCCAGGCGCTGCAGCCGGTCGTCGCGCGGATGGGCATGCTGAACTCGCTGGCGCAGACGCTGGTGAAGCTCGCCGCGCCCGGCGTGCCCGACATCTACCAGGGCCAGGAGCTGTGGGACTTCTCGCTCGTGGACCCCGACAACCGCCGCCCGGTGGACTACGAGGCACGCGAGAAGCTGCTGCGCGAGATGGAGCGGCGGCTGACGGACACGGACCCGCGCGACCTGGCGGCGGAGCTGCTGGAACGGTGGGAGGACGGACGCATCAAGCTGTACGTGACGTGGCGCGCCCTGCGGCTGCGCGAGCGGCGGGAGCCGCTCTTCGCCACGGGCGAGTACGTGCCGCTGGAGGGCGCCGGCGGCCGCGCGGAGCACGTCGTCGCATTCGTGCGGCGCTCGGAGGACGGGTGCGTGGTGGCGGTGGTGCCGCGCCTGCCCGCCACCCTCATGCGCGACCGCGACTTCGCGCTCCCGGACGCGGCGGTGTGGAAGGGCACGTCGGTGGAAGGTCCCGCGCACATCCTCTCCGGCCGCTGGCGCAACGTCTTCACCGGCGAGGAGATCGAGGCGTCGGAGACGGACGGAGGGGCGGCCCTGGCGATGGACCGCGTGTTCCGCACGTTTCCGGTCGCGCTGCTGGAGCGGATCGAGTAGCGCGGAATGGGGATGGAGCTTCGGCGGTTTCAGTCGTGGGGATCGAGCCCCACGGCGTGTGGACCGGGTGAACGATCGCTATTCGATCAAGCGAAGGTCGAAGGTGAACGGCTCGCGGGTCGCGACCCTGACGAGGCTCATCATCGGGTGGCGGGGGTTCAGGAGCACGTTGTCCTCGACGCCCAGCACGGCGGATTGCACCACCAGGGCCAGGCTCCGCGCCGACGTAAGCCAGCCGTCGCCGAGCCGAACGCAGGCCGCAGCGCCCGATTCGGTCCAGTCCGCGGGCAGCAGCGCGCGGTCCAGGCGCTCGATGGGCGCGTCGTCGGGAACGTCGATGCCGTAGAGGACGAAGTCGTCGGGAACGTCCTCCGGATCGGTCCACACCAGCTTCTCCAGGACGGCCAGGGAGGCGTGCCGGGAGGTATAGACGGCAGGAAGGCCGATGGAATTCCATCGGCCTCCGTAAAGCCTGGCACCCTCTCCGTCCAGCGCGGGGAACCGAGCGCTCGCGATCCGCCACAGCCGCATCAGGCGAAGACGCCGTGGGCGATGCGTCCAAGCGCCTGCTCCACCAGCCGTCCCCCCGTCTCGGTGGAAAGGAGTTCGATGGGCACGTTGCCGGCCAGGCCGCGGTTCGCCTTCCGCAGCCACCGCGCGGATTTGTCCCGGTCGCCGAACGTTTCGTCGGCGAAGGCCAGGATGCGGGCCACGCGCGCCAGCCGGTCCGACTCCTCGGCCGTGAGCGCCTGCCGCCGCTGCCGTCTCAGCGCAAGCGTCCGGCGGGGAATCACCAGCCGGTGAAGCTCGTCCAGCGACAGGCCGCCCTCGCCGAGAACGTGGTCGATGGCCCCGGCCGGCAACCCGTGGGCCAGGGCCCGGATCAGGTCCAGGTCCGTCTCGATCTCATCGTGCAGCACCCGCGTTCCGCCCAGCCGGGCCGCGATGGACGCAGTGGTCATCTTCACCTCCCTCTGTGCAAGCTTACCCCAATATGGTGGCAAGCGTGCCACGGAGCAACATCGCTGCCACACGCTTCGGCATCGCCCCGCTCTCCGCCTTCCGACTCGGTCCCCCTGTTTCAGGCGGCCGGTTCCCCGTTCGACGCCCGCGTCGCAGGTTGAGCCCCCGCACCCGTTCCGCCCTCCAGCGCGCGCACGATCTCGGCCCGCAGCTCGGCTCGTGCCGGACGGAAGTCGCCCGCGCGGCGCCAGAGCAGGCGGCCGTCGCGCCCGATCAGCAGCGTGGTGGGAACGCCCACCACCTGGTACTGCTGCTCGATGTCGCCCGCGGGGTCGTGCGCCACGGTGAAGCGCAGGCGGCTCTCCTCCACGAAGCGCCGCACCTGCTCCACGCCGCCGCGGTCCACGCTGACCCCCACCACGCGCAGGCCGCGCGGCCCCAGCTCCTGCCCCAGCGAGTCCAGCGCCTGCATCTCCTGCCGGCACGAGGTGCACCACGTGGCCCACACGTTCACCAGCGTCACCGGCCCCGCGCCGCCCAGCGTCACCTGCCGCCCGTCGATCGTCGAGACCGTATAGGCGGGCATCGCGACACCCACCTCCAGCGGCCGGAACGCGTCCTCCATCGACTGCCCGCCGTGATCCTTTCCGCCGCACGCCGCCACGCCGAACGCGGCAGCCGCCACGAACGCCATCCAGCGCACGGTTCTCGGGAGACGGGCTCGGTCGATCGGCTTCCGGATCAACTCGACGGTCCGCGGAAGCGCTCGTCGGAGCAGGCGATCCCCCATCCTCCGCCCGATTCGCGGAGCGCCGGCGCCGGCGAGATCGCTGCGCATCGGGCGAACGCCGTGTCGATGGAAGAGTCCGCCCGTCACTGCAGGCTCCGCTGCCGCGCGACCACCTGCGTGGTGCCGACGCCGTGCACGTACGTCGTCGCGGCGTTGGGGTCCATGTGGGCGTGGGCGGCGGAGTCGCGCGAGGCCGCGGCGAGGGAGCGCTCCTGCCACGCGACGGTCAGCGAGTCGCCGTGCAGCGCCAGCACCGGGTACCCCGCGGAGGCGTCGGCCGCGCTGATGGGCTCGGCCGCGCCGAAGGTGCGCCCGCCGTCGCGGGAGACGCGCACCACGATGCGGGGGGTGCGTCGCGTGCCGTCGTCCCAGGCGGCGGCCACGATCCCCTTCTGCCCCGCCCCGCCCAGCGCGAGCTGCACGTGCGCCGCGCGGGAGAACTGCGCGATGCCGAGGGGGACGGGCGCGGCGAACGTCCGGCCGCCGTCCGCCGAGCGCGCGTACTGCACGCCTGCGTGCCCTTCCCGGCCCGTCCACCACGCCACGTGCAGGGTGTTGTCGGGGCCGACCTTGATGGACGGGCCCGCGTCCGGGCAGTAGCTCACGTGCCACCCGTCCGCCCGCACGCGCACGGGCGCGCCCCACGTGGCGCCGTGGTCGGTGGAGCGCGCGACGACGACGTCGCGGATCTCCGTCTGGCCCGCGCCGCCGGGATAGATCTTCCGCCAGGCCACGTACAGCGCGCCGTCCGGCCCCGTCGCCATCGCCGTCCGGCAGCAGGGGCACGAGGCATCCGCGTCGATCACCGCCGGCTTCGACCACGTGCGCCCTCCATCCGCCGACCGGGCGAAGTAGGTGTGCGACGAGTGCGTGTCGTCCTGCGCCAGCCAGGAGAGGTAGACGGCGCCGTCCGGGCCGACGTAGAGCGCGTGGTCGTCGTACGATCCGAACTCCCTGCCCGCCGTAACCGTGGCCGGCGCGCTCCAGTGCGCGCCGCCGTCCGTGGACGAGGCGAAGCGCAGCGCGTTCACCGGCCAGCGGCGGCCGGGCACCACCCTGGTCACCAGGTACGCCGCGTACAGCGTACCGTCCGGCGCGTAGGCGATCTTGGGCGGAACCTCTCCGTAGATGGACATCGACCCCAGCGAGTCGCGCAGCTCCGACGGGGGCGGCACCGATCCCCCGCCGCCCGCCGCCGCGCGCACGTCCGACACGAGCGACAGCCGCCCGTCGCTGCCGCCCGCCGGCGCGGAGACCCACGCCAGCGACACGCGCCCGTCCGGCG
>JAQBQD010000154.1 GCA_028287185.1 Gemmatimonadota bacterium | reverse complement strand
ATGGCCGGCCTCCGGTGTTGAGGGGCTTCGAGCCCGACGGTTTCCTTGGGGAGCAGCTCCTTTGCTACCCCGACCGCCGAGAGGTCGGCCTTCTCATACCATCTGCAACGACGGCCCGAAGCCTCCCCGCGGAGGCTGCTCCGCGTGGGGTTGGTGCTCCGCGCGGAACGTCACCGGGGCTCGCCATGCGGGGAAGTGTCGTGGATCACCGGACTTCGCGAGGCGAGCGTGCGGGGCGCCGAGGATTCGGGGGCGGGACCAACCGACATCCCGGCGGGGATCCGTTGGCCTGGCCCCGCGGCCTGCACCCTCGCGCACCGCGCGGCGGCGGTTATCTTGCCCGTCATCCACGGCAACCCACATGCGTTCGCGGGGCGGATGACGGTCGAATTCGGCGGCGGGATGGTGATCGAGCGGCTGGGACGCGAGGCGAGCGGCGGGCGCTTTCGGGTGGAGGACGAGCGCGGAGCGGTGGCGTGGCTGGCGCGGGGACGGGCGTACGAGCACCTGCACGCCATCGAGTTCCGCGCGGCCGGGGTGCGGCGCGGCTTCCACGCGCATCCGGCAACCACCGAGACGCTGTACGTCATGGCCGGCCGGCTGATGCTGTTCGCGCGCGGGTCGGAGGATGGCGGGACGGTGTCCGCCGAACTGTCCGCCGGCGACGTGGCTACGTTTGCGCCGGGCGTGGCGCACGGGTTTGTGGCGCTGGAGCCGGCGTTCGCGGTGGCGCTGGGCACCGGTGCGGACCCGCTCGCGGAAGGCGGCACGGTTCCGGCGCCGGACCTGGGCTGACGCCCTTGGACGCGCGCTCGCCGTCTCGGGCGCGTCCATCGACCCGAAAGCGGTGGACGTATTGCTCGGGTTCCCGATCAGCCTCACGTGAGCAAGCGGAGTCCGGCTGGTACGCCCGATCAACGGCGGCGCCGCGATTCATCCTACGAAACGAGAACGCGACCGATGCCGAACCGCCTGGCGGACGAGACCAGCCCGTACCTGCTGCAGCACAAGGACAACCCCGTGGACTGGCATCCGTGGGGCCCCGAGGCGCTGGAGCGCGCGCGGGCCGAGGACCGGCCCATCCTTCTGTCGGTGGGATACTCCGCGTGCCACTGGTGCCACGTGATGGCGCACGAGTCGTTCGAGGACGAGGCGACGGCGCGGGTGATGAATGCGCTGTACGTGAACGTGAAGGTGGACCGCGAGGAGCGGCCGGACGTCGATTCCGTCTACATGACGGCCGTGCAGCAGATGACGGGGCAGGGCGGGTGGCCCATGACGGTGTTCCTGCTGCCCGACGGCACGCCCTTCTACGGCGGCACCTACTACCCGCCCGAGCCGCGGCACGGCATGCCCGCCTTCCGCCAGGTGCTGACGGCGGTGGAAGAGGCCTACCGCCGGCGGCGCGACGCGGTGCAGCAGAGCGCGGACGAGCTGCACGCCGTCCTCAAGCAGGGCAGCCTGGCACGTCCCCCCGCCGGCAAGGTGGACGCGGCGCTGCTGGACCGCGCGCGCCAGGCGCTGGCCGCCCGCTACGATGCGCGCAACGGAGGCTTCGGCGGCGCGCCCAAGTTTCCGCAGCCCATGCTTCTGGAGTTCCTGCTGCGCCAGTGGAAGCGGACCGGGGACGAGCAGTCGCTGCGGATGGTGGAGCAGACGCTGCGGCGCATGGCCGTCGGCGGCATCTACGACCACCTGGGCGGCGGGTTCGCGCGCTACAGCGTGGACGCGCGCTGGCTGGTGCCGCACTTCGAGAAGATGCTGTACGACAACGCGCTGCTGTCCCGCGCCTATCTCCACGCCTGGCAGGCCACCGGGCACGAGGCCTACCGCCGGGTGGTGGACGAGACGCTGGCCTACGTGCTGCGGGAGATGACGTCGCCCGAGGGCGGCTTCTACTCCGCCCAGGACGCCGATAGCGAGGGCGAGGAGGGGCGCTTCTACGTCTGGACGGTGGATGAGGTCGACGCGCTCCTCGGCGCGGAGGAGGGCGCTCTGTTCCGCGGCTACTACGGCGTGACGGAGGAGGGCAACTTCGAGGGGAAGAGCATCCTGAACGTCGCTCGTCCGCTCGCCCAGGCGGCGATGGAGGCGGGCGTCACGGAAGAGCGCCTGCACGACGTGGTGCAGCGCGGGCGCGACGTCTTGTACTCCGAGCGCAGCAAGCGCGTGTGGCCCGGCCGCGACGACAAGGTGCTGACGGCCTGGAACGCGATGATGCTGCACACCTTCGCCGAGGCGGGCCGCGCCGCGGGGCGCCTGGAGTGGATCACCGCCGCCGGGCGTTGCGCGGAGTTCCTGCTGTCCGAGCTGCGGAGGGAGGGACGCTTGCTCCGCACGTGGAAGGACGGCCGGGCCAAGATCGGCGCCTTCCTTGAGGACCACGCGCTGCTGGCCGACGCGCTCCTCGCGCTGTACGACGCCACCTGGGAGCCGCGCTGGCTGGACGAGTCGCGCGCGCTGGCGGACGCCATGCTGGAGCGCTTCTGGGACGAGGCGGAGGGCGTGTTCTACGATACGGCGACGGACGCGGAGCCGCTGGTGGTGCGCCCGCGCGACCTGTTCGACAACGCGACGCCCTCGGGCAACTCGGTGGCGGCGGGGGTGCTGCTGCGGCTGGCCCGCGTCGTCGGCGAGCCGCGGTTCGCGCAGGTGGGCAGGCGAGTGCTGGAGAGCCTGGCGGATGCCATGGGGCGCGTGCCCATGGGCTTCGGCCACCTGCTCTGCGCCGCCGACTTCGAGGTGGCGGCGCCGCGCGAGGTGGCGTTCGTCGGACGCCCCGGCGACCCGGAGACGGATGCGCTGACGCGGGTGCTGGCCCGCGCGTACCTGCCGAACGTCGTCGCCGTGCTGGGGCGCCCGGAGGAGGGGGCGCCGCCGCGCGTGCCGCTGCTGGAGGGGCGCACCCTGGTGGACGGTCGCGCCGCCGCGTACGTCTGCGAGCGCTACGCCTGCCGCATGCCGGTGACGGAGCCGGCGGACCTCGCTCGGGAGCTGGGCGTCGACGCGGTGTGATCGGGACCCGTCCGCCATCGGGATCGCCTCGCGCGGCGGGTGGACGTGCGTCGAGGTCGGGTTCCGGCGAGAGCCGAATCTCCGCGGCGGGTGCGGCGCGAAGGTCGGCGGACGTGGGCGCGGCCGACCGCAAGCGTGGGGGCCGGGTGGGTTGTGTTGTATCGGACGTGTGGCCGTGTTCGGCGTTTCGTCGTATCCCCCGCCTGGAGGTGGAAGTGAATCGACCGCTTCGTTCGTGCATGCTGGTTCCGCTGGCGCTGGCGGCCGGCGCCGGGCTCTCTCCCGCGCACGCGCAGCAGGCTCCGGCGGGGCCGCCCGCGGCCGTCGCGCCGTCGACGGCGCCTTCGGGGGACGACGCGCGCATCCACGAGATCGTGCGCGCGGCCTCGGCGGCCCGGGTGGAGAGGGACGTGCGCACCCTGGCGGGCTTCGGAACGCGGCACACCATGTCCGACACGATGTCGGCCACGCGCGGCATCGGGGCGGCCCGGCGCTGGCTGTTCGCGGAGCTCACGCGCATCTCGCAGCAGTGCGGCGGGTGCCTGCAGGTGATGTACGTGGACAGCCTGGTGCGCGGCGACACCGCCTCGCGCATCACCCGCGACACGCGCGTGGTGGACGTGGTGGCCATCCAGCGCGGCATCGTGGACGCCAACCGCTTCGTGGTGGTTCAGGGGCACTACGACTCGCGCGTCTCGGAGGCCAACAACGCAACCAGCGACGCCCCGGGCGCCAACGACGACGCGTCGGGCGTGGCGGCGGCGCTGGAGTCTGCGCGCCTCCTGAGCCGGTACCGCTTCAACGGCTCCATCGTCTACGCGGCGCTGGCGGGCGAGGAGCAGGGCCTGCACGGCGGCGAGACGCTGGCGCGCTACGCCAGGGCGCACGGCTGGCGGGTGGAGGGGGTGCTGAACAACGACATCGTGGGCAACACGCGGGGGCAGGGCGGGCTGGTGAACAACACCACGGCGCGCATCTTCGGCCCCGGAATCCCCACCACGGCCACCGCGGCCGAGCTGCGGCGCTACCTGTACTCGGGCGGCGAGCTGGACACCCCGTCGCGCGAGCTGGCCCGGTACGTGGTGGGCACGGCCGACCGCTTCGTCCCCAACCTGGACCTGCACCTGGTCTACCGCCTGGACCGCTTCGGCCGCGGCGGCGACCACACGCCGTGGTTCACGCAGGGCTTCCCCGCGGTGCGCCTCACCGAGTCGCAGGAGGACTACACGCGCCAGCACCAGGACCTGCGCACCGAGAACGGAATCCGGTACGGCGACACGCCCGACATGGTGGACTACCCGTACCTGGCCAAGATGGCCTCGCTGAACGCCGCGTCGCTGGCCTCCCTCGCGTGGGCCCCGCCCTCGCCCGACAGCGTGTACGTGAGCGGCGCCGTGACGCCCAACACCGTGCTGCGGTGGAAGCCCGTGACCGCGCCGAACCTGGCCGGCTACCACGTCTACTGGCGCCTACCCAGCAGCGCCACCTGGCAGAAGTCCCGGTGGGTGGGCAACGCCACCACCGCCACGCTCGAGAACATCAACATCGACGACTACTTCTTCGCCGTCGCCGCGGTGGACACCGAGGGCCACGAGAGCGTCCCGGTGTTCCCGGTGCCCGCGCCGCGCCGGTAGGGACGGCGATCGTGGGATCGGACGGATCGGGCGATTCGATCGTCGGATCAGGTCGGGCAGGTCATGAGATCGGATGAAAGGACGGCCGCCCGCGGAGTGATCCGTGGGCGGCCGTTCTGGCGGCGATGATTCAGTCGCCTGTCCGCAGGCGTAGGATCATCGCCGCGACGTGGCATCCCCAGCTGTTCAGGCCGAGGACAGCCATCCCCAGCACCAGCGCGGGACCGAACGGGTGACCCGAGGCCGCGAGCCTCAGCACAGTGATCACGAGGATCCCGGTGCCGAGGGTCCCCAGCGCCAGCGCCAACGGCCGCGTGAACCCGCGCGGCCGGCCCAGCGCGAGCGCCTGCGTCACCGCGCCCACCAGCCCGGTGGCCACCAGGACCGCGCTCACGGCCTCGCCGCGCGAAGGTGGAAAGGGGAAGCTGAGGATGAGGAAGACGAACGGGAGGATGCTCCAGCCGTAGAGCCAGCGGGCGGTTCGGAGTCTTCGCGGCATGTCCAGCGTCGGTGGGGAGGGTGGCCGAGCCGGCGGAGCTCGGCGGATGAGATGGGGCGGCGAGATTGGACGGGTCACCCCTCCCGCGCGACCAGCCTCTCCAGCTTCTGCTCCAAGGCCGACAGTCGTGTCACCAGCTCGTCGTGGCGCGCCTCCTCGGGGGTGGGCTCGGCCATCACGAAGGTGATGGTGCCGCCCACCTCCAGGCGCGAGCAGCGCACGCGCGACAGGTCTCCCTGGCCCTGGCGGCGGGCGGCAGCCTCCAGCTCGGGGAGGGTGATCAGGTTGCGCTCCAGCGCGTCGTGCTGCACCTGGCCGTCCAGCACCAGCACGTCGGGGCTGCCCTCCACCAGCCGGTCCAGCTTGGGGTGCCGGTACAGGAACCGCACGACCAGGTAGTTGGCCACCAGCAGGGTGGCCGCGCCCAGCACCCCGCCCAGCAGCGAGTTGTCGTTGCCGATGATGGCGTTCTGCACCGCGTTGCTCAGCAGCAGCAGCACCACCAGGTCGAAGGGGTTGAGCTGCCCCAGCTCGCGCTTGCCGGCGAGCTGCAGGCTCACCAGCAGGAAGACGTAGACGGCGAGCGTGCGGATCACCTTCTCCACGGCCGGGATGCCGGGCACCAGCAGGTCCTGCCAGAGGGTCTGCATCACCATTGTCGCGGTCCGCGCGCGGAGGGTGGATCGAAAGCCGGGAACGACATAGTCGCCTCCGGCCGCCCGTGGTGCAACGGCGTCGCCTCCGCCGCGGCGGGTGCGGATGTCACCGGCGGGGGCCGAATGCGCTAGATTCCAAGGGCCGGCCAGCGGGTGCCGCGGAAACCGGAAGGGCCGCCGGCCGCGCCGGCGCCGTCCGCACACCCGCGAGGCCGGACGGCGAGCGGAAGGCGGCCGGCAATCATCGATACAGGAGAAGCATGCCCACCAGCCTTCTGGACCAGGTGCGCGAGGCCTGCCGCGAGGTGTCGCGCCGCGCCACGCTGGTGCGCATCGACTTCGAGCGCCTGCCCGCGTACGCCGCGTCGCTGCCGCCGGCGCGCGCCGCGGCGCCCGCGCTGGACCCGGCCCATCACTACCACGGCGACGTGGAGGGCACGGTGGCGTTCGTGGTCACGCTGGATGCCGTCAACTTCGGCTCGGGATGGTTTCCGCACCTGCGCAAGCGCCCGGGGCTGTCCGGCTACTTCACCGTCGCCACCAGCCTCGGCGAGCACTTCCGCGCCCACGGCCCCATCCCGGCCGACGCGCTGGCGGCGATCACGGCGGACGAGTGCGCGCGGCTGTTCGGCCAGGACGCGGCGAACGTGGAGGCGATGGAGCTGATGGCGCTGTTCGCGCGGGCGCTGAACGACCTGGGGCGCTACCTGCTGGAGCGCTTCGGCGGGAGCTTCACGGCGCTGGTGGCGGCCGCGGAGGGCAGCGCCGAGCGACTGGCGGGGCTGCTGCGGCAGATGGCGTTCTTCGATGACGTGGAGGAATACGCCGGCGCGCGCGTGCCGTTCTTCAAGCGCGCGCAGCTCACCGCTGCGGACCTGTCGCTGGCGCTGGGGGGCGAAGGCCCGGGACGCTTCCGCGACCTGCACCGGCTCACCATCTTCGCCGACAACCTGGTGCCGCACGTGCTGCGCGTGGACGGCCTGCTGCGATACGACGCCGGCCTGGCCGAGCGCATCGACGCCGGCGAGCTGATCGCGCCCGGCTCGCCCGAGGAGGTGGAGATCCGCGCCTGCGCCCTGCACGCCGTGGAGCTGCTGACGGAGGCGCTGCGCGACGAGAAGCCGCGCGTGACGGCGATGGGGCTGGACTACCTGCTGTGGAACCGGGGCCAGGAGCCGCACTACAAGCAGGTCAAGCCCCGCCACCGCACGCGCACGGTGTTCTACTGACGGGGTGGCTCCCGTCGCCGATTCCCGCGCGGATGGCGGTCGCGTCGATAAGCATCCGCCGACTTGCAGCGCTCGGCGCTCCGCATCTCCGCTTCCGATGGCCGTGGACCGCCCGTCGCTCCGGAGCGACCACGGTTCGTCGCCGGATCGAGATGCGTCAGCGCTTGGGCCAGCCCATGCCGCTGTAGAGCACCGGGCGGCGCAGCACGCGTGCGGCTGATCCGGCGGTGATGACGCAGATGATGTGGAGCAGCGCGGCGGGCGGGCCTACCCAGAGGTAGCTTCCCACGATCGCGACGAACCAGATGGCGCCGGCGATGGGCCGGCCCTTGTACACCTGCCCCGCGCCGGGCACGACCAGGCTCATCAGCGCCGCCGTCGTGTGGAGGAACTTCCGCTTCACGCGCCACCGGCGGGGCAGGGGGCTGGTGGATCGGCGTTCGAAACGGTAGGCCTTGGGAGCCGTGACGCGGCGCTGGCACGCCTCGCACCAGCCTTCCGCGGTGGCGGTACCGCCGCACGTGCGGCACGAGAGGGTGGTCATTTCCATCCTTGGAGTCGAGGTCGCCTCACCGCCGCCACCACACGGTGTGGTGGATGCCGCGGGTCCTGCGCGAGACCGGCCATTGCGTGGATCGAAGAAGTCGAGCCACGCCGCATCGCCGTCCACGATTTTCCCCGACGGCGCGGGCGACAGGCCTAAGTCCATACACCGCAAGACCGTGTACGTGCTGTGCGACGCGGCGCGGCGCGGATTGCCCTGGCAGTCGGACCTTCTTCCCGCCGCCGCGGAGTGGCGCGCTCATCTCCGCTCCCGCGCTTTCCTGCGTACGCGGTTGCGGAGGCGCGTGCCGGCTTGCAGCTTCAGCGCGTGACGGATCGGACGTCGCGCGTCCGACGGGCGTGTGCACGCGTTCCGCCGACCTCCTTCTCCGGCTTCCCGACACCGGCCCCGCTCCATGCAAAGATCCGCCGTTCTCGCCGCCCTGCTCCTGCTTTCCGCGCCCGTGGCGGCCGCCGCGCAGGTGGCCGCCACGGATAGCGCGCGCTTCACCCACGCGGACACCCTGCGCGGCTCCATCGGGCCGGGCCGGGCGTGGTGGGACGCCGCCTTCTACGACCTGCACGTGCGCGTGGAGCCGCGCGACAGCAGCATCCGCGGGTGGAACGGCATCACCTACCGCGTGCTGTCCCCATCGCAGGAGATGCAGATCGACCTGCAGGCGCCGCTGGAGGTGGACAGCATGATCCAGGACGGGCGCCGCCTGACGTACCGCCGCGACGGCAACGCCTTCTTCGTGGCCCTGGCCTCGCCCCAGCAGGCGGGGCAGACGCGGACGGTGGCGGTGCACTACCACGGGCGTCCGCGGGTGGCGGTGCACGCGCCCTGGGACGGCGGCTTCGTGTGGACGCGGGACAGCACGGGCGCCACGTGGGTGGCGACGGCGGTGCAGGGCCTGGGGGCGAGCGCGTGGTGGCCCAACAAGGACACGCAGGCCGACGAGCCCGACAGCCAGCGCATCGCCATCACCGTCCCCGGCTCGATGACGGACGTGTCCAACGGGCGGCTGCGGTCCACCACGCACAACCCGGACGGGAGCACCACCTTCGAGTGGTTCGTGGCGAATCCCATCAACAACTACGACGTGGCGGTGAACGCCGGCGGGTACGCGCACTTCAGCGACGTGTACCAGGGCGAGGACGGGGCGCTCACGCTGGACTTCTGGCCGCTGGCGTACCACGAGGCGGCCGCGCGCGCGCAGTTCGCGCAGGTGAAGCCCATGCTGCAGTGCTTCGAGCACTGGTTCGGGCCGTATCCCTGGTACGCGGACGGATACAAGCTGGTGGAGACGCCGCACCTGGGGATGGAGCACCAGAGCGCGGTGGCGTACGGCAACCACTATGCGAACGGCTACCTGGGCCGCGACCTGTCGCACACGGGCATCGGGCTGCGCTGGGACTTCATCATCATCCACGAGAGCGGCCACGAGTGGTGGGGCAACAGCATCACCTCCAAGGACATCGCCGACACCTGGCTGCACGAGTCGTTCACCAACTACGCCGAGTCGCTCTACACCGAGTGCCAGCAGGGGAAGGAGGCGGGGGCGCGCTACGTGATCGGCACCCGCGCCAACGTGCAGAACGACCGCCCCATCGTGGCGCACTTCGGGGTGAACGAGGACGGGTCGGGCGACGTGTACTACAAGGGCGGCAACATGCTGCACACCATCCGCCAGGTGGTGGGCGACGACGAGCGCTGGCGCGCCACCCTGCGCGGCCTGAACCTGGCATTCCGCCACCAGACGGTCACCGGGCGCCAGGTGCAGGAGTACATGGACCGCAGCCTGGGTGTGAACCTGGACCGCGTGTTCCAGCAGTACCTGAACACCACCAAGATCCCCGTGCTGGAGTACCGGGTGAGCGGCCGCTCGGTCCGCTACCGCTGGACGAACGTGGTGCCGGGCTTCGACATGCCGATCCGCGTCACCCTGTCCCCCGGCCGCTTCTCCGTCATCCATCCGACGGAGTCGTGGAAGACTTCGCGCGTGCGCCTGCCCAGCGCCGCGGACTTCCGCGTGGACGAGAACTTCTACGTGAAGCCGGTGGACCTCGCCGCGCCCGCCGCCGCGCCGACTCCATCGAACGCGCACTGACGGTCGGAGGGCGGGTTCGCCGCGCTCGAAGCTGATCCGATTGGGGAGCGCGAGGAAGATCGCGGGGAGAGCCGGCGTCTCCTCGCGATCTTTCGGTTCTCAGGTCGATGGATGTGGCGCCGGCCCGGCCGCCCCGCTCCCTGATCCGCACTGTATTGCCGCGTCGATTGACGATGCGCGCAGGTGCGATGCGAACGCGTCCGCCGCGCTGATCGGACCCGCGCCCCGCATCGCCCGCCGAGCGGTGGAAGTAGGGAGCCTCGGAGAGGTCCGTGGTGTACTCGTGGTTGCTAGGCGCGGCGCGAGTCGCACTCGCCGAAGTCGGGTCCGAACCTGACGGAGGCCCGATCGGGTTCGTTGGATCACGGCGTCCCGCGGGTCTTCGAGGATCAGGATCGTCGACGGCGGCGCGCGGCCCATCCCTGCGATCGGAGGACGCGCTCAGCGCGGCGGCAGGGGGAGGAGCGCTCCGCGCCGCCTTGTGTGACGGAACCCGTCCACGGGCGTAGCGTTTGCAGCGAACGCTCGCGCATCCTGCGGCCCGGCCGCCAACGTTCAGCCACCTCCCGACGCCACGCCATGCCGCTCTCGCCCGCGCTGCTCACCCTGCTCCGTGCCGCGCTCGCGCTGACCCTGCACGGGCACGTGGCCGTGGAGGGATCGCCGCAGCCGGCGGCCGGGGTGCTGGTGGAGGAGGCGGAGGGCGGGGCGCGCGCCTGGAGCGACTCGCTGGGCGCCTACACGCTGCCGGCGCTGGCGCCCGGCACGCACACCCTGCGCTTCTCCCGCATCGGACTGGAGGACCGCACGGTGCAGGTGGTGGTGCGCGCGGACACGGCCATGCAGCTGGACGTGTCCCTGCGGCCGCGGCCCCTGGCCCTGGGCGCGGTGCGGGTGCGGGCGGCGGGCGCGCGCGACGCCTTTCCCGCGGCGGGCGACGGC
>JAQBQD010000125.1 GCA_028287185.1 Gemmatimonadota bacterium | reverse complement strand
GCGTGCTGGCCGCCGCCTGCGCCGACAGCGCTCCATCCGCCGGGGGCGCGCCCTTGGTGGGCATCGTGCGGCAGGAGGGCGACGGGCAGGGGGTGCCCGGCGCGGCGGTGACGGCTTGGTGGACGGTGGACGGCGACACGGCGCCCGTGCGGCGGACGGAGCGGGCGGACTTCCGCGGCATCTACCGCTTCTGCGGCACGCCGGCCGGGGTGCCGGTGCACGTGGGCGCCTCGGCGGCGGGGATGGGCGCCGCGGTCGTGGAGGTGCGGCTGGCGAGCGGAGAGCCGGCGCAGCAGGACCTGACGGTGCCCCGGCGCGTGCGGCCGCCCACATCGTCCGTCATCGGCTTCACGCAGGACGTGGCGACGGTTTGGGGGCGCGTGCTGGCGGGCGGCAGCGGCGCGCCCATCGCGGGCGCCACCGTGCGGCTGGGGCCCGACATCCCCCCGCAGACCACCGACCGCGCGGGCCACTTCCGCTTCGACCGCGTGCCCGCGGGCGCGTACGACGTGGTGGTGACGCAGGCCGAGTACGGCGAGCGCCGCAGCCGCGCCCAGGTGCCGCAGGGGGGACTGGACCTGGAGCTGCGCATGCCCCCACGCACCGCCGTGGCGCTGGCCGGGGTGACCGTGACGGCCCGTCCGCTCTCGCCCGCCCAGGTCGTCCAGCGCACCAGCGGCGCCCGGGTGGACATCGTCACCCGCGACGACCTGCAGCGTGCCCGCGGCGCCCCCGACGTGCAGAACGTGCTGCGCACCCGCGTGCCGGCGCTGAAGGTGATCAAGGTGTTCTATCCCAACAGCGCGATGATCGACTCGGTGGTGGTGCTGTACCGCCGCGTGCCCATCGCCATCTACATGGACGATGCCTTGTTCAACGCCCACGACTTCCAGCACCTGCCGCCCGACCAGGTGGAGGCGATGGAGTTCTTCCCCGAAGGCTACCGGTCGTACGGCGTCGCGCGCCAGCCCGTGCTGCTGCTCCACAGCCGCCAGCGCCTGCGCTAGCGGACGCCCGGCGCATCGAGCAACCGTCGGCACCGGCACCGGCACGAAGCGGTCGGGGGGTTGATGGTCGGCGGTCGAGCCGGACGCCGGCGATCGGGGCGGACGTGGAGGGGGGATCGACGAACGTGGCGCGGAGCCGTTCTCCGCGCGTGGACGCGGGGCTGCGGGGTGCGGCCCGGCAAGGCGCCGGACGTGATGGTTCCGGCGTGGAGGGTCGATTCCGCGCGGGCCGTCCACGGTGGAGACGAGATGCTTGCCCGGCGTCCGTCTTCGGTGTATCTTCGCCTCCCGACGCTCCTGCCGGAGGAGCCGTCCGTCACCCGCTGAGCAGAGGCCGCCATGGCAACCGAGACCCCGTCTTCCACCCTGGTCATCACCCCCGACGCGCTGCTGAAGCACTGGCAGGGGCACCGCGCCCTGAGCCGCCGCGTGATCGAGGCGTTCCCCGAGCAGGAGCTCTACCAGCACACCATCGGCGGGATGCGGCCGTTCTCCACGCTGGCGATGGAGATGGTGCGGATGGCGGTTCCCACGCTGAACGGCATCGTGACGGGCGACTGGGCGTTCGCGTCCGAGTCGGGCGACCCACCCACGAAGGCCGAGATCCTGCGGCAGTGGGACGAGACCACGGCCGAGATCGACCGGCTGTGGCCGCAGATCCCGCCGGCGCGCTTCCAGGAGGTGGACACCGCGTTCGGGCAGTGGAAGATGGCCATCCACGACCTGATCCTGTACATCGTCGACAACGAGATCCACCACCGCGGCCAGGGATACGTCTACCTGCGCTCGCTGGGCATCGAGCCGCCGCCCTTCTGGGAGCGCGGCTGACCCTCCGCCGCGGGAAGGCCACGGACGACGAGAAGCCGCCCGCGGCTTGGAGCTGCGGGCGGCTTCTTCGACGTGGGGTCCGACGATCCCGCGGACCGCGGGGCGGTGTCCGCGGAGCTACGGGTGCGCGGGGTGCCGCGCGGTGTCGGCGGCCGTTCGGGCGGCCGGCCGGTGCGTGGTGTCGGGCGCGCACCAGTACAGCGCGCTGTCCGAGCTGCGGCTCATGCGCAGGGTGTCGCCGTACATCCCTCCGCGGCCGGCCATCCCGCCCTGGCGGCCGTATCCCCCGCCACCACCCCCACCGCCCGTGCCGGCGCCGCGGCGGTTGCGTCCCCGGCCGCTGGCGTCGGCCGTGCGCTGGTCGCGGTCCTCGCGCAGCATGCGGCAGGTGGCGTCGCGCTGGTCCGTGGTGAGCACGGCGTGCACGGACTCGGCGGCGCGGCGGTTGTTGGTGCGCAGCTCGGTGTAGAGGGGCGCCCCGCGGTCCAGCAGCTCGCGGCGGGTGCGCTCGCTCATCCGGTCGCGGCCGCCCAGCGAGTCCTGCAGGGCGCGCAGGTGCCGGTTGATGGGCTCGTTGCGCGCGTGCAGGTCCTCGCCGATGGAGTCCAGCGACACGATCTGCGCCGAGGTGAGGTTCAGCTTCTCGCGCTGGCCCAGCAGCCCGAAGATGGGGGGCGCCTGGCCGGGGCCGCGCATGACCTCGGCGGCGCGCGCGCTGTCCATCGCCACCGTGCGCGGCGAGGTGGCCGGCTGCGGGGATTTGCAGGCCGCGAGCAGGAGCACGGCCGCGGCAAGGCCGATTCGTCGGGTCATGGCAGGAGGTCCGCGTGTACGGGAATGGAAGCGCCGGCGCCGGCGGCGCGGGTGCGAGCGGGAGCGTGCATGCCGGAACCGTACCGCGGCGCCGCGCGAATGGTTCCCTCTCCGCCCGCCTACAACGCCGCACGCCCGCCGATGCGGACAGCGCGCCCGCGGCAAGGCGCGTCCGACCCCCACTCTCCCCCCGCGTGCACCCTCCCGCAGCCGCCGGGATCGGCCGGCGAGTCGGCGGAGCGCGGCCGCGGCATGGCGGACGGCGCATGGGGGACGCGCGGGTTTCCCGCGGCGGCGGCGCTTCGTATACTGTGTCGTCCGTTCCTCCGGAACGGCCGCCCGCGGAAGTCCTCCTCCTCCAGCCGCGGGAGCCCCCACCGCCCTCCCCGCGCCCGCATGCCAGACGCCTCCGCATCGTCCGAGTCCCGCCTGGTCCGCGCGCTGGGCGTGTGGGGGCTGGCCGCCGGCATCGTCAACGTCACCGTGGGCGGCGGCATCTTCCGCCTGCCCTCGGGCGTCGCCGGGTCCCTGGGCGCCACCGGGCCCGTCGCGTACCTGGTGTGCGCGCTGGCGATGGCGCTCATCGTCCTGTGCTTCGCCGAGGCGGGCAGCCGCGTGGCGCTCACGGGCGGGCCGTACGCCTACGTGGAGGTGGCGTTCGGCCCCTTCGTGGGCTTCCTCTCCGGCATCCTGCTGTGGGTGGTGGGCTCGCTGGCCCTGGCCGCCGTCGCCACGATCTTCGCGGACGCGCTGGGGGGCCTGGTGCCCGCGCTGCACGCGCCCGCGGCCCGCGCGGCGCTGCTGATCGCCATCTTCGCGCTGCTGGCGGGCGTAAACGTGCGCGGAGTGCGGCAGGGGACGCGGCTGAACACCATCGCCACCGTCGCCAAGCTGCTGCCGCTGCTCGTCCTGCTCGTCGGCGGCGCCTTCGCGGTGCATGGGGCAAACCTGGTGTGGCCCGCGCCGCCGCAGCCTGCGAACATCGCAAGGACGTCGGTGCTGCTCATCTTCGCCTTCATGGGCATCGAGAGCGCGCTGGTGCCCAGCGGCGAGGTGCGCGACCCGGCGCGGACGGTGCCGCGCGCGCTCTTTTTGGCGATGGGCGCGGTGACGCTGCTGTACGTGGGCCTGCACGTGGTCGCGCAGGGCGTGCTGGGCGCCTCGCTGGCCGGGCGCAGCACGCCGCTGGCGGACGCGGCGGGGCAGGCGCTGGGGCCGTGGGGCGCGCGCCTGCTGCTGGCGGGGGCCACCGTCTCCATGTTCGGATACGTGAGCGGGATGACGCTGGCCGTGCCGCGCGCCCTGTTCGCGCTGGGCCGCGACGGCTTCCTGCCGCGCGTGCTGGCCTCCGTTCACCCCACCTGGCGCACGCCGCACGTGGCCATCGCGGTCCAGAGCGCCATCGCCTGCGTGCTGGCCATCACCAGCGGCTTCGAGCGGCTGGCGATCCTGGCGAACCTGGCCACGCTGCTGCTGTACGCCGGGTGCTGCGCCGCCGCCTGGGAGCTTCGCCGCCGCGACGTGCGCGCGGGCGGCACCCCGTTCCGCGTGCCGGGCGGCGCCATCGCGCCCGTGGCCGCGCTGGGGGTGATCGCCTGGCTGCTCACCTCCATCACGCGTCAGGAGTGGGCGGTGGTCGGCGCCGTCCTCGTCCTGGCGGCGCTCGCCTATCTCGCCAGCCGCGGCACCCGCGCGCGGATCGCGTCGTCCACGCAGGTGCATCGGGCCGGCACGGAGTCCATCGACCGACCGTAGCGGCGATTCCGCGCATCCGCGGAAGCTCGTTCTCCGGGCCTGCGACAACCTCCATCGACCGCGCCTGCGATCGACCGGACGGCCTCGATCCACCGCGCCCCGTCCATCGACCGATGCCGTTCCCGACGTGCCCGGACTGCGGCGACGGGGATCGACCACCCCACGCGTCCTCGCGGACGGCCTCTGCGATACCGTCTCCGGCCCCGCTCCGGCGCCTTCCCATCCACTCACCTCGCTTCCCGGTGAGGCCCATGCGCAAGCCCGCGCTCCTGCTCGTCCTGCCGGCCCTTCTGCTCTCCCGCGCCCTGCCGGCACAGGCGGTGCGCGGCCAGCTCGTGGACGGCGTGACGGAGCTGGGCATCCCCAGCGCGCGCGTGCTGCTGCTGGACGGCGGCGGCCGGCGCGTGGCGGCGGGCCTCACGGCGGCGGACGGCGGCTTCGTGCTGCGGGCGCCGGCGGGCGGGCGCTACACGGTGACGGCCGAGCGCGTGGGATACCGCTCCACCACCTCGGCGCCGCTGGTGCTTTCCGCGGGTGAGACCACGCCGCTGCGGCTGGCGTCCGCCGGCGTGCGGGTGACGCTGGGCGAGGTGGCGGTGCGGTCGGGTGCGCGCTGCGAGGTGCGGCCCGGCAGCGGCGCCCCGGCGGCGGCGGCGTGGGACGAGGCCCGCAAGGCGCTGGACCTGGCGCACGCCGCGCTCGCCGAACGGCGCTACCGGTACGAGGTGACGCACTGGAAGCGGGAGCTGGACCCGCGCACCCGCGTGGTGCAGGCCGAGACGGGGCGCGTCACCGGCGGGCTGACGGACCGGCCCTTCGTGACGGTGAACCCCGCCACGCTGGCCGACAGCGGCTACGTGCAGTCCCACGGCGACACCGTCGCCTTCAACGTACCCGACGCCGAGGTGCTGCTGAGCGACCCCTTCCTGGACGGCCACTGCTTCCGCGTGCAGGCGGGCCGCGGCGCGGACAGCGCGCTGGTGGGGCTGGCGTTCGAGCCCGTGCGGGGCCGAAGCCGCGCGGACGTCCGCGGGACCATCTGGATGGACCGCGCCAGCGCCGAGCTGCGCTCGGTGCGCTACGAGTACACGGACCCGCCGCTGCGCGGGCCCCAGGGGGTGCCCGGCGGCGAGGTGTGGTTCCGGCGGCTGCCCAACGGCTCGTGGATCGTGTCGCGCTGGATGGTGCGCATGCCCGTGGGCGAGGACCGCACCGCGCAGTACTCCCTGGTGCACGAGATCGGCCCCGCGCGCATCGCCCAGATCCGCGAGGAGGGCGGCGAGGTCACCGGCATCACCGCCACCGACGGCACCCGGGTCGATACGGAGCCCTCGTCCACGCTCACGGGCGTGGTGTGGGACAGCACCCGCGCCGCGCCGCTGGTGGGCGCCCGCGTGCTGGTGACGGGCACCCCGCGCGAGGCCCGCACCGACACCGCGGGCCGCTACGTGCTGGCGGGACTGCGCGAGGGCACGTACCTGCTGGACCTGCGCGCCCCCCGGCTGGACTCCATGGGCTTCACCGCGCCGCCGGCCGAGGTGACGCTGGAGCGCGGCGCCACCGTGCGGCGCGACCTGGCGGTGCCCCCGCTCACCGCGGTGCTGGCCGCGGGCTGCCCGGAGCAGGCGCCGGATGCGGCGCTGGGCATCCTGTCGGGCGTGGTGCGCGACGCGCGCAGCGCGGTGCCCGTGCCCGGCGCGCGGGTCACGCTGGCGTGGACGCCCGCCGCCGGCGCGCCGCAGGGCGCGGCCGAGCAGGTCACCGACGAGCGCGGGGTGTTCCGCTTCTGCGGCG
>JAQBQD010000058.1 GCA_028287185.1 Gemmatimonadota bacterium | reverse complement strand
TAACCCCGCTTCCATCGCCACCCAGCGGCGGCGCTACGCCCGTCTCCTCATCGAACGTCTCCCCTGCTGCCCAGCCTGCGGCCAACACTCCGTCAGGCGTCATGCGTTTCTAACACAGTAGTACTAGATGCGAAGTTGTTGCAGACCTCTCTGGCCGGTCGCCTGCGCTCGATCGCTTCGCTCATCGAAGGCAATCACCGCGTCGGCTTTCGAACTACGGAGGGCATTTGTCGTCGGACCTGAATCGAACGCCGGACATTCCCGCTCGGAGCGCACCATGGCGATGACGTACCGGTTCACCGCGATCGGTGACGGGGAGATCCCGAAGACCGCCTTCCCGTTCGCTCGGCACATGGTTGAGACGTACGCAAGCGAGACGAACAAGGTCGTGTCGGTGTGGCGCGAGTTCGCGGACGGGGACCTGGAGTTCCGCGTGCATCCGCGCGCCGGCAGCGTGGGAGAGATCCTGAAGCACCAGCTGCTTTCCGAGCGCCGCTTCTTCGGCGAGTTCCTGGGCACCCCGGAGCCGCCGCCCGCCGACGTGCTGCCGGCGGACGCGTCGGTTGCTGCGTGCACGGAGCGGCTGGTGGAGCTGGCGCGTCCGCGGCTGCGCTTTCTCGCAGAGCAGAGCGAGGCGTGGTGGCTGGAGGTGGTGCCGTTCTTCGAGGTGGAGCGCGCGCGGGCGTGGGTGTTCTGGCGGCGCGTGCTGCACACGGCCCACCACCGCACGCAGCTCACCGTCTGCCTGCGCGTGATGGGACGCGCGGTGCCCGCCACCTATGGCCCCACGGCTGACGACACGTGGGCCGGTGCGGACCCCACGCACTCCGTCGACGCGGCGGGGCGCCGATGACAGCCGCAGGCGACAGCCGGGCCGGAATGTGGGTGGCCGAGCTGTGGCGATACCCGGTGAAGTCCATGGGCGGCGAGCCGCTCCAGGTGGCGGAGGTGCGGCCGGACGGCATCGTTGGCGACCGCATCGCGCACGTGCAGGCGCCCTCCGGACGGCTGCTGACCGCGCGCACCCGGCCGCGGCTGCTGGGCCACCACGCGTCGCTGGGCTCGGACGGCGAGCCGCTGATGGACGGGCGGCCCTGGGATTCAGCGGAGGTGGCGCGGGACGTGGAGGAGGCGGCCGGCGCGGGCGCCCGGCTGGTGCGCTTCGAGGGCTCGGAGCGCTTCGACGTGCTTCCGCTGCTGGTCGCCACCGACGGCGCGGTGCAGGCGCTGGGACACGACGGAAGGCGCCTGCGCGCCAACCTGCTGATCGGCGGGGTGGAGGGGCTGGCGGAGCGGGAGTGGGAGGGCCGCGTGCTGCGGGCCGGCGAGGTGCTGATCGGCATGCACACGCTCCGGCAGCGGTGCATCATGACGACCTTTGATCCCGACACGCTGGAGCAGGACACGGGCGTGCTGAAGCGCATCAACCGCGAGTTCGGCGGGCTGATGGCGCTGAACTGTCACGTGATTCGCGGTGGGACGGTGCGTGTGGGGGATGCGGTGGAGGTCTGCGATCCGGGGGACGTGGCGTAGGCCCGGGGAGGCGCGGCGGACTTCGGAGGACGTCGGAGGGCGGCGAAACCATCGGGACGGGCGCATCGCTGAACCTGATCCCATCACCGATCGCATCATCGGAACGCTCCCGGGAAGCCGCGCCTTCCCGCTGGGTGCCAGCCGGAGCCGCGCCCCTCGTGGAATCCGTGAATGCCGCTGGGCGTCCGCCGATGGAGCTTCGGCGTGAAAGCGAGACGATCGGCCACGCGCCAGCAGCTCCGTAAACGGATTCCGGATTCAGTTCGCGCCCGCGGCGGCCGCGCGCTCGCCGGCGCGTGCCAGCCGCCGCAGGTCGCCCATCTCGCGTCCCCACACCCGCTCGCTGCGGAAGACGGTGGCGCCCGCCTGCACCGTCACCTGGCCCAGGTCCACCGTGCTCGCCACCGAGCCGTCCGGCGCCAGCACCTCGATGCGGGCGGCGTGCGTGCCGGCGGGTAGGGAGAAGCGCGCCACCCCGATGCGGTCGGGCAGCAGCGACCAGCTCCGCGTGTCGGCACGCTCCAGCAGGTTTCCGGCGGCGTTGGTCAGCGCTCCCGTGAGCCACCCGGCCGCGTCGCCGTGCTTCTCCCGCGCGCGCTGCTCCAGCTCGTGGGAGACGAGGTACTTGGCGATGCCGCGCCCCACCATCCGCGTGAACATGGTGGGCCGCCCAGCCTCGAAGCTGCGCACCACCTGCGACGAAAGGTCCTCGGCATAGCCCGGCTCCTCCGTCAGCGCGCCGTCCGCCGCCGTGTCGTCCACCACCACGCGGATGCGCGGCGTGCCGCACGCCTCCAGGCGGTACACGGGCCACGCCAGCTTCATGACGTACGCGCCGTCCCGCGCGTCGGCGAGCTGGTAGCCCGGCCGCTCGTCCAGCGCTTCGCCCCACACCGACTGCTCCATCAGGTTGTGGATCAGCCGCCCGCTCACCTCCGCCGCCACGTCCGCCGTGGAGCGCCGACCGCCGTACAGGCTGTCGACGTCCGCCTCGGGGATGGGTACGTGGATGTCCTGCGGCGCGCGGTGGGCCACCCATCCCTGCTCCACCAGCACCACCAGCTCGCCCGACCCCGGCCCCGGCACGGCGGGCAGGGCGCGCACGCCGTAGCGCGCGCGCGCCGAGTCCGCCACCTCGCCCAGCCCCAGCGCGCCGGCGGCACGGACCAGGTCCTCCCCGAGCTGCGCCGGCCGCGAGGCGCCGGCACCGCACGCGTCGAACGCCCGCTCCGCGCGCCGGAAGGCCACCAGCGCGTCGTTCCGCTGGCCGGCGCCCTGATAGACGAGGCCGGCCACGTACTCCACGAACCCCTCTCCCATGCAGGGCGACCGGCCGCCGTCCTCCACCCGCTCGATCCAGGCGCCGGCCTTGCGCGCCTCCACCAGCGCCTCGTCGCGGCTGCCCAGGGCCAGGTAGTTGAGCATGCGGTAGTACGGGATCATCGCCATCTCGGGGCGCGCCGGGGTGAAGTCCACCACCCCGTCGTTCACCAGCACCGATCCCACCGCCTGGTGGACGGAGCGCGCATAGCGGCTCTCGGCCTCCGTCTCGGCCCACTCGAAGGCGGCGTTGCTCTCGGCCCAGCGCCCCGCCTGGTGCATCACCACGCCCAGCTGCAGGCGCCGCAGCAACCCGTCGCGGGGGCCCACGCCCTTGCGCGCGAGCAGGCCCGCGGCCGAGTCGGGGCGCCCCGTCATCACGTAGTGGCGCAGCCAGGCGTCCGTGGGCCCCAGCGTGCGGCTCAGCAGCGGCGACTCGGGCGGCAGCGACGCGGGGCTGGGCATGGCGGGGTAGCGCCCGCCCCCCGCGCACGCGGCCAGCGCCGCGACGAGCGCCGCCGCGGCGACGGCGCGCGCGGCGCGGAGTGCGAACGTCATCTGCGGTGGTCCAGCACGACCACGCGCTCGTGCGCCTCGGCGATGGCGCCGGCCATCCTGGCGTACGCGTCGCCCTGCGCGCGGATGTTCTCCAGCTCCATCTGATGCAGGAACAGCAGGTAGCGCATGCGGGCCTCCTGCGGGCGGAGCTGCTTGTCCAGCGCGCGGGCGATGGAGAGCGTGGTGCGGGGGTCGCCGGGCCGCACCACGTCGGCGCGGTCGAAGCGGTCCAGCGCGCGCACGAAGTCGCCGCGGGCGGCGAAGTCGTCGCCCTCGCGCAGCAGCGCCTCGGCGCGGGCGGCGCCCTGCGCGGCGTAGCCGGCGTCCGCGGCGGAGGCCACCACGCGCAGGCCCTGGGGCTCGCGGTAGGTGTAGCTGCGCACGCGCCCGTCCTGCATCGTCACGTAGGCGATCTGGGCGATGCGGTCCTTCAGCGGCTGCTCGTCCCAGCGGCTGGTCAGGATGGCCACGCCGTCGCCTCCGCGGCGGGCCCACGCCTCGGCCGTGGTGCCGGTGGCGGCCTGGAGCTGCGCCTCCGTCATCCCCACGGCCAGCTCGCCGCGCGCGAGCGACGCGCACACCTGCGGCGCGCACGAGGCCAGGGCGGCCGCGGTGGTGGAGGCCTGCTGGCCTTCCAGCCGCTCGCGGACGGCCTGCCCGTCGCTGCGGGCCGCGGCCACGGTCTCATCGGTGCGGACGGGGACGCTGCCGCCGTTCTCCATCACGGGCCGGATGGGCTGCATGCGGGGTGCGCACGCCGCCGCGAGGGCAAGGACGGCCGCCGCCGCCGGGATTCGATGCTTCATCGGTCGTCTCCGGTGGCTGGGGGTCAGATGCGGATGCGCGGCTGCTCGACGTACTTCTTGATGCGCTGCTGGCCCACCCACGCCTTCTGGTTGGTCTCCAGGTCCACCAGCGTCATGTCCACCTGGTAGTAGACCACGCTGCGGCGCCCCTCGCGGTCCTGGATGGACTCGATGTCGCCCTGCAGCATGTAGTTGGCGCCGCGCTCGGCGCCCTGGCGGGCGCGGGTGTCGGCGGCGGCGTTCTCCTGCTGGTCGGTGCGCTCGTCACGCACCTCGTTGCGCTCCTCGGGGCTGGCCACCACCTGCACCTGGCCGCTGCCCAGGTACGCGCGCTCCAGCTCGCGCACGAAGGTTCCCACGGGGATGTGCTCCATGCTGCGGTTGCGCACGGTGCCCACGATGACGGTGGGCTGCCGGCCGCCGTGCGCCTGCGCGAAGCGCAGCGCCCAGCTGGGGCCGGCAGCGGCGGTGAAGCTCTGGTGGATGATGGAGTCGGCCACCAGGCGGCTGTCCACGTCGTTCCAGCGGCCCGACAGGTCCACCGCCTGCGACGGCGAGATGCGGGTGACCTGCTTGGCGCACCCGGCGGCGGCCAGCGCCGTGACGGCGAGGAGCGCCCGGAACCCGGCGCGTGCGTACGTCTTCATGGGATGCTCTCCGGACGATGGGGAGTGTCGCTGCGGCGGGTGCGGGCCCGGCCGGCGCGCCACTCGGTGTGGCAGGCCACGTACCACCCGCCGCCCGGAAGATAGGTCGTTTCCCGCGAACGCGTTAGACTTTCGCTCGAGGGGGCCTGGCAGCGGGGTTGTCCGCACGCGAGGACAGGCGCGGGGGACGCATGGACACTCGGCGCGCTCCCAAGCGGCGCCACCACCTCGGACGTATCGCGGAAGCCGTTCGCGCAGGTCGAGCGGACCGCATCTGCCGAAACCGCCGGCGTTCCGGGCCTCGCCGACGACCCTACGGCAGCAGCGTGAGCGTGCTTTCCATCTCCATCGTCGCCGGAACCTCGCCGCTTCCGGCCGCGGTCGCCACCGCCAGGCGACCGACGAAGTGCCCCGCGCGGCGCCGCGCTGCCAGGCGCCCCGCGGCCGCATCCCACAGGAAGCGCCCCGTGACGGGCCCGCTCAGCCGCAGCACGCCGCCCGCCACGCTGGAGCGGCGGTAGCTGGTGCCGGCGAACTCCACCTTCACCAGCGTGCGGCCCGCGACGGTGGTGTCGCCAACGACCCGGTACCGCAGCACCTCGCGCGACACCAGGTCCACGCCGGCCGCCAGCGAGTCGCCCATCACGGTGGAGTCCGTCCACGTGGCACCCGCGCGCAACGGCGTGCCGGGCATGCGGATCAGGAAGTCGGTGAAGGCCTTCTCGAAGTCGGTCGCCTCGGCCAGCGCGGCGGGCAGGTGCGGCATGGACAGCATCCGCAGCGCCCCGTTCGCCTCCAGCCGCAGGATGAACGGCTTGCCCAGCGCGGAGTCCGTCTCCACCGTCGACTCGCCGCCGGGGCCGGTGCTGCTCTGGCGCAGCGAGCGGAAGACGGCGCGCACGGTGTCCCCGCGCCCGAACCGCAGCGTGAGCGTCGCGTCACGCGACTGGCCCACCGGCACCGCGCCCGTCGGCAGCGCGAACTCCGCCCGCGCCGTCGTCACCGCGCGGTAGCGCAGCGAGTCGCCCGGCGCGTGCCGGTATGTCGGCGACTGCGCCGCGAGGGCGGCGGGAAGCGCCGGCGCCAGGCCGAGCAGGATGCGGCGAATCGTTCGACCGTACGTCATCGACAAGGTTCCTCTGGGTGTGGGAGCAGCGCGTCCGTCATGGGCGTTCGGAGATCGCGCGATGCACGGCGACCCGTCCGCCGATCGATCCACGACAGCGGAACCTGCCGACGCGGGAGAGGCTGCCGCCGGCCGCGGGACATCATCCACCTCGCATCGACCGACAGCCCTCGCTGCCAAGTGGGGCGCAGGCCGGCAAGAGGGCCGCCGACCCCGCCGGCGGGCTCTCACGTCGCGTGGAGTCAGCTCACCGGCGGGCGGCGCTTGTGCCAGTCGGTCCTCGACTGATACAGCCGGCCCAGCGCCACCAGCTTGTCCTCGTCCCAGGCGCGGCCGGTGAAGAGGATGGACGTGGGCAGGCCGCTGGCCCCGAAGCCGTTCGGCAGCGCGATGCCCGGCAGGCCCACGAGGTTGGCCGCGCCGATGATGGGCTCGCCCCCGCCGCGCACGTCCGGGTAGGCGGCGTTGAACGACTTGCCGAGCGGATACGACACCGTGCCCCGCGTGGGCGCCGCCAGCGCGTCGAAGCCGCCGTCCACGAACATGCGGTCCACCGCCACCGCCGCGGGCACGCGGATGCGCATGGCGCGCAGGTAGTCCTTGGCGAGCACCACCTGGCCGGCGTATCCCCCCGTGCGGTCCTCGGGCGCCGCCAGCTCCGCCACGTGGCCGCTCTCCACCAGCTCCTCGAAGATGCTGGCCGCCTCGGCCGAGAGCACCGTCCCCAGCGCCGCGCCGTACGGAAACTTCGGCATCTCCACGTCGCGCACGACCTCCACCGCGCCGCCCAGCGCCTCCAGCGCCGCGTCGAAGTTGCGCCGCACCTCGGGCTGGGATCCCTCCGCGTTCCCCTTCAGCACGCCGATCCGCATCCGCCGCGCCGACCGCGACGCCGTGCGGTCCGAGAATGGCCGGTCGGCAGACCCCCCGTCCGCCGGGTCCAGGCCGGCGATGACGGAAAGGACGAGCGCCGCGTCGTCCGCGCTGCGGCAGATGGGGCCCACCTTGTCCAGCGTCCACGACAGCGCCATGGCGCCGTGCCGGCTCACGCGGCCGTACGTGGGCCGCAGCCCCGTGACGCCGCAGAACGCCGCGGGCGTGACGATGGAGCCCGACGTCTCGGTGCCGAGCGCGAACGCCACCAGCCCGGCCGCGGTGGCGGCGCCCGGCCCGCTTGACGAGCCGCCGCTCCAGAACTCCGGGTTCCACGGCGTGCGGCCGGGTCCCGTGAACGACGCGTCCGGCTGCCGGTATCCCAGGCCGCCCGCCAGCTCCACCGAGGCGAGCTTCGCCACCAGCACGGCGCCCGCGTCGCGCAGCCGGGCGACGACGGTGGCGTCGTCGGGAAACTCCTGCTCGCGGTACGGCTGCGCGCCCCAGGTGGTGCGGTATCCCTGGGCGGCGATCAGGTCCTTCACCCCGTACGGCACCCCGTGCAGCGGCCCGCGCCAGCGCCCGGCCGCGATCTCGGCCTTCGCGTGGCGCGCCTCGGCCAGCCCCCGCTCGCGGGTGACGGTGACCACCGCGTTCAACCGCGGGCCGATGGTCTCCAGCCGCGCCAGGTACGCCTCCGCCAGCTCCACCGGGTCCAGCCGCCGCGCGCGGATCATCTCGCCCAGCGTGCGGGCGGGCAGGAAGAGCGTCTCGACGGGGATCACCTCCACCCTCCGCGGTACGCCCGGAAGCCGAACGACGGCTCCGTCGTGATGGGTACCGCGAAGTCGTGCAGCGCCTTGGCGGCCTGCAGGTTGCCTTCCACCCCGCGCCGCACCTCGTCCCACTGCTCCGCCGTCAGCCGCTCGCCGTACTTGCCGCGCAGCACCTGCATCAGCGCGTCCGCGGTGGGGTTGGGCGGGCGGACGGGCGCCGCGGCGATCGGGGGCGCGGGCACGGCCTCGGGCGTGGGAGCCGCCGGCGTGGGGCTGGTCTCCACCGGCGCCGCGGAGCCGCACCCGGGGAGGGAGGCGAGCAGCGGGACGGCCGCCGCGAGCGCCGCCTGCTTCGCGAACTCGCGCCGGGTGGTGGCGGGTCTGGACGTGTCCATGGCACCTGTGGGATGGGTGGGACGCGCGGAGCCGGCCGGTGCACCCGAAATGCGTGGGCGCACCGTCGGCCGACCGATCGATGGAGGCGAGCGACTATACTACGTGGAGCAAACGGACGCCGCCATGGCGCGCGGCACGTCGGGTCCGAGGGAGTCCGATGCCGTCCGTTCCACGGGAGTCCGTCGACGGAGGAACACGAACCGGAGGACAGCCCGCCCGCAGCCGGCAGAGACGGGTCGATGGAGCCCGGCCGTCTCGCAGACTGCCTAGATCGACTCCAGCCCGTACTCCTTGAGCTTCTGCCAGAGCGTCGTGCGGCCCATGCCCAGCGACGCGGCGGCCTTGGTACGGTTGCCGGCGGCGTCCTCCAGCGCGGCCACGATGGCCTCGCGCTCGGCGCCGGGGTCCTTGGCCTGGTAGCGCCGCGGCTGCTCCACCCCCTTGGCCTCCGCCGATGCGGAGCGCCGCGCCTCGCCCGGGCCCTCGCGGATCTCCTCGGGGATGTGGCAGGGCAGGATGCGGGTGCCGTCGCAGACGATGCAGGCGTGCTCCACCGCCGCCATCAGCTCGCGCACGTTGCCGGGCCAGTCGAACGCCGTGAGCAGCGCCACCGTCTCGTCCGACAGCCCGGCGATACGGCGGGAGGGCTCCACGCGCTCGTTCCAGCGGGAGATGGCGGCGGCGGCCAGGCCGGGAATGTCCTCGGGACGCTCGCGCAGCTCGGGCACGCGGATCTGGAACACCTTCAGGCGGAAGTACAGGTCGGCGCGGAAGCGGCCCTCCTCCACCATCGCCTCCAGGTCCTGGTGCGTGGCGGCCACCACGCGCACGTCCACGGTCAGCGGCCGCGCCGTGCCCACGCGCACCACCTCGCGCTCCTGCAGCACGCGCAGCAGCTTGCTCTGCATCCCCGGAGACACGTCCCCGATCTCGTCCAGGAAGATGGTGCCGCCGTTGGCCTCCTCGAACAGGCCCTTGCGGTCCTGCACGGCGCCCGTGAACGAGCCGCGCGCGTGGCCGAACAGCTCGCTTTCCAGCAGCCCCTCCGACAGCGCCGAGCAGTTCACCGCCACGAACGCCCGGTTGCGCCGCGGGCTCTCGTCGTGGATGGCGCGGGCGATCAGCTCCTTGCCGGTCCCCGTCGCCCCGCGCACCAGCACGGTGGATTCCGTCGGCGCCACGCGCGCCAGCGAGCGCAGCACCTCGCGCATGCGCGGGCCGTTGCCCACCAGCCGCGCCGCGCCCTCGCCCAGCACCGGCTCGCGCCGCGCCAGGATCGCGCGGATCTTGGAGCGCAGCAGGGCGTTGTCGCAGGGCTTCGTCAGGTAGTCGTCGGCCCCCAGCTTCAGCGCCTGCACCGCGGAATCGACCGTGGCGAAACCGGTCAGCATCAGCACCGGCACGTCGTTGCCCGAGCCGCGCACCTCCTCCAGCACCGAGAGGCCGGTGCGGCCCTCCATCTTCAGGTCCAGCAGCACCATGTCGTAGCGGTCGGCGCGCAGCTTCTCCAGGCCGCTGTCGGCGCCCGGCGCGGCGTCCACGTCGTAGCCCTCGTCGGCCAGCAGCGCGCCCGTGCCCACGCGGAACGCGCGGTCGTCGTCGATGATCAGGATGCGGGGCTTCTCTGCGGTTCTCACGGTAGATCGGTCAGGGGATTCGGCCCGGCACGCCTAGAGTCGGAGCGGCACGCGGGGATGGTGCGATCGAACGTCGATGCCGGGCAATCCGGATTGTAGCGTCCCGCCGATGCGGCGTCCACCTCGATCTGCGGATCGGGAAGAGGTGCGCCGCTCGCGAAGGGAAGGAAGGGCCGGATCAAGCCCCTGCCGCCACATCCGCCGGAGCCGAAAAGGTGGACGCCCCCGCACCGTCGTTCCGCCGCGCGATCGACGGGGCGGCGGTGCGTCCCGTTCCCCGAAATCGACGCCGCACAGATCAGAATCCCCGCCCACTGTCCACCCGATCCCGATCCGGCCTCGATCGAAACCGTTCCTGCCACACCCGAGCGAGTTTGGGGATTCTGCTGAGGAAAGACCCTTGCGCACGAACACAACGCGCCTAAATTGGCGGCCGCAGCATGCCCCTGCGCCTCCGCAGGGACCGGATCTCCGGCCCGTCATCTCCGTCCACTGACCGACTCGCCTCCTTGATTGAACAATCCCCCGTGTGCGCAGACGCGGTTGCCTCCACCGCGGCACACAAACGAAACCTGCGGCCTCACCGCGCCTCCTCCACGCTCCTTTCATTGCTTGCCGTGCTTTCTCTCTCACCGCCCGCGTTCGCGCAGAGCAGCGTACCGGCATCTGCCGCGGAGAACGGCGGCGGGATGATGGGCTCCGGAACGGAGTGCACGGTGCGCCAGGTGTCGAGCGAATGGCTGCGCATCGGCCGCCGCCTGCTGTACGTGGAGCCGTGGATGGCCGAGGCCAACGCCCGCGGCGACGTCTTCCTCGCCGGCCGCTACAACTACCTCGGCGAGCTCGACTCCGTCGGCCACTGGCACCCCATCGGCCAGGACGGCGACATCCTGGGCGCCTACCTCCCCCACGACGGGCCGCCCCGCATCGTCGCCTCGCCCTTCCCGGAGATCCGGGTCGGGACGATCCGCGCCGTCCCGGACGGCCCCCGTTCGTGGTTCGTGGTGTTCGTCGAGGCCGTCCAGAAGCCGAACGGCCTCCCCTCAGACTCGGCGAAGGCACTCTGGTCCGGCCGATACGACGGGTCCCGCTGGTCGCAGCTGGAGCGACTGCCGGTCCCGTCCGGTGCGGTGTTCTGGAGCGAGCAGGGTGCATCGCTGGTCAGGCGTGCCGATACGCTCATCTGGGCCGTGGTGAAGAAGCCCGGGTACGGCCTCCTGATGTTCCAGCGGCAGGCAAACCGCTGGACCTTCACTGAGAACCGCGTCTTCCTCGCCGATGCGGACGTGCACTCGGGAGAAGAACTCGTCCTCGGCGTCGTCCAGGCCGACCCGGCCATCGCCGAGGGCGACGGCAACTCACTGCTGCTTTGGACGCGCCGCCCGACCTGGCAGATCCTACACACAGTAGTACCGGGGCGGCGAGAACGCGTCTACCGTCCATCCATCCGGGAATACCGAAATCGCTCGATCATCACCTGGCAGACACCGAACCAGACCGATGATCGCGGAGGCTGGGAGATGCACGCGATGGTGGCGGCGGACCCCTCGGTGGAATCGCCTGTGTTCATCGTTGACTCCGTGAACAGCGGCTCGCGTCCGGAAACACCTGTCTTCATGGCTGACGGACGGCCGCTCTGGATCACCGACCATCGCGGGCCGGACGGAATCGCACAGATCCAGTTCGCCGTCTATGATCCGGCGACGGGGTCAAGCGAGGTGCGTGCGAGGTTCGCGAACCCGTTTGTCACGCCTTTTATGCCTGTCGTCCTGCCCGATCGGGACGTGCTGATATCGGGAGCACACTACGAGAACCAGAGCTACGTCGTCAGTGTGCTGCAGCGTTACCGCCTTCGCTGCGCGGAACGGACCGCAGCGCGCTCGCCTGGACTCACCCCGATTCCGGGCATTCGCCATCCTTGAAGGAGTCACGATGAGAAACTCGCGAACCTGTTCGACGATCGCACTGTGCACTCTCGCTCTGGCGTGCACGGACCGGACCGGCCTCGTTGGGCCCGGACCTCGGCCAGCCGCAGATCCCATTGACCGGAAACCGGCCCAGGCAACGCTTGCGCCGGAGGGATACCCTCACATTGCAAGCGGATCGGATGGGGTGGCGGAGTACGGCCTCGCGTACATCAGTTGGATTCGTCCCGTGGTCTATTGGGAGGATGCGTACGCCAACGCATCGTCAGCGATGGACTACTACGGCAACCACGGCGATCAAAACCTCAGCCTTCTCGTGATCAAGGACGGGACGGCCCTTCCCGTGGTAGCGATGTCGAGTAACGACGAGCACTTTCTGCCCGATGAGTACCACATGGTCACGAGCGGACTTGGCCTGCGCGTCTCGGGGACTTGCGGCTGGTCGGCCACCCTCACGGCCGCCGGAAAGGCGGAGATCTTTCTGTTCGCAGACGTCAAAGGCCTGACCGTTCTGAGCAGCGCCACCCGGGGTGGAACCGACTCCCGCGCCCAGCCCGCGTGCGCGCCCAAGCCCTGCACGAGCGTTGCCAGCAACGACCTGGGCAGCCCGTTCGGGGGCGACTACGATCCGTACGAGTTCGCGTCGCACAGCCCGTCGGCGTGTGACGGGGGCGCGGAGAGCGGAAACGCGAGCGGCACGGCGTACAAACCTGGCGACATGACCGGTGGAGAGACGGTCGACTGGCGGACGGGGATCGGCAACGGCGGCGCGAGCGCGTGCGGAGCGGCCGCGCAGGTGGAGTTCATGTGCGTCGAGTATTACGTGCAGGGCGAAGGCTGGAAGGACCTTGGCTGCGGGTACGTCACCACCTGCTGAGCATGGCAGCGGAAGTTCATCCCATCGATCACATCCGACCGAAAGATCAGAACATGACCTCACGTGCAACATCCCTCGTCATTGCGCTGGTCCTGCTCGCCACGCGCCCTCTCGCCGGACAGAGATCCGGGCTCCGCGAGGTGCAGCGTGTTCCCGTCACGGTCGCGCTGGTGGACGAGCTGCCGGTGGCGGACGTCCCGTTCCTGGTGCAGCGCAGGCCGGCCCTGGCGCCGCACGATATTGTCCTGCTGCGCACCGGCGCCACCGCGGCGCAGCTCTCGGAGGCGATCCGGACGCTCCTCGCGGCGCGCCAGGCGGGCGGCGACCTTCCGGCAGTGAACGGCTTCGTGCGCATGCGGCCGCACGCTGCGCCGGCAGCGAACGCCGCGCCGCGCAGGCAGCTTCCGTGGGCGGAGCGGGTGATGCGGGACGTCAGGAAGGCGCCCATGATGCAGATCGAGGGCATCGGACGCGGGCGCGCCGTGCAGATCTGGCTGCCGCCGCAGCACGGCAGGCGGGCGCCGATGTAGAGGGGTGCGGAAGATGGGCGGCTCATCGCGGTGCCCCCCGCATGTCCCTGGAGGCGCCGCGATGCCGACGGAACGTGGAGCTCCGGCGGGTCGGCGCCGGAAGCCTACGCCGGCTGGTGCTCGGCCCCGACGGCGGTGCTTTCGACGCTCTCGTCCAGCGTTTCACGCGGCAGGCGGATGGTGAAGCGGCTGCCCTCGGCGGGCCGGCTCTCCACGGACAGCCGGCCCCGGTGCCCGCGGATGATCCCCTCGGACACGAACAGGCCCAGCCCGATTCCCTGCACCCCGGGCTTCGTGGTATAGAACGCCTCGAAGATGTGGGGCAGGTGCTGCTCGGCGATCCCGCAGCCGGTGTCCTCCACCACCACCTCCACCGCGTCGGCGTCGGCGCGCGTGACCACGCGCAGGCGGTCGCCCTCGCCCATGGCGTCGCGGGCGTTGGCCACCAGGTTGGCGAGCACCTGCTGGATGGCGTCGGGATGGGCCACCACGGCGGGAAGCTCGCGCGCCAGCTCCGTCTCGACCGCGATGCCGCGCTGCTGCAGCTCGGGCGCGGCCAGGGTGAGAACGCGGCCCACGATGGAGTTGAGCTGGAGCGGCGTGGCCGCGTCGGAGAGCGGCCGGCTCTGGTCCAGGAGCTGGCGCGTCAGCGTGGCCATGCGCGCCAGCTCCTCCTGCGCCAGCTCTACGAACTCGCGGTTGGGGTCGCGCGGATCTCCGCGCCGCTCCAGCGCCTCCAGGCAGTTCTGGATGTTGTAGATGGGGTTGTTGATCTCGTGCGAGAGCTGCGCCACCAGGCGCCCCATCGCCGCCAGCTTCTCGCGGTGGATCATCTCCGCCTGGGCCGACCGCAGCCGCGCCTCGCGCTGGCCGATGGCCTGCCGCATGTCACCGAAGGCCTGCGCCAGGCGCCCGATCTCGTCTCCCGAGACGCGGGGCAGCGGGGCGTTGTAGTCGCCCTGGGCCAGCCGCGCCGCCGCCTGCACCAGCGCCTGCAGCGGCCGGGCGACGATGCGCGCCACCACCAGCGCCAGGATGAGCGCCACCAGCAGCGCCGCCAGCCCGATGCCCACGGTGGACTGCACGATGCTCTGCGACAGCGTCAGCTCCTCCGCGATGGGACGGAAGAGCACGGCGCTGGCACTCAGGCCGCCCGTGGGAAGCGGCACCACCCGCGACATGTACGGCCGTCCGCCCACGAGCTGCTTCCAGATGCCGGGGGTCCGGAGCACCGTCGCCAGGTCCAGCCAGCGCACGCTGCGCCCGATGCTGTCGGGGAAGGTGGTGCCCACCAGCGAGTCGCCCACGGCCAGGGCGATATCGGTGCCCACGGCGATGTCCTTCTTCAGGTCGTGCACCGTCGCGGAGCTGAGGCGCGTGCCCACGCCCACCACGCCCACCACCACGCCGCTGTCGCTCACCACCGGGGCCAGCGCCACGCGGGTCGGGTGGCCGGCCGCGTCCAGGAACGCCACCCCGCCGAAGGGGCTGGCCCGCGCCGTCCTCAGCATGGACGTGCCCACGTCGGGACCCACGATCACGAGCCCGGCCGTGTCCACGGCGATGGCCTCCTGGTCGGCGTCCAGGCCCCGCTTGAGCACGCGGCGGATGCGCCCGGCGTCGGCCTCGCCCCAGGCCCGCACCAGGTCGCGCGAGCCGGCGCGCTTGGTGGCCTCGGACAGCAGGAGCGAGTCGCGGAGCTGCCAGTTGCGCTCCAGCGCCTTGGCCGCGCGGCTGATGTCGTCGGTGGCACGCCGGTACACCTCGCGGTCCACCGCCTTCTTGATGAGCACCAGCACCGGCACCACGATCAGCAGCATGGCGCCGGAGAAGAGGATGAAGACCTTGGTGCGGAGCGAAAGGGCTCTCATCGGCGTGGCGCGGGAGGGGGCGCGGGGCGTCCGGGCGAAGGGGCGGACGCCCCGCGGAGTGTTCAGTGAACAGTCTCGGCCCGTTCACTGAACGCCGCGAACGCTCCGAACGCGGGCTCCGGACGGGGGCCGAACATGCGAAAATCTAAGCAGGGAGCCGATTTCGCGCCACGCGGGCCGCCGGGCACGGCGGTTGCCCCAGGGCAAGGCACGAACCGGCGCACGCCGGTCGTGAAGGATCGGGCAACTTCGCCCGGTTTCACTCCAAGGTACTGGAGGCTTCCCATGAAGACCCGTCTCTTCTCGACCCTCGCGGTCGCGGCCCTCGTCTCGCTCGGCGCCTGCAAGAAGGACAACGCCGGCGGCGAGAGCTCCACGTCGGACACCACCACGCAGGTCGTGACGCAGCCCGACACGCAGGCCGTGGTCACCACCACCACCACGTCGGTGGACACGTCGAAGGTCGACAGCACCAACCACGGTGCCATGACCGACACCACCAAGCACGACACCACCAAGAAGATGTAATGCGATGCGGCGGCCCCGCCGCCGCATCCGCATGACCGGGAGCCCGGCACCGCTGCCGGGCTCCCATTTTCGGAGCCCCACCCACGTTCGGAGAGAACCATGAAGAAGATCTTCGCGCTCGTCGCCATCGCCGCGCTCGCCAGCACCGCCGCCTGCGCCAAGAAGGACAACGCCGGCGACGCCACCGTGACGGATTCGACGTCGAGCACCACGACGACGACGACCGCCGCGCCGACGACCGACTCGGCCGCCGCCGCCCCGACCGCTGCGCCGACCACGGACAGCGCCGCCGCCGCCGGCACGACGACCACGACCGACTCGACCCACACGGACACCACCAAGAAGATGTAAGCTCTTCGGAGCCTGCTCTTCCGCCGGGCCTGGACTCACGTCCGGGCCCGGCTTTTTCGTTTCGGGCCATGCACGCGCGCCCGCGCCGCCCTTCCCGTCTTCCCGCACCCCCTTCGCCCGTGACCGCTCTCCGCGCCGGCTTCCGAACGCTTCCCCGCGCCGCGCTCCTCGCCTGCGCCCTCGCCGCGTGCAGCGGACGGCCCGACGCCGCGCGACGCAAGGACGCCGCGTCCGCCGCGGCACCCGGCGCACCGTCCGACTCCGCGCGGAAGCCGGGGCCGCCGCGGACGCCACGGCCGGACTCGCTGCGGGCGCTCTACGTGAACGGCTGGGCGGCAGGCTCGCACGCGCGCATGGCCGAGCTGCTCCGCATCGCCGACTCCACCGAGGTCAACGCCTTCGTGGTGGACGTGAAGGAGTCGGACACGTACCTGTCGTACGCGCGGACGGAGATCCCGCTGGCGAAGGAGATCGGCGCCGACCAGCGTCCCGCGTCCAGGTGGTTCCCGGCGCTGCTGGACACGCTCCGCGCCCACCACGTCTATCCGATCGCCCGAATCGTCGTCTTCAAGGACCGCATGCTGGCCGAGAGGCGTCCCGAGATGGCCATCCGGCACGTGAACGGGGGCGTGTGGAAGGACCAGAAAGGCAAGCCGTGGGTGAACCCCTACGACCGCCGCGTCTGGAACTACAATGTCGCCATCGCAAGGGAGGCGCTGGAGATGGGGTTCCAGGAGGTGCAGTGGGATTACGTGCGCTTCCCCGACGTGGTGCCCGCCCTGCAGCGAACCATGGCGTTCCCAGGCGCAGGCGCGACGACGAAGGCGGACAACATCCACGACTTCATCGCCTACTCCAAGCAGCAGCTCGCCCCGTACGGCGCGCCCATCACCGCCGACGTCTTCGGGCTGTCGACGCACCTGGAAGGCGACGTGGGCATCGGGCAGAACTGGGAGAAGATCGTCTCCGTGGCCGACGCCGTGCAGCCCATGGTGTATCCCTCGCACTACTTCGCGGGGATGTACGGCTTCCAGCAGCCCAACCAGCACCCGTTCGAGTTCGTACGGCTGGCGATGGAGGACGCGGCCGTGCGTACGCGCTGGGTACGCGAGAGCGGCAGGCGCACGGGCGAGGTGATCCCCTGGCTGCAGGCGTTCAGCGCGCCCTGGCTCGACGACTTCACCTACGGGCCCGTCCAGCTGCGCCAGCAGATCCAGGCCACGTACGACGCCGGCCTCAAGAGCTGGATCCTGTGGAACCCCGGCTCCCGCTACGACATCTACCTTCCCGCGCTGCGCCCGGCCTCCGGAGCGCCGTCCGCACTGGAGCGCGGCGGGTGGAAGCCCCCGCGGTGGCCCGTGCCGCGCAACCGCCTGAGCCTGATGATCCGCCACCGAGAGTCTCCGGCGAAGGCGACGGGGCCGGCGACGGACTCCGCGCATCCCAGCGCGGCACCTCCACGGAGGCCGGCCCAGGCGCCGACTTCGGCGCTGCGAAAGCCGTAGGTCAACGTTGGGACGAGCGTTGGATTTCGATTGATCCGCATCGCCGTCGATGTCGGCGCGCGCATCGATCGAGGTCCGGCACACTCTCCGATCAACGGGATCGGAGTGGATCGGCGGAAGCCGCAAAAAGGGCCCGCATCGCTGAGGATGCGGGCCCTTTTTGCATCCATCGACCGACCGATCAGCCGCCGGATTCCGCGAAGAACTCGGCGATACGTGCGATCCCACGCTCCAGGTCGTCGGCGGCGGCGACCCAGGAGAGGCGCAGCCAGCCTTCACCGCTCGGGCCGAATGCGGTGCCGGGCACGGCGATGACGCGCTTCTCCTCCAGCAGCCGTTCCGCCGCCGCAAGCGAATTTCCGGAGAGCGCGTCGGGCAGGCAGACCATGCAGTAGAAGGCGCCCTCCGGCTCCACGTGCGGAACATCGTGCCGCGTCAGCAGACCCAGCAGCACGCCGCGGCGCTCCGCGTACAGCGGCCGGTGCGCGGCCAGCGACGCGGGATCGCGGAACAGCTCGACGGCGACGCGGTCGGCAAAGGTGCTGGCGGCGGTGTTGACCAGCGCGTGCACCTTCACGGCCTGCGCGACCACCTCGGCGGGGCCCAAGAGCCATCCCAGGCGCAGGCCCGTGAGCGCGTTGCTCTTGGATACGGAGCCGGCGACCACGGTGTGCGGATACAGCGACGCCATGGACACGGGCGGCGCGGTCGTGAAGTACAGCTCGCGGTACACCTCGTCCGAAAGCACCCATATCGGCAGGCCGCGCCGCGCCGCGAGGCCGTCCGCCAGCGCGCGAAGCTCCGCCTGCGGCCACACCCGGCCCGTGGGGTTGCACGGGCTCGCGAGCACGACCATCCGCGTCTCCGGCCGCAGCGCACCCAGAACGGCGGCAGCGTTCGGGCGAAAGCCCTCGGCGGCGGCGAGCGCGACGGAGCGGGTGCGGACGCCTTCCAGCGCGCAGAGCTTGGGGTACGCCAGGTACGCGGGCTCCACGACGAGAGCCTCGTCCGTCGCGGGATCGAGCAGCGTCTTGATGGCGAGGTAGATGGCCTCCTCGGAGCCGACGGTGACGCAGACGTTCCCCGCGTCCGCCATTCCGGGGTAGGCATGGTACCCGGCGATCAGCCCGCGCAGGTCCGTGGAGCCGGCGTTGGGCGTGTACGGGCAGCCGTGCTCGCGCACCCACGCGGTCGCGGCGTCGAAGGGGCGCGGGTCGGGGCGCAGGGTGGGCTCGCCCAGGCTGAAGTCCACGTCGCCCGGCCGCTTGCGCGCGTGCAGGGCGCGGATGAGCGAGGGCGCGATCTCGTCCAGGCGCGGGTTCACGCGGCGAAGAAGCGCCGTAGCGCCCCGTAGCAGTGCTCCAGCGAGCCCACCGAGCACCACTCGCCCGCCTGGTGGCACTGCGCCGTCTCGCCCGGGCCGAAGTTGACGGCCGCGATGTCGTGCGTGGTGAAGCGCGCGACGTCGGTCCACGCCTGCTTGGGCAGCACGCCCAGCCCCTCGCGCTCGCGCCACGCTGCGATCAGCGGATGGTCGGCGTGCACGCTGCCGGAAGGTGCGCGGTCCGTGATCTCCACGTCCCCGTCGTCCCCCACGAGGGCGCGCAGCTCGGCCTCCGCCGCCTGGGCCGTGCTGCCGGGGGCGAAGCGGAAGTTAACGTTCAGCGCCAGCGCGCCGGGCACCACGTTGCGCGAGTTGTCGGTGCCGGCCTGCGTCACCACCATCACCTCCCAGAAGGTGAGGTCGCCGAAGCGCACCTCGCGCCGCGGCCAGTCGCGCAGGCGCTGCAGGAGTGGAATGGCGCGGTAGATGGCGTTGTCCCCCTGCCAGGGCCGCGCGCTGTGGGCCCGCGTGCCGCGCACGGTGACGGTGGCGTGGATCAGCCCCATGCACCCCGGCTGCAGCGCGCGGTCCGTGGGCTCCAGGATAAAGGCGAAGTCCAGCGGCGGGAGCACGCCGGCGTTCAGCACCGGCTCCAGCCCGTTGCCCTCGGCCGGCCCCTCCTCGCCGTCGTAGAAGATCCACACCGGCCGCGCACCCTTCAGCTCGCGCCAGCGGTCCAGCAGCGCCAGCATCACCGCCACGCCCGCCTTCATGTCGCTGGACCCGCACCCGTACACGCGCCCGTCCGCGATCTCGTACGGCTGCCCCTCGGCGCACTTCACCGTGTCCAGGTGCCCCACGAGCGCGACGATGGGCAGCCCGGCCGTGTCTGCGTCCCGCAGCGGATCGCACACGACCGAGTTGCCGATGCGGCCCACCCCCGCCGCGCCCGCCACCGCCTCGCACCGCGCCTGCACCCAATCGGCGATCTCCTTCTCCGCCCCCGTCTCGCTCGGCATCCTGCACAGCGCCAGCGTGAGCCGCGCGAGCTCATCGCCGATGGAAGCGGAGTCGTCGGATCCCGTAGGGTCGGCGGACTGCGATTTGTTCGATGACATCATGCCTGCGGTTCCACGATTCGGTGACTTGCCAACTCGCTCTTGCGACACGCGTTCACGGGCGCCGCTCGGACTCCCATACACGTTCGCCCGCAATGAGCCGGACACGGATATGTTGATCCTCCCTCGGCGCGACCGGTGGGGACGCTCGGAGGCGCGATCGTAGTTCCAGCCGGGGAATTCATTCCCCTGGAACCATTCCCCGCCCCAATACTCCTGGCACCCAGCGCGGACAGGTCGTTGCTCCGCCCATCATCCATCCGCGCGCCTCGATCCTCGACTATCCGTGCGTCCTGATCCTCGCCCCCGTCCGCGTCCTACTCCGCCCTCAAACCTGCACGTTGAACGTCCGCAGCACGTCGTTGAGCGACGTCTTCCTGTCCGTCGATTCCTTCCGCTGGCCGATGAGCAGGGCGCAGGCGACGTGGAAGGTGCCGGCGGGGAACTCCTTGGGGATGCTGCCGGGGATGACCACCGAGCGCGCGGGGACGCGGCCCCTGGTGATCACGGCCGCGCTCCCCGTCACGTCCACGATGGGGGTGGACGCGGTGAGCACCACGTTGGCCCCAAGCACCGCCTCGCTCTCCACCACCACGCCTTCGACCACGATGCTGCGCGACCCGATGAACGCGCCGTCCTCGATGATGACGGGTGACGCGCCAGGGGGCTCCAGCACGCCGCCGATGCCCACGCCGCCGGAGAGGTGCACGCCCGCGCCGATCTGGGCGCACGAGCCCACAGTGGCCCAGGTGTCCACCATCGTCCCCGCGCCCACGTAGGCGCCGATGTTGACGTAGCCGGGCATGAGCACGCACCCGGGCTCCAGGAACGAGCCATAGCGCGCCACGCCGGGCGGCACCACGCGGATGCCCTGCGCCTCCAGCTCCGTCTTGGGGCGGATCTTGTCGTAGAAGCGCAGGTCGCCGGCCTCCATCGGCTCCAGCGGGCGCAACGCGAAGTACAGGAGGATCGCCTCCTTCACCCACGCGTTCACGCGCCACACGCCGTCCGCCTTCTCCGCCACGCGCACGCGGCCGCCGTCCAGCAGCGCGATCGTCTCTTCCACCGCCTCGCGCGTGCCGCGTTCGGCCAGCAGATCGCGGTTCGCGAACGCCTCCGACACCCGCCGCTGCAGCTCCGCAGCCTCCATCCGCCCCTCGCTCGGTCCGGTGTTCCGTCACTCCGCGCACGCGCGCCACGCGGCCCACACAAGGCCGCCAACCTAGCCCCCGCCGCGCACCCCCACAAGCTCGCTGCCCGGCCGTTCGATGGCACCCGCGGCCCGGCGCTGTTAGGTTGCCGGCGTCGCCCGGCGGCCGGTCGCCGGTGCGCGTTTCGGAAGATTCGGACGAGGCGGAGAGGGAATTCCGATGGCGGAGACGGAGACGGGTTCGGCGGCGGAGCGGAGGTCGGCGGCGGTCACCTGGCTGCGGCGCGTGCGCGTCGTGCTGGTCGCGGGCATCGTAGCGGCGCTGGCGGTGCTGGGCGTGACGGCGCTCAGGACACGCGCGGTGCCGACGTTCCACGGCACCGCGTACGACCCGGCGCCCGCGCCCGCGCTGGCGCTGCACGGCGTGGACGGCCGCCCCGCATCGCTGGCCGACTTCCGCGGCCGGCCCGTGTTCGTGTACTTCGGCTACACCCACTGCCCCGACGTATGCCCGCTCACCCTGTCGCGCCTGGTCGCCGCGCTCGCCGCCGCGGGAAAGGACGGCAAGGAGGCGCGCATCCTGTTCGTGACCGTCGATCCCGCGCGCGACACGCCGGCCGTGCTCGCGGAGTACGCGCGCCGCATGGGGCCGCAGGTTGTGGCGCTCACCGGCGACAGCGCTTCCATCGAGCGGGCGAAGGCGGGGTACGGCGCGTACGTGGTTCCCATGCCCCACGGCGTGCACGGCGGCATGGGGCACAGCTCGGCCGTGTACGGCATCGACCGGCAGGGCCGCCTGCGCGTGCTGATCGGCGACTCCGCCACGCGGGACGAGATCGGCGGCGACGTGCGTACGCTGGTCGGGATTTGACGCCGCTCGCCACCTTCACCGCCGTCCACTGCGCCGCGGCCACGGCGGTGCTGCGGGCCGTGCATGTGGCCACGCAGCAGCCCCGGCTTCGACGGCGAGCCGGGGCTGCCCTTCTCTTCCGACGAATCGGGAATCGGGTTCAGCGCGCGGCCGGACCTGCGCGATTTGCCCTGTCCGCGATGTTGGGGAGCGCGGCGGACTGAGAGATCGACGCGAAATCCACGTGATGGGCCAGTACCGCGACCACGGCCAGGCGACCTGGACGCGCCTCGTCCCTCCCTCACCTCACGCGGCGCCGGCTGGCGCTCAGGGCGAGTCCGGCCGCCGCACCCGCCCATCCGCTGTCGGCGCGGCGTAGATCACGACGGCGAACTGGTTCTCCCGGAACGGGTTGTAGTCCCGCCTGGCATCGAACTCCTCATCCAGCTCGCGCGCCTCCACGAACGACGACGGCCGCACGTTCTTCCATCCGCTCGAATTGCCGTGCTCGCTGTATCCCTCCACCTGGTACGAGTGCAGCATCCGCCGTCCCGCCGCCGTCACGTACACCATGTACGGATGCACAGCGCGCGTGTGCCCGGCGGCGTCCGTGAGCTGCACCAGGCGCCTGCGCCCAGCCGCACGCTCGAACACCCGCTCCACCTCGCGTGCCGTCATCGCCTTCGCTTCGGTTCGTCGAGTCGCCATCGTCCACACCGTCCAGTTGTTTGATGCACCGCAGCCGTTCCCGGAGGCAACCGCGGGTACACGGAAACCATGCAGGAACGGTTCCGGACCCGGTCCATCACGTGCACGTATCGCAGCCGGCTCGACGATCTCTGATCTTGTTCCCTGCCAACACGTTGGCCCGCCGTCCTCTTCCGGTGCGGGCCGCCTCCCTCGACGATCACGACATGGACTCGATGGTCTGCCGCCTGCCTCAGCCGATGTTGGTGCGATGGCCGCGGATTCGGCGCGAGGGGCAAGGTCGAACTCGCGCGCACGCGATGAATGCAGGTGCGAGCGAGAGGACCGAGGGCGGGCGTCCGCGTAACGATCTTGTCGCGCGGCGGCGTGGAGAACGGGACGCGCGCGTGGGGAAACACATGGCGTGTGGGGATGGATGGGAGCCGATGGGGCGAAACGGGTGAGCGCCGCTCATCGGGCGGAAGCCCCGCGACCCGGCGATCTTCTTGACCGCAAGCCGATTGTGCTGTATCCTGCGTGCTCGATCAAGTCCCCCCGAAAGCTTTTCGCCGTTCCGGGCACCCCGTTGGCACGGGGCGTCCCGCCCGGGCTTCCCCACCCCATTTCTTCCCAAGGAGTGAGTCGTATGAGACGAAGTCTCGTGATCGCCGGTACCGCGTTCGCGGCAGCGGTGGTGTCCGCCGCGCCGGCCCTGGCACAGGGCTCCGGCGTGATGACCCACGGCTCCTGCGCAACCGGCCTGGGTCAGGCCGGCGTCGCGTCGCCGTGCGCGGACGGCTCGGCGGTGCTGTTCTCGCCCGCCGCGCTGGCCATGCAGGGCAGCGTGGCGAGCGCCGGCGTCACAGGCATCACCACCTCGGGCCGCTTCACCTACGACATCACCGGCGACCGCATCGAGCGCGACTCCAAGACGACGCCCGTGCCGTTCGGCTACGCCTCGATGCGCCTGGGCAAGAGGGCCGCGGTCGGCATCGGCGCCTTCGCGCCGTACGGGCTGGGCGTGGAGTGGCCGCTCAGCTTCGAGGGCCGCTACGTCAGCTACAACACCGACCTCAAGAACATCTACATCCAGCCCACCCTGGCGTACCGCCTGGGCGACCACCTCTCCCTGGGCGTGGGCGTGGACTTCGTGCGCGGCTCGCTGGAGATCAACCAGCGCGCGGACCTGGCGACGGTGGGCGTGCCCGGCAAGCCGATCACCTTCGGCAACCTGGGCGTCCCCTCGGGCACCGACTTCGCCGACGCGCGCCTGAAGGGCACGGGCAACGCGGTGACGTTCAACGCCAGCGCCATCATCAAGCTGACCGACAGGGCCGACCTGGGCGTGCGCTACATGCACGAGGCCAAGGTGGACCTGAGCGGCGACGCCGTCTTCACGCAGATCTCCACGGGCCTGGTGCTCCCCGCGGGCAACCCGCTCGGGGCCCCGGCCGGCACGCCCATCGACGCGCTCGTGGCCGGGCAGTTCGCCGCCGGCGGCGCGCTGACCAACCAGGCCCTCAGCACCTCGCTCACGCTTCCCAAGCAGTTCGTGGTGGGCCTGGCGTTCCGCCCGGTTCCGTCGCTCAAGCTGGTGGGCGACTACCAGTTCACCGGGTGGCAGGCGTTCGACAGCGCGCAGATCGCGTTCAAGTCGGGCGGCCCCAGCTCGACGCTGATCCTGGACTACCAGAACACCAACACGTACCGCTTCGGCGCCGACTGGAGCGCCACGGACGCGCTGAACCTGCGCGGCGGGTTCATCTTCAACACCGCCGCCGAGCGCGCCGCCTCGGTGTCGCCGCTGCTTCCCGAGGCCGAGCGCAACTACCTTTCGGCCGGCCTGGGATACAAGATGGGACCGCTGGCGCTGGATCTGGGCTACCAGCACATCCACCAGGCGGACCGCCGCGGCCGCACGCGCGGGCGCACGTCGATCTCGCAGACGCCCGCGGCCGCCAACGTCGGCGTGTACCACGTGAACGCGCACCTGCTGAACGCGACGCTCTCGTACCACTTCGGCGGGCAGCACTGAGCCCGGCAACCCTGACGCCTACGGCGCCCAGCGCGCCCGAATGAGGAGCAACGCTACATGACCAGATCGAAGTTCAGGAAGCTCGTCCTTCCCGTGGCCGGCCTCGCCCTGCTGGCCGGCTGCGCCCGGGACGACGAGTCGATCAAGACGCTCACCGGCCCCCAGTACGCGCCCGCCCTGTTCACGCGCTACGTGTCGCTGGGCAATTCCATCACCTCCGGCTACCAGGCCAGCGGCATCAGCGGCGCCACGCAGGCGCAGGCCTACCCCGTGCTGCTGGCGCAGGCCGCCAACGCGCCGTTCACCTACCCGGTGCTGGCCGGCCGCGGCTGCGCGCCCCCGCTGGCGGGGCCGTTCCTGTACACCGCGGCGCGCCTGGGCACCACCGGTGTGGCCGACCCGACGGCGACGGCCGCCACCTGCGACCTGCGCTCGTCCGCGTTCCCGCGCTTCGTGCAGAACCTTGCCGTGCCGGGCGCCAAGATCGACGACGCCCTCACCAACTTCGCCATCGGCACCAGCGCCAACGCGCTCACCACCTTCTTCCTGGGCGGGCGCTCGCAGGTGCAGGCCATGGTGGCCCTGCAGCCCTCCCTGGTGTCGGTGTTCCTGGGCAACAACGACGCGCTGGGCGCCGCCGTCGCGGGCGACACCGCCCAGCTCACCAGCCTGCCGGCCTTCCAGCAGCGCGTGGACTCGCTGGTGGCGGCGCTCAAGACGGTGCCCGCCGGCCAGGGCGGCAACGACCACGACGTGGTGCTCATCGGCATCGCGCCGTTCCCGGCCATCGTGCAGCCGGGTGCCTACGCGTTCGTGTCGCGCGACGCGGCGGGCAACCTGGGCGGGAAGGCGGTCTCGGCCGACTGCGCCCCGGGCACCCCGGGCGGCTCGAACCTGGTGTCGCTGGCCATCCTCGGCAGCGCGCTGCCGGCCATCAGCTGCGCCGACAACGCGCCGTACGTGCTGAACGCCACCGAGCGCACCACCTTCTTCTCGCGCATCGACGCCTACAACGCGGCGCTGTCGAAGGCGGCCTCGGACAACGGCTGGATCTACATCAACACCAATGCGGTCCTGGGCGGCGCGGGCACCCTGGCGGGCACGCTGCGCGCCAAGCTCTCGCCGACGCAGTTCCGCCTCTGCCAGGGCCTCGCCACGGCGGCGACCCCGGCGGCCATCCAGGCGGCGGTGCTCACCACCTGCCCGTCCCCGACGCTGGTGAGCGGCGCGATTCCCCCCTACACGGTGGGATCGGCGGCGTACGCCAACTTCTTCGGCACCTGGCTGACGTTCGACGCGGTGCACCCGTCGCTGCCGTTCCACAAGCTGCTGACGAACGCGATGATCGACGCGATCAACACCAAGCACGGCACCACGATCCCGAACATCTCCTGACCCGCCGCGCCTCCGGGCGCTCTGGGACGGGCAGCACGAGAGAGGGGGCGGCGCCGCGAGGTGCTGCCCCCTCTCTCGTATCCACCTTCCGCGCGAGATCCCTACGGCCTCCGTCCGACAGCCGCCTCGTCCTCCGGAACGACGCACGATGGCGGATGCGACGGCGCGGGGCCAGGCTCTCCTCCGATCGTCATCCACCTTCGACCGGCCCTCGTGGACGCATCCGCACCCACCCGCGGATGGGGCTGGTGGCGCGCCCCCGCCGTCGCGGCGCGGGGGGCGAGGCGATATCTTTGCGGTCGATCCACCCCGACCCGAGCTGCCAGCCATGACCAATCCCACGCCCGCGGGCCAGATCCCGCCCGGCATCGAGAAGATCCTGCGGCGCTTCGCCACGCTCTCGCCCGACCTGACGCGGCAGGCGCTGGTGCAGTACGCTAACAGGCTCCCCGCGCTCCCCGAGCGCTTCCGCGGGCTGGACGCCTCGCAGTACCGGGTGCACGAGTGCCAGACCCCGGTGGCCATCTTCCCGGAGGTGGAGGACGGGCGCATGCATTACTACGCCGAAGTGCCCCAGGGCGCGCCCACCATCCGCGCCCTGCTGGCGATGATCTTCGACGCGGTGAACGGCCAGGCCCCCGAGACGGTGCTCGCCATCCCCCCCGACTTCGTGCGCCAGGTGATGGGCAAGATCGGCCTGGAGACGCGGGAGATCGGCCTGAACGCCATGGTGGAGCGGCTGAAGCGCGCCGCCCGCCGGGCGCTGGACGAGGGCGCCGCGGAGACCGGAGGCTGAGCGGGCGGAAGGCGGCCGAGAACCCGGCGCGGACCCTTGCGGAGCGGGGGGCCGTCCGTTCAATTACGCGCGGGTCCCACCGAAAGCGGGTGCGGCGCAGGCGAACCAGGAGAAGATTCATGCTCGAAGCGTTGAGGAGCGCCCGGCGAGGGCCGTTCCTGCTGATCGTTCCCGTCGTGGCCGCCCTAGGCGGGTGCAAGCCCATCAAGGAGGGCGGCTACGAGTCCGTCACGAGCCGCACGCCCGCCTACCAGGCGCAGCTCGCCGAGGCCACCAACCCGCCGCCGCCCCCCGTGGTGGCGGGGCTGGGCGCGGGCGGCTCCGGGCCGAAGCTGGTGGCGAAGAACCTGCCCGCGGGCGTCACGCAGGCCATGGTGGACCAGGGCCAGGAGATGTTCGGCACCGTGTGCGCCGCCTGCCACGGCCCCGGCGGCACGGGCACCGCGTCCGCGCCGGCCCTGAACGACGACAAGTGGCTCTGGATCTCGGGGCAGTACCCCGAGATCGTGGCGCGCATCGAGTCCGGCGTGCCGCAGCCCAAGGAGCACCCGGCGCCGATGCCCCCGCGCGGCGGCGGCAGCTTCAGCGACGACCAGGTCAAGCAGATCGCCGCGTACGTGTACGCGCTGAGCCACCAGGGGGGAGCATGAACCGCGACCGGGACGTCGGCGACCCGACCTTCGACAGCGTCCGCGGCCGCTACCGCGAGTGGCGCGACGAGAACCCGGCACCGGCCTCCGAGTCGGCGCTGTCGTTCCGCGACGGGCTTCCCGTGCCGGAGCTGAGCGAGGAAGCGGGCCGCGTGGTGTTCACCGCCGTGGGCGTGGGCATCGGCCTGCTGCTGCTGGTGCTGGCCGCCACGGCGCTGCACGCGGCGGGCACGTGGACGGAAGCTGGACGCGACGGGGCACAGGTCGGCTACCTCCTGTGCTTCGTGTTCCTCACCATCGCGGGACTGGGCGGGATCATCGCCAGCTACAACCACAACTACCGGGTGATGGCGCGAAAGAGCGTGCACCACTGAGCGCCACACCTTTGCGGCACAAGATTTGTTGACAAGGGGCCGGCGGCGGGTTATCGTGTTCATCACATAACCTTCGCACGGCCCCTTTCGCGCGCCCCTTCCCTCAGGCAGCGGGCGCTGCTCAACTACGAACAGGACCCATGACCCGACTCACCCTGCGCGCAGCCGCGCTCTTCGCGGGCGTGGTCGCCGCGGCGGCCGGATGCGCCGACGGCGCCCGAACCCCCACCGCGGCCAAGAGCGCCGCGGAGTTCCATCTCCTGCGGCGCCCCCCCGGCACGTTCGGGCCCAGCCTTTCCCGCTCCGGCGGGGCGTCCGTGACCGCGACGGTGGGCCCCGAGGGCGGCAGCCTCGCGCTCGACGACGGCTCGCGCATCGACTTCCCGGCGGGCGCCCTGGCGAAGCCCACGAAGATCGAGATGTCGCCCAGCGACGAGTACGCGGGCGTGGAGCTGGAGCCGCACGGCATCCGCTTCCCCTTCGGACGCGAGCCGGTGCTGACGCTGGCCTACCCGCAGGAGCAGGGGTCGCTCTTCTCGCATCTCGCCATCGTCTACGTGAGCGACGGCGGGTTCATCCTGGAGGTGCTGCCCACCCTGCCGACGGCGGACGGGCACATGAGCGCACGGCTGCGCCACTTCTCGCTGTACGCGGGCGCTGGTAACTGAAGTCGGACACCCTGGACGGTCGGGCACGTCTCACGAGGGGCCACGCTTCGGCGCGGCCCCTCGTCGTTCGGTGAACCCTGGCGGATGACACGTGGGAAGCACTTCGGGCGCGGCGGGGGCACTGGATCGTGCCTCCGAGAACGAGCGGAGGGGGGAGTGGAGCGGGGCGCTGCGCCTGTACGAGGAGGCGTACCGCGCCAGCATCGCCGCGGGCGACGCCGTGATGCTCACGGAGGTCGTGCAGCGGCTGGGCCACTACTTCCGCCACACGGACCAGGACGAGCTGGCGCTGGAGCACTTCGAGCTGGCGCTCACGCTGGCGGAGCGGCAGGGCAACGACCGGGGCGCGGGGCGCGCCCTGAACGGGCTCGGGCTGCTCAGCCAGCGCGCGGGCGCCATCCACGAGGCCGAGCGCACCTACCTGAAGGCGCTGGCCTTCGCGGAGCGTGCCGGCTCGGACCTGCTGGTGGGCCAGGTGGAGCAGAACCGCGGCATCCTGGCCAACATCCGCGGCGACCTGGAGAGCGCGCTGCGGCACTACGGCTCGGGCCTGCGGCACCTGCGCGCGGCGGGGGACGACCTGGCGTGCGTGCACGTGCTGAACAACCTGGGGATGCTGCACGTGGACCTGGGCCAGCTCGAGGCTTCGGAGCGCTTCTTCGACGAGGCGCTGGAGATCCTGGCCCGCCACGAGGACGCCATGCTGGCCGGCATCGTCCACATCAACCGGGTCGAGCTCTTCCTGGCCCGCCGCGATCCCGTGCGGGCGCGGGAAAGCTGCGACGCCGGCTATGAGATCTTCAGCCGGCTGAACCACGAGCAGGGGCGGGCCGAGGCGTTCAAGTTCTACGGCATCATCTACCGCGAGACGGGCAAGCTGCAGCTCGCGGCGGACCACCTGCGCCTGGCCATCTCCACCGCCTCGTCGCGCGACCCCCTGATGGAGGCCGAGGCGCAGCGCGAGCTGGCGCTGGTGCTGCGGGCGCAGCAGCGCAACCGCGAGGCGCTGGGCGCGCTGAACCGCGCGCACGTGCTCTTCACCGCCCTGCACGCCGACACGGACAACGCGGACGTGGAGCGGCGCATCGGCGAGCTGGAGGGCGACTTCCTGTCGCTGGTGCGCTTCTGGGGCGAGACCATCGAGGCCAAGGACCGCTACACCAGCGGCCACTGCGAGCGGGTGGCCGACTACGCCTGCATGATCGCGCGCGAGGCGGGGCTGTCGGAGTGGGAGCTGACCTGGTTCCGCATGGGCGCCTTCCTGCACGACGTGGGGAAGATGGAGGTGCCCGAGGAGATCCTGAACAAGCCGGGCCGGCTGACGGACGAGGAGCGCGCGGTGATGGAGCGCCACCCGCTGGCGGGCGACGACATGCTGGCCTCGGTGGAGTTTCCCTGGGACGTGCGGGCCATGGTGCGCTCGCACCACGAGCGGTGGGACGGCAGCGGCTACCCGGACCGGCTGGCGGGTGACGCCATCCCCCTGGCCGCCCGCATCCTGCGCATCGCCGACATCTTCGACGCGCTGACCTCGGTGCGCAGCTATCGCCGGTCGCTGACGGCCGAAGAGGCGCTGCGGATGATGGAGGAGGACCTGGTGGGATTCGACCCCGCCCTGTTCGGGATCTTCCGCGGGCTCTTCTCCCAGATCGCCGAGATCGCCACGGTGGCGCAGGCGCGGGCCCTGGCGGAGCTGGCGGCGGCGCCGGAGTAGGGCGGAGGGAGGACGTCGATCGCGGGTCAGGCTCGTCGGTCGCATGCACATCGGTGGATGGACGTCGGAGGATGGCTGTCGGCGGAGGCACGCGGGCGTACATCGGGGGATCGATGATCGTCGGTGGACGCACTCGTCGGGGCGCCGGCGGCACGCGCCGACGCAGGACGGGCGAGGGAGCACCCGCTCCACCTCGACGGGAGCGCACTGGAGGGCGCCGGCCTCCGCCCGCGGGTTGGAAACCGGGGGCTGCCAGAGGAGAAAAGTCCGCCGCCGCGGACTCGGGGGCGCGCGTCTCGATCGGTGGCAAAAGGTGTCGGAAAGACGATCGCTCCCGGCGCGTTGGCGTTCGGGAGCGATGTGCGCAGGTTCGGAGGAGCGGAGCGCGCTTCGGGCAGGTGTGCCCGCTCACCCTCTACGCGCCGGCGGCGGCCTCTTCGAGGGCGACCTCGATGCCCCGGGTGCGGAGGAGGAGCTCCACGGCCTCGCCGATCTTGTTGTTGGGGGTGGAGGCGCCGGCGGTGAGGCCCACGACGAGGGGGCCGCCGGGAAGCCAGTCCTCGGCCTCCATCTCGGGCGCGTCGAACGGGGTGCCGTTGGGCTTGAAGCGGATGGTGCCCCGCTCCGCGTCGATGCACCCCGCGTCCGCCACGTGGTAGGTGACGCCGTAGCGGGCGCAGAGCACGGCCAGGTGGTTGGTGTTGGACGAGTTGTATCCCCCGATCACCACCATCACGTCGGGTGCGCCGCGGGGGCCGGCCACCAGCTTCATCACCGCGTCCTGCCGCTCCTGCGTGGCCGAGCAGATGGTGTCGAAGCTGCGGAAGTGCGCGGCCGGGTCGAAGCCCGGCTCGGCGCCGAAGCGGCGCGCCAGCGAGCGGCCCACCTCGGCGGCGATCTCCAGCGAGTCGCCGGACAGCATTGTGGTCTGGTTCGCGACGCCGATGCGGGCCAGGTGCAGGTCGGGGTCGAAGCCGGGGCTGGCCTTCTCGCCCTCGCGGAAGTGCGCCTGGAAGGCTTCGCGGGTCAGCGCGCCGGGGGCGCCCTCCAGGTAGTCCATCACCAGGCGCGCCTCGGCCATGTCGCGCACCACCAGCCACTGGCCGCCCGCGTGCTTGAGCGCCTGGCTGGCCGTGGCGCGCGTCTCCTCGTGGTAGTGCTTGCCGTGCACCAGCGAGGTGAAGCCGTCGCGGGCGTACTGCTCCACGCGCTTCCACACGTTCAGCACGCTGCCGCAGGTGGTGTCCACCAGCACGCACCCCACCCCCTGCAGCCGCGCGAAGTCTTGCACCGTGGCGCCGAACGCGGGCAGGATCACCACGTCCTCGGGCACGAGGGCGGAGAGGTCGAACTCGCCGGCGGGGGAGGGGCGCAGGAAGGCGATCCCCATCTCCGTGAGCCGGCGGTTCACGTGCGGGTTGTGGATGATCTCACCCAGCAGGAAGATGCGGCGGTCGGGGAAGTTGACGCGCGTCTCCCAGGCGTAGTCCACGGCGCGGTCCACCCCGTAGCAGAAGCCGAGCTCCTCGGCCAGGCGCACGGTGACGGCGCGCTCGCCCTCGCCGAAGCGCTCCTCGTGGCCGCGCGCGCGGATGCGCTCCACCAGTGCGCTGTGGAACTCGGACCGGATCAGCGGCTCGATCTGCCTGCGCAGGCCGAAGCCGCGCCGGAAGTACGTCTGCTCCATCGTTTCGGACGGCTGTCTCGCGGGGGTGGTCCGGGCCGGCGGCCCGGTGCATGAACGGTAACGGAACGGGCCTCCGCCCCGCAACCGCGCGCGTGGCGGAAAACGCTGCGCCCCCTCGCGTTGGCGGCGTGGGGGGAATACTTTTTGCCCGCCCCCCGGCGTCCGCCGGGAGGGAGGAGGGCGGGACGGACGAGGCGACCGCGGAGGGGCCGTGAAGGCAGGACGGGGGAAGAAGCTGGGCGGGGCGCCGCGCGTGGGACGCTGGACGCGGCCGCGGGCGGACAAGGGGAAGCCGCGCACGGCGCCGGGGGGCCTGGTGCTGCTGCTGGTGCTGGCCGGCCTGCTGCTGGCCGGCACGGGCGTCTTCCTGTGGCGGATGAACGGCGAGCTGGAGGGCGGCCTGGTGGCGCAGGACCGCATCGCGCGCCGGCGCCCGGACTGGGTCCGGCTGGGGGCGATGCCCGGCTACGTGCCCGCGGCCTTCCTGGCCGTGGTGGACACGGGGGGCTTCCGCACGCAGGCCACCCGTGAGCCGGCGGAAGGGCCCATGCTGGCGCGGGACCTGGTGCGCCAGGTGCATCGCCTGGGCGACGGGCTGGCCGACCAGACGCGCGCCACGGCCATGGCCCCGCTGCTGGAGGAGCACCTGCCCCCCCGCGACCGCCTGGAGCTGTACCTGAACCGGATCGACCTGGGGAAGACGGGAAGCTGGCCCGTGTACGGGGTGTTCCACGCGGCCCGCGAGTACTTCGAGAAGGCGCCGGCGCAACTCACGGTGGGCGACGCGGCCACGCTGGCGGGGCTGCTGCTGCCGCCGCGGGTGACGGTGCCCGAGGCGGTGCCGGGGGTGGTGGGCGCCCGCCGCAACGAGGTGCTGCGCCGCATGCTGGAGCGCGGCGCCATCGACGAGGCGGCCTACCGCGGCGCCATGGCCGAGCCGCTGGCCTTCCAGCCCGGCATCGAGTACGCCCCCATGAGCCGCCCGGCGGACTGGCGCATGCCCCCCGCCGTCATCCGCGTGCCCCTCGCCCTCCCCGCCGCGGACTCGGCGAGCGGCGGACAGAGTCCTTCCGCGCCGAGTCCTTCCGCGCCGAGTCCTTCCGCGCCGAGTCCCGGCGCGTAGTGTCCGCGGCGGCGGCCGAGTCGGCCGCCGGGGGGGCGGGCTCGGGCACGGGCTGGGAAAGGTGGATCTCGGCCAGGTGCCACTCGCCCCCGTCGCGCATGAAGGCGCCGGACACCCGCAGCCGCGCGAAGTGCCCCTCCGGCCCCGTGGGCAGCATCTCCAGGTGGGTGGAGAACCATCCCAGGTTGCCCTTGAGGTTGGCGCGCACCGTCAGGTCCGGCGTGCGCGCGGCCAGGGGCGCCGGCACGGGGATCTCGTCCAGCGCCGCCCGCAGCCCCGCCCCCCCCGTCAGCGCCTGCCCCTCGTCGGACCGCAGCCCGAACACGATGGCGTCTCCCGTGGGCGAGAGCGCCGACGCGGCGGCCGCCTTGTCGCCCCGCTCCAGCCCCGAGCCGAAGGCCCGCACCCGCGCGCGCAACTCGGCGGCGGCGGCGTCCTGCTCGGCCGCGGCGGGCTGTCGGTCGTAGAAGCTCCGGGGCGTCCGCTCCACCTTGCACGCGGCGAGGAGGAGGAGCGCGGTCGTGGCGGCGAGGCGTCGGAGCACGGGGACCTTCGGCTGAAGTGGCGACGGTGCGAGGGGTACCAAGATGCGGGCCGCGGGGGCGGTGTCAAGGGAGGCCGCCCCCGCCGCGTCCCTTGACGGAACCCGGCCCCGCGTGCGATCCTGGAACGTCAGATCCCACGACGCATCAAGAGGTTCGATGATCTGGTTCGGCAACCTTCGCGACACCCTTCGGCTTCCCGCCGGCGGCCCGCCGCCCCCGGGCGGCGAGAGCGCGCGCATGGAGCACGCCCTGGTGCGCGTGGCCCAGCGCCAGCCCCACCTGTGCGGCGAGGCGCTGGTGGACGCGCTGGCGCAGACGGGCTGGGTGGACCGCGAGACGGCCGCCCGCCTGCTCCCCACCTTCCTCCACTTCGACCCCGACCGCGCCTTCGCCGAGTCGCTGCGCGCCCTGGCCTTTCGCGGTCCCGCGTACGCCGGCGAGTTCCGCTCCCGCATCCAGCGGGTGATGGAGGACCTTACGGGCGAGGCGCTGCTGGACGAGGTGGGCCCCGAGGAGGCCGTGCGTTTCCGCCACCAGGGGCGCGAGGGCATCACGCTGGCCTACCCGCAGGTGCAGTTCACCGTGGGCGGCAGCGCGCTGAAGGCTGTGGAGGCGGCCGTGGAGGAGATGCCCGACGCGCTGGTGATCGTCGCCAAGAACTTCCAGGAGAGCACCCGCGCGCAGCTTTCCGCGCTCCTGGAGCGCACGGAGGTGCGCGGCACGCTCGTGACGCTCAACCTGCTGCTGGGCATGCGCGCCACCGCGCTGCGCTACCAGCCCGGCGCCGCCCGCGTGATGGACCTCCTGGGCAGCGGCCGCCCGATCAAGACGCAGGACGTGGCGCGCCTGGGCGACCGGGACTGACGGGCGGATCCATCGGGAGGGTCATCGGATGAGAGGCGGGCGGCTCGCGAGTGCGGGCCGCCCGTCTTCGTTCGTCCCTCCGCCGCCCATCCACCGCGGTTCTCCCGTGGCTGGGATGCCGACGCTCCGCAGGAAGGCCGACGGCCTGCGCCTCTCCGCGTCCGCGACTACGTCTCCGGCCCTGGGACGCCCGGGCATGACGTCGCCGCATCTTTCCTCCGTGGGCCGCGCGCGCCGTGCGGCGGGATGACCACATCGAAAGGAGGCACGGATGGGAAGACTGCGGGCGTGCGTTGCGCTGGCGCTGGTGATGTCCACCACCGCCTGCGCGGGCGAGTGGATGCCGGCGACGCAGCCGGCGCCGCGGGTCATGGCGAACGGACCGTCGCGGCACGTACGCCTGCAGCTGGTGGGCGACTCCACGGTGGAGATGCGCCACGCGGTGCTCGTGGGCGACAGCGCGGTGTTGGATGCCCGGTGGCCCGCCCCGGGGCGCGCCGGCGCGGGCCATTCCACTCGCCCAGATCACCCGGATCGACGAGTGGGAGAGCGGCGCCGGCCGCACGATCTCCGCCGTCCTCCTCGGGACCGTGGGAGTGGTCGGCGCCCTGTTCGCCATCCTGCTGCAGGGGATCGACTGACGGTCCCCGCATTCGCGACGGGCGGCGATCCGGTGCGTCCGCGCGGTTGGGACGCACTTCGGCCGCACGGCTGAGGGGCGCCGGCGGATCAGGCGGTCGAACCGGCGGCGCGGGTGCCGCGAAGGTACGCGTTGATGGCCGACTCCCACTCGCCCATCATCGCCGCGTACGCCCCGTCCGTCTGGCGCGCGATCGTGGCGTTTCCATCCTCCGAGAGCGCGGTGTAGGTGTAGCCGACGCGGGCCAGCGTGCCGCCCTCCGCCGCACCTACGCAGGCGACGTCCACCACGACCGCGTGGAGGCCAGGTGTCACCCGGTTGTACGTGGCGTGCAAAGCCGCGGGATCGTAGCGCGTCACCATCCACACCGTCTCGACCTCCGCGCCGTGGCCGCGCGTGACGAAGACGGCGCCCGGTTCGATGCCGCCGCCGGCGGGGTGGCGGTGCACGGGATCCCACCCCGGCACCCAGGCGCGCTCGCCCTCGGGCGTGAAGAGCCTGAAGACGCGATCGGGCGATGCGTGGAGGTGGATCGTGGCCGTGCGGACCGCGCGAAGGGCGGCGAAGCGCGTGGGTCCGGCGTCGACCTCGCCGCCGGCCGATCCGTCGGCTGCGGTCACGGCTCCACCTCACGGAACCGGTGGCTGGCGTCGGCCCCGTAGTCCATCCCGTAGACGTCCTTCAGCTTGCGGATCAGCTCCAGGATGGCGTCCGAGAACGCGGGCTTGTTCTCGAAGCCGTGCAGCACGATGCCTTCCAGCAGGTCGCCGAGCGACAGGTCGTGGTACTCGGCCAGCGCCTTCAGCACCTTCACCATCCGCTTCTCCATGCGGACGCCCGTCTGCACGCGTTCGATGGGAATCCGTCCATCCACCACGATTCGTCTCCCGTTGTCCGTGACCATGTTACCACGGTAACATAGGAAGCGCACCGGAGCACGTCAACGGTGGATGAACGGATCGCGGCCTCGATGCATGAGCGCCGGGGCCGCGATCCGCCGACCCTCCGCGGGATTCAGGCGAAGAGATCCAGCTCGGCGGCGCCGGCGGGGGGCGCGTTGCCCTTGTCGGCGGCGGGCGGGCCGTCCTCCACCGGCTTCGGGGCGGCGGGCGGCGTGGGCTTCGGCGCGCGCGGCTTTCGCGGTCCCTTGAGCGGGGGCAGGCCCGCGGAACGGTCCTGCCGCGCGAGCTGCGCCAGCTCGAAGTCGTCGCTTTCCAGCACGATCTCCACCGCGTCCTTGCGCCCGTAGGCCGCAGGCAGGTGGATGATGCCCGCATGGCCCGGTTCATCCGCCGACGGTTCGGCCGCCGCCTTCGCCCGCGCCTTCCGCGGCGCGCGCGTGGGTGCGGACAGCGGCGCTTCGACGTCCGCGGAGGCGGCAGGTCCGGCATCCGCTACCGCTGTATCGGCCGGAACCGCGGACGCGGGGGAATCCACAGGATCGTCCCCGCCCAGCACGTCGGCCGAATCCGGCGAATCCACCGAGGACTCCGGCTCGGCGTCGCCACTGCCGCCGGAGAGATCGTCGTCCGCCGCCACGCCCTCGCCCAGCTCCAGAGTGGCGTCAGGGTCCGTGCCGGGGCCGCCGTCGTCGTCGTCGCCGCCGGAGCCGGGCTTCTCACGGGGCTCGGCCAGGCGCGTGACCTCCACCACCCGGTCGTGGGCGGAAAGCGGAAGCGCGGGCGCGGGGGTCAGGGCGCGGTCGCCGCGCGTGATGGCGTCGCCGTTCAGGCGCAGCGTGCGGCCCACGGCGGTGACGGCCATCAGGTCCTCGTCCGGGTGCAGGCCCCGCGCGGCCGCCAGCGCACCCGTGTCGCGGCCGGCGTGGACGAGCACCGTGCCCAGGCCGCCGCGGCCCTGCACGGGCAGCTCGTCCATGGGCACCCGCTTGGCCTGGCCGCGCTCCGTCACCAGGCACAGGTCGTCGTCGCGGCGCACGACGGCCATGCCGGCCAGCGCCTCGCCCTCCTTGAGCTTGATGCCGCGCACGCCCTGCGAGACGCGCCCCGTCACCGGCACCTCGTCCTGCCGGAAGCGGATGGCGCGCCCGCCGCGGCCGGCCATCACCACGTCCTCGTCGCCCGCCGTCAGCAGCACCTCGGCCACGCGGTCACCGGGCTTCAACGCGATCGCCTCGATGCCGCCCGCACGGGGGCGGCCGTACTGGTCCAGCGAGGTGCGCTTGACGGTGCCGTCCGCCGTGGCGAACAGCAGCGAGCGCTCCGCGGGGAACTCGCGCACCGAGAGCATGGCGGCGATGCGCCCGCGGCGGTGCATCTCGAACAGCTGCTGCAGGCGCTTGCCGCGGGCGCTGATGCCGGCCTCGGGCACCTCGCGCACGGGCAGCCAGTGCACGCGGCCGTCCTCGGTGAAGAACATGAGCGTGTCCGACGTGCTGGCGACGAAGGCGTGCTCCAGGTAGTCGCCGTCCGCCTTGTCCGCGCCGCCGATGCTCTTGCCCAGCAGCCGCCGGCGCCGGTAGATGCCCATGGGGATCTGCTTGACGTAGCCCTCGTGGCTGACGGCGACCACCACCTCCTCGTCGGCCAGCAGGTCCTTGAGCGAGAAGTCCTTCTCGGACTCCACGATGTCGGTGCGGCGCGGGTCGCCGTACTGCTCGTCCAGCGCCAGCAGCTCGCCGCGGATGACCGACACCTGCCGCTCGGGCGAGGCCAGCAGCGCGTCCAGCTCGGCGATGCGCGCGGCCAGCTCGGCCAGGCGGTCGCGCAGCTCCTTGCCCTCGAGCTGCGTGAGCTTGCTGAGCCGCATGGCCAGGATGGCGTCCGCCTGCCGCTCCGTGAGCTTCAATTCCTTCTGCAGCTTGCCGGACGCCGTGTCGCGGTTGCGCGAGCCGCGGATGAGGGCGATCACCTGGTCGATGTACCGCAGCGCCTGGACCAGCCCCTCCAGCACGTGGGCCTCGTCGCGCGCGCGGGCCAGCTCCCACTGCGCGCGGCGGACCACCACCTCCACCCGGTGGTCGCGCCAGCGCTCCAGCATCTGCTTGAGGGTGAACTCGCGCGGCACGCCGCGGTCCAGCGCCAGCGAGATCACCCCGAAGGTGCTCTGCAGCGCCGTCCACTTGAAGAGCGCGTTCAGGATCTTGACCGCGTCCGCGCCCTTCTTCATCTCCACGACGATGCGGATGCCGTCGCGGTCCGACTCGTCGCGCAGGTCGGAAAGGTCCTGCACCTTGCCCGACTTGGCCAGCTCCGCGATCTGCTCCAGGATGCGGGCCTTGTTGGTGCCGTACGGGATCTCGGTGACCACCAGCTGCTCGCGGCCGTTGCGCTTCTGCTCCTTGTAGACGCGGGCCCGCATGATCACGCGCCCGCGGCCCTTCTCGTAGGCCTCGCGGATGCCCTTGGTGCCCACGATCACGCCGCCCGTGGGAAAGTCCGGCCCCGGCACGAAGCCCATCAGGTCGTCGATCGTGCAGTCGGGATGGTCCAGCAGGTGGACGGCGGCGCGCACCACCTCGCCCAGGTTGTGGGGCGGCACGTTGGTGCTCATGCCCACGGCGATGCCGCTGCTGCCGTTCACCAGCAGGTTGGGCAGCCGCGCGGGCAGGACGGTGGGCTCCTTGAGGCGGTCGTCGTAGTTGGGCGCCAGGTCCACCGTCTCGCGGTCGATGTCCGCCAGCATCTCGGTCGCCACGGCCGAGAGGCGCGCCTCGGTGTAGCGGTAGGCCGCCGCGCCGTCGCCGTCGATCGAGCCGAAGTTGCCCTGCCCGTCCACCAGCGGGTAGCGCAGCGAGAAGTCCTGGACCATCCGCACCATGGCGTCGTACACGGACGCGTCGCCGTGCGGGTGGTACTTGCCCAGCACGTCGCCGACGACGGTCGCGCTCTTCTTGTGCGGACGGGCCGGCGTGAGCCCCGCCTCGTGCATGGCGAACAGGATGCGCCGGTGCACGGGCTTCAGGCCGTCGCGCACGTCGGGAAGCGCCCGCTGCACGATGACGCTCATCGAGTAGTCCAGGAAGGACTCCCGCATCTCGTCCTCGATCAGGCGCGGGACGATGCGGTCCCTCTGCTTGTTCATCTGCTCCTGCGATGGGTCGTCCGCGGTCGTTCCGCCAGGCTGCCGCATGGTTTCTCGCCGGGAAGGTTCAGCCGGCGCGCGCAGCCGGGGAGGCGTGTGCTCCTACCCCGCTGCGCACGGTGTGTTCGGATTTTGTTCGGATACGGATCGATGTGAGCGGCGAGGGAGGCCCTTACCCCCAGCCGCTACATCCGCAACGCGCGATGGGGTGTCTCATCCTTGGCCTTTCGCGACCGTACCGGCCTCCGCGCGGAGCAGCCTCCGCAGGGAGGCTTCGGGCCGTCGTTGCAGATGGTATGAGAAGGCCGACCTCTCGGCGGTCGGGGTAGCAAAGGAGCTGCTCCCCAAGGAAACCGTCGGGCTCGAAGCCCCTCAACACCGGAGGCCGGCCAT
>JAQBQD010000054.1 GCA_028287185.1 Gemmatimonadota bacterium | reverse complement strand
GGCGGGAGCCCGGCCGCGCCACGCGCCGGACGCGCGCGGCCGGCGCCGCCATCGACGCCTCGCGCCGGCTGATAGGCGCGGGGCCGCAGATCGTCCTGAAGGCCATCTCGGTGCTGGAGGAGGAGGTGGTGGCCTCGGGGCTGGGCGCCGCGAAGCGCATCGAGCAGCGCTTCCTGAACGTGGACGAGCTGCGGGCGCAGCACCCCGACGCCGTGATGTCGCGCTTCCGCGACGACCTGCACGGCGGGGTGGACCTGGCGATGGACGTGCTGACGGCCGCGCTTCAGGTTCTGGGAAACCAAGCCGGCCGGGTGGTGAACGTGACGGCGGGGCGGATCCGCCCTGGCGAGCGGTCGCCGAAGGCGGCCCCGGCCCCGGCCGCCCGCGGGGTGCCCGTGGTGAGCGTGCGGAACCCGGTGCAGGCCGGGGCCACCGGCGAGCTGGCCATGTCCCTGGAGAACGAGAGCGAGCAGGCGACCGCCCACTTCACCCTGCACGTCTCGGAGCTGGTGACCTCGTCCGGCGCGCGCATCCCCGCCGGCAACGTCCGCTTCGACCCCGCCACGCTGACGGTGGGGCCGCGCGGGGTGGGCCAGGTCACCATCCGCATCGCGGTCCCGCACGGGACGCCGCCCGGCAGCTACGAGGGCGTGGTGCGCGCCAGCAACCTGGAGCACCTGCGTGCCGTGCTGCTGCTGAGGGTGGTGTAGGTTGCCGCGCGCGCCCGCTGGTCCGCGCCGGGCGCGAGCCCCGTCCCGGCACGAGTTCGTGGAGCGGGGCCTGGGGCACTACCGCGAGGTCACCCAGCGCGAGCTGCTGGCCCGCGTGCCCACCTGCGAGCCACGGCGCTGGCTGTACGACCTGGTGCCCGTCTATCCCGGGCGCGGGGGGAAGGGGCTGCGCCCGGGGCTCTGCTTTGCCACCTGCGGCGCCTTCGGGGGAAGGCCGGAGGCGGTGGTGCGCTGCGCCGTGGCGCTGGAGCTGTTCCACAACGCCTTCCTGGTGCACGACGACGTGGAGGACGAGAGCGAGACGCGGCGCGGCCTGCCCACCCTGGCGGCCGAGCACGGGCTGGGGATCGCCGTGAACGTGGGCGACGCGATGAACGTGCTGAGCATGGCGCCGCTGATGGAGAACATGGAGGTGCTGGGGCCCGCCCTGGCGTGGGATGTGTTCGGCGAGATCCACCACATGGTCAAGCAGTCGGTGGAGGGCCAGGCGATGGAGCTGGGCTGGGTGCGCGACAACACCCGGGCGCTCACCGACGCCGACTACCTGCGCATGACGCTCAAGAAGACCTGCTGGTACACCTGCATCCACCCCTGCCGTATCGGGGCGCTGGTGGCCAGCCGGGGCGCCATCGACCTGCAGCGCTTCAACCGTTTCGGCTACTTCATGGGCGCGGCGTTCCAGATCCAGGACGACGTCCTGAACCTGGTAGGCGACTGCGACCGCTATGGAAAGGAGATCGACGGGGACATCTGGGAGGGAAAGCGGACCCTGATGCTGATCCACCTCCTCGGAACCTGCTCGCCGGCCGAGCGGGACCGCCTGCACGACTTCCTGTCGCGCCCGCGCCGCGCGCGCAGCCACGTGGACGTGCGCTGGGTGCGCGGGCGGATGGACCGATACGGCAGCATCGAGCACGCCCGTGCCGCCGCGCACGACCTGGCCCTGGCGGCGCTCGAAGAGTTCGGTGGCGCCTTCGCCGACGCCCCGCCCTCAGACGACCGGCGGCTGGTGGAGGAGATCGTGATGTACATGGTCGAGCGGGATCTGTAGGCGAACCTCTTCCCCCTCGAACGCCACAGGCGGGTCCGGCGCCGCACCGCCGTCGAGCACGTGTGCGCCGAACTGCCCCGCCAGCTCGCCCCCCTGCCGCAGCGCGCCCACCACCCAGTCGAAGAGGGCCAGCGGGTCCTGCAGCACGCCGGCCACCATCGCGGCGCTCCCGCCGGCCACGCCGCGGCCCAGGCGCGACAGGTTGCGCGGCCCCTTCAGTGCGTTCCAGGCCAGCGACATCCCCAGCGAGCGCACCGCCTGCTCCAGCGTGCGCCCCACCACCCGGAAGGTCAGCGCGTCGCGCGCGGGGGCCAGGCCCGCCAGGATGCCGCCCGCTACGGCCGCGTACTCGCGGTCCACCCGTGCCCGCGACGAGATCACCTTCAGCGCCTCCAGCCACACGGGGGTGAGGTGGCGGTTGCGGATGAGGTGCACCACCAGGCCCGCCAGCGCCATGTCGTAGCGCAGCTCCCGCTCGGCCCGCGCGGCGTACGTCTTCAGGCGTGCCACCGAGAAGTCGTCCGCCGCCACCGCGTCCGCGACGGTTTCGGCAGCCCAGCGGGCGCTCACCAGCGCGTACTGGATGCCCTCGCCGTTCAGCGGGTTGATGAACCCCGCGGCGTCGCCCACCAGCATCACCCGCTCGCCCACCACCGGCAGGCGGGCATCGTACGTGGTGAGGGGCCACCCCACCACCTTCCCCTCCATCCGCGCGCCCTCCAGCCTCGCGCTGAGCGCCGGGTCCCGCGCCACCAGGTCCAGCAGCAGGCCACGCAGGTGGTCGCCCGTGGGCGGAAGCGTCTCCAGCACCATCCCCACCCCCACGTTCGCGCGTCCGCCGCCGGTGGGGAACAGCCAGTAGTAGCCGGGAAAGCTCTCCCCCGTGAAGTACAGGTCGCAGCGGTCCTCGGGACCCGAGTCGCCGTCGTAGTAGGCGCGCACGGCCACGATACGGTCCTCGTCCGGCGGGACCGAGCCGCGCAGCGTCCGCGCGACCACGGAGTTGCTGCCGTCGGCCCCCACGAGCAGCCGCGCGCGGAAGGTGCAGGGCTCGCGGTCGCGCTCGGCGGCCACCGTCACGCCGTGCGGGCCCGCGTCGAAGCCGGTGACCCGCACCCCTTCCACCAGGTTCGCGCCGGCGCGGCGGGCGGCGTCCAGCAGCCACGCGTCCAGCAGCATGCGGGGGATGACGCGCCCGTACGCCGGCATCCCCTCCACCTGCGGCAGCGGCTGGCGGATGAGCTCCACGCCGTTGAGGTGCACGGCGGCGTGGCGAATGACGTTGGTCGCGCGGTACTCCGGTACGCCGGTGACACCGAGGGCGTCCAGCTCCACCATCGCCGCCGGGCCCACGAAGTCGCCGCACACCTTGTCGCGCGGAAAGCGCTGGCGGTCCAGCAGCGTAACACGCAGACCGGCGCGGGCGAGGTGCGCGGCGGTCGCGGCGCCCGCCGGACCGCCGCCGGCCACCAGCACATCGCACGCGGGATCGGGATCGAACCGGAGGTGGGCCATGGGCCGGGTGGGCAACGAGGAGAGGGACGGAAGGCTCCTTTGGGATCACTAAATATCCGTCACAAGCTCGGTCGCATCGGTCTCGAACGCAAGGGATTCGTAGCCGATCTCGACGGGTGACACCCCGTCGAGACGTATTCCGCGAACCGAAGCCCCCCGTCCGACCGTCGCCGACCCGGCCATCCGGCCCGCTCCCGCGCCCTGCTCCGGTGGATCGCCGAAACGCGAAAAGCCTGTCCGCGGACTTTCCGGGGCAGGCCTCAGCGATGACTGTCAGGTAGGATCAGGCGGCATTCAACCGCCGGCATCGATCGGCGGGACCGACGCTCACCGTCCCTCCCGCGGAGAAGGCTCGAATCGCCTACGCCGCTTCCCGGCTCCGCATCGCGCCCCACATCCGCAGCAGCAGTTCCTCCAGCGCCTGGCGGTCGTTGAGCGACGCGGACTTGAGCAGGCGGTCGGTGCGGAGGAGGTCCTCCAGCGCCGCGTCGATCTCCGGCAGCGTCCAGCGCCTGGCGGTGGGGACGATGCGCTTGGCCATCCACCTCTGGAACGGCTTCAGCTCGCGCTCCAAGGCGGCCTGCCCGCCGGCGACGACGAGGGCGACGCGCAGGAGCTGCGATCCCATGCCGATCACCAGGCTCACGCCGGACTCTCCCTGGTCGACGAGCACCGGCAGCGCGGCCAGCGCCTCGGCGAAGCGGCGCTCCGCGACCAGGTCGAACCAGGCCCAGCGATCCTGCTTGGGCAGGGTGCCGCCCACGGCCTTCACGTCCTCCAGCGTCACTGTCTTCCGGTCGCCGGCGTAGGCGATCAGCTTCTCCACCTCGGACGACAGCGTGCCCAGGTCCACGCCGATGCCGGCCACCAGGGCCCGCGCCGCGTCCACCTCCACCTCCACGCCGTGCTCGCGCTGGGCCAGGTCGATGACCCACCCCGGCGCCTCCAGCGGGTCCATGGCCGCGCACTCCACCGACAGCGCCTTCTTCTGCAGGTTGTCGTAGAACCTGGCCTTGGAGGCGGACGGGATGGTCGCGGTCACCACCAGCGCCAGCCCCGGCTCGGGCGCGGAGACGACGGCCTCCAGCACCTCGCGCGCCTTCACCGAAAGCCCCTGCGCCTCGCGGAGCACCACGACACGCCACTCCGCCATCATCGGCGGCGTGGCGAGCAGGGACGCCAGCGCATCGGCCGAGGCGTCCGCGCCGCGGAGCTGGTCGAAGTTGAAGTCGCGGGTGGTGGGGTCCAGGTACGCGGCGACGGCGCGGTCCACCAGGGCCTCGCGCAGGTACTCCTCGTCGCCGTGAAAGAAGAAAACGCTCCCCTGGGAACGGTCCCGGAGAGCGCGCGCGAGCGCCTGCTGGCTGATGGGCGGCACGTGAGGTCGGTTGGGCGCGCGGCGTCAGCGGCCGGCGGAAGGGGGCTGCGCGGCGTAGGCGGCGAGCGAGGCGGCCAGCGACGTCTGGCGGAAGGCCAGGTCGCGGTACGGGGTGTCCACCACGGGCACGCCCAGGTCCGAGAGCTGCGCCGTGAGCCCGCGGTCGCGCGCCGAAGGGGCCGCGCCGTCATCCGAGAAGCGGCCTTCCAGGCGCGGCGGCTGCGCGGCGATGGAGGGCAGCGAGGGCGCGTCGTGGCGCACCAGCGGCGACCACACGGCGGCGGCGATCAGCGCCGCCACGGACACGGTGCCGGCCAGCGACGCCCGCGTGCGCCGGTCCCACGCCATCTCGCGGTCCACGTCCTCGATGCGGTCCATCAGCCGGGCCGAGAAGCCCTCCCCCGCCTCGATGGCCGGCAGCTCGCGAAGGACGCCCGTGCCCAGCGACACCACGCGGTCGTAGTGCGCGCATCCCTCGCACTCGTCGCGGTGCACCTCCAGCTCGATCATCCGCTGCGGCGGAAGGTCCCCGTCGCGCAGGGCGGAATACTCGGCAAGGAACTGCTGGCAGTCGACCATGGCTCGTTGCGTGGGAACGCGGGGACGGCGGGGGCGTGCCCCGCACCGCCGGACGCATCATGGTACGCGGCACGTCCCCAGGTGTTCCACCGCCCCGGAGCCCGGCCCGCGCCTGCCCCGAAGCCCGTTGCCCCGAACGCCTTCCGCCGGGTCCGCCCCGCGATCTCCGAAGTCGGTCGCCCGGGGACGCGGACGCGCGGTGGGGATGGACGATACGCAACGGTGGCGGAGCGAGCGGTCCGGAGCAGGGGCAGGAACGGCGGAAGGGGTGCACCGGATGGCTCCGGTGCACCCCCGACAGTTCACCCCCCCAGGTGAACGGGACGGCCTTCGCGGGGACGGACCGCCACGCGATAGCCCGTATCGCAAGATCTAGTCCAGCATCGGCTTGATGAGCTGGGCGAAGTTGTTGCGGGCGCGGTTCAGGCGGCTCTTCACGGTGCCCAGGTTGCAGCCCGTGATGTCCGCGATCTCCTCGTACGTCTTGCCCTCCATCTCGCGGAGCACGAAGACGGTGCGGTGGTGCTCGGGAAGCTCGCCCACGGCCGAGTCCACCAGGCCCTTCAGGTGGCGCTTGCGGTACAGGTCGTCGGGGCGGTAGGTGTTGTCCTCCCACTCCAGCGGCTTGGCGTCCGAGTCCCAGTTCTTCTTGATGGTCTGGAACAGCACGAGCGGGTTGCGCGAGCGGTTGCGCAGCTCGTTCTTCGCCAGGTTCGACGCGATGGTGTAGATCCAGGTGGAGAACTTCTTCGTCTGGTCGAAGCGGTGCAGGTGCCGGTAGACGCGGATGAATGTCTCCTGCACCAGGTCCTCCGCGCGCTCGCGGTCGCCCGTGGTGCGGTAGACGAAGTTGAGCAGGCGGCTCTGGTAGCGCTCCACCAGCTCGCCGAAGGCGCGCTTGTCGCCCTCCAGGAAGCTGGCGACCACGCCGCTGTCGTCCAGGTCCTTCAGGGCCGGACGCTGGCCCGGCTCGGCGCTCCGGCGCCGGACGGCGATGCTGTCGATCATCCGATCCCCCTTGGTTGGCCCTGCGCGACGATGGAAGGCGGCGGTCGGCGTCGTGGCCGGCGAATCGTGCCGGGCCTCGACAGGGGCAGGGAGCGTACCGCGTGCCCCCTCCGTCGCGCATCTCGTGAAAAGCTCGATGCCTGCTGCGTTCCGCGTCCGGCTCCGGCGGTCCGGCCCCACGCCGCGTGTCTCCTCGCGGGGACGGCTGCGTCGCAATCCGGACACGGTCTCCGCGGCGTCCGCCGGCACCCCGCTCCGGCCGTACAGCCGCCCTACCTGCCGAAGACGAACCCCGCGGCGTACAGCAGGGTGCAGATCGTCTTGGCGTCCGTGACCTCCCCGTCGCGCACCATCTCCAACGCGCGGGAAAGGGGAAGTCTGACAACGTCGATGAACTCGTCCGCGTCCCGCGACTGGGTGCCGGCGGTCAGGTCGCCCGCGACGTACAGGTGGATGCGCTCGTCGGTGAAGCCGGGCGCCGTGTAGATGCCCGTGAGCAGGCGCAGCGTGCCGGCGCGCAGGCCCGTCTCCTCCTCCAGCTCCCGACGCGCCACGTCGTCCCAGGGCTCGCCCGGGCGCTCCGGCTTGCCGGCGGGCACCTCGTACAGCCATCCGCCCGTCGCGTAGCGGTACTGGCGGATGAGGACGACGATGGGGTCCGCGGAGTCCATCGGGCTCAGCACCGGCAGCACCGCCGCCGCGCCCGGGTGCCGGATCATGTCCAGCTCGCCCGTGGAGCCGTCCGGGAAGCGCACCGTGTCCACCGCCAGGTCCACCACCCGGCCCCGGTGGACGGGGCGCGAGGACAGCAGCCCCGGCCGGCCCGCGTCCTGCCCCGCCTGCTCTTCGCTCATCCGCTTGCCTTTGAAGATGGACACCGCGCCCCGCCGGGGGAACCCCGAAAACCCGCGCTGGGCAACGTCTAACGAAACCCTAACCTTCCGGAGCGCCGAGGCGCCCCGCGGCCTGTGCCGGGGGGCGCCTCGTTTTTCTCTCGCCCGTCTGGCGTCACTCCAGGACGGACGCCGGGTCCACCACCTCCACCGTGCCCAGGCCCAGCGCCTCCAGCTGGGGCCCCACGCGCGCGCCGTCCCCGGCCACGATCACCACCGCGCGATCGGGCCACAGGTGCGCGCGGGCGGCGGCCAGCACGTCCGCGGCGGTGACCTCCATCACCCGCTCGCGGTAGGAGCTGAAGTAGTCGTCCGGAAGGCCGTTCACGATCAGGGCCTCCAGCTTGGCGGCCAGGCCGTCGGTGGTCTGCATGGGCAGGGGGAAGCTGCCGGACAGGAAGGTGCGCGCGTCGGCAAGCTCCGCCTCCGTCACCTCGGCCTCGCGCACCTCGCGCAGGTCGCGCAGGATCTCGGCCACGGAGGGCGCCGTGACCTCCGTCTGCACGGCGGTGGACACCATGAAGATGCCGGAGGTGCGGCGCAGGCCGAAGGCGCTGTGGGCCCCGTACGTGTATCCCAGCCGCTCGCGCAGGTTCATGTTGATGCGCGACGAGAAGTTGCCGCCCACCACGGAGTTCAGCACGATCATGGGGAAGTAGTCCGGCGTGCCCCGCCCCGGCGCCGGGTGGGACAGGCGGATGGCGCTCTGCACGGCGCCCGGCCGGTCCGCCACCACGATGCGCGTGGCCGCCCGCTCCGGCGACGGGGGCGGCGGCGCGTGCGGCGGCGGCGTACCGCTCCAGGCGCCGAAGTGCCGCTCGGCAAGGGCGGCCAGCTCGTCCAGCGACACGTCGCCGGCGGCGAAGAGGGTGCTTCCCGCCGGGCGGTAGTGCGCCGCGTGGAAGGCCGCCACGTCGTCGCGCCCGATGCCCGACACCGAGGCGGCGGTACCGCCCATCGGGCGCCCGTAGCGGCTTTCGCGGCCGAACACGTACAGCCCCGCGAACTCGCCGGCGACGCCTCCGGCCTCGCCTCGGGCCTGCGCGAGCGACGTGACCCGCTGCGCCCGGAGACGCGCCACCTCGTCGTCGGGAAAGGTGGGGCGCAGCACCATGTCGGCCAGCACGGCCATCCCCTCGTCCGCGCGGGCCCGCAGGCAGGTGAAGCTGGCCTCGCTCACGTCCCACGACGCCCACGAGTCCATCGACAGCCCCAGCCCGTCCACCACCAGGGCGATCTCGGCGGCGTTCCGGCTCCCGGCGCCGGACTCCAGCAGCGCCGTGGTGAGCGAGGCGACGCCGTCCTTGCCCTCGGGCTCCGCCAGCGCGCCGGAGGGCAGCACCAGGCCCACGGTGACGACCGGGAAGCTGCGCGCCTCCACCACGGCGAGCTGCAGCCCGTTGGAAAGGGTGCGCCGCTGCACGGCGGGAAAGTGGTACGGGCGTAGCGGGCCGGGCGCGGGCCGCCGCGAGCGGTCGAACGGGACGGCGGCGGTCATGCGGCCTCCGCGGCGGCGGGGACGTAGGTGAGCACGGCGCGGTTCCCGGCCCCCAGCGCCTCGCGGGCGAAGCGGTGCACGTCCGCGGCGGTGACGGCGCGGAACAGGTCCAGCTCGCGGTTCACCAGCCCGGGATCGTCGAAGTGGCTGGTGAACATGGAGATCTGGTCGGCCCGCTCGGCCAGCTTCTGCAGCGACATCACCTGGCGCGCCTCGATGCCGGTAAGCGCGCGCTCCATCTCCTCGGCCGTGGGCTCGGCGGCGCGGAACGCCTCGACCTGGGCCAGCAGCTCGCGCTCCAGCGCGTCCCCGTCAGCATCGATCCCGTTGCCGCGCACCACCAGGGCGGCCGCGCCGGTCATGGTGGGAAAGGTGAAGGCGCCCACGCTCTGCGCGGCCCGCCGCTCGCGCACCAGCGCGTCGTACAGCCGGGCGGACTTGCCGCCGGCCAGCAGCTCCGAGCACACCTCCGCCACGTAGAACTCGGGCTGGCCGTAGCGCGCGATGCGGTACGCCGCGTACACGCGCGCCAGGGGCACCTCGCCGGCAATCCGCTCCCGCACCTCGCCGCCCAGCCGCGGCGGCACCTCGGTGCGCCCTGGGATGGGGGGGATGGGGGGGCCGTGCGGGATGGGGCCGAAGTGCTTCTCCACCAGCCGCTTGGCCTCGTCGCGGTCGAAGTCCCCCGCGATGGTGAGCACCGCGTTGTTGGGGGCGTAGTAGGTGCGGAAGAAGTCCGCCACGTCCTCCAGGCTGGCCGCGTCCAGGTCCACCATGCTGCCGATGACGGGATGGTGGTACGGGTGGTCGGGCGGGAAGAGCAGCATCTGGATGCGCTCGTCCCAGTCGCCGTACGGCTGGTTGTCCACCCGCTGGCGGCGCTCGTTCTTCACCACGCTGCGCTGGTTGTCCAGCTTCTCCTGGGTGAGCGCGGGCAGGTACCATCCCAGCCGGTCGCTTTCCAGCCACAGCGCCAGCTCCAGCTCGCTGCTGGGCACCGTCTCGTAGTAGTTGGTGCGGTCCAGCCAGGTGGTGCCGTTGACCGTGCCGCCCACGCGCTCCACGCCGGCGATGTGGCCGGTGCCGGGCACGTTCTGCGAGCCCTGGAACATCATGTGCTCGAAGAGGTGCGCCAGGCCCGTCTTTCCCGGCGCCTCGTTGCGGCTGCCCACGTCGTACCAGACGTTGAGCGCCACCAGCGGCACGGCGTGGTCCTGCGATAGGACCACGCGCATTCCGTTGTCCAGCGAAAACCGCTCGATCGGGATCTGCATCCGTTCTCCTGGCGGGGACGATGGGTCCGCGGGCACCTCGCTCCGGGAGGCGCCCGCAGGTGTTCACGGGGAGCGTTCCACCAGCGCGAAGGGAAGGCTCACGCTTTCGCGCAGCAGGAAGCGCCGCTCCTGGTCGGGGTTGCGCGAGATGGGGCTGGTGCGCGTGGGCGAGGGGAACGCCGTCAGCCCCACGCGCGACGCGAGCAGCCGCAGACGCAGCATGTGGAAGGGATCGCTCACCAGCACCGCCGTGCGCATCCCCCGCTCGTCCATCATGTGGCGCACCGCCGTCATCGACTGGAGCGTGGTCATCCCGTTGCGCTCCGTGAGCACGGCGGCGGCGGGCACGCCCTGGCGTACCGCGTAGCGCTGGCCCACCACGGCCTCGCTCACCGTGTCGCCGGGGCCCACGCCGCCGGTGGTGATGATGCTGCGGGCCAGCCCCTGCCGGTACAGCTCCACCGCGTGGTCCAGCCGCGCGCGGAGCACCGGCGAGGGGCGCCCGTCGTACTGCGCCGCGCCCAGGACGACGATGGCGTCCGCGCGCCGCGCGTCGTCGCGCCTGCCGTACATCCATATGGCGGCCACCAGCAGCGCCCACATCGCCGCCGCCAGCAGCAGCAGCGCCACGATCCACCGCAGCACGCGCACGGCGGGCCGTCGTCCCAGGCCCGTGCTCACCGGCTCACCCCCGTCCGGGCACGCGTCACGGGCGCTGCAGCAGCCGCTCGCGCAGCAGCGTGGGGCCCAGGTCGCCACGCAGGAAGGCCTCGGCCGCGTCGGCGCCCAAGTTCAGGTGCTCCTCCACCTCGCCGATCACGGTGCGGTCCTCGGGCTCGGCGGCCTGCTCGGCGCGGGCCAGCGCGTTCCACGACTCGTCCTCCCACCCCTGCGCCGCCGACGCCAGCGCCGAGGCCAGGTGCAGCTCCACGTCGCCCTCGCGCTCCAGCGAGGCGCGGTACAGCTCTTCGGCCGCCGCCTCGCCGCGGCCCACCTCGGAGAGCGCCAGGCCGTAGAGCCCGCGGATCCAGGAGTGCTCCTCGCCGTGCGAAAGCGCCTCCTCCAGCTCGGCCAGGGCGTCCGTGCCGCGGTTGGCGAGCAGCAGCGCGATGCCCAGCTCCAGGCGCACGATGGGGTCCTCGGGCGTCAGGGCGCGCGCGGCCTCCAGCTCGCGCAGCGACTCGTCCATCAGCCCCTCGCGGGCCAGGTACGAGCCGTACGACATGCGGCCGAAGGCGAAGTCCGGCGCGGTGATGGCCGCCAGCCGCAGCGCCCCCTCGGCGTCGGGGTCGTCGAACGAGGCAAGCCCGCTGCCCGCGGAGGCCAGCAGGAAGGGATCGGTGGGGTGCGTGTCCAGGCTGCGGCGGTAGTACTCGTACGCCTCGCCCTCGCGCCCCAGCCGCTCGGCGGCGACGCCCAGCCAGCAGAGCACCGTCGCGTCCTCGCCTTCCTCGCGAAGCGCCTCGCGCAGCCGCTCGTACGCCTCGTCCCAGCGGTCGGCGGCGCCCAGCGACTCCACGTCGCGCACCAGCTCCTCGATCGCCTCCGGGTCGTGCCCCTCCCGCTCCTGCTCGTGCGTCACCGTTGCTCCTCCGTTCCCTCCATCCGCCCGCCGCCGTCCGACCCGGCGCCGCGCCAAGGCATCGGCAGGCCGTGTAGCCGCCCGCCGCCGCGCGCAACATACACGGAGGGCCGGAATGGCGCGAGGGTGGAGGGGCGAACGGGTGGTTCGGGTCCGTCCGCTCGGCAGACGGGAGGCGGTCGATTCGGGAGGACGGGCGGGGTGGATCGCGAGGGGGGACCGGGATGGGTGCAGCGGGCTGGGGATCGGGATGGCCCATCGGGACGTTCGATCGGGGTGGACCGGATTCGTGGCCCTGGATGGGCGGCGGACGTCGTGACCGCCCCACTCGCTGACCGTCTCCAGGAACGGTCGGGGATTGACGTCGAACGGCGATCTCGAGCCGCGCCTCCATCACGCGCCTCGGCTGATGGCCGGCCCCGATGTGCGAAGCGGACGGCCTCCGCGATCCGCCCGAGTTCCCGAGGATGCACGAAGCCCCGCCGTCATGTGGACGGGCGGGGCCTCGGATGCGTTGATGCCGGGAGCGGGGCTCGAACCCGCATGGGCTTTCGCCCGAGGGATTTTAAGTCCCTTGTGTCTGCCAGTTCCACCATCCCGGCGCGGCGCGCGTGCACGAAACGGCCTTGCACGTGCGGCGGATCGAAGTTAGTCCCGGGACTCCGGCCGGTCTACCCCGCCCCGCCCGCGGTGGCGGATGCCCGCAGCCGGCGAAGGTTGTCCGCCACGGACGCCTGCCCGTTGTAGACGGCCGATCCGGCGACCACCACGCTCGCCCCCGCGCTGGCGACCTCCGCGATCGTGTCCGGCGAAACCCCGCCGTCCACCTCCAGCTCCACGTGGGCCAGCCCCGCGGCGTCCAGCATCTGCCGGATGCGGGCGATCTTGGCGGTGCTCGTGGGGATGTACGACTGCCCTCCGAAGCCCGGGTTCACGGACATCACCAGCACCAGGTCCACGTACGGCAGGATCTCTCCCAGCGCGTCCACGGGCGTCGCGGGGTTCAGCGTCACGCCCGGCTTCGCCCCCGCCGCACGGATCTGCTGCACGGTGCGGTGCAGGTGCGGACACGTCTCCACGTGCACCGTCACGTAGTCCGCGCCCGCGTCGGCAAACGCCTCCACGTAGCGTTCCGGGTGCTCGATCATCAGGTGCACGTCGATGGGCAACCGGGTTGCCCGCCGGGCCGCGGCGGCGATCAGGGGGCCGATGGTGATGTTGGGGACGAAGTGCCCGTCCATCACGTCCACGTGGATCCAGTCCGCGCCGCCTTCCTCCGCCTCGCGGATCTGCTCCCCCAGCCGCGTGAAGTCCGCCGAGAGGATGGACGGCGCGATCTTGATCCCGCTCACGCCGCACCTCCGCCGCCCGCGGTGAGAACTCGGACGCCGCCCTCGCCGGCGATCACGGCGGCGGCCGCCATGCCGAGGAAGAGCCCGTTCTCCACCACCCCCGGCCGGTTGCTCAGCGCCGCCTCCAGAGCCTCGGGATTGTCGATGCCATCCGGGAAGCGGCAGTCGAAGATCCAGTGCCCGCCGTCCGTGACGACCGTGGCGCCGTCCATCCGCCGCAGCATTGGCTGTGCGCCGAGGGAGCGGAAGAAGTCGGGCAGGACGCCGGCGGCGAACGGGTCGACCTCCACGGGCACCGGCGCCTTCGTGCCCAGCCGGCCGACCACCTTGGACTCGTCGGCCACGATCACGAGCGTCCGCGAGACGGACGCCACCACTTTCTCGCGCAGGAGCGCGGCGCCCAGGCCCTTGATGAGCCGCAGGGCCGGGTCTACCTCGTCGGCCCCGTCGATGGTGACGTCGATGCGCGGCCGCTCGTCCAGGGTCGCCAGGGGGATGCCCAGGCGCCGCGAGCGCTCGGCCGTGTCCGCGGAGGTCGGCACGCCCACGATGCCGGCCCACTCGCCCGCCGCGCGGCGCTCGGCGATCACGTCCAGCAGGTGGCGCACCGTCGATCCCGTGCCCAGCCCCACCGTCATCCCGTCGCGGATCCACTCCGCCGCCCGCTCGGCCGCGGCGCGCTTCAGGGCTTCCGTTCCGCTCGTCTGCACGTCCGTCCCCGTCCCGTGTGATCGCACGCCGCCGCGGCACGGTGGCCGTTCGGCGGCCAATCTAGCACGCTCCCCCTCGCCGCGCACGCGCCTCGTGCCCCGAAAGCAGGAGGGGCGCCCCTCGCGGGGCGCCCCTCCGTTCACATCCTCATCCTACCGCCGCGATCAGCCGCGGACGGTGGTGATGATGCGCTCCTGCTGGTACGGCTGGAACTCGCAGCCCGGACGGACCGGGAGGTAGATGACCTCCGGACCGTTGGCGCCGGCGGCCGCGCCGTTCTCGGTGAACACCGACACGTCCTGGTAGGTGCCCGCCGAGGTCACGTCGCTGACGCCGAGCACGCGCGGCAGGCCCAGCTTGACGTACCGGTGGCCCTGGAACGTCACCGGCTCGTTGTTGATGTACCAGGTCGAGCCGGCCACGTAGCCGGTCGTCGCCGGGAAGGCGGTCGCGACGGCCGTGCCGTTGAACGTCGTGTCGTTCGTGGTCGGGTTGTACGTGACCGTCACGTTCGACAGCGCGCCGTTCTGCACCACGCAGTAGCCGACCTCCTGCGTCGTCACCACCGGAGCCGGTTCCGGCGCCGGGGGCGGCGGGGGCGGCGGCGGCGGGGGCGGCGGCGGGGGCGGGGGCGGCAGGATGTTGCCGAAGCCCGCCTTCAGGCCGAGCACGAGGCGCGGCGTGAACGCGAACTTGTCCGTCGCGGTCGCCGCGGCGCCGTAGACGTGCGCGGGCGACTGGTACCCGTGCACGGCGGCCTCGGCGAACAGGCCCAGCGAGCTGGTCAGCGGGAACAGGTCCACGCCGATGCCCACGTTGCCCTGGCCGACCGAGCCCAGGCTGGCCTTGGTGGGCACGCACACGCCGTTGGCCACGTAGACGGCGGCCTGCACGCAGTTGCTCGGAGTCTCGCCGGCCACGTTGCTCGTGAGCCCGCCGCCGCCGAGGAAGAAGTAGGTGGAGGCCATCATCGGCCCGGCCGTCATGTTCGTCACCCAGGGGCGGAACACCAGGTCCAGATCGTACAGCCAGTTGTTGACGACGTAGTCGCTACGGCCGTTGCCGGCGCTCAGGTCCACGCTGCTCGAGTGCGGAAGCTTCGTGGGCATGTACGCGCCGTGCGCCCGGACGCCCACCATCGGGGTGGCCCAGTACGTGGCCTCGAGCCCGAAGATGGGCGCGAACCCGGGCTTGAAGCCTTCGTCGCTGCCGCCGACGGGGATCTTGAACCAGCTCGTGCTGTACGCGCCACCCGCGTACACACCCAGGTCGAATAGACTCGCCCTGCGGGTCATCATCTCCTGGGCCTGCGCCACCCTTCCCGACCCCACAGCCACCACTGTCGCTGCCAGGGCGGACCTCAGCAATCGTTTCATCGAGTCCTCTCCTAACCAGGTTGAAAGGCTGTCCTCCTCCCCCGTCGTGGGGAGCCGAACCAACGAACCGGCACCCTATACAAGAAAGGTGCCAGCTTCCGCACGAATTCGGCCTGCAGACAGCCCTTTCCTACAGGCCGAATCCACCGCCGCCGCCGCGCCGCCCCACCATCGGCAACTGCGCGCGGCCCCCTCGCGACGGGTCCCGCCCGCGGCGCCGGGCCCGTGGGCACCGGCGGCCGCGTCCGCTCCCGAGGGAGCGCCGGCCCGGCCGAGGGCCGGACCCCCCTGCGGCGCTACCCGCGGACCTTCAGCGCCACGTCCCTGCGCTGGTACGGCTGGAACTCGCACCCGGGGCGCGTGGGGAGGTACACGACCTCCGCCGCCCCTCCGCCCGCCGGGACGAATACCGGCACCCCGTCCTCCACCCACGCCGGCCGCAGCTCGTCGGCGCCCAGAACACGCGGCAGGCCCAGCTTCTCGTACCGCACGCCGTCCCTTGCGAGCGCCGTGCCGGAGACGAACCAGGCGCGGCCCGAGGCGTACTCCCCACCCGGCGGGTACGCGTCGGCGAGGCTCCGCCCGTCCGCCAGCAGCGTGTCCCCGGCGGCGTTCACCCGCGCCGGCACCACGGCCAGCGTGCCCGCATGCACGATGCAGACCCGCACGTCGCGCATGGGGGGCTCCGGCGTGAGCCGCGGAGGCGGAGCCGTGTCGACGGGCACCGGATGGGGCGGCTCGAACGGGGGCTTCACCGCCGGGCGAACGGGGGCGCGACGGCCGCCCAGCGCCACCCGCACCCCCCCGACCACCCGCGGCGTGAAGGCCAGGTGGCGCCGGGCACCGGCCGCTTCGTCCACGCGCACGGGGGCCGAGTACGCGTGCACCGCCCCCTCGCCGAAGAGGGTGACGGTGCGGGACATGGGATACATGTCCATGCCCGCACCCACCACGCCCGCCCCGACCGTCGCGTCCGAGGCGCGCGTGGAAAGGCACACCGCGGCCGGATAGGGGCGGGCGCACTCCTCGGCGCCGGCGACGCTCGTGGTGGACCCGCCGCCGCCCGCGAACAGGTAGGTGGAGGCGAGCCAGTCCGGCGCGGAGGCGCGGGCGATCCAGGGACGGTACGACAGCGCAAGGTCGTACAGGTACTGGTTGGACCCGAAGCTCCCGTTGCGGATCACGTCCGAGGACGCGTCCGGGAGGTCGCTCGCGACGTACGCCGCGTGGCCGCGCAACCCCAGGTGCGGGGTGGCCCACCAGGTGGCGGCCACGCCGAAGATGGGGCCGTAGCCCGGGCGGTAGGGCTGGTCCGCGCCCGCCGGGGAGCGCAGGGTGAACCAGTCCGTCCCATAGCTTCCCCCCGCGTACGCGGCAAGGTCCAGACGCGCGTCGCGACGCAGCCAGCCGCCCTGTGCCTGGGCGGCCTGCCCCGTCGTCACGCACGCCAGCGCGGCCCCCAGGGCCATCGCCACGACTCGCCTCATCGCCCCTCCCCCCTCCCGTGGATCCCCCTTGGCCCGGCCTCGCGCGGGGCGCGCCTACGCCGCTCCCATCACGGCGCCCAGCACCGCCCCGTACAGCACGTGCCCAGCCACCACCACCGCGGGCGTAGCCGCCCCCCACCGCACGCCCAGCATGCCCGGCAGCGGCAGGTGGCCGTTACGCACGCAGGCGCTGTAGCGTGCCGCCCACGGCAGCCCCGCCGCCGCGAGCACCCCGTGCACGGCGCCGACCGCGGCGCCGGTGCCCCAGCCCACGCCGCCGAGGCCGCGCATGGCGGCCGCGTAGAGCAGCGGGAGAAGCGTGCACCCCAGCAGCATGAAGAGAACGACCCCGACCGTTTCCGTCAAGGGAAGCCGTGGATCGCCGGAAACCAGGCAGCCGAGCTGGGTGGTGGGGCTGAACTCCGTGACCTTGAGCGCGCGGAAGAGCCAGAAGGCGCAGGCCGACAGCACGCTGGCCGTGAAGCCCGCCAGCACCAGAGTTCCCCACGTGGTTCCCATTCCCCGCCCGCCCCCGGTTCCGGTGTGTCCCGCCTCCGATCGTCCGCCGCCCGCGAATGCGCCCGCGCGTCAGGCGCCGGTGCCGGCGGTGAGCTGCGGAGGCGCCACGCTGCGGCCGTCGCCGTCCCGCTTGGGGGCCCGCGACGCGTCGATGGGGGGCAGCACGTCGTCCGCCACGGTGCGCAGGGCGCGGTTGAACACCACGTCCGACACGCCGTCCGGGATGGACATGGTGTCGAGGTACAGGTCGACGGCCTCGTGGATCTGCATCTCGTCCGCCATGGCGCGGGCGAAGATGAGCGCGTTGTCCACGTGGGTGAGGAAGAGCGAGTCCTCGGCCCGCGCGGCCGCCAGGTTGATGCGGTTGCGCAGGTCGTCCTGCACGCGGCCGCGGATGCGCCGCCGCACGCGCGAGAACACCTCGTCGAAGCGGCCCGCGCGCTCCTGCTCGGTGCGGTGCGGATACGGATCGCGGTCCTCGGGCTCGTCCTCCAGCAGCCGGACCTCGGGATCCTCCACCTCGGGCAGGCCGTTGCGGCGCCCCAGCGCCGCCAGGGCGCGGCTGCCGACGTTGCGCGCCTGCTCGGGCGTGAGCTTCAGGATTCGCGCGTAGATGTCGAGCGCGGTGTCGAAGGGAAGCTGGTCGCTGGTGAGGTCCACGAGGGCGAGCACGTGCCGCACGTGGGTGGCCAGCAGCCGCTCCTGGCAGACGGCGGTGGTGAGGTCGATCTGCCGCTGCAATCCCTTCGAGGGGTTCCGGGTCAGGGCCACTTGCGATCCTCCAGGGGCTTGCCGTGTGGGGTGCTCCGGACGTCCGCGGCGGGCGCACCCGGTGGACCCGCCGCGCCAGGGCCGAGCGCAAGTTCCATTCCGGCCCCGCCTTCTCGCCGATTCCACCCGCTTCGCGTTCGGCGAGGCAATGCCGGGCGCGGAAGCCAGTGCAAAGAAGCGGGCCGGCTCCGAAGAGTCGGCCCGCTTCCGTCGATCCGCCGAACCCGGGCGGACCGCTACGGCTTCTTGGCCGGGGGGCCCGCCGGGGCCGGAGTCGCGGGGGCGTTCGCCGCGGGGGCCTGCTGCCCGCCGGCCGGAGCCGCCGGCCTGGTGAGCCCCGGCACGCCCGCGGGGGCCGTGGAGGCCGGGCGCGGCGCCTGCTTGCCCTGGAACTCGGAGCGCAGGATGGAGTCGGGCCGCTGCGGGCGCGAGGACAGCATGGAGAGCGCGAACGACAGCGCGACGAAGATGCCGCCCGTCCACCAGGTGGCCTTGGTGAGCAGGGTGGTGGCCTGCCGGCTCCCGAACAGCGTGTCGGATCCCCCGCCGCCGCCCATGGCCGCCAGTCCGCCGCCCTTGCCCGACTGCAGCAGGACCACGGGGATCAGCAGGATCGCGTCCAGGATCAGGAGGACGAGGAGAAAGATGAACACGGGTGACCGGGGTTGGGAGGTTCGTCGCCTGGTAAGCCGGTGAAACCTACGGAAAAGAGGCCGCCTGTCAACCCGCCGCAGCCCCGCAGATCGCCGCGAAGCCGGCCGGGTCCAGGCTGGCGCCGCCCACGAGCACCCCGTCCACCCCGGGCTCGCGTAGCAGCTCGGCCGCGTTGTCGGGCTTCACGCTGCCACCGTAGAGCACCGGCACCGCGTCCCCCGCCTCGCGCCCGAAGGCCTGCGCCAGCGCGTCGCGGCAGACGCGGTGCATCGCCCCCGCGTCCGCTGGCGAGGCCGTCTCGCCCGTGCCGATGGCCCACACCGGTTCGTACGCCACCACCAGCCGCTCCACCTCCTGGGCCGAGACGACGGGGAGCACCGCCGCGAGCTGGCGCCGCACCACCGCTTCCGCATCCCCCGCCCTGCGCTCGCCGATGGTCTCGCCGACGCAGAGCACGGCGATGAGACCGCCGTCGAGCACGGCGCGGACCTTCTTCGCCGTCTCCCCGTCCGTCTCGCCGAAGACGTGGCGGCGCTCGCTGTGGCCCACCAGCACCAGCTTCGCCCCCGCGTCCGCGGCCATGCCGACGGAGGTCTCGCCCGTGAAGGCGCCGGACCTCTCCCAGTGCACGTTCTGCACACCCAGCAGCACGTCCGGCCGGTCCGCCGTGGCATCGAGCGCGGCGGCGAGGGAGACGTCGGAGGGGAAGAAAACGACGGTGCGATCGTCGCGCGGCATCCACGCGTTCAGGAAGTCGGCGAAGAAGCCCACCGTCTCGGTCGGCCCCTTGGTCATCTTCCAGTTGCCGGCCAGCACCGGCTTGCGGAGCGCCATCACGCCCCTCGCGCGTCGGAGAGCGCTTCGACGCCGGGAAGCACGCGGCCTTCGAGAAACTCCAGCGAGGCGCCGCCGCCGGTGGAGACGTGCGACATCCGCGCTTCGAGCCCCAGCTCCGCCACCGCCGCGGCGGAGTCGCCGCCGCCCACGATGGTGGTCGCGCCGCGGTCCGTCGCTTCGGCGACGGCTTCCGCCACGCCGCGGGTGCCGGCGGCGAACTCGGGCACCTCGAAGACGCCCATCGGACCGTTCCACAGCACCGTCCGTGCGGTTTCGAGATGGCGTGCGAAGGCGGCGACGGTTTCCGGTCCGACGTCCAGCGCGGTGCGGTCTGCGGGGATGGCTTCGCGGGAAACGATCTCCGTCGCCTGGTCCGGTCCCAGGCGCTCGGCGACGACGCAGTCCACGGGAAGGACGAGCTTGTCGCCTGCGGTGTCGAGAAGCTCCTTCGCCAGCGGGACGCGGTCGTCCTCAACGAGGGAGGTGCCCGTCTGCAGCCCCATCGCCCGGAAGAAGGTGTTGGCCATGGCGCCGCCGATGAGCAGGCGGTCCACCTTCGGCAGCAGGCTCTGGATGACGTCGATCTTCCCCGAGATCTTGGCGCCGCCCAGGATGGCGACGAAGGGCCGCGCGGGCTCGTCGAGGGCGCCGCCCAGGTAGCGCAGCTCGCGCTCCATCAGCAGTCCCGCGACAGCCGGCTTCCCCTCGCCACGCATGATCTCCGCGACGGCGGCCGTGGACGCGTGCGCCCGGTGCGCGGCGCCGAACGCGTCGTTGACGTACAGGTCGCCCAGCGCCGCCATCCGCTCGGCGAGCGCGCGGTCGTCCTTCTCCTCGCCCGGCTCGAAGCGCGTGTTCTCCAGCAGCAGCACGCCGCCGTCCTCCAGCTCCCTCGTCGCGGCCTCCGCCTCGGGGCCGACGACGGAGGGGACGAAGCGCACGGGGCGGCGAAGCAGCTCCTCCAGGCGCTCGGCGGCCGGACGGAGCGACATCTCGGGCACCGGCTTGCCCTTGGGACGGCCGAAGTGGGAGAGGAGAACGACGCGCGCGCCGGCGTCGATCAGGTAGGCAAGCGTGGGCAGGGTGGCCCGGATCCGCTTGTCGTCGGTGATGCGGCCGCCCTCGTCCAGCGGGACGTTGTAGTCCACGCGGACGAGGGCGCGCCTGCCGCGGAGCGCCGCCCGGTCCAGGTCGGTCAGGCTCTGCTTGCGCATGCTAGAGCCGCTCGCCGACGTAGCGCGCCAGGTCCACGCAGCGGCTGGAGTAGCCCCACTCGTTGTCGTACCACGCCACCACCTTCACCAGCCCCGCCGTGACGCTCGTGCAGGGGGCGTCCACGATGGACGAGTGCGGGTTGCCGGTGAAGTCCACGGAGACCAGCTCCTCCTCCTCGTATCCCAGGATCCCCTTCATGCGGCCCTGCGAGGCGGCGCGGAGGGCGTCGTTCACCTGCGCGGCGGTGACCTCCTTCTCCAGCTCGCAGGTGAGGTCCACCACCGACACGTCGGGCGTCGGCACGCGGATGGCCATGCCGTCGATCTTGCCCTTGACCTGGGGGATCACCAGCCCGGTGGCCTTGGCGGCGCCCGTGGTGGTGGGGATCATGGACACGGCGGCGGCGCGGGCGCGGCGCAGGTCCTTGTGCGGCAGGTCGAGGATCTGCTGGTCGTTGGTGTAGGCGTGCACGGTGGTCATCACGCCCCGCTTGAATCCGAACTCGTCCAGCAGGACCTTGACGACGGGCGCGAGGCAGTTGGTGGTGCAGCTCGCGTTGCTGATGACGTGGTGGGTGGCCGGGTCGTACTGCTCTTCGTTGACGCCCAGGACGATGGTGATGTCCTCGTTCTTGGCGGGGGCGGAGATGATGACCTTCCTGGCGCCGGCGGCCAGGTGCTTGGCGGCGTCCTCGCGGTTGGTGAAGCGCCCGGTGGACTCGATGACGACGTCGATCTTCAGGTCGCCCCAGGGAAGCTTGGCCGGGTCCTTCTCGGCGAACACCTTCACCTCGTCTCCGTCCACCACGATGGAGCCTTCGCGGGCCTCGACGGTGCCGGGGTAGTGGCCGTGCACGGAGTCGTGGCGCAGCAGGTGGGCCAGCGTCTTCGTGTCGGTGAGGTCGTTGACGGCCACGAAGTCGATGTCCGTGGCGCCGGCCTGCTTGGCGGCCCGGAGAACGTTGCGGCCGATGCGGCCGAACCCGTTGATGGCGACGCGAATGGGCATGGCTCTCCCTGGAGCGTATGTCGGGGTCAGGTGCCCGTGCCGCGGCGAAGGGCCGGCACGGGTCGTTCGAGTTCCGGGAACACGCGCGCGAAGGTGGCGACGCTCACCACCCGCGCGCCGGCATCCAGCAGCGCGCCCGCGCACGAGAGCGCGGTGGCGCCCGTGGTCCACACGTCGTCCACCAGCATCACGTGCCGCCCTTCGACGGTGCGGCGCCGCGCCGCGGGGACGGCGAAAGCGCCCGCTACGTTAGCCCGCCGCTCGCTGGGATGCAAGGTGGTCTGCGAGGCCGTTTCCCGCGTCCGCGCTAGGCAATCAGGGTCGAACGCTCGTCCGGTGCGCGCCGCCAGCTCGCGAGCCAGCAGCGCGGCCTGGTCGTATCCCCGCTCCCGCAGGCGCACGGGCGTGGTGGGCACCGCCGCGGCCACGTCCGCTTCGTCCGTGACGTCGCGCGGCCAGGGCAGCGCCGCCATCCGCGCGGCCATCGGCCCCGCGGCCGCCTCCCATCCCCGGTACTTGAGCGCGTGCACCAGCGAGCGAACGCCATCGCCCATCACGAACGCGGAGCGCACGACGCGGACGGCGGCGGGCCACTCGGCACAGGCGCGGCACTTGGGCGCGGGCGGTGGGCTGGATCTCGGCGCGGAGCTCGACGGCGGGTCGGCAGATGGATGGCCGCCGCTTCCTCCGCCGGCCGCGGGACGATCCGCCGTGGACGATCCGTGCGCGCTTCGGTCGACACAATTCTCTCGCTCGGCCGAGTCCGACGAATCGACCGAGTCCGTCAACCGATCGTCGTCTCCGTCGTCTCCGTCGTCTCCGTCGTCTCCGCGGACTCCGACGACGGCGCCACGATCGCGGACGACCTGCGTTGGGAGCGTGCCCCAGCACCGGGGACAGCGCGGCGCGGGGACCGGCCGGCAGCGGGCCCAGCAGACGCGGCACACCACCCGCTCGGGGTCGTCCGTGGAGATGAGCCGCTTGCAGCCGACGCAGACGGGCGCGAACACCAGGTCCAGCGCGCCGGTCCATGCGTCGCGCGCCAACGCCGTGAGGCTCATCGTTGCTCCGTGGGCTCCGTATGGGTGAGGGCATCCCGCATGGCATCCATCGGGGCATCCACGCCCCACCAGCGCCGGAACGCCGCGGCGCCCTGGCGCAGCAGCACCTCCGTCCCATCCGCCGCCGCGATCCCACGCTCGCGGAGGCCGTGGACCCACCGCGTTCCATCGACCGAATAGACCAGGTCAAGCGCGGCGTCGAACGTCACGCCGGCATCCAGCGGCAGCGGCAGTGCATCGTCCGCGCGGAGGCCGAGCGAGGTCGTGTTGACGACGAGGTCGAAGCGCTCCCCGCGGATCGCATCGATCGAGGGAGCGGTGGATACGATCGCCTTCCCCGCCCCACCGAGACGGGCGAGCTCCTCCGCTCTCCCGACGGTCCGGTTGAGGATGACGATGCCGTTCGCCGCCTCCGTCCGCAGCGCATGGACGACGGCCCGCGCGGAGCCGCCGGCGCCGAGCACGAGCACGCGCGCGCCCTCCGCGGACCGGCCGAGGAGCGTGCGAATGGCGGCGGAGACGCCTTCGACGTCCGTGTTGTCTCCCCAGACGCGGCCGTCCTCCAGCCAGAAGGTGTTGCACGCACCCGTCGCATCCACCGTGGCGGTGCGCCGTTCCACCGCGCGCGCGGCGAGCTGCTTGTGCGGCACCGAGACGTTGCCGCCCCCACCCGCGCGGGCCAGGGCGGGGAGCAGGCCGGGTAGATCGTCCGCGGACGCACGCAGGGCCACGTACACGCCGTCGAGGCCGGCGGCGCGGAGGGCGGCGTTCTGGAAGCGGGGGCTGAGCGAGTGGGAGACGGGATCGCCGAGCAGCGCGAAGACCCGGGTGCGGGCGGTGGGGATCACGGATGGAGGATGGGGGCGAGCCGGTCGAGGGTTGCGGAGACGAGGCCTTCCAGCTCGTGGAAGGTGTCCTCGTACACTTCGACGGAGCCGCCGAAGGGATCGGAGACGCCCGCGCCGCGGCGCCCCTCGCCCGCGGCGAAGCTGGCCAGGAGCGCAGACTTGGCGCGCCCGCCCAGGCGCGAGACGCCGGCCAGGTGCGACACGCCCATCGCCAGGATCAGGTCCGCCCACTCCACCGTCTCGGCGTCCATGGACCGCGACCGGTGGCCGGACAGGTCCACGCCGGTGCGCGCGCCGACGATCACCGCCTCGGGGCTGGCGGGGTCGCCGTCGTGCGCGGCCAGGCCGGCGGAGGCGACGCGCACGTGCGTCCAGCCGCGCTCGGCCAGCTCTCGCCGGGCGATGCCTTCCGCCATCGGCGAGCGGCAGGTGTTGCCGGTGCAGACGAAGAGCAGGTTGAACGTCGTCGTCTCGGGCACGGCGTAGGGCGAGTCGTACGTCATCGGCGTGGGGCTTGTCGGGATCGGGAACGCGCGCCGGACCTGCCGTCCTGGCGTTCGCGCCCAAGGGGGACGCAAGAACTCTGCGCAACCGGTGGACCGCCGCCGCTCAGCCTCCGTCGCGGGCCATACGGCGGAGGAGCAGCTCGGCGATCTCCAGGTCGCCCGGCCGCGTCACCTTCAGGTTCTCCGCGGCGCCCAGGACGACGCGGACGGGGCCGGCGTAGCGCTCGTACACGGCGGCGTCGTCCGTCGCGAGGACCCCTTCGGCGCGGGCGCGGCGGTAGGCGTCCAGCAGCCGCGCGGCGGGAAAGCCCTGCGGCGTCTGCGCCTGCCAGAGCGCCCGGCGGTCCGGCGTGCCGGTGATGCGCCCCTCCGCATCCACCTGCTTGATGGTGTCGGTGGCCTGCACCGCGGCGATCGCGCCGCCTTCGCCGCACGCGGCCAGCACGCGGTCGATCACGGCGCGGGTGACGAGCGGACGCGCGCCGTCGTGCACGAGGACCCGGCCGACGCTCGCAGGGATCGCCTGGAGCCCGTTCCACACGGAATCGCCCCGCTCCGCGCCTCCCGGCACCACCGTCACCCGCAGCGCCGTCAGCCAGGACGGCGGGTGGGCCGCGTCATCCGGCGGAAGGACGGCGACCACGGAGGCGATGCCGGGGTGGTCGACGAAGGGGCGGAGGGCGCGCAGCAGGACGGGCTCGCCGGCCAGCTCCAGGTACTGCTTGCGCACCGCGCCGCCCAGCCGCGTGCCCGCGCCGCCGGCGACGATGACGGCGGCCGCGGGCAGGTCAGCCGAAGAGCGCATCGACCAGCGAGCGCAGGTCCTCCGCCTCGGCCATGCGGATGCCGGCGGGCGGGTTGGACGGCCGGGCGCGCGGCGACAGGTAGGCCGTGCGGAAGCCCATGCGCGCCGCCTCCGCCAGCCGGCGCTCCATCTGCCCCACCGGCCGCACCTCGCCCCCCAGCCCCAGCTCGCCGATGAAGACGGCGTCCGCCGGAACCGCGCGGTCGAAGACGCTGGACGCGAGCGCCACCGCCACCGCCAGGTCGCCCGCCGTCTCCGTAAGCCGGATGCCGCCGACCACGTTGAGGAACACGTCGAGCTGCCCGAACCCGATCCCCGCGCGCTTCTCCAGCACGGCGAGGAGCAGGGCCAGGCGCTTGGGATCGTGCCCGGTGCTGACCCGCTGCGGCGCGCCGTACGACGCCTTGGCCGCGAGCGCCTGCACCTCCACCAGCAGCGGCCGCGTGCCCTCCATGGTCGAGACGACCGCGGAGCCGGACGCGCCCGCGTGGCGCTCGCCCAGGAACAGCTCGGACGGGTTGCCGACGGGCACCAGCCCCGCCGCCGTCATGCGGAAGACGCCGATCTCGTCCACGCCGCCGAAGCGGTTCTTCGTCGCCCGCAGCACGCGGTTGTCCAGCCCGCCGGCGGACTCGAAGTAGAGCACCGTGTCCACGATGTGCTCCAGCGTCTTGGGGCCGGCGATGCCGCCGCCCTTGGTGACGTGGCCCACGAGGAAGACGGCCGTGCCCGTCTGCTTGGCGAAGCGCTGCAGCCGCGCCGCGCACTCGCGCACCTGGCCCACGTTGCCGGGCGCACCCTCCAGCTCCGGCGTGTAGACGGTCTGGATGGAGTCCACCAGCAGCACGTCCGGCCCCGCCTCGGCCGAGCGCAGCAGGATGGTCTCCAGCTCCGTCTCCGCGAGCATCGTGACGGCGCCGGCGGAGCCCTCCAGCCGGTCCGCGCGCAGCTTCACCTGCAGCGGCGACTCCTCGCCCGAGACGTAGAGCGTGGACCGCCCCTCCGCCTCGAGCCGGCTGGCGACCTGGAGCAGGATGGTGGACTTGCCGATGCCGGGCTCGCCGCCGACCAGGACGACGGAGCCGGGCACGATCCCGCCGCCCAGGACGAAGTCGAACTCGCCCAGGCCCGTCGTCCAGCGCTGGCTCTCCGTGCCCTCCACGTCGCGCAGGCGCCGCGGCACCGCCCCGCCGCCGGACGCGCCGGGAGAGGCGCCGACGGCGGCGCGGGCGCGGACGCCCTTCGGCGCGGCGGGCTCCTCCACCAGCGTGTTCCACGCGCGGCAGGCCGGGCACTGGCCCTGCCACCGGGGCGTCTCGTTGCCGCACTCGCGGCAGAAGTAGGCCGTCTTCGTCTTCGCCATCTCGGCTCACGCTCTTGCGGTCAGGATGGCGGATGGTACACCCGGCCGCCGAGCCGGGGCTCTCGACCGGCGCCGTCCTCGTCCGCGGCAGGGACGGCCGGCCGCGGATCGTGGGAAGTCCGTCCGTGGATCGAGGGGCGGGGCGCGGTTCAGTAGTCCGGAGCGTCGGTACGGGGCGAGAAGCTCTCGAACCGCGTGAACTCCTTCTGGAACATGAGCGGGATCGTGCCCGTGGCGCCGTTGCGCTGCTTGCCGATGATGACCTCGGCGCGGCCCTCCAGCGAGTTCCCTTCCTTGTCCGTGGGCCCGTAGTAGTACTCCGGCCGGAACAGGAACATGATGAGGTCCGCGTCCTGCTCGATGGCGCCCGATTCCCTGAGGTCCGACATCATCGGCCGCTTGTCCGGCCGCGACTCCACGGCGCGGGAAAGCTGGGAGAGGGCGACGACGGGCACCTCCAGCTCCTTCGCCAGCGCCTTCAGGCCGCGGGAGATCTCGGATACCTCCTGCTGCCGGTTCTCCGTCCTGCCGTTGCCCTGCATGAGCTGCAGGTAGTCGACGATGATCATCGCCAGGTCGGCGCGGTCGGACTTGAGGCGCCGCGCCTTGGCCCGCATCTCGAGGATGGAGATGCCGGCCGTGTCGTCCACGAAGATGGGCGCCGTGTTCAACAGCCCCGCCGCCACGCCGAGGCGCGGATAGTCGTCGTCGCGCAGGCGTCCGGTGCGCACGCGCGAGGCGTCCACGCGCGCCTCGGACGTGAGCATGCGCTGCACGAGCGACTCCTTGCTCATCTCCAGGGAGAAGAACGCGACCGCCTTCTTGGCGCTGATGGCGGCGTGCTGCGCGATGTTGAGCGTGAACGCCGTGTTGTGCACACACACGTCGTTCGCCACGAAGTTGTGCGTCTCCGGGATCGTCAGGTCGTACACCTGCTTGAGGCCCATCGGCTCGATGGAGACGATCTCGTCCCAGTACACGTCTCCGCCCGCCATCGCCCGAAGCTCCGCGTCGCCCAGCGCCTGCGCGAGCGCGGCCAGCCGGGCGCGCGTCGGCGCACGCTTGCCGACGTGCAGGTTGCTCCACCCGGCGATCCCCGCCCGGCGGGCGAGCGAGGCCCACGACTCGGCCCCCTTCGCCTGCTCGACGCGCTTCCAGACCTCCACCGGCACGAGGTCGCGGTTGGTCTGATACCGCTTCCCCGCCGCCACGTCCGCCGCCCGCGCGAGCGCCGCCTCCTTGCCGAACATCCCGATCTCCGCCGCGAACGTCCGGATCGCGAGGGAGTCCGTCACGTCCATCTGCCAGGCCGCACGGCGTCCGTCGCGGTACTTCACCGACCGGCGCCGGAGCGACGCGATGATGCCGAAACGCAGCAGCAGGTGCTGCACCTGGCGCGCGAGGCGCTCGCTGACGCTGGCATAGCCGATATGCGCCTGGCCCGACGCGAGCACCGTCGCCCATCCGTCGGTCGCGAACAGGCGGTTGAGGAAGAGCGCGAGCTGCGGACGCGGCAGGCGGAAGACGGGAGCCGGGACGAACTTGTGGTGCGATCCCCTGCCCCACAGGCCCAGCTCGTCCAGCCAGCGGGTGACGGGATTCCGCTCGTGGCGCCGGAGGTCGCGGACGCCGTCGCTCGCGATCGTCGCCGGATCGACGCCGAGCACGGCGCAGAGCCCGGCGAACGTCTCCTCATCCGGCACCGTCGAACCACCGGCCCAGTGCGTCACGGACGCAGGCGACACACCGACGGCCTCGGCGACGGAACGCCGGGAGCGGCCGGAGCCGGCGAGCGCGGTTCCCAGGCCCTCCGCGAAGGCCGCGCGACCCGCGCTCCGGGTTTCCGCGTCGTGCCGCACGCGAAGCGAGGGCGTGCGCGCGCCGCCACGGCCCGCGCAGACGGACACGCCGCCGAACTCCGCGACGGCCGCGGCGAAGTCGTCGCGCAGGCGCGGGTCGGCGTTGGTGAACTCCGGTACCGTGTCCGTCAGCCCGCCGTCGCCCAACAGGTACCCGAGCAGCTTCACCTCGCACTCGCGCATCGCGTCGCGCCCGAACACGTCGATGCGGCGCGGCACGGCGACGTGCTGGCCCACCGACAGCTCCTCCAGCCGCTTCCATCCATCGACCGTGAGGAACGGATGGGGGAGCGTCGCCTCCACCGCGCGGCCCAGGCGCGTGGTGACGCGGAACACGGGCTTCATCCCGTCGTCCACGAACGCCGACGGCTCCGTCGTGCGGAAGCGCCAGTCCCGTCCCAGCGTGAGCAGGCGGCCGGCGCGCTCGCGGTAGACATGCTCGATCGTGGAGACGCTGCCGTCGTCCAGCACGATCTCGACGTCGTGCGCCAGGCACTTTCCCATCGACGGCCGGGCGGCGACGATGATCAGGTCGCCCTTCTGGAAACCCGCTGTCATGTTGTCGAGGTCTTGGAAGCCGGTCGGGACGCCCGTGATGGACGAGGCGTTCTGCGACATCAGCTCGATCTGCTCCATCGCCGGCCAGAGCAGCTCCTTGATCCAGACGAAGCCCTTCCGCTCGTGCGTCTGGGCGATCTGGAAGATGGAGGACTCGGCGCGGTCCAGGAGCTGGTCCACGTCGCCCTGGTTGGCGTACGTCTCCTGGATGATGCCCGTGGCGGCCTCGATCAGCCGGCGCAGCACCGCCTTCTCGCGGACGATCTTGGCGTGGTACTCGATGTTGGCCGCGGTGGGCACCGCGTCCAGCAGCGTGGCGATGTACTGCATCCCGCCGGTGACCTCGAAGTCGCCGACGTTGCGCAGCTCGTCCGACAGCGTCACCGGGTCGATCGCCTCGCCCCGCTCCCAGAGGCGCACCATGGCGCGGTACAGGCGCCGGTGCTTCTCGGGATAGAACATGGAGTCGTCGATGACCTCCACGGCCTTCGCCAGCGCGTCCACGTCGATCAGCATGCCGCCCAGCACCGAGATCTCCGCCTCGGCGGAGTACGGCGGCGAGCGGTCCGCGAAGGCACCGGGCTGGGTGTCCGCGGACGGCATGGGAAGGCGGGCGAGCGGGGGAACGACTTGCATCACACTCCGGTGCTGCGGTACGGCATCACGCGTTGGGAACGTCCGGCGATCACCGGGGCGGTACGGTCAGGCGCGGGCGGCGATGGCCCGGAAGCGCTGCAGGTCGTCCCACACGGCGCGCACCCAGCCGGGGTTCCGCAGCAGCGCCGCGGGGTGATACGTGGGGATCACGGGCACGCCGCGGAACGCGTGGTCCTTGCCGCGCAGCTTGCCCATCGACAGGTCCGTGCCCAGCAGCGTGTGCGCGGCGAAGTTCCCGAAGGCGAGGATGACCTTCGGCCGCACCAGCTCCACCTGCTTGAGCAGATAGGGGCTGCACGCCTCCACCTCGTCCGGCGCCGGGTTGCGGTTTCCGGGCGGCCGGCACTTGAGCACGTTGCAGATGTAGACGCTGTCCCGCGGGGAGCCCACGGACGCGAGCAGCAGGTCCAGCAGCTTGCCCGCGCGGCCCACGAACGGGCGCCCGCTGGCGTCCTCGTCCGCGCCCGGCGCCTCGCCCACCACCATCACGTCCGCGCTCGGGTCGCCCTCGCCGAACACCACGTGGCGCCGCGTCTTCGCCAGCCCGCAGCGGGGGCAGCCGAGCGCCGTGTCGCGCACCGCGTCCAGCACCGGCAGCGCCAGGATCTCGTCCGCCGTCGCACCGCGGGCGGGCGCGTCCACGCCGGGCTTCATCTCCCCGAGCGTGACCGTCGGGATCGTCCGTCCGCCCGAGCCCGCGCCTTCCCCCGTCGCGCGCGTGGAGTCGACGGACAGCGCCTCCGCGGACGGTCGGCCCGGGCGCACGTAGCCGCGTCCCGCCGGTGCGGCGGCCGGCGCGTCCACGGCTCTGGACGGATCAGGCGAGAGTCCCGCCGTCAGCGAGGTGCGCGTCACCGGGGCGTGCGTCGACAGCAGTCCCCGAACGTCCGCGGTGGAGTGGCGCTCCAGCACCAGCTCCGCGTCGCCCAGCTCCGCGCGCTGGCGCAGGTAGCGGCCCAGCAGGTCGCGCGCCTCGCTCACCGGGCCCCGTCCGCGGAGAGCAGGGGCTCCACGCGGTCCAGGATGCGGTCGGCGACCTCCGCCTTCGACAGCAGCGGAAGGTGCTCGTCGTCCGCATCGCGGGACAGGATCGTCACCCGGTTGGTATCAACCTCGAACCCCGCGCCCGTTTCCGTGGCGTCGTTCGCCACGAGGAGATGCAGGCCTTTGGCCTCCAGCTTCTTGCGCCCGTTCGCCAGCACGTCCGCCGTCTCCAGGGCGAAGCCGACGACGACACAGCCGGCCGGTCGGGCCGCTCGGGTCGACAGGAGGACGTCCGCCGTGCCCTCCAGACGGATCGTGGGGACCTCGCCCGCCTCCTTCTTGATCTTCTGCGCCGCAGGGTCGGCGGGGCGGAAGTCGGCGACGGCGGCAGCCATCACCAGCGCATCCGCAGAGGGCAGGGCGTGCTCGACGGCGGCGCGCATCTGCTCCGCCGTCTCCACGCGCACCAGCTCCACGCCGGGGGGCGGGACGAGATGCGAGGGGGCGGAGACCAGCACGACGTGCGCGCCGCGGCGCCAGGCGGCGGCGGCGACCTCGTAGCCCATGCGGCCCGACGAGCGGTTGCCGACGAAGCGCACGGGGTCGATGGGCTCGCGCGTGCCTCCGGCGGTGACCACCACCCGACGCCCGGCGAGGGCGCCCGCGGGCTCCAGCGCGCGGCCCGCGTGCGCCAGGATCTCGTCCGGATCGATGAGGCGTCCGGGCCCCTCGCCCTCGCCCCACGCGAGCGGACCGACGGCCGGCCCGGCGAGGCGGTAGCCGATCTCGGCCAGGCGCCGCAGGTTGGCCTGCGTGGCGGGGTGGGCGTACATCCGGTCGTTCATGGCCGGGCAGAGCACCACCGGCGCCTCGGTCGCGAGCAGGACGGCCGTGAGCAGGTCGTCCGCCATCCCCGCCGCGGCGCGGGCCAGGAAGTTGGCCGTGGCGGGCGCGACCACGACGGCGTCGGCCTCGCGGGCAAGGCGGATGTGCAGAAGGGGCTCGCCCGGCTCCCAGGCGCCCACGTGCGCCGTGCGGCCGGTGAGCCCCTCGAAGGTGAGCGGGCGCACGAACTCCAGCGCCCCCTCGGTGAGGACGACGTCCACCTGCGCGCCCGCGAGCGTCAGGTCGCGCGCGACCGTGACGGCCTTGTACGCGGCGATCCCCCCCGTGACGCCCAGGACGACGCGGCGCCCCGCGAAGGGGCGCCGCGGACCGCGTGGGCCGGGCATGGGCTCAGTACTCGGGGCGGCGGCGCTCGGTCAGCCGGTACTTGGCCTTGCCGGCGGCGACCTCCTCGATGGCGATGGTGGTGAGCTTCTCCTTCAGCTCGCCGCCCGTCACCGTGGGGTCCTCCATCAGCTCGTTGCGGCGCAGCTCGTTCAGGTTGCGCGCGTACTTGGCGGCCACCAGCACCCCCAGGTACTTGCTTCCCGTGTGGCGTGCGGCCTGGCCTGGCGTGACGACTCGCATGGGCCTACTCCTGCGTGGAAGACTCGTTCGCGGAGGCACCGGACGGCGGCTCCGTATGGTCTCGGATCTCGTCGCACAGGCGGTCCAGCGCCTGCGCGAAGCCGGGGATGCGGCGGATGCGGTGGGCCTCCGCCGCCATGACGCCCTCGATGGCGTCCACCGTGGCGTCCAGGTCGTCGTTCACGACCACGTAGTCGAACTCGGCCGCCTCCTGTACCTCCGCGCAGGCGTTGCGCAGCCGGCGCGCGCGGGTGGAGTCGCTCTCGCTGCCGCGGCCCATCAGGCGCTCCACCAGCTCGGCGCCGCTGGGCGGCAGCACGAAGACGTGCAGCGCCTCGGGCGCGTGCATGCGGATCTGCCGGGCGCCCTGCACGTCGATGTCCAGCAGCAGGAACTGCCCCCGGTCCACCGCCTGGTCCAGGTTGCGCCGCGGCGTCCCGTAGTAGTTGCCGTGCACCTCCGCCCACTCCAGCAGCTCGCCGCCGTCGATCATGCGGCGGAAGTCGCCGGGGGCCACGAAGTGGTAGTCCCGCCCGTCCACCTCGTAGTCGCGCGCCGGGCGCGTGGTGGCCGAGACGGAGAAGACCACGTCGCCGCGGCGCTCGCGCAGCCTGCGGGCGATGGTGGTCTTGCCCGCCCCCGAGGGCGCCGAAAGCACCACCGGGAACGTCCGCGCGGACAGGACTCCGTGGGCGCGGCTCACTCTACGTTTTCCACCTGCTCGCGCAGCCGCTCCACCTCTTCCTTGATGGCCACCACGGCGTGCGCGATCCCGGCGTGGTTGGCCTTGCTGCCGATGGTGTTGGCCTCGCGGTGCATCTCCTGCACGAGGAACGAGAGGCGCTTGCCCACCGGCTCGGCCGACTGCGCCGCCAGGAGCTCGCGGAACAGCTCGTCGTGCGAGCGGAAGCGCACCAGCTCCTCGTTCACGTCCCAGCGCTCGGCCAGGTGCGCCACCTCCTGCGCCAGCCGCTCCTCCGAGATGCCCACGCCCCCCGCCAGCTCCGTGATCGCCGCGCGCAGCCGGTCGCGCTCGGCGGTGAGCCGCGCGGGCGCCAGGGCGGCGATCTCGTCCAGCGCGCGTTCGATGGCGTCCAGGCGGCCCTGGAGGTCGGCCTGCAGGCGGCGCCCCTCGTCCTCGCGCATGGCCACGTTGCGCGCCGCCGCCTCGGTGATCACGGCGCGGACGTCGTCCTGCAGGATCTCCACCGGGGCCTCGTCGGGCTCGTCGCGGCGGAAGACGTCGGGGAGGCGCGCGAGGGTGGCGACGTCCACCTGCCCCGGAACCCCGAAGCGCTCGCCCATCTCGCGGAATGCGGCCAGGTAGGCAGCCACGCGCTCCTCGTCCAGCCGCACCGCCCGCGGCGCCTGCGCCAGGTGCGACTCGAGCCGCACGGAGCAGTTGGCGTGGCCGCGCGCCAGAGACGCGTGCAGCCACTCCCGCATCTCGCCCTCCCACCTGGCCAGCGCGGCGGGAACGCGGAAGTTCACGTGGAAGTGGCGATGGTTGACGGTGCGGACCTCGGCCAGCAGGAGACCGGCGGGCGTGCTGCGCTCCGCCTCCCCGAAGCCGGTCATGCTGCGAATCACGCGTGTCCTCTCCCCTGGCTTCTGCGTCCGGGTTCAATCCGGCAAAGCTACCCGGTCGCGGGGGGGCGCGTCAACTCGCCGGACGCCATTCGGGCGGGCGCCGGTCTTCCGACCGGGCGTCCGCCACCCGTCCTCCGGCACGCCGCGCGAGTGCGTTCCGGAAACGAAACAGCCCCACCGGCGGCGGGGCGTGTCGAGGGTCGCGCTGCCGATCGTCCGCCGGAGGTCGACGGAGTGGCGGCCCGGAGGTTCAGACGGGCGCCAGCGCCGCCCCCAGCCACTCGGTGAGCCGCGGAAGCAGGTGTGCGTCCTTGCGCAGCAGCGACGAGCCCGCGGCGGACACCTGCTCCACCACGTCATCGGGCGCGTGGGCGCTGACGAAGACCGTGGGCGTGCCCGAGTAGATGGGGATGCCCCGCAGGGCGCGGATGCTCTCCAGGCCGTTGCGGCCCGGCATGTCCACGTCCAGCAGGAACGCGTCGACCGAGGACGGCGCCTCGGCGGCCCAGTCCAGCAGCGCGTCGCCGGACTCGAAGCGCAGGACGTCGTAGCCGGCGTGCTCCAGCCAGGCCGAGACCAGCTCGGCCAGGACCACGTCGTCGTCGGCAAGGGCTACGGTGGGGCGCTCGTGCATGGGTCCAGGACCGGGTGAACGGGGATACAAACGGTGAATCCGTCGCAAGGATCGGCCCAGGCGCGCGGAATCCAGGCAACCCCGTGTGGGGCATCGGCTTTCGACACATGGGAACCCTTTCGACCGCGGCGCCCGGCGTGTCCGCACGGGAACAGCCGGTGCCGGATGGGAACATGCCGGGGACGGCGCCGGAGGAGCGGTCACCCCGCGCGGCGGCCCTCCGTGACGTCGGCCAGGAAGCCGAGCATCGTGCCTGCCTGGGGCGCGGCCGCGCCGCCGCCGGCCCGCAGCGCGTCCTCCGCCGCCGCGGCGATCTCGGAGAGCCGCGCCAGGCCGTATCCCGCCGCCGCGCCCTTCAGCTTGTGCGCCTCGCGCTGAAGCAACTCCATGTCGCCCATCGCGATGGCGCGCTCCATCTCGGCCAGCCGCGCGGGCAGCCCCGCGCGGAAGCGGGCGCGAAGGGGCGCAAGGTAGTCTTCCGCATCGTCCAACGCATCGTCCCCGCCGCCCTCCCCGGCCCCGTCGACGCGCTCGCCGCCGCCGTCCGCCGCGCGTGTGTCGGGCGGGGCGGAAGCCGCGTCCGTCGGCACGTTCGCGCCCGATGCAGGGATGAAAGGATGCGCAGTTGCGGCGGGAAGGGATTCGGCGCCGGGCGCCGGGCGCGTGCCGGCGCGGGCCGCGGAGGCGGCCGCGAGCGTCCCGTCGATGCAGCGCACCAGCGTGTCTGGCTCCACGGGCTTGATCAGGTGCCCGTCGAAACGGGCGGCGCGGATTCGGGCCAGGTCGTCGGGCGCGCCGGAGGCGGTGAAGGCGATCACGGGGACGCCGTGCAGCGCCTCGCAGGCCCGCAGCTCGTCCAGGGCCTCGAATCCCCCGCGTCCTTCCAGGTGCAGGTCCAGCAGGACGACGTCGGGCACCCGGTCGCACAGGCGGTCGGAGGCGCCCTCGCGGCCGTCGTCCGACACCACCTGGTAGCCCACGCCGCCCAGGATCGCCGCCACGAAGGCGCGAATGTCGGGATCGTCGTCCACCACCGCCACCGCGCCGCGCCGCACCGGGTCCGCCGCGCCGGCGGGGCACTGGGCCGCCGCGGTCCCGGAGGCGATCGCTTCGCCCGCCGGAAGCGTCACCCAGAACACGCTTCCGCCCTCCGGCCGCGCCTCCACGCCGATGGAGCCCCCCATCAGCTCCACCAGCTGCTTGCTGAGCGCCAGCCCCAGCCCCGCGCCCGCCACGCGCACGCCGGGCAGGTTGATGCGCGAGAACTCCTTGAACAGCCGCGGCCGGTCCGCGGGGCTGATGCCCGGGCCCCGGTCCCGCACGTCCACCCGCACGCCGCCGGGGCCGCTGCCCACCTCCACCTCCACCTCCGTCCCCTGGGGCGAGTACTTGATGGCGTTCTCCAGCAGGTTCTGCAGCACCTGGCGCAGGCGCCCGGTGTCGGCGATGGCGAAGTGGCGGCTGTGGTCCAGCGCGTGGATGCGGATGGCTCTCTCGTCCGCCATCGGCCCCAGCGACGCCACCACGGCCGCCACCGCCTCGGGCACGTACACGGGCGACGGCGTCACCTCCAGCGTGCCCGCCTCCACCTTGCTCAGGTTGAGGATGTCGTTGATGACGTGCAGCAGGTGGCGGGCGTTGCGCAGCACGATCTCCAGGTACTCGGCCCGCCGCGCGTCGGGCAGCCGCGAGTGCTCGGCCGAGAGCAGCGAGGTGAAGCCGATGATGGAGCTGAGCGGGGTGCGGAACTCGTGCGACACGTTGCCGATGAACCGCGTCTTCGCATCGCTGGCCCGCTCGGCGCCCTCGGTCCGCCCCTTCAAGCGCTCCACCTGCGCCGTGAGGTCGCCCACCTCGCGCTCGCGCGCCAGCAGCGCCGCGCGGATGCGCTCCAGCTCCACGCCCAGCTCGGCCACGTCGTCGCTGCCCCCCACGCGCACCACGCCGTCCAGCTCGCCGGCCGCGATGCGCCGCGACGCCGCCGCCAGCTCGCGGATGCGCCGCCGCCGGAGCAGCGCCGCCGACGCCGTGACGATGGCCGCCACGCTCAGCACCAGCGCCACCCCCGTCGCCCACAGGTGCAGCGCCCCCTCGGCCGTCGCCGGCGCCAGCAGCGCGATCGTCAGAAGCTCACGTGGATAGGTCAACGGAGAGTTCCGTGGGATGGGAGAGGAAATGCGTCTTGAAGGAGCGCGTGCGGCGGACGAGTGGACCGGCGAGGCGTTGGATGCAGGTTCCTACCCGGCGACCGGCGCCCGCGGGTTGAAGCCCGGGGCTGCAACGGCATGCCCGCCCGCCTGCGTCGGGGCAAACCTCCGCACGTCGCGCCGGGGCTGACCCCATCCCGGCGATGACGTTGTGGCCGCGAGCGATGGCCGGGTGGCGCGGATACAGCCAACCAGGCGGGCTTCGCGTTGCACGAGCCATGGGGATTCGTCCTCCGGCGGGCTCGGCGGACGCTCAGCCTCCGCCATCCGCATCGACGCACGCTCGCAAGCCTCCGCCGCGGAGCGCCCGCCGTTCCGTCAGCTCATCGGCTCGCTGATGCCGTGACGCTTGCGCCGCTGCCACAGCACCTTGCGCGAGATGCCGAGCTGTCGGGCCGCGGCGGTGATGCTGCCGCCCAGCTCGCGCAGGGTGGACTCGATGTACAGCCGCTCCACGTCCTCCAGCGTCAGCCCGCGGGGGATGGGCACGCCGTCCGGCGGGGGGGGGGGCGCGGCCGAGGCCAGCTCGGCGATCTGCACCTTGCTGTCCTTCGAGAAGATCATCGACCGCTCGATGACGTTGCGCAGCTCGCGCGCGTTGCCCGGCCAGTCGTGCCGCTGCATGCGCTCGATGCTGTCCGCGTCCATGGTGGGCAGCGGCTTGGCGAAGTACTCCGAGGCGCGCTTCAGGAAGTGGTGGGCCAGCAGGGGGATGTCCGAGCGGATGGCGCGCAGCGGCGGCAGCACCTGGCTCGCCACGTTCAGGCGGTAGTACAGGTCCTCGCGGAAGCCGCCCTTCGCGGCCTCGGACGCCAGGTCCGCGTTGGTGGCGGCGATCACCCGCAGGCTCACCGACTGCTCGCGCGTGCTGCCGATGCGGCGGAAGCTGCGGCTTTCCAGGAACGACAGGAGCTTCGCCTGCAGCTCCAGCGGCATGGAGCCGATCTCGTCCAGGAAGAGCGTTCCGCCGTCCGCCACCTCCACCAGCCCCTTCTTGGTCTGCTTGGCGTCCGTGAAGGCGCCCTTCTCGTAGCCGAACAGCTCCGCCTCCAGCAGGCTGCCCGGCAGCGCCGCGCAGTTGATCTCCACGAAGCGGTAGCCCGAGGCCAGGCTGGCCGCGTGGATGGCACGCGCGACCAGGTTCTTGCCCGTCCCCGACTCGCCCAGCAGCAGCGCCGACACGTGCGCCACCGAGGCCACGTTGTCCACGAACTCGCGCACGTGGGCAATGAGCGGGTGCGAGCCGATGATGCCGTGCTTGTCGAACTTGGCGCGGACCGCGCTGTCCAGGAACTCGCGCGCCGGCACCTCCTCCATGCTGCGCGAGATGCGCGTCGCCAGCGAGCGGGGCTCGATGGGCTTGTTGACGAAGTCCGTCGCCCCCGCGTCCAGCGCCCGCTCCGCGTCGCCCTCCGTGCCCCGCGCCGTGGCGATGATGATGGGCAGCGTGCGGTACGTCTCGCGCACGCGCCGGGTAAACGTGATCCCGTCCATCCCCGGCATCACCAGGTCGCAGACGATGGCGTCCGGCACCTCCTGCGCGATCGCCTCCAGCGCCGCCTCCGCGCTGCGGAAGCTCTTGGTGACGAAGCGGCGCGTGCGCTCCAGCTGCGCCGTGACCAGCGCCACCTGGTCGGCGTCGTCGTCGATGATGAAGACGGTGGGGTTCATCGGGCGGGGCGCGGGGCTGGGGCGGCGGAGGGCCGCGAAACATCCGGTTCGGCATGGTCCCAAAAGGGAACATGCTCAACCTACCCGCACGGCGCCCAGGGGACAAGGCCGCTGTGTCGGATTCCGTACGATCCGCGGCGGACCGGGAGCGCGGCCCCACGGTGGAGGGATTGGTATGACGAGCGGAGCACGGCGAATTCGGGGCGGAATGGCAGTCGAGCGGGAAACGGCGAGCGGCAAGAACATCGAAACCGTCGACTGGTCGAGAAGCGAGGTCGCTCGCGAAGATGCACTCGGCCGAGGAAGGCGACGAGAAGGGGAGGCGAACCGAAAAGGGCAGCGAACGCGGTTGAAGACTCTGATCGAGAACCGGCCCCCTGCGCAGGCGGTTAACCCGCGGCTGGAGCGGCGCGACGCCCGCCTGCGCGGGCTTCTCCGCGCCGGATCGAAGGTCCACGCGAGGGGACCGGGGTCACTCCACGGCGGGCGATCCCGTGCCGGCCATCCGCCGTACTTCCCTTCTCCCGCTCGGCGGGAGAAGGTGGCGAGCCCCAGCGAGCCGGATGAGGGCCGCCCTTCCCTACTCCTCCTTCCGCTCCCAGCGGTCCGCGTCGCGCACTCGGTACTTGGTCATCGTGCGCTCCACGGCCTCGTCCAGGTCGATGCCCATCTGGTTGGCGAGGACGACCACGACGAACAGGATGTCGGCCAGCTCGAGGGCCACGTCGCCGTCAGGCTCGCCGGGCTTCTTGGTCTTGGGGCCGTAGCGGTGGTTCAGCTCACGGGCCAGCTCGCCCACCTCCTCCGTGAGCCGCGCCAGGTTCACCAGCGGGGGGAAGTATCCCTCCTTGAACTGCGAGATGTAGGCGTCCACCTGCTGCTGCACGTCGCGGAGGTTCATTCGCGGACCGCGGTTGGGCCGGCCCGGCCGGGGCGCGGCGAACGTCGAATGCGTCGGAGGGGCCGAACGTACCGCGCGCGGCGGATGCGGACAAGGCGCCGCGCGTTGCCGCCCCGCCGCGCGCCGCCTACATTTCCGCCCGGCGCCGGCCCGTCCGGGCACGGCGCCCGCAACCCCCGCGACCGTCTCCGGAGAGGGCAAGCGTGACGCAGCCACGCGTCGGCATCATCATGGGCAGCCACAGCGACCGCGAGACCATGCTGGAAGCGGCCCGCGCGCTGGACGAGCTGGGCATCGCCTGGGAGATGGAGGTCGTCTCCGCGCACCGCACGCCCGACCTGATGTTCCACTATGCCGAAGCGGCCGAGGGGCGCGGGCTGGAGGTGATCATCGCCGGGGCCGGAGGCGCCGCGCACCTGCCGGGGATGACGGCGGCCAAGACGGTGCTTCCCGTGATCGGCGTCCCCGTGCTCTCGTCCGCGCTCAACGGCATCGACTCGCTGCTTTCCATCGTGCAGATGCCGCGCGGGGTGCCCGTCGCCACGGTGGCCATCGGCAAGGCGGGCGCAGCCAACGCGGGGCTGCTGGCCGCGCGCATCATCGGCAGCCACGACCATGCCGTCCGCGAGCGCCTGCGGGAGTTCGCCGCGCGCATGGCCGAGCAGGCGCTGCGGACCGAGCCGGCGCAGGACGCCCCCCGGTGAAGCCCTTCGACGCGCCCGTGCTGCCCGGCGCCACCATCGGGGTCGTGGGCGGCGGCCAGCTCGGGCGCATGTTCGCGCTGGAGGCGCGGCGCATGGGATACCGCACCCTGGTGCTGGATCCCGCCCCCGACGCCCCCGCCGCGCAGGTGGCCGACGAGCAGATCCGCGCGCCGCTGAACGACCGCGCCGCCGCCCGCGAGCTGGCCCGCCGCAGCGACGTCGTGACGCTGGAGTGGGAGAACGCCGACGTCGCCACCCTGCGCGAGCTGGCGGGCGTGGTACCCGTGCGCCCCGGCGCGCACGTGCTGGAAGCCTGCCAGCACCGCGTCCGCGAGAAGGACGCCGTTCGCGCGCTGGGCATCGGCACCGCGGAGTACCGCCACGTCGGCTCCGCCACGGAGCTGCGCCGCGCGCTGGACGAGATCGGCGTGCCCGCGGTGCTCAAGACGTCCCGCGGAGGCTACGACGGCAAGGGCCAGGCGGTGATCCGCGCGGCGGCGGACGCGGACGCGGCGTACGCCTCGCTCGGCGGCGGCGGGCGGGAGATGATCCTGGAGGCGATGGTGCGCTTCCGGATGGAGGTGTCCGTGGTCTGCGCGCGCAGCCCGTCGGGCCAGGTGGCCGCCTTCCCCGTGTCCGAGAACCTGCACCGCAACGGCATCCTGGACACCTCCATCGCCCCCGCCCGCATCCCCCCCGCCGTGGCCGACGAGGCGCGGCGGATCGCGGAGACGCTGACGGAGGGGCTGCGGGTGGAGGGGCTGCTCGCGGTGGAGATGTTCGTGGGCGAGGACGACCGCCTGCTCGTGAACGAGCTGGCGCCGCGGCCGCACAACTCCGGGCACTACACCATGGAGGGCTGCGTCGTCTCGCAGTTCGAGCAGCAGCTCCGCGCCGTGTGCGGGCTTCCGCTGGGCAGCACCGAGCAGCTGCGGCCGGCCGCGATGGTGAACCTGCTGGGCGAGGACGGCGGCACCTGCCTGGGAGATGAGCGCGTGGCCCGCGCGCTGGCGGTGCCCGCGGTGGCCCTGCACCTGTACGGCAAGCACGAGGCGCGGCCGGGGCGCAAGATGGGGCACCTGACGGCGCTGGGCGCCACCGCGAACGAGGCGCTGGAGCGCGCCCGCGCCGCCCGCCGCACCCTGCGCGGCGGCGGCTGAGCCCGCGGCCCTTGCGCGGGGGACCCCTGCTGCCGAAACTTGTATCACGCGCCGCGGACGCCTCCCCGCCCCGTTCCCGTACGGCGACGCGCCCCGTTCCCTTTCCAGGACACCGGCGCCCCCTTCCAAACGCCCCGCCCCCTCATCTCCGCCCCGCGCGAAACCGAAACAAGCCGCGACGGTACTACGTAGTTCACAAGGAGTTGCGCGATTGCACCCGGCGGGGCCCGGGTGGCCCACCCCTTGCCTGAACGTACCGGCAGGACCCATCCCACAGGAGGCTCTCGTGATCCTTCATTTCAACTACGAAGAGCTCCGCGCCCTCGCGGACGCAGGCGAAGCCTTCGTGGCCGAGGGTGCCCACGGCGGCGCCGTCGCCGCCCCGCCTGAGGGCATGGCGAAGGTGGAGCGCCTCCTTCCTCGGCTCACGGGCGACCTGAGCGTCGAGACGCTGGAGGAGCAGCGGCGAATCCGCGACGCCGTGGCGCTCATCGTCGGCGGCGTGCACGAGCGGATGGACGACCGCCTGATCGAGTACACGCCGGGCCACGAGGAGGCCGTCAACCTGTACTTCGAGTACGGCCACGCGCGCACCGTCCTGGCCCGCCTGGACCGCATGGGCGCCGAGATGGAAGCCATCCTCGAGCTCATCGGCGGCACCCGCGGCGTCTCGGACCTCGCGTCGACCGTCACCTTCCCCGACTGAGGCGAACGCAATCGAAAGCTGGCGTTGTTCGATCCAGGGCCCCGCAACCGGCAGTCATCCGGTGCGGGGCCCTTCGCTTTGGCGCAATCCGCCATCCTCCGTGTCTCTCGGGCGGCTTACCGCGCATCCGCATTCTGCATCCTGCAGGCCGATCTGCATCCTCCACCGGCTCCAAGCGTTTCCAATCTCCTGCGCCACACCACCCCGTGGGATCGAATCTCCGACCTCACGATCGTCGAGGCACATCCGCTTTCGTGATCGGCCCTCAATGCGATCGTCTCGCGTGATGCGCATCGTCCTGCGTCCGCGCGCTGCGTCGCCGCCGCGTCAGCCTCCGTGGGGCCCGGCGCGTCTAAAATAATAGACCCGTAGACCGTCTCCCACGGCGGAAGATCGTGCGGCATCCTCCGCCACAAGGCTGATCTGGCTCCCCAGCAGCGCGTCGCCCGAAGCCCCGCAGCGCACGCGCGGATGCATCCGAGCTCCGGCCCGGCGATATCCGCGGGCCGTTGCGCAGGTCGATCATCCTGTGGCGGTGTGGAGGAGAGGTGGCGGGAGGCGCGATGGATCGGCCGAACCCGACGATTGTGCGCTCTGGGCGGACGATGCGCAATCGCGGTCGCGGAACCCGGCGCTTAGAGGGAAGGCCGCGTGGGGAGGCGACGGGATGATTCTGGTCCGGGACGCGACGGCTGTGGATAGCTTGCGTGCCGCGCGGGGTCCGGCTAGATTCCCGTTTCGCGAGACGCAGATTCGGGTTCACGCCCGAGACCAGTGTACGAAAACGGACCTGGACGCTCGTCGTCTCGGGTCCTTTTTGTTGCTCGCGAACGCCGGTGCGGGGGCGATTCCTCCCGCATAACACGGACAGTCGGTTGGGACGGAAATACCGGACCTCGAATGTCAGAACAAAACCAGGAGTGCGGTATGCGTACCACGGGCACCGTGAAGTGGTTCAACGACACGAAGGGCTTCGGGTTCATCACGCCCGAGAACGGCTCGAAGGACTGCTTCGTGCACCACTCGGCGATCCAGGGCAGCGGCTTCAAGTCGCTCGCCGAGGGCGATCGCGTGGAGTTCGACGTCGTGCAGGGCCAGAAGGGCCCGGCGGCCGAGAACGTCAACAAGATCTGATCCCGGCGGCACCCCCATCCGGGCCCGCGCCCGGATGGAGAAAGGGCCCCCCGGCTTCGCAGCCGGGGGGCCCTTGTCCGTCCGAGGCGTACGGCGCCTGGCGCGCTAGGCCGACTTGGCCTTGGCGGGGGCCTTGGGGGCCACCAGCACGTTGGAGCCGGCCGCGAAGAAGGGCTTGGTGCCCGGGTCCAGCAGCTTCACCTCCAGCAGGCGGCTTCCGTCGCCCGTCTTGCCCAGCACCTTCACCACCTCTCCCATCCCGGCGACACAGTAGATCTCCTCGCCCACACCCGGAATGCGCTCCGCGCCCGTCACCCAGCCCGGCCTGGCCTCGTGGTCCACGTGCAGCTCGGCACTGAGCCTGCGCGTCGCGCTGTTGTTCGTCGTCATCCAGTCTTCCTCCGGTATGGGAGCAGGTGTTTGTGGACGTTCCCCGCGCGCCGCGGCCCCTTCCCCACCCCGCGGCCGCCCACCGCGATCCGCGCGCGCATCCACCGCCCGTAAACGCCAAGGCCCGCGGCCCGCGAACGCCGCGCCGCACGCACGCGGGCGCACCCGCCCGCGTTCGCGCTCGACCGCCTGGAATCCGGCGGTTTCCATGGTACACCGCAGCGCCCGGAAAGTGCGCGGAAAGGTACGGCGGAAACCGAGCGTGCCCGGATGGCCGCCGGCCGGACCCATCCGGACGATTCGTCGCGCCGCCGCCCGCTCCGCCGACACTTCTCCCCCTCCGCGCGCCGGAGAACGGAGGCCCCGACGATCCTTCCGCGCGGCGCCGGGTATCCGTCATCACACCCGTTCGCAGGAGGATGACGATGCGGCTCCTGATCGCGGAGGACGACGCGCACCTGAGGAACATGCTCACCCGCGGCCTGTGCGAGCAGGCGTACGCGGTGGATGCGGTGGCGGACGGCGACGCGGCGGCGCGGGCGGCGTTCGTCAACGAGTACGACGCCATCATCCTGGACGTGATGCTGCCGCGGCGCGACGGCTTCGAGGTGTGCCGCGCCATCCGCGCGCGGGGGCTGCGCGTGCCGGTGCTGATGCTGACGGCGCGCGACGCCGTGGCCGACCGCATCGCCGGCCTGGACGCGGGCGGCGACGACTACCTGGTCAAGCCCTTCGACTTCGGCGAGCTGCTGGCGCGCCTGCGGGCGCTGCTGCGGCGCGCGCCCGAGCTGCTGCCCAGCGAGATCAAGGTGGCCGACCTGAGCGTGGACACCCGCGGCCAGACGGTGCGCCGCTGCGGGCGGGTCCTGCGGCTCACGCCCAAGGAGTACACGCTGCTGGAGTACCTGGCTCGCAACGCCGGCCGCGTGGTGAGCCGCGCCGACCTGTGCGCCCACGTGTGGGACGACAACCACGACCCGCTCTCCAACGCCATCGAGGTGAACGTGAACCGGCTCCGCGGCAAGGTGGACGCGGTGGGAAAGCCGCTGATCCACACCCGCCGCGGCGCGGGCTACCTGCTGGCCGAGCTGGACGCCGCCGCCGCGCCCCCGCCCGCCCGCCCGTCCACGCGGCCGGCGTCAGGGCGCGATGCTTGAGTCGGTGCGCGTGCGCCTGGCGCTGTGGCACACCGCCACGCTGGCGCTGCTGCTGGCGGGCTTCGCGGGCGCCACGTACGCCTACCTGGACCGCTCCACCCTGGCCCGCACCGACCACTCGCTGAAGGCGGCCGTCGGCGCGTTCACGCACGAGATGGCGGCGGAGCGCGGCGACGAGGGGTCCAACGCGGTGGCCGCCCGCGAGGCGGCGCGGGACTTTCGCCTGGGCGACACGCGGGTGATGGTGTTCGACGCGGGCCTGCGCACGCTGGCCGCCGGGGCCTCCTCGGCGCGCGGGCCCATGCCCTCGCCCGCGGCGGTC
>JAQBQD010000150.1 GCA_028287185.1 Gemmatimonadota bacterium | reverse complement strand
AGCTCGCCCGGCACCCCGGCGGGCACGGGCCGCCCGCCCGCGTCCAGCACGTAGGCGCGCGCGTTCTCCAGCGGCCGGCCGATCGCGGGCGTGCCGCCGCCCGGGAGGACCCGGCCGGACGAGGCGCAGACGGTGACCTCCGTCGGTCCGTAGGCGTTGTGCAGCTCGACCGCGCCGGCCCAGCGCGCGGCCACGTCGGGCGGCAGCGCCTCGCCCGCGCTCAGCACCACCCGCAGGTCCGGCAGCCCGTCCGGGTCGGTCACCGCCAGGACGGAGGGCGGGAAGGTGACGAAGCTCACGCGCTCGCGGAGCAGCGTCTCCCGCAGCGCCGGGCCGGGCATCAGCGCGTCGCGGTCGGCCAGCACCACCGCGGCGCCGGAAAGCAGCGGCCCGAACAGCTCCTGCACGGCGGCGTCGAAGGAGAACGACGCGAACGCCAGCAGCCGGTCGTCCGCCCGCAATCCCGCGCGGGTGCGGCTCCACAGCGCGTTGTTGGGCACGCCGTGGTGCGTCACGGCCACGCCCTTCGGCCGGCCGGTGGAGCCGGAGGTGTAGATGACGTAGGCGAGGTTCCTCGTGTCGACCCGAACGTCCGGCGCGCGGTCCGGGCACGCGGCGACGGCATCCGCCGCAGTGCGCAGGTCCACCACGTCGGGAAGGCCTTCGCCGTCGAGCGCGGCGGGCAGCGCGCCGGGAGAGACGAGCAGGCGCGCGCCGGAGTCGGCCAGCATGTAGCGCAGGCGGTCGGCGGGATACTCCGGGTCCAGCGGCAGGTAGGCGGCGCCCGCCTTCAGCGCGGCCAGGAAGGCGACCACCGTCTGCGGCGTGCGCTCGGCGACCACGGCGACGATCGTCTCCGGCCCCGCTCCCCGGCTGATGAGGTGGTGCGCGAGGCGGTTGGAGGCGGCGTCCAGCTCGCGGTAGGTGAGCGTGCGGCCGCCGGACGAGAGCGCGGCGGCGTCCGGCGTGCGCGCGGCCTGCTCGCCGAACAGGTGATGGATGGGCCGGGGCGCATAGGTCCCTTCCGCCCCGCTCCACGCCCCGAGCACCGCGCGGCGCTCGTCGCCGGACAGCAGGTCCAGCTCCGACACCGCGCGCTCGGGCCGCTCCGTCACCTGCTCCAGCACCCGCTCCAGGTGCCCCAGCATCCGCTCGATCGTGGCGTGCTCGAACAGGTCGATGCAGTATCCCATCATCGCCCGCAGGCCGTCGGGCTCGGCGACGAGATCGAGCGTCAGGTCGAACTTCGTGGTGCCGGAGGCGAGCTCCATGCGCTCGCCGCGCAGCCCGGGCAGGTCCACCGGCGGGCCGCCGGCGTCCTCCAGCGCGAACGTCACCTGGTAGAGCGGCGAGTGGCTGAGCGAGCGCACGGGCTGCAGCTCGGCCACCAGCCGCTCGAACGGAAGCTCCTGGTTCTCCCAGGCGCCGACGGTGGTCTCGCGCACGCGCCGCAGCACCTCGCGGAAGCCGGGATCGCCGGAAAGGTCGGTGCGCAGGACCAGGGTGTTCACGAAGAAGCCGATCAGCCCCTCCACCTCGCCCCGCGCGCGTCCGGCGATGGGGCTGCCGACCACCACGTCGTCGCTGCCCGTGTACTTGGCCAGAAGCACCTGCCAGGCGCCCAGCAGCACCTGGTACAGCGTGGCCCCTTCGCTCCGCGCCAGCGTGCGCAGCTGGCCGAGGAGCGAGGCGGAGAGCAGGACCTCCGCTCCCGCGCCGCGGTACGTCTGCACGGGGGGGCGGGCGTGATCCGTCGGCGGCTCCAGCAGCGCCGGGGCGCCGGCCAGCCGCTGCCGCCAGTACGCGACCTGCCGGTCCAGCACCTCGCCCCGCAGGTGCGCGCGCTGCCACACGGCGTAGTCGGCGTACTGCACCGGCAGCTCCGCCAGCGGGGATGCCGCACCGCTCCCGTACGCCTCGTACAGCGCCGACAGCTCGCGGAAGAGCACGCCCATGCTCCACCCGTCGCTCACCACGTGGTGCAGGCACAGCAGCAGGACGTGCGCGTCGCTCGCCAGGCGCAGCACCCGGGCGCGGACGAGCGGCCCCGCGGCCAGGTCGAAGGGCCGTGCGGCATCCTCCTGCGCCAGCCGCGCCACGGCCGCCTCGCGCTCCGCATCCGCCAGCGCCGACAGGTCCTCGACCGGAACGCTGAAGCCGCCGAAGGGTGAGATCACCTGCACCGGCGCGCCGTTCACCTCGCGGAAGGTGGTGCGCAGCGAATCGTGGCGGCGGACGACCTGGCCCAGCGCCCACTCCAGCGCCGCCACGTCCAGCGCGCCCCACAGGCGCAGGCCGATGGGCACGTTGTAGACGGAGCTTCCCGGTTCCATTCGATCCAGGAACCACAGCCGCTCCTGCGCGAACGACAGCGGCAGCGGCCCCCCGCGCTCCACCCGCACCACCGGTGGAAGCTGGGGCAGCGCGGCGCTGGCTAGCTCCTCCACCCGGCGCGCCAGCTGCGCCACGGTGGGCCCCTCGAACAGCGCGCGCACCGGCAGCTCCACGCCCAGCACCTCGCGGACGCGCGACACGATGCGCATCGCCAGCAGCGAGTGGCCGCCCAGCTCGAAGAAGCCTTCCTCCACGCCCACGCGGTCCAGCCCCAGCATCGCCTCCCAGATGGCCGCCAGCGTCTCCTCCACCGGCGTCTGCGGCGCCACGTACCGAGCGTCCGCCGCGCGATACTCCGGCGCGGGAAGGGTGCGCGGGTCGATCTTCCCGGTCGCCGTCTGCGGCAGCGCGTCCATCATCACGAACGCCGCCGGCACCATGTACTCCGGCAGGCTCCCCCGCACGTGCTCCCGCAGCGCGTTCGAGTCCGCCGGCTCCGCCGAGTCCACCTCACCATCCACCGCGACGTACGCGACGAGCCGCTTGTCCCCCGGCACGTCCTCGCGCACCACGACCAGGCAGCCGGTGACGGAGGAATGACGCCGCAGCACGGCCTCGATCTCCCCCAGCTCCACCCGGTAGCCCCGGATCTTCACCTGGTTGTCCGTCCGTCCCAGGATCAGCAGCTCGCCGTCCGCCTGCCACCGGGCGCGGTCGCCCGTGCGGTACATCCGGGCGCCCGGCTCGCCGAACGGCTCCGGCACGAACTTCTCCGCCGTCAGCCCCGGTCTTCCGAGATAGCCGCGCGCCACGCCCGCCCCGCCGATGTACAGCTCGCCCGGAAGCCCCGCCGGCACCGGCTGCCCGTGCCCGTCCAGCACGTAGAAGCGGAGGTTCTGGATCGGTCCGCCGACCGGCACCGGTCCGTGGCGATGGACGCCGTTCGGGAGCGCGTAGGCCGAGCAGCCGACCACCGTCTCCGTCGGCCCGTACTCGTTCATCAGCCGAACGCCGGGCGCATTCTCCTGCCAGAACACCGTCGGCTCGGCCGAGAGGAAGTCGGCGCCGATGACCAGCGTGTGCGCCGCGCCCCAGGCCTCTTCCGCCGTGAGCAGCGGGGTGAGCAGCGAGAGATGGACGGGCGTGATCTTGATCAGACCGAAGCCCGGCTTCTCGCGAAGCGCGGCCGCGAGCGCCTCCACGGCGTTCTCCTCCGGCAGCAGGTGCACGGTGCGGCCGGCGAACAGCGGCAGCAGGTTGGTGACGGTGAGGTCCACCGCCATCGAGGAGAAGACGGGCGATCCGTTCCCGAGGTTCCCGCCGTACGCCCGCACGCCCCAGTGGATGTAGTTCGCCACGCCGCGGTGGTGCATCGCCACGCCCTTCGGACGCCCGGTGCTGCCGGAGGTGTAGATCACGTAGGCGAGGTTCTCGGACGTCACCTCCGAGGCCGGCGGATTGGCGCTCTCGGCGGAGATCGCGTCCCACGCGGTATCGACCGAGATCACCGTCACCGATGCATCGACCGGCACGGACGCGGCGAGATGGGACTGCGTGAGGAGGACGGGGACGGCGGAGTCGGAAAGCACGTAGCCGATGCGCTCCGCGGGATGCGCGGGATCGACGGGGACGTACGCGCCGCCGGCCTTCATGACGCCGAGGATGCTGGGCAGCAGCTCCAGGCTGCGCTCCAGGCAGATGCCGACGCGCACCTCCGGCCCGACGCCGAGGCGCTGGAGGTGGTGCGCGACCTGATTCGCCCGCGCATCCAGCTCGCGATACGTCAGCGACTCGCCGCCGAACGTGATCGCGACGGCGTCCGGCGTCCGGGATGCCTGCTTCTCGAAGAGAGCGTGGATGGTCGACTCAGCCGGATAGACGGCGGTGGTCTGGTTCCAGCGCTCGACGAGCTGGGCGCGCTCGGCATCATCGACCAGCGTCAGCTCGGAGAGGCGGATCGCCGCGTCGTCCGCCACCTGCTCCAGCACGCGGGCGAGATGCTCCACCAGGCGGCGAGCCGTCGACGCATCGAACAGGTCCGTGCTGTATCGCAGCCCGCCGACCAGGCCGTCGGGCGTCACCGTGAGGGCGACCTGCAGGTCGTACTTCGCCGTCCCCGTCTCCGGATCGTGCTCCTGCGCGGACGCGCCGGGCAGCGCCAGCCCAGGACCGTCGGCGGTGTGCAGCTCGAACAGGATCTGGAAGAGGGGCGAATGGCTCAGCGAGCGCTCGGGCCGCAGCTCGGTCACCAGGCGCTCGAACGGCACCTCCTGGTGCTCGTAGGCGCCCAGCGTCACCTCTCTTACGCGGCGCAGCACCTCGCGGAAGTCCCGCGCGCCGGACAGGTCCGTGCGCAGGACGAGCGTGTTCATGAAGAGGCCGATCAGCGGTTCCACCTCCGCCCGCGTCCTCCCGGCGATGGTGGTGCCGACGACCACGTCGTCGCTGCCGCTGTATCGGGAAAGGAGCACGTCGAACGCGCCGAGCAGCACCATGAACAGCGTGGCGCCCTCCGCCCGAGCGACCGCCTGGAGCCGCTCCATCAGCTCGCGCGGCAGCTCGATGGCCTCCCGCGCGCCGCGGTAGCGCTGCACGGCGGGACGCGGCCGGTCGGTGGGCAGGTCCATCACCTCGGGGGCGCCGGCCAGGCGGTCGCGCCACCACGACACCGCGCCGTCCAGCGACCCGCCGCCCAGGTTCTCGCGCTGCCACACGGCGTGGTCGGCGTACTGGACGGACAGCTCGGGAAGCGGCGATTCCCCGCCCTGGCGATACGCCTCGTACAGCGCCGACACCTCGCGGAGCAGCACGTCCATGCTCCACCCGTCGACCACCACGTGATGCATGCCCAGCAGCAGCACGTGATCGGTGTCGCCCACCCGCGCCAGCCGCGCGCGGAAGAGCGGGCCGGCCGAGAGGTCGAACGGGGTCGCCGCGTCCTCCCGCATCAGCCGCCGCACCTCGGCTTCCCGATCCTCGACGGACAGCGCGGACAGATCCTCCGTCGGCACGTCGAAGCCGTCGAAGGGTGCGACCACCTGGGCCGGCGATCCGGCCACCTCCCGAAGCGTGGTCCGCAGCACCTCGTGGCGGCGGACGACCTCGCCCAGCGCACGACGAAGCGCGGGTGCGTGCAGCTCGCCGGCGAGGCGGAACGCGACGGGGACGCTGTACGAGGTGCCGCCGGGCTGGAGGCGGTCGAGGAACCAGAGCCGCTCCTGCGCGAACGACAGCGGCAGGCGGCGCGCGCGGCCGACGGGAACCACCGGCGGAAGCTGCGGGGCCTCGTCGCGTCGCAGCGCTTCCAGGCGCTCGGCCAGGCCCGCCACCGTGGGAGCCTCGAACAGCGCGCGCAGCGGAAGCTCCACGCCGAAGACCTGGCGCACGCGGGACACCACGCGCATGGCCAGCAGCGAGTGGCCGCCCAGGTCGAAGAAGCTGTCGTCGGTGCCCACGCGGCCCACGCGCAGCACCTCGGCCAGGATGCCCGCCAGCAGCTCCTCGCCCGGCGTGCGCGGCGCCACGAACTCGTCGTCCGGCGCCTCGGCCTCCGGCGCCGGGAGTGCCCGGCGGTCCAGCTTGCCGTTGGCGTTCAGCGGCAGCGCGTCCATGCGCACGAACGCGGACGGAACCATGTGCGGGGGCAGGGCGGCGCGCAGGTGCGCGCGCAGCGCGTCCGCGTCCGCCGTTCCGGCCCAGTACGCCGCCAGCCGCTTGTCGCCGCGGGCGTCGGGGCGGGCGACGACGGCGCAGTCCGCGACGCCGGGGTGCCGCCGCAGGGTCGCCTCCACCTCGCCCGGCTCCACGCGGAAGCCGCGGATCTTCACCTGCTCGTCCAGGCGCCCCAGGAACTCCAGCGTCGCGTCGGCCCGCCGGCGCGCGCGGTCGCCCGTGCGGTACAGGCGGCCGCCCGGTTCGACGGCGAAGGGATCGGGCACGAAGCGCTCGGCCGTCGCGGCGGGGCGGCCCAGGTACCCGCGCGCCAGCCCGTCGCCGCCGGCGTACAGCTCGCCGGGCACGCCCACCGGCGCGGGCCGCATCGCCCCGTCCAGCACGTAGACGCGCGTGTTGGAGACGGGGGTGCCGATGGAGACGGGCCCGCCGCTCCAACCCTCCGGCACCGTCCAGCAGGCGGTGAAGGTGGTGTTCTCCGTCGGCCCGTAGCCGTTGATGACGCGGCACGCCGGGAAGCGCTCGCGCACCTTCGCCACCTGCTCCGCCGGAAGGACGTCGCCGCCGGCCAGGAGCTGGCGGAGGCCGCCAAGGTCCTCCAGCCGCTCCTCCACCATCGCGTGGAACAGTCCCGCGCCGAGCCACGCCGTCGTCACCCCGTGCCGGGCGATGGCGCCGCCGATCTCCTCCAGCGTGGGCGTGGCGCCGGGGGCCAGCACCAGCCGGCCGCCGTTCAGCAGCGGGCCCCACACCTCCAGCGTGGACGCGTCGAACGACAGCGGCGCCGCCTGGAGGAAGACCTCATCCGGGCCCATCTCCGCGAAGTTCGCCCCACGGACCAGCCGGACGACGCCCCGATGCTCCGCCCCCACGCCCTTCGGCGTGCCGGTGCTGCCCGAGGTGAACATCACGTACGCCAGCCCGTTCGCCTCCACCGCACGGTCCGGGTTCCTCTCGTCTTCGGAGGATGCCGGGCCCTGGGCTTCGTCCACTTTCACCACTTTCATGCCGGGAAGGACGGGGAGCCGGCCGCGGAGCCCCGCGCGCGTCACCAGCACCGCGACGCCGCCGTCCGCCGCCATCCGCGCCAGCCGATCCGCGGGATACGCGGGATCCATCGGCACGTACGCCCCGCCGGCCTTGAGCACGGCCACCATCGACACGACGGCGTCCAGCCCCCGCTCCAGGAAGATGCCGACGCGCACCTCCGGCCCCACGCCCAGGCGCACCAGGCGGTGCGCGAGGACGTTCGCCCGCGCGTTCAGCTCGCCATAGCTCAGCGAGCGGTCCGCCGAAACCACGGCGACCGCGTCCGGCGAGCGCGCCGCCTGCTCCTCGAAGAGCGGGTGGATGCAGCGGTCGGAGGGATACGGCGCGCCCGTGCGGTTCCACTCCTCCACGACCTGCCGCCGCTCCCCTTCCCCGATGAGCGCCAGCTCCGAGAGCCTCGCGTCCGGGTGTGCCGCCACCTGCTCCAGCAGCCGCGCCAGGTGGCCCAGCATCCGCTGGACGGTGGCGCGGTCGAAGAGGTCGGTGGCGTAAGCCATCGTTCCCCGCACGCCGTCCACCTGCGTGCCCAGGGAGAGGGTCAGGTCGAACTTCACGCTCCCGGGGTCCAGGTCCAGCTCCTCGGTGCGCAGCCCGCCCAGCGTCTCCGGAGGCGGCTGGCCGTCGTCCAGGGTCAGCATCACCTGGAAGACGGGCGCGTGGCTCAGCGAGCGCTCCGGGTGCAGCTCCGCGACGACGCGCTCGAACGGCACCTCCTGGTGCTCCCACGCCCCCAGCGCCACGCCGCGCGCGCGCCGCAGCGCATCCCGGAACGGGGGGTCGCCCGACAGGTCCGTCCGCAGCGCCAGGGTGTTGACGAAGAAGCCGATCAGGCCCTCCACCTCGCGCCGCGTCCGCCCCGCGACTGGGCTGCCGACCACGACGTCCTCGCTCCCCGCGTACTTCGCCAGCAGCACCTGGAAGGCAGCGAGCACCACCATGTACAGCGTGGCGCCCTCGCGCCGTCCGAGCGCCCGCAGGCGGCCGACGAGATCGGCGGAGAGCGCGACCGGCTCGCGGGCGCCGCGGTACGTCTGCACCGCGGGGCGCGGGCAGTCCGTCGGCAGCTCCAGCACCGCCGGGGCGCCGTCCAGCTTGCCGCGCCACCACGCCAGGTGCCGGTCCAGCCCCTCGCCGGCCAGGTGCACGCGCTGCCAGACCGCGTAGTCGGCGTAGTGGCTGGCAAGCTCCGGAAGCGGCGACGGCTGCCCCTCCCTGAACGCGGCGTACAGCGCCGACAGCTCGCGGAAGAGGACGCCCAGGCTCCACCCGTCGACCACCACGTGGTGGATGCACAGCAGCAGCGCGTGCTCCTCGTCCGCCAGCCGGAGCACGGAGGCGCGGAGGAGCGGCCCGGCCGCCAGGTCGAAGGGCGCCGACGCCTGCTCGCCGCCGCGCCGCAGCAGCTCGGCCTCCCGGTCGACGGCGGGCAGCGCGGACAGGTCCTCGACGGGAAGGGAGAACCCCGCGAAGGGCGCGATCACCTGCACCGGCGCGCCGTCCACCTCGCGGAAGACCGTGCGCAGCGCCTCGTGCCGGTGGACCACCTCGCCCAGCGCGCGCTCCAGCGCCGGGGCGTCCAGCGCACCGTGCAGGCGCAGGCCGGCGGGCACGTTGTAGAAGGCGCTGCCCGGCTCCATCCGGTCCAGGAACCAGAGCCGCTCCTGCGCAAACGAGAGAGGCAGCGCCAGGGTGCGCTCGGCCCGTCCCAGCCCGCCCGGCACGGCCGCGTGCGCGCCGCGGGCCACATCCACCCGCGCGGCCAGCTCCGCCACCGTGGGCGCCTCGAAGAGCGCGCGCAGCGGCAGCTCCACCCCGAAGCAGTCGCGGATGCGCGACACCACGCGCGTGGCCAGCAGCGAGTGCCCGCCCACGTCGAAGAAGCGGTCGTGCACGCCCACGCGCTCCAGGCCCAGCACCTCGCCCCAGATCCCCGCCACCACCTCCTCCACCAGCGTCCGCGGCGCCACCCTCCGCGCGTCATCGGCCACAGGGTCCGGCGCGGGTAGGGCGCGGCGGTCCAGCTTGCCGTTGTGCGTGAGCGGCAGCGCGTCCAGCCGCACGAACGCGGAGGGCACCATGTGCTCGGGCAGCGTTCCGCGCAGGTAGGCGCGCAGCGCGTCGGCGTCCGCCCCGCCCACCGTGTAGGCGGCCAGCCGGTTCCCACCCGCCTCGTCCGCCAGGGCGACGACCGCGCAGTCCGTCACGTCCGGATGGCGCCGCAGGGTCGCCTCGACCTCCCCCGGCTCCACGCGGAAGCCGCGCACCTTCACCTGCTGGTCCACCCGGCCCAGGGACTGGAGCGTGCCGTCCGCCAGCCAGCGGCCGCGGTCGCCGGAGCGGTACATCCGCTCGCCCGGCACGGCGCTGAACGGGTCCGGGACGAAGCGGTCGGCGGTGAGCGCCGCGCGCCCGAGATACCCGCGGGCCAGGCCACGGCCGGCCATGTACATCTCTCCGGGCACACCGACGGGCACGGGCCGCATGGCGCCGTCCAGCACGTAGATGCGCCGGTTCGCGAACGGCTTGCCCAGGTTCGGGGCAGAGCCCGGCGCGCGCAGGCCGCAGGTGTCGTAGGTGGTGTCCTCGGACGGGCCGTACAGCTCGTAGACGCGCTCCAGCCCCCGCGCGTAGAGCGCGTCGGCCAGCGCCGTGGGAAGCGCCTCGCCCGCCAGGTTCGCCGTCGTCACGCCCGTGGGGATGGCGCCCGCCTGGAGCAGCGCCGCGGCGGCGGAGGGCACGGTGTTCAGCACCCGCACCTGGTCCGCGGCGGCGGACGCGGGGAAGGCGAGCAGGTTGTCCACGAGGATGACCCGCCCGCCCACGCTGAGCGGCAGGAACAGCTCGTAGACGGACAGGTCGAAGCAGATGGAGGTCGATCCCAGCACGCCCGACATCTCCTGGGCCGTGTAGGCGCCGGCCGCCCACGCCAGCAGCGCGACGGTGCTCCCGTGCTCGATGGCCACGCCCTTGGGACGGCCCGTGCTGCCGGAGGTGTAGATGAGGTACGCCAGGTTGCGCGGCCCCGAGCGCGGCGCCGGGTTCTCCGCCGGCTCCGCCTCGATCGCGGCGCCTGCGTCGTCCAGCACCACCGTCCTCGTCCCCGCCCGCTCGTCGACCAGCCCGCGCAGCGACGCGCGCGTCACCAGCACCGCAACGCCCGCGTCGTCCAGCGTGAACTCCAGCCGTTCGCGGGGATACGCGGGATCGAGCCCGACGTACGCGCCGCCCGCCTTCAGCACGGCGAGCAGGACGGCCAGCATCTCCGGACCGCGCTCCAGGCAGATGCCGACACGCGTCTCCGGCCCCACGCCCAGCTTCGCGAGATGGTGGGCCAGGCGGTTCGCCCGCGCGTTCAGCTCCGCGTAGCTCACCGAGTCGTGCTCGCGGACCACGGCGACGGCGTCCGGCGTGCGCGCCGCCTGCTCCTCGAAGAGCTGGTGGATGCAGCGGTCCGACGGATACGGCGCATCCGTGCGGTTCCACTCGTCCACCACCAGGCGCCGCTCCCCCTCCTCGATCAGCTCCAGCTCCGAGATCCGCGCGTCCGGCGTCTCCGCCACGCGCTCCAGCAGCCGCTCCAGGTGCCCGAGCATCCGCCGGACGGTCGCGCGGTCGAAGAGGTCCGACGCGTACGCCATCGCCCCCCGCACGCCGTCCGCGTGGGTGAAGAGCGAGAGGGTCAGGTCGAGCTTGACGCTCCCCGAATCCACCGCCAGCTGCTCGGCCCGGATCCCTTCGATGCCGTCGAACGGAGCCTGCCCGTCGTCCAGCGCCAGCATCACCTGGAAGACGGGCGCGTGGGCCAGCGAGCGCTCCGGGTGCAGCTCGGCCACCACCTTCTCGAACGGCACCTCCTGGTGCTCGTAGGCTCCCAGCACCGTCTCGCGCACGCGCCGCAGCAGGGAGCGGAAGCCCGGATTGCCCGACAGGTCCGTCCGTAGCGCCAGGCTGTTGACGAAGAGGCCGATCAGGTCCTCCACCTCGCGCCGCGTCCGCCCGGCGACGGGGCTGCCGACGACGACGTCCTCGCCCGCGCCGTACTTCGCGAGCAGCACCTGGAACGCGGCCAGCAGCACCATATACAGCGTCGCGCCCTCGCGCCGGCCGAGCGCGCGCAGCCTTTCGACGAGCTCCGCGGAGAGGGCGACCGGCTCGCGCGCGCCGCGGTACGTCTGCACGGCCGGGCGCGGATGGTCCGCCGGCAGCTCCAGCAGCGCGGGCGCGCCGGCGAGGCGCTCCCGCCACCAGGCGAGGTGCCGGTCCAGGACACCCCCCGCCAGGTGCGCGCGCTGCCACACGGCGTAGTCGGCGTAGCGGCCCGCTAGCTCCGGCAGGGGCGACGGATACCCGTCCCGGAACGCGCCGTACAGCGCCGACAGCTCGCGGAAGAGCACGCCCATGCTCCACCCGTCGACCACCACGTGGTGGATGCACAGCAGCAGCACGTGCTCCTCGTCCGCCAGCCGCAGCAGCCGGGCGCGGACGAGGGGCCCCGCCGCCAGGTCGAAGGCGTCCGCCGCCACCCGGCCCGCGATGCGCCACAGCTCGGCCTCGCGCTCGGAGGCGGGGAGCGCGGACAGGTCCTCGGCCGGGAGCGGGAAGCCGGCGAAGGGCGCGACCACCTGCGCCGGGACGCCGCCCGTTTCGCGGAAGGTGGTCCGCAGCGCCTCGTGCCGCCGCACCACTTCGCCCAGCGCGTGCTCCAGCGCGCCGGCGTCCAGCGCGCCGGACAGCCGCAGCCCCGCGGGCTCGTTGTAGAAGGCGTTGCCGGGCTCCATCCGGTCCAGGAACCAGAGCCGCTCCTGCGCGAACGACAGCGGCACCGCACTGCCCCGCTCCACCCGTGCCACCCGCGGCGCCGCACCGCCCGCCGGCGTCCCCACGCACTCCGCCAGGCCGGCGACGGTGGGATGCTCGAACAGCGCCCGCATCGGCAGCTCCACGCCCAGCGCCTGGCCCACGCGCGAGACCACGCGCATGGCCATCAGCGAGTGGCCGCCCAGGGCGAAGAAGTCGTCGTGCACGCCCACGCGGTCGCGGCGCAGCACCTCTTCCCAGATCGCCGCCAGCGCGGCTTCCACCTCCGTCCGCGGCGCGGCGTACGCCTCATCCGCCGGCGCTGGCTCCGGCGCCGGCAGCGCGCGGCGGTCCAGCTTGCCGTGCGGCGTCAGCGGCAGGCGGTCGAGGTGGACGATCGCGCCCGGCTGCATGTACTCCGGCAGGCCCGCCCGCAGGTGCGCGCGCAGGGCGTCCGGGCCCGCGCCGCCGACCACGTACGCCACCAGCCGCTTCTCGCCGCCCGCGTCGTCGCGCGCCACCACCGCGCAGTCGTCCACGCCCTCCGCCCGCCGCAGCGCCGCCTCCACCTCGCCGGGCTCGATGCGGAAGCCGCGGATCTTCACCTGCGTCTCGTCGATGCGGCCGCGGAACTCCAGCGTGCCGTCCGCGCGCCAGCTCGCCCGGTCGCCCGTGCGGTACAGGCGCGCGCCGGCCCCGCCCCCGAACGGGTCGGGGACGAAGCGCTCCGCCGTCAGCCGCGGCCGGCCCAGGTACCCGCGCGCCACCGCCGGCCCGCCCACGTACAGCTCGCCCGGGATACCCACGGGGACGGGGTTCAGGCCGGCGTCGAGCACGTAGACCCGCCGGTCGCCCACCGGCCGGCCGATGGGGATCGTCGTCGCGTCGTCCCCCAGCGCCCCCACCTCGTGCGCGGCGCAGAAGACGGTGCACTCCGAGGGACCGTAGCCGTTCACGATGCGCAGCGTGGGATGCCTGCGCTGCGCGGCCCGCACGTGCGCGGCCGAGACGGCCTCGCCGCCCACCATCGCCGTCCGCACGCCCGTCAGCGCGTCCGGCGCGGTATCGACGAGCGCGTTGAAGTAGGCGGCGGTGAGCCACAGCGTGTTCACGCCGTGGTCGCGGACGGCCTCGCCCAGCTCCGCCGGCGTGGCGCTCGGGCCGTCGAAGAGCACGCAGGTGCCGCCGCGGAGCAGCGCCGGCCACAGCTCCAGCGTCAGCGCGTCCCAGGAGGTGGACGAGTGCTGCAGCAGGACGGTGTCCGCGCCGGGGCCGGCGGGATCGACGGCGGGGAAGAAGCCGGGGATGGCCCGGTGCGGCACCTCGGTGCCCTTCGGCAGGCCCGTGGAGCCGGAGGTGTAGAGGACGTAGACGAGGTTCTCGCCGGTGACGGACACGGCGAGGTTCGACGGGTCCTCGGCGCGGAGGACGTCGGACAGGCGGTCGAGGTCGACCGTCTCGCGCCCGGCGGGGAGGCGGTCGAGCAGCCGGGTGCGGGAGACGAGGAGGCCCACGCCCGCGTCCGCCAGCATGAACTCCAGCCGCTCCGCCGGATACCCCGGATCCAGCGGCACGTACGCCCCGCCGGCCTTGAGCACGGCGAGGAGTGCGACGACCAGCTCCGGGCTCCGCTCCAGGCAGACGCCCACGCGTGCATCCGGACCCACGCCGAGACGTGCGAGGTGGCGGGCGAGGCGGTTGGCGCGCTCGTTCAGCTCGCGGTAGTCGATGGCCTCGCCGCGGAACACGAGCGCCGGCGCGTTTGGCGTGCACGCCGCCTGTGCCTCGAACGCCGCGTGGACCGAACCCTCGTCCGCCGCGATCCCATCTCCCGAACGGCTCCAGACGTCCACCACCTGGCGGCGCTCCGCCTCCCCCGCCAGCTCCAGCCGCGACAGGCGCGTGTCCGGCGCGGCGGACACCGTGGACAGGATGCGCTCCAGGTGGCCCAGCATCCGGAGGATCGTGCCGCGGTCGAAGAGGTCCGTGCTGTACTCCAGCGTACCGCGAATGCCGTCCGCGTGCGCCGCGAGGGAGAGCGTCAGGTCGAGGTCGGCAGCGTCGATCCCGAAGCCGGTCGCTTCCGCGTCGGGCGATTCCAGCCCTCCGGTTTCGGCCGATCCATCGGCGAGGGCCAGCACCACCTGGAAGATCGGCGCGTGGCTGTGGGAGCGCTCCGGATGCAGCTCGGCCAGCAGCCGATCGAACGACACGTCGCGGTGATCGCCCGCGTCCTCCACCGTTTCGCGAACGCGCCGAAGCGCCTCGCGGAAGCCGGGGTCACCCGACAGGTCCGTCCGCAGCGGCAGCGCGTCCGCGCGCGGACCGACGGGAGCCTCCGCCTCGCCACGCGCCCGCCGCGGGACGGGGCTGCCGATTACGACGTCGTCGCTCCCGGTGTGCTTCGCGAGGAGCACCTGCAAGGCGGCGGCAAGCACCACGGACAGCGTTGCGCCCTCGTCCGCCGCCAGCGTCCGCAGCCCCGCGACAAGCCCGGCGGACAGCTCGACCGGCTCCCGCGCCGCGCCCTGCATCCGGACGGCCGCCCGCGGACGGTCCGTCGGCAGCGCCAGCAGGGCCGGCGCGCCGGCGAGGCGCTCCGTCCACCAGGCGAGGGCCCGGTCGGCGGTGGACCCGTGCCGCCCGTTCCGCCGGGATGCCGCGTCGCCCGCCGGAGTCCGGCCGGGCCCGGCGAGCGGCGCCCGCTCCGCGGCGCGCTCGGCCTCCACGCGCGCGGCGAGGTCGGCCAGGGTGGGGGCTTCGAAGAGCGCGGCCACGCCGATCGCGCCGCCAAGCGCCTCGCGGATGCGCGACACCACGCGCGTGGCCAGCAGCGAATGCCCGCCCAGCTCCACGAAGCCCTCGCGCAGGCCCACGCGCTCCACGCCCAGCACCTCGGCCCAGATGTCCGCCAGCGCCTTCTCCACGTCGGTGCGCGGCGCCTCGTAGCGGTCGGCGGCGGGGCTCAGGTCGGGCGCGGGCAGCGCCCTGCGGTCCAGCTTGCCGCTGGGGGTGAGCGGAAGCGCGTCCACGGGCACGAAGACGGAGGGCACCATGTAGGCCGGCAGCCGGCGTCCAAGGTGTGCGCGAAGCTCTTCCCCGCCGGCCGTCCCCGCCACGTAGGCCACCAGCCGGGGATCGCCCGGCGCGTCCTCGCGTGCGAGGATCGCGCATTCCAGGACACCCTGGTGCTGGCGCACGGCCGCGTCGATCTCGCCCAGCTCGATGCGGAACCCGCGGATCTTCACCTGGTCGTCCAGGCGCCCCAGGAACTCCAGCGTCCCGTCCTCGCGCCAGCACGCCTGGTCGCCCGTTCGATACAGCCGCGCGCCGGCAGCGGGGCCGTGGGGATCGGGGACGAAGCGCTCCGCCGTTGCGGCCGGGCGGTCGAGGTAGCCGCGCGCCACCTGCACGCCCCCCACGCACAGCTCGCCCGCCACGCCCACCGGCACCGGGCGCAGCGCCGCGTCCAGCACGTACGTCCGCGTGTTGGGGACCGGGCGGCCGATGGGCACCCGGTCGCCCCCCGCGCCGTCCCACGCCGCGTCGGCCGTCGCGTCCCACAGGGTGGCGCCGACGGTGGTCTCGCTCGGCCCGTAGCTGTTCAGCAGCCGCACCCCGCCCGCGCCCCGCCGCCACGCGCGCAGGCGGTCCGCCAGCGCCCGCTCGCCGCCGATCACCACCAGCCGGAGGCCCTCCGGCAGCGGACGGCGGCTCGCGTCCAGGTCCGCCGCCAGCTGGTGCCAGAAGGCCGTCGGCAGGTCGAGCACGGTGATCGCCCGGGCCCGGCACGCATCCCAGAAATCGGCGGGGGTGGCCAGCATCGCTTCGGTGCGAAGCACCAGCGCCGCGCCCGAGAGCAGCGTGGCGAAGACCTCCTCGGCCGCCGTGTCGAAGCTGACGGAGGCGAACTGGAGCACGCGGTCCGCGGGCCCCAGGGCGAACGCCCGCGCCGCGTGGACCGCGTAGTTGACGAGCGAGCCGTGCTCGACCATCACCCCCTTGGGCGTCCCCGTGCTCCCGGAGGTGTAGATGACGTACGCCAGCGTGCCGGGCCCGGCGCCGCTCTCCGGCCGGGCCGCGCTCCGCGCCGCGATCGCATCGCGGTCGCCGTCCACGCTCACCACCGCGACTCTCCGGGAGGCCGGCGGCGCCCCGCGAAGGCGGTCCGACGCCAGGAGCGCGTCCGACGCCAGCAGCACCGTCGCGGCCGAATCCGCGAGCATCGACGCCAGCCGCTCCGCGGGATACGCGGGGTCCATGGGGACGTACGCGCCACCCGCCTTCAGCACGCCCAGCAGCGCCACCACCAGGTCGACGCCGCGCTCCAGGCAGATCCCGACGCGCACCTCGGGCCCCACGCCCAGGTGCCGGAGGTGGTGCGCGAGGCGGTTGGCGCGCCCGTCCAGCTCCCGGTACGTGATCGACCCGCCCTCCCCGACGACCGCCTGCGCGTCGGGCGTCCGCGCCGCCTGCCGCTCGAACAGCTCGTGGATGCAGAGGTCCGCGGGGTACGCGGAATCGGTGCGGTTCCACGCCTCGACCACCACCCCGCGCTCCGCCTCGCCCAGCGGGCTCAGCTCGCCCAGGGGGCGCTCGGGGTCGCGGGCGATCTCCTCCAGCAGCCGCGCGAGGTGGCCCAGCATGCGGTCCACCGTCGCCGCGTCGAACCGGTCCGCGGAGTAGTCGGCGCCCAGGTGCAGCCGCGGGCCCCCCGTGGCCGAGACGGAAAGCGGCAGGCTGGGCTGGCGGAGCACGCGGAAGCCGCGCCCCCTCCACGCCGGACCCAGGGCGCCGAACGGCGCGTCGAACGCGTGCGGCTGGTAGTCGAGGACGGTGTCGAAGAGCGATGCGCCGGCGGGCAGGCCGCTCCACCGGGCGATGTCGGGCAGGGCGGCGTGCTCGTGCGGGACGAGCGCGTCGGCGCGCTCGGCCAGGCCGTCCAGCCAGTCGATCACGCGCATGCCGGCGGGAAGCGGCACCCGGAACGGCACCGTGTTGATGAGCATCCCCACCATCCCCTCCGCGCCCTCCGCCTCGCTGCCCCGCCCGCTGCGCACCACCCCGAACACCGCCTCGTCGCGCCCGGAGCATCGTCCCAGCAGCAGGGCCCACGCGCCGGCCACCAGCGTGCTCAGCCACACGCCCTCGCGGGCCTCGAAGCCGCGGAGCGCGTCCGTCGCCTGCTCCGAGAGCCACAGCTCGCGCTCGCCGAACGGGGGCTCCGCGGCCGGGTCGCGCGGCGAGCGCCGGCCCACGCGAAGGGTCTCGGCGTCGCCGAGGCCGCGCAGCAGGGCGCCCCAGTACGCCTGGTCGCCGGCGGGGTCGCGCCCCTGCAGCCAGTGCACGTGGCCACGAAAGGGATGGGCCGGGGGGAACGCCGGTTCCGGCCCGTCCGCGGCGCCGTCGTACCACGCGAACGCCTCGCGCACCACGCGGGTGACCGAGTGCCCGTCGAGCAGGATGTGGTGGAAGCTCCACACCAGCACCCACTCGTCCCCCGCCGCCGGCCGGAACAGGGCGAGCCGCATCGCCGGCGCATCCGCCAGGTCGAAGCCCCGCGCGCGGTCCTCCTCCAGGTAGCGCTCCAGCCCCGCGGCCCCGGCGCCGTCCCCTTCCGCAGCCCCGTCGAAACGGGCGATCCGGAGGTCCACGCGCGGCACGACCTCCTGCACGGGCTCGGCGGCGCCGGCCCAGCGGAAGCGCGTGCGCAGCGCCTCATGGCCCTGCACCACGAGGTTCCACGCACGCTCCAGCCGCTCCGCGTCCACCGGCTCGCGGAGCGTGCAGACCACCTGCTCCACGTTGACGCCCGATCCCGGCGCGCGAAGCGTCTGGACGAGCATCCCGTGCTGCAGGGGGGAAAGCGGATAGGGCGGGTGCGTGCCCGGCTCGGCAGGGCGGACCATCGTCGTCGCCATCGCGGCGGTTTCCATCCAGGACGGAGAAGCATGGGCGAGTCGCGGATACGTACATAATCAGTCGGCTAAAGGTAGTCGTCAAGTGGGGCTCCCGTCCTGGACAATCGGATGTTCCCACCCCGCCCCTCCGGAGGGCATCGGCAGGAAGTCCGGAATTGTCCCCGAAGTTCAAATCTGATCGAGACTTGCGCCCCCTCGGACAATCTCCGTCAGGGGTCCGTACGCCCGCCACGAATCAGACATATACCGTACCGATGTCGTGCTCTCGGCAACGGCCTCGTCGGAACGACGGAGGGGCGCATCATACGAAAGTCAAGAATTCATGAGACACCATGAATCCGTACATTATCTACCATCCACCGGGAAACCCGCCCCTCCTCCGGTCGGCTTTCCGCGGCCCCGTGGGCTCCGTCCACGCATCCACCGGTGTGAACACTTCGCGACAGAACGAGCAGTCCCGTGGTATGGCACTTGTATGTGCCATCAGCGTCCATCGCCGGGCGGGCCGTGGAACCCATGGTGCGAAAGCGGCGGATGTTGAGCATGAGGAAGGGCTTGGACGCCGTCCGGGGGGCCTCTTTCGGCGGCGGTTCCTGCGGTACCCGCCAGGACGCATACAGGGCGGTCCTGGGGCGAGATCGTGGTCCCGGCCGGCGCCGAACGGGCATCCGGCCGCCGTGCCGTCCTTCCCGGCGGGCCCCCTCGTGGAGCGGCCCGTCCAGCCGGGAAGGGTCATCCTCCCCCGTCCGCACCCGGAGAACAGCGATGACCGTTTCAGCCAGGCTGGTCGCGTGGCCCCTGCCGCTCCTGCCGGGTGAGGGCGACGGGGGCGTGCGGGTGGGCGGGACCGCGGGAACGGGCGAGGCCCTCGACGCTGTCCCGGTTCCGCCCGCCGCACGCATGCGCCTTCCCAACGGGATGACGGTGGTCCCGCAGAGCCGGGTGGAGGCCGAGCACTTCTACGACGACCTGTTCGAGAAGCGCATCTACCTGCGCCACGGGGTGACGCTGGAGCCCGGCGACTGCGTCTTCGACGTGGGCGGCAACATCGGGATGTTCACGCTGTTCGCGCACCGGCACGCCCCCGGCGCGCGCATCTACACCTTCGAGCCGGCGCCTCCGCTCTTCCGGCGGCTGCGCGCCAACCTGGCGCTGAACGGGGCCGCGGCCCGCGCCTTCAACTTCGGGATCGCCGGGGCGGAGGGCACGGCGCGCTTCACCTTCTATCCCAACAGCTCGGGGATGTCGTCGTTCCATGCCGACGCCGGCGAGGAGCGCGACGTGCTGCGGGCGATGATGGACCGCCAGCACCGCGACGGGATGGAGGGAATGGCGGACCTGCTGGAGTACGCCGACGAGCTGCTGGACGAGCGGTTCCGCGCGGTGGAGATGGAATGCCGGCTGCGGCCCCTTTCGGCGGTGATCCGCGAGCAGGGCGTGGAACGGATCGACCTGCTCAAGGTCGACGTGCAGAAGGCGGAGCTGGAGGTGCTGCGGGGCATCGACGACGGGGACTGGCCGCGCATCCGGCAGGTCGTGATGGAGGTGCACGACCTGGACGGACGGCTGGACACCGTGACGCGCCTGCTGGAGGCGCGCGGCTTCCGGGTGGCGGTGGAGCAGGACGAGGCGGTGGAGGGCTCCATCCTCCACAACCTGTTCGCCGTCAGCCGCACGATGCCCGCGCGGTCCGAGGATCCACTTCGCGGCCGCGCCGACGAGGCGGCTTCCCCGTCGGGCGAGGCGGGCGGCGAGAAGGCGTGGCACCTGCTTCCGCTGTCCGCCGGTTCGGCGGAGGCGCTGGACCGCACGACGGAACGGCTCGCCGGCCACCTGGCGGAGAATCCGCAGCTCGCACTCGAAGAGGTGGCGTACACGTTGAGCCGGTCCCCCGCCCTGCCTCACCGCCGGGCCGTGGTGGCGCGCGAGGGGGATGATGCGGCGGCGCTGCTCCGCGCCCGCGACCCGCTGCGGACGGCGGACGGCGTGGCGCCGGCCGCCGCGCCCGCGGTGGCCTTCCTCTTTCCCGGCGTCGGCGAGCAGTACCCGGGCATGGGCCGCGGGCTGTACGCGTGCGAGCCCGTGTTCCGGGCGGAGGTGGACCGCTGCGCGGGCATCCTGCTGCCGCTGCTGGGCTTCGACCTGCGCGAGGCGCTGTTCGCGGAGGACGGGGAGCGGGCGGGCGGCGCGCCCGCCGGCACGATCGACCTGCGGCGCATGCTGGGGCGCGGGCCCGCGTCGCCCGCG
>JAQBQD010000134.1 GCA_028287185.1 Gemmatimonadota bacterium | reverse complement strand
GGGTGGCGCCGCCGCCGTGGCGCTGGTGCATCCCGCCGTGCTGCGGCGCCTGCTCGCGCTGGCCTCGCGCGTCGCGCGGAGGCCAGCGCCGGTGTGGCGCGGCGGGTGGCTGCGCGGGTGCGGGCTGCTGTGCCTGTACGCGCTGGCCTGGGTGGGATACGGGCTGGCGTTCTCGCTCTTCGTCTCGTCGCTGGTGCCGGCAGGCGGGCCCGTGTGGACGCTCGTCGGTGCCAACGCGCTGGCGTTCGTCGCCGGGTTCGTCGCCGTGTTTGCGCCCGGCGGCATCGGGGTGCGCGAGGCGGCGCTCGTGGTGCTGCTGGCGCCCCTGGTGCCGGACGGCGGCGTGCGCGTCGTGCTGGCGGTGGCGTCGCGCACCTGGCTGGTGGGCACGGAGATGCTTGCCGGCGTGCTGGTGCTGGCCTTCACCACGTCGGCCGCGCGCAGGCGGGGCGGCGGGGGTGGAACGGCGGCCGCGGGTGACTCGGCCGCGTTCGACTCCGTACCTCCACACCTCTCATCGACCGAATCAACCCCATCAACCGAATCGACCGAATCGACCGAATCGACCGAATCGACGGTGGACGATCCGTCCCTCGCAGGACGGACGTCGCCCGCCTTCGTGGACCGAACGCACCCTGAGAACGCGTCCGCTGCTTTGACGACGTTCGCGGCGACGATGCGGTGCGAATTCGACGGCGGCAGCGCCCTCGCGGAACTCTCCACGGAGACCGGTCCGTCGAGAAGTGACCGTCGGACGAGCGGCGATGGACGCGGCGTGTCCCTGGGGAACGAGGTGGAGTTCCTCGCGGGGAGCGGGGCCACGCTGGGGCGCATCGCGCAGGCGTGCCGCGGGGCCCGGCGCGCGGTGTGGATCGCGCAGCTCGCGCTGGACGTGGACTGCATCACGGCACCCGGCGTGGACGGCGCGCCCGGCGAGCTGCTGGTGGACGCGCTGCTGGCGGCCGCCGATCCGCGGGCAGGCCGAACGCCGGTGGACGTGCGGGTGCTGCTGAACGGCAGCATCCTGATGAACACCGCGCCGGCGCTCCGCCGCTTCCTCGCGGGCCAGGGGGAGGCGGGCGGAAGGATCGCCGTGCGCGGCGTGGACGCGTTCCCGCAGATCATGCACGCCAAGCTGGTGGTGGTGGACGGAGCCGAGGCGTTCATCGTGGGCTCGCCCTTCGTCAACGGGTACTGGGACGACGGCGAGCATCGCCCCGCGGACCCCGCCCGCACGGCCGACGACCTGGCCGGCCGCCCCATCCACGACCTGTCCGTCCGCGTCGCCGGCCCCGCCGCCGCCGAGTTGGCGCGCTGGTTCGCCGAGGTGTGGGATGGGGCGGGGCGGGCTTCATCGACCGGTTCATCCGCTTCCGCTCGCCCTGCGGATTCGATGGATTCAGTGGAGTCGTCGGAGTCGTCGGAGAATTCCGAGGATTCGAAGGAGCCAAAGAAGGCGAAGGATTCGTGGAATTCGGAGGATGCGGAGGATGCGGAGGATTCGGGAGACTGGTGGAAGTCGGATGATGCGTGGCGCGGCGCCGGCGGACTGATCGGGGGTGGGGATTCGGCGGAGGGGCCGGGTGACGATCCTCGGCCTGGGGGGCTGGAGGGTGGACGGCAATCGGTGGACGTGCGGCGGACGATCCCGCGCGGGGTGCTGGCTTCGCGGCCGGAGGGGGCGACGGAGATCCTGGATGCGTACCTGCGCGCGATCGACGGGGCGCGCTCGTTCATCTACCTGGAGAACCAGTACTTCAGCTCGCGGCCGGTGCAGGCTGCGCTCACGCGGGCGCTGGAGCGGCGGCCGGGGCTGGAGGTGATCCTGGTGCTGAACCAGAACCCCGACATCACCGCCTACCGCGGGTGGCAGAACGAGCGCCTGCGCAAAGGCGGGCTGCTGGGGCATCCGCGCGTGGGCGTATTCTCGCTGTGGGCGGCCGCGCCGTCGCTGCGCAGGCCGGGGCGCGCGGAGCTGACGCAGCTCTTCATCCACAGCAAGGCGGCCGTGGTGGACGACGCGTGGGCCACGCTGGGCACGGCGAACCTGGACGGCGTGTCGCTGCATTCGTACGGCGACGACTTCAAGCGCTGGCTGGGGCGCGGCATCTTTGGCGGATACCGCAACTTCGACCTCAACCTGGTGCTGCCCGCCGGGGTGGACGAAGAGCCGCGCACGGGGACCGCGTCCGCTCTGCGCCGCCAGCTCTGGGCGCGGCACCTGGGGCTGCGCGCGGACGCCCTGCGCGAGCGCCCCGCGGACGGCTGGCTGCCGACCTGGCGCGCGGCGGCGGCGCGGAACGTCCAGGGACTGCGGGGCGGCGGCGCGGACCCGCTCGCCGGCCACGTGCTTCCGTACACGCCCGAAGGACGGCCCCGGGGCCAGCTCCGCGCGCTGGGCATCGACCCGGCGCGCGTGGACCTGCGCTTCGATCCCGGCTGGGTGGAGGTGCTCTGGAGCCCGGGATGGCTGAAGAAGGTGGTTCCCGAGCCCATCCGGAGGCGCTTCTGAGCGCGCGGGCGCTGGCCGTGCGGGTGCGCCAGGACTTCCGCGCCTTCGTGGCGGACGCCGCCTACCCGTGCCTGGGCGCGCGCGCCGCCCTGCGCCGCGGCGCCTACCGCTTCACGACCCTGGGCCCGCTGGGCTCGGCGGACGCCACGGCGGGGCTGGCGCAGGCGCTGGCGGAGTTCGCCGCCGATCCCGCGTCGGGGGGCGACTACGCGACCTTCGTGGCGGCGTTCCTCGATACGGCGCCGGGGAGCGAGGCGGAGTTCGAGGACCGGCTGTGGCGCCAGCTCGCCGACCTGAGCGCGGCGGACCCGTCGGCCGGCTGGGACCCGGCCGTGAGCGACGATCCCGACAACCCGCACTTCTCGTTCAGCTTCGCGGGCACGGCGTTCTTCGTGGTGGGGCTGCACCCGGAAAGCTCGCGGATGGCGCGGCGCTTCGGCTGGCCGGCGCTGGTGTTCAACCCGCACGAGCAGTTCGCCCGGATGCGCGCCGAGGGGCTGTACGCGCGCTTCCGCGACGCCGTGCGCGCGCGGGAGATGGCGCTGCAAGGATCGCTGAACCCCAACCTGGGCGACTTCGGGCAGGCGTCCGACGCGCGGCAGTACTCCGGCCGCGCGGTGGAGCCCGGCTGGAAGTGCCCCTTCCACCGGAGCCGGCCGTGAGCGAGAGCGAGAGCGACGGGGTGCGCCGCTTCCACCTGGCGCCGCGCACGGGCGTGGCCTTCGAGGTGCGCGCGGGGCAGCGGGTGCGGGTGATCGACCCCACGGGCGAGCAGGTGTCGGACCTGGTGAGCTTCGCGCGCGGGGACGTGCGCGAGTGGCTGTCGTCGGGGCGCACCATCGACTACGCCAACACCATCTACCTCACCACGGGGCACACGCTGTACTCCAACCGCAGCACCCCCATGTGGACGGTGGTGGACGACACGGTGGGGCGCCACGACTTCCTTCTCACGCCCTGCTCGCCCGACACCTTCCGCATCATCTACGGCGACACGTCCGCTCGGCCGAGCTGCTTCGGGAACCTGGTGAAGAGCCTGGCCCCCTTCGGCATCGAGCCGGACGGCATCCCCACCACGCTGAACGTGTTCATGAACGTGACGGTGGGGGCCGACGGCGAGCTCACCCTCGGCCCGCCGCGCTCCAACGCGGGCGACTACCTGCTGCTGCGCGCCGAGATGGACATGATCGTGGGCGTCACCGCCTGCTCGGCCGAGCTTTCCAACAACGGCTCGTTCAAGCCCATCGACGTGGAGGTCCTTCCCCCCGCCCCCGCGTAGCGCCGGCGCAGCTCGCGGAGGGGCGTCGCGGCGGCGCGGAGGATGCCGCCCCGGTAGCGCACGCCGCCCAGGCGCACCCGGCTGCCCAGCGCCAGCCACGCACAAACGCCGCGCTCCGCCAGCCACACGGGCGCCAGCAGGCTGCTCGTCGCCGGGAACACCCGCCGCCCTCCACGCTTCCGCCGCCCCGCCTCCGCCGCCAGCGCCACGCCCGCGGCGCACACGCCGACCGTCCGCCATGCGCCCGCC